>CAIWCC010000169.1 GCA_903911085.1 uncultured Bacteroidales bacterium | reverse complement strand
GACCACTAAGTATAAAACATAAATGTTTTATAGAGAAACAATTGCAATATAAACAAAAACATTTATGTTTTTCCTTAGTGTTCTTTGTTCAGCTAATATTCTTAGTGTCCCGCGATAGCTATCGGGGTCAGTGCACTTAGTATCTTAGTGGTGAATCTTAATTCTTTGTTTTTGAGTACAATAATCATTTAATCAATATAAACTCTAATAATTATTCTTTTTGTTCTATGTTAATTTCAACGAATAACCAATTTGCTGCTTGCGCTGTTGCTTCCCAGTAAGTTTACACAATATATACCTTTTGCTAAATTGCTTACATCTATTTGCATATCCGAAGATTGACCTGTTACATTAAATGTCATAACAGTTTTGTCTGTTATATCAGTTATGATAAGTTTTTTATACAAATTTTCTTTGTATTTGATTGTTAGAAATTGATTCATTGGGTTGGGATATACTTCAAAAGTGTTATTCGAAGCCTTTAAAGCAATATTGTCGTTCAATAAACCATCAATTGGGCTCACTACAAAGCAAGAGCGGTAGGCTGGAAGGGTTATTTTCACCCTTGTAATTTTTTCTTCACCTTCGGAAACAACAGCATATGTTGCATCAGTGATTTCTCCTGTATGTGGATCCCAAATCTTTGGTGTGAAGTTACCACGTAATCTTACATATCCATCGAATGGTATTGCTGAGGTATTTGCAAAGTAAAATATATCCATTGACTCCTTTACTTTATGTATATATCTTAGTTTGGCATTGTTTTCAATTTTCACATCAAAGGTTTTTAACATGCTGTCAAGTGCGTTGCGCAGTGTTTCAACTATAGGTGTACGCGTCATATATATTGCTCTACCTCCTGCAACGTTTTGCTTATCATGAATAGAATATGCGGTTACCAAATTTGGACCTTGGTTTAAGTGAACTTCAAATTCATTGATTGATACGCTTTGGGAGGTAATTGAGTTGATATACAAACGCACTTTGGCTGCATTTACAGTGTTGAACGAATCAACTTTATTGGCTCCAAGTGTACTGCCAGTTGCACAATTAATCCATACAGAACCATTCCAATACTGAATATTATAAGATGTAGTTCGATTAAATGATTCGGAAACAATTGTTTTATTGAAGTTTACATTACGTCCGAAATCAACTTCTAACCATTGATTTGCACCCAATTTGTCGGCAGCATTCCAGCGTGTATCTTTTAAACCATCACCCGCTCTATCAGGATCATATCCACCAGCAGCCCATTGACTCGAAGCAGTTATGGTGACACCTTTGCTCACATCCGGAAAAAGCTCTTGTATGGTATTTGTAACATCCTGATCATGGCCAAACTCAGCCGACTTTGTTGGAAGTGTACCTGTGAAAATAACTTTTCCTCCTTGGTCGTATAATTGCTTAATTTTCGCCAGGTTACTCCAACGAATTGTTTTATGTCCGGGTACTACTACTATTTTAAATTCCGCATGATTTAATGTATTGTTCAATTTCAGAGCATTATTGTTAAGCGTGCAGCGTTCATCCAAAATATCGGGATGTATCCAGGTGAAATCACGACAGACATCTGTTGATAACATTTCTCCCAAATCGGCATAATTGTCTTCGGGCATAGTTACACCTCCTGCATAATTGCCAAGCGGACCATCAAGATAATGACTGCCTTGCAAAGTGCTGATTGGATAAAGTACGCCAATATCTGCTACATGTCGCCCATCGTTTTGAAGCATTACATTCAGGCGTCCTAAAAATTTGTTGAACTCAGGTAATTGAGCCGAATAAATAGGACTTCGATATGACAGTTCTGGTAAAAAGGTTACATTCGCGGTATTGTACCATACTGCATGAGGAATTAGCATGTTTATGCCTTTTGAATACTGCTCCATAGCTACAGCGTAGATATCGTTCCAACTTATGTTGCCCATATCGCCATAGGTTTCAGACATAACCAGTGATTTGTCCCAATTATATGCCGAAGAGCTAATGATTTTATAGTATTTTTCGGCAGGCCTGCTCGCACCTCCACTAATTTTGTCAATTCCCGGAATGTTTTGATATTTGTGACACTTCATGAGGTCGCCTGAAATACTAACCGGATTTTTTTTGTCTTCATTATCCTGGTGTCCGGTGGAACTAATTCCTCCGTGAGCATCACACCAATCCTGTGTGCGTTTCATGAAACCACAGGCATATAATTCAGATCTGAATCCGAAAAGGAAATTTCTGGCTGCCTGCGTTTCGGGGCCAATATCGTACCACAGAGCAGGATAGTATTCGCTTGGATTAAAGCCATAAGCAGCCTGAAACTTTTCATTGTACTTTGGAGTCCAAATACGCCCTGCTGCGCGATACATGGTAGGTTCATCGAAAAAAATACCGTTAATGGTTGTTCCGAAAAACTCCTTAAACCGATCGTAGTATACTTGATGCACCATTTCAATAAATTTATCTGTTGCATCAGGGTCAAGGTAATCTACATTAGGATCGCCATCTTTTACACACACAAATATCATTATTCTCCATACACCTGCAGGCACATTCCATGTCAGATTTCCATTTTGAACACTGTTGGTTAAATCAACGCGTGTTTTTGATAAAGTGTCCATAGCAACAATGCTCATAAGCGTGCCCGAAGGCACACTTTTAGAGTAACTTTTAGGTCCTGAAATCAGCTCCTCCCATTTGTCAAGTCGTTTGATGGTAGCATCCGGATGTTTGTTCATAAAACGGTTAATTCCATCGCCATTAATTCCTCCTCCACTACCACTTGGAAATCCGTATTCGTCGTAAATACAGAGTTTTAGTCCCAATTCATGTGCTTTTTTTACTGCAACTTCGTACAAGTTGAAATAATCGTTGCTTAAGTATTTTGGCATTAAGTTTTTGCCAAAAGGTAATATGCCAAACCCACCATATCCGCTATTATCTTTGCTTTGTTGCATTTGATCAATAATGTCGGTACTTGTAATGGTTGTGTTATTCCAAAACCACAGTGGTCTGGTCTTATACACAAGTGGTGGGTTTTTAAAAAAAAGCGGCATGTTTGCTTCAGATAGCATACTACTTGAATCGATTGAACTTTGTGTTTGAGTTCTACTTGGTGCAATTTTGTTCTGTGAATGTATGTTGTTGGGAATAATTATAAAATTCAGTAAACATAGAAGTGCTATTAAATCGAGATTTGTGTGCCTTTTTATAGTTTTCATGTGTAAACATTTGTTTTTAAAATTGTTTTTAAAAATCTTGAAACCATATTAACCATTTTACTGGTGTCTCCTTTTTTTGATGGTTTTAAGTTCTCAAAATCTGAAGTGCTACTCCATTTTCCTTCAAAATATTCGTAGTTTAATCCGTATATTTTGGGTCATAAGCATCTACTTCGAGTTGGGATACATCACTCGGCTGCTTGCCTTTTTCGAACGCTTTAACTTTGACAATTGTCTAATTTGTCAATTGGAAAGGTTGGGAATAAACATCCTATTTTTCGGTAGGCGGTGCACCATCGGTTTACTCTTTTATTATCTTTATTGGTTTTCCAGCACCAATTTTCAATAAATAAATGCCAGAATTAAGACCCGAAACATCTAATACTCCATTGCACAATGTCCGTAATACTACCTGTCCATTTACATTATACACAGTTACGTTTTTAGGATTTTGTAGTCCATCTATTGTGATAGAGCCAATTATGTTATTCTGATAAATTTTATATTCATTGGCTATTTCGGTGGTTATTGGAGTGGTAGAATAATAATTGCTAAACGGATAGCCAACAGTTGGTAGATTATTCATGTATGATTTTAACCATGTCATTGCTTTTCGTTCGGTGCCATCGCTGTTCAACAGTCCAGTGCCTGCCGCCCAAGTTGCACCTTCTACATAGCCCCAAAGCGTAATGCCGGCTACAGCTGGATGTTCCCAATAAACAGGAAAAATTGTTGAATAGCTGGTTAACTGAGTATCTTCCGACGCTGTCGTTTTTCCTTTCATGTCCATTTCGGTTACATAAATAGGAACACCAGATCTTGCCATATTATTGAGGGCTGTTAGTAAATTTGCAGCTGGAATTCCATCAATGTTGAAGTGATGTGCTTGTGTTCCAAAACCATCAATCAAATTCCTGTCACGCAGCACTTTCACCAATGCCAATGCCTGTGTTAATCCAGCACTATTCGATTCAAGTTCAAAGTCGTTGATAACCAATTTTGAATTAGGAAAATAAAAGCGTGCTTTTTCGAACAACCAGATGGCCCAATCGTAGCCTGTAACTCCAGCTCCTCCCAATCCATCTCTAAAATAAGGAGTTCCTGCTGCATGCTCCCCTTTGTTCCAAGTAACAGTATTCATGTTTTCGTTCAATACCTCCAATTGATCGATGTATGGATAGCGCGCTGCAACAGCCGCCATGTATTGCTCCATTTCCATTTTAAAATCTGCAGGTGTTAAGGTTGTTATCCACGACGGATATTGGCTACCCCAAGCCATTACATGGTAACGAAAGACTTGATGGCTATCTTTTGCATAAATGTATGCTTTGTCAGAATTGGCCCAGTTCATTACATTGCGTGTTCCTTCCACTGAGCCCCATTTACAGCTATTTTCGGCAGTAACCCCATTCCAATAACTTGAAAAATCGGTTCGGTTAAATCCGTTTAAATTGGCCAAGTACTTTCCTTTTCCAGCACTTAAACCAATGGGATTGACCTGATTGGTGCCAACAGTAATTAAAACTCCCGCTGAAGTAGTTATTGCATTTATATTATCGGTTGCCTTTGCAGTTATGCGGAAATTGCCTTTGGGAACATTTTTCCATATAAAAGTATAGGTGTTCGTTTTCCCCGATGTGGCTTCACCTAACTTTTGGTCGTTGCTGAAAAACTCTACTTTCATGACATTTCCTCCCGTATATGTTCCACCCATATCGGTAGAATAAACCCGTATTACAATATCCGAGCCTTGCATAAAATAGGCATTGCTGTGTGGTGCAGTAATTACACAAGATGGCAAGGTGTTTTGTGAAAATGCCTCTAATACAAATAATTGCAAGAGAATAAAAACAAGTAATTTTGTGTTCATGGGTATTTGTGTTTTTTAATAGTTTATAATTCTACTTTACCAAAATATAACTGAGCAAATAATTAACCACAATAGAAACAATAGAATAGAAAGAAAAGATAAAGTTAAAAACACAATAGACAAATACCATTCGGTATTTCAAGGGATTTTGACTACTGATGATGCAAAAATTATTAAACTATTGTGTCTATTGTGGTTTACTCTTTAATTTGCTAAAGTAGAAATAATCGATTTGTAATAAAGGTGCCACTAAATGCTTTTTGTATTTTATTTACTTATCAACAAAACAGGTTTTATGCGACTTACAAATTCTGTTGCTACAGCTTGTGTTTGATATTTGTTCAATACTCCAATGGCCGTACATCCCACACCAGTTGTTTGGTAATCGAAATTGAATGTTACACCATCCGATTTTTGCAATTGATAGGTGTATTTTGCTTTCGATAAATTTTCTGTGCTGTAGTTATAGCTGTTGAAATTGAAAGGTTTATCGGCAGCAAACTCTATGCCAATGCCATCTTTGTCTGCAAGTGTTACCCATTTGTTGTCGGTGCGCAATCCGCAATCTTGTGGGAGCAGGTAAGGCATAAACATCTCGTCCACCGTTGTTTTGTAGCGACCAATGCGGTATCCGGTTTTGCGATCGGGGTAGTTTTCCTGTGGCCCGCGACCGAACCATTCTACTTGTTGCAGTTGACTGTCGAACACCCATTTTGTACCTATGCGCGGCAATGTCATCGGCATTTTCCCGTTGGGGTTAATGCTGTGGCTCAGCGTTATTTCGCCGTCGGGGGCAATGCTGTATATCATTTCGTTTTCAAATCCGGCATTGTCCTGATTGCCCAGCAGCGCCGCTTCACGAACGGTTATAATGATGTTTTTACCTGATTTTTCAACTTTGAACGATTCGTTTTTATATTTCATTTTATCCAGTCCAATAGAATACCATGCCGTGGCAACACTTAGTCCGTAACCTTCGGTTTTAGGGTAAACATTTACATAATAGTAAGTCCAGTCGTCCTGTTCGTTGGCCAATGGTGCACGCCAAACATTCAGCTGCGGGGCTTGCTTCAGCAGTTCTTTGCCCATAAATTTCATCGATTGCAATTTGCCATCTGCTTTGGTAAAAGTGTAATCGAAATTTTTGCCCGAAACAATGAGTTGTTGCTCTGTGTCCGTAGTTTTTAGCGAGTCTGTATTATTTATAGCCTTTGCTACTTCTGCGGGAACAATCCACGGCATTTCCAACTGATTCCAAGTTAATTCAAAACCTTTCGGTGCCCATTGAGTGGCTGTTTTCAGATGAAAACTTACTGTCAATAAATAGCTTGCACCAGCTTTGAGTGTTGGTTTTGTAATGGGCAGTTGCACGGTTTTCTTAGCTTCGGGCGCAACATCCACCTCGAATTTACCCGAAGCAATGGTTGTGCCATTTTCCTCCAAATTCCACTGAGCATCGTAAGCGGTTGTATTACTGAAAAAATGGCGGTTTTGGACTTCAATTTCCATGTTGGCAGCATTTTTCCATTGTACCGAAATGGGTTGTGCCGATTTCTTTATTTGCCACATTTCGGGCTCTACGCGGCGGTCGGGCCAAATGCTTCCGTAAGTTCGTGCGCCAATTCCATAACTAAAAAAATCGCCTTCGTTTTGTTCTTGTTCAAAATCCAGACAAAGTGCAGCTTGCTGTTTCAGTTCCGGTGATATTGTTTTTAATTCATTGATAGCTATTGCTTTTGGAAAAATGCAAACCTGGTCGATTATAGCATCGCACAAATAGCTAGACAAATGTTGTCCGTGTGTTTCGGCATTTTTACCAATGCAAATAGGGAAAGGGAAATTTCGGATATTTCCGGTCAACGGTTTTTCGGCCAGTTTTTCTCCATCTATATACAGTTCAATACTTTTGCCATTGTAAATGGCAGTTACCTGATGCCAGTTTTGCAACCAATTTTTGGGCAAAGTGGCTCGTACAGATTCTTTTTTAGAAGTGTAAATATAAAAATCGAGCGATTCTCCACCAATTTGCTGCAAGCCAAACTGATAATTTCCTTTGGTTAGCAAAGTACCGCCACGACTCATCAAATCGCGAGGAAAAACCCACATCGAAATGGTCAGCTCGTTGCCCGAAATTTCGGTGTTCTTATCCTGATAAAGCTCCACCCATTGGTCGTGTCCGTTCAGGTCAATGCCTTTGCCTTCATGACCTGCAACCAATTTAGCGCGTCCCATAATGTGCGACGCTACGTTATTTTTCGATGCATCAGTCAGTTTGCGTATTGGTTCGCGCAGTCCGGGACTCACAAAATCCCAAATTGCACCACCCATAATGCGCGGATATTGGTAAATTACATCCCAGTATTCGTCCAGTCCGCCACCTGCATTTCCGGCCACAGATAGGTATTCGTCCATAAACGAAGGTCGTGCATCCACGCTTTCAGGTACCATGCCCACCTGTGTTTTAAGCTCAAACGGCGTTGGGTAGCGAGGCCCAATTATTTCTTCGCAAGTATGTGCAAATGCATTTCCGCCATACATCCAGTTGCGGGTATTGTCGTATTTTCGACCTTCGTCAATCACGGCACAAATGTTTTTTCCTTCGCCGCTTTCGTTGCCGGCACTCCAGAATAAAATGCTGGCATGGTTGCGGTCGCGCAGTACCATTCGGCGAACACGCTCACGGTACATCGGTTCCCATTCAGCTTTGTCGCACAAGTATTCGGTGGCGTGTGCCTCGTCGCCTGTTTCGTCCACAATGTACATGCCGTACTCGTCGGCTATTTCCAGGTATTTTGCCACCGGTGGATAATGACAAGTGCGTACACAGTTGATATTGAATTGTTTCAGTATTTCAAAATCTTTTCGAATGGTGGCTTCGTCCATGGTATGTCCCAAATCTGGATGTTGCATGTGCGAGTTGATAGCGTTCAGCTTAATGGGTTTTCCGTTCAGGTAGAAAACCTGATGGCGAATTTCAGTTTCCTTAAAACCAATGCGTCCGGCAATCATCTCTTCCGTTTTTCCATTGGCATTGATAAGCTCCATGGTTACATGATAGAGATTGGGTGTTTCGGCTGTCCATTTTTTTGGATTTTGAACCAATGCTGATGCGTTGATTTGCTGCTTATTACCAGAAGAAATTTGAACAGTTTCTATTGTAAAAGTCTGCACCAATTTATTATTGGCATCCAACAACGAAGTGCGTACTTTGTAGCCCGATTGGTTGGTTTTTGATTGATTGTTTAGCGTGAATTGAATGTTCAATTTTGCGTTTTGGTACTTTTCGTCCAAATCGGTAGTGGCATGCCAGTCGAACAGATGCACTTCTGGTTTTGCGTACAACCAAACATCGTCGAAAATACCTGCCATGCGCCAGTAATCCTGAGCTTCCAGGTAAACGCCGTCGGAATATTTGTACACATTTACGGCAATTGTATTTTTCCCCGCTTTCAAAAACGGTGTAACATCATACTCAGCAGGCTCTTGTGCCCCTTCGTTGTAGCCCACTTCTTGTCCGTTTACCCAAACGAAAGATGCCGAAGCGGTTTTTTCCATACGTAAATAGATACGTTTTCCTTTCCAGTTTGTAGGTAGGGTAAAACTACGACGGTATGAGCCGGTGGGGTTGTATTCGCGGGGTACAAAAGGTGGATTGGTGTGAAATGGTTGCGCTACATTCCTGAAAAGCGGGTCGCCAAAACCCTGCATTTCCCAGTTGGAAGGTACCGTGATGTCCGACCATTTCTTATCGTCGAAATTGGGTTTAAAGAATGTTTTCGGCGTTCCTTCGGGCGTGTTGGCGAGGTAGAATTTCCATTTCCCGTTGAGCGAAAGTGCATTATCACCGTTTTTGGCCACACAAACCGTGTGTCCTTCTTGTTGATTTATCTCAAAAACGGATATATCTTCAAGAAATTTATATGGATTATTTAAAAAAGCTGACTGTTGTGCCTGCACATTTCCAATGAAAAAAGCAGCTATAATAGCTGATAGAAAAAAATGTTTTGATAATGGTTTTTTAGAATTCATTCTTTAATAAATTTTGCTATTTGATTTTCAATTTGCGAAGTTACAAAAATACTTTGAATGCTTTCCCTAATTTATTCTGATTGAAACATGAATAATCGAAAATGAACCATTTTGCAGAAATCAATTTAAAAGAATTGTAAATATATTTTGTTTCTGAAATGCACTATATTTACTGCATAATAGAAATAGAATGAATATTTTGAACAATAAAATGAAAGACCTTTAACAGTTACTTTTCAATAAAGCCAATAGTAAACGTATTCTTTCGGTTGGAGATTTTATTCAGGAAATGAAATATACGGTGACCGCTCCGCCTATTATCAATAAGCTATAAAAGCCACTGCAAGACGTTTAAAAACAAACTCTAACTTGCTGTGGCTTTTTTTGCTTTATGGGCGATTAGTTTTCTGAATCTATTTATAACAAACCAACCCTGCAATAAAATATCACAGGGTCGGACAGAAAGATTTTCTATTTTTAAGCAGGTGTATTCGTACTGTCAGTTTTAGGTTTTGCAGGACTACGACGGATTTTGATTGTGTTTTTGTAGTAATCGATTTGATAATTTACTTTATCGATAAACATACTGTAGTCGGCATCACCATTCAATAAAACCATGGCATTTGTTACATTGCAGATATTTTTGAAAATCTCATCAACAACAACTCTTGCTGCTCGTACATCGCCACTTATGCGGGTTGAAACTTCGGTTGAACGTGTTCCAAAGTCTGCAATAAATGATTTATTAGCTTCGTCCAATTTTTGAAGCAAAACTGTTGCATTACACAGTGCTATTTCAGCAGCATAATTATTCATAAGCTGATTTGTAAAGCTTGTCAACGATTCACTTTCGAGGTTATAAGCCTGTTTGCGCATATCGCCCACTTGGTCAATAATGCGTTGAATGCGGTTGGCTGCATTTTGTATTTCAGGTTCAAAACTCAATAAACAAGCTTTGTTATTCAATACAAATGAACGATAGAGCTGGTCACGGTACAAATCCGAATCCTCAATGGTTTTGGTGTGTTGACTACCTTGTTCCACTTCAATAGCTGCCAATTCGGCTGCCACTGCCACTGCATACGCTGGGAAAAATTTGATTACGCCCAATTTCTCCGGCGTTTCTGCAATAAGTTCACTTTTCACAACGGTATGAAACTGACCGTGTTCATTGTTTTTAAAGTGCGAAAAATCCACTTGATTAATTTTCTTCATAGAAACCCTTTTTTAAAAATTAATAATTTTGTTACTTGTTTTAAAAATATAATTGAAAAATATTGTCGTAAAACCAATTCAGTACTTTGTATTGTCCCAAAGTCCTGTCGCACTTATGCGGGAAGGCTTTGGGCTCGCCCAATCTCTTGTCGCTAAACTGCGGGAATAATTTGAGTTACCCCAATATATTGCTGAATAAAGCTGCAACACATTGCGTTGCTCCGAACCTTTGGCTCAAAACTGCGGGAAGAGTTTGAAAGGAATCAACCCCTTCCCGCTGTTTTTCTGCTCTAAAATGGGTGCGCCCTTTTTAGTTATTCCCTACCATTCTGATTAACCTACCAGTTTTTATTTGATTTCCGTTGGTCATTTTATAAATGTACAACCCTTCTGCAAGTGGTTTTGTAAATTGAATGGTTTGTTCTGTTCCTTGTTCAACAGTTCCTTCAAAAACACGATACATCAATTCGCCTGTAATGGAAAAAATATCAATCGTTGTTTTATCTCCATTTTCGGGTGTAAAACGAAAATTCACTAGTCCATTGCTTGGGTTGGGGTAAACCAACATTCCTGACTGAATTGCATTATTTTCAATTCCTGTTGCCAAATTGTTAGCTGGGTCTGTGCCACTTGTCCATTCATACGCTCCCATATCGATAGTTGTGTTTTGAATACGGGTATTACCCCTGATGTCAAAACCTTGTACATTATAGCTATTCAAACCAGTGTTCACGGCTGGCGAATTACCAAACAATCGGATATCATTGCCTGAAATGTTTACAAACTTAGGGTCGGAATTTATGCAACTAACTGCATTTAGTATTCCCGAAATATCGTTCGTTTGATTTGAATAACAGGAGTGATTGAGCGCAACCGTTGTGTATTGACTCTGAATTTGATTCCCGTTTGTGGAAGCCGTGTTGCCCCATAGTATACAATTTTTAAAATTATTGATGCTGCCCGAAGCATATAATGCTCCTCCATTTTTGGCTGAATTGGCTGCAAATGTTGAATTTGTGAAGGTTATAGTTGAACCAATTATATTTGAAATTGCACCACCTCCACCAAATGTACCTTCGGCACTGTTCGAACAAAACTTAACATTAGTAAATGACAATGCTACTGGTTCATCTGAATACGCTGCTACTGCACCACCATCGCCAGCCATATTTGAAATAAATGTTGCATTGCTAACTGTTGAAGGCGATGCTTCGCAATAAATACCACCTCCCGTTAAATTGGCATAATTCGAAGTAAAGGTTGCTTTGTCGATAATTGGCGATGATGCAACATTACTCATTGCTCCTCCATTATTTGCTGTTCTGTTTGATGTAAATGTAACATTCGAAATGGTGGGAGACGAAGACTGATTGTACATTCCTCCACCATCCACAGCGGCATAATTTGATAAGAAACTCACATTTGTGCTGGTTGGCGAAGAGCTCATATTACACATTCCACCACCAGTTCCGGCTGTGGAATTTCCATAAAATGTCAGGTTTCTCAGAATTGGGGAGGAGTTAATATTGTACATTCCACCGCCATACTGTACAGCATTGGCACCTTTAATGGTAAATCCGTCTAAAATGGCACTGTTGGTTAATGCATTAGAATTATAAAATACAAAGTTGCTATTTTCAGTGTTTCCCGCAAATGTTAAGGTAGCTCCCAGTCCGCTTATCACGTCATTGTTATTATAATCGGCACTTAAAATAGTTTCGCTTGCTTCACCATACCCAAAGTTAATTCGTTGGTTTATATTTGTTTCTGTTCCTGCAAAACCGCCATACACTGCCACACCATCTTTCATTTTGAAATGATAATTTTTCGGATTATTTGCCAAGTTGTATGCATTGCTTGGTTTATACGTTCCTTTGGCTACCCAAATTTGATTCCCGCTTAAGCTTGCATTCATGGCTGTTTCCAACGAAGTATAGGCATCTGCCCAAGTATTGCCGTTATTTATTCCTGTTGCATTTACATTAACATAAATCTGAGGGTTTGAGCTGTTTGGGTCTACACCCGAAGTCCATTCATAAGCACCTCTGTCTATTGTGGTTTGCTGAGTGCGAACATATTTGCGAATATCGGCAGTTGTTTCGTTAAAAGCATTATTGCCCGAATTGACACACGATGAATTGCGATAAAGTGCGAAGTTTGCTGTCGAAGAATTTATAAACAAGGGGTCGGTAGTCAAATTCTGAGTAGTTGCGGTTAGTGTTCCGTTATTGAAAACATCTCCCGTGGCATTGGCATAACATGAGTAACTGAATGTTGCTGCTGATAAATTATTATATAACTGTTTTCCGCTTGTTCCCGTATTGCCCCAAAGAATAGTGTTCTGAATATTGACCGAAGCGTTATCGTTATATATTCCACCACCGCTTGTTGCTGAATTTGATGTCAAGGTAGCATTTGTCAAAGTAGCGTTTGAGTTGTTGTAATTATAAAGTACACCGCCATTTCCAGTGGCTGAATTTGAAAAATACAACCCATTTGTCATACTTACATTTGAAGCATTGTTAGCTATTGCAGCTCCATTTGCAGCGGAATTTGATTTAAAAATTACATTTGCAAATATCGGGTTCGACAAAGAATTATATACGGCACCACCATTAAGGCTTGCAGCGTTTGATGTAAACACCACATTTGTGATAGTTGGTGAGGCATTGTCGTTTAGCATTGCAGCACCCTGATTATGTGGCGATGTTCCATCTGCTTTACCATCTTTAATTGTAAAACCGTCTAAAACAGTGGCATTGGTTAAGTTCAATGTGGCTGGGTGATAAAATACATGGTAACAATTATCGGTGTTGCTACCCACGGTTCCTCTATCGCCACTAAGTATTGTTTCGTTTGTTTCGCCGTTTCCAAAACTTGTTCTTTGGCTTATTGCACTTTCATTTCCATTAAAACCTCCATAAATAGAAACCCCTTCCATCATTCGGAAATGGTAGAAGCGTGAACTATTTGTAAGGTCGTATGCCGATGTAGGAATATATGTACCTTTTGCCACCCAAATTTGGTCGCCACTGCGAGGTGCAATATTCAGCGCTGCCGATAAAGTTTTTTTTGCATTAACCCAGCCCACACCGTTGCCTACATCGTTGGTTTGTGCTGCATTTACACAAATAATTCTATTTGCAGGGTCTGTACCCGATGTCCATTCGTAAGCACCCATATCGACGGTGGTATTCTGTATGCGTGTATATCCTCGTAAATCATGGCTGGTAGAATTGTATGAGTTGCTTCCGCCATTTACGCACACCGAATTGCCTGCTAATCTGAAATCATTATTGGCATCGTTAATAAAAGAGGGATAGACAGTAACGTTGTTGTTAGTGGCATTGAACACATCTTCATTGAACACATCTTTATTTCCGTTGGAGTAACAGGAGTGATTGAGCGTGATTGTACCCGAAGCATTGTTTATTTGGTTACCCGATGAAGCAATGCTGGTAGCACTATTGTTCCATAATATGCAATTATTAACCGAAGTTGTTCCGGTGTTAATTATGGCACCTCCAAACATAGCACTGTTTTTTGTAAATGTAACATTTGTAAATGTGCAGTTTGATAAACCAGAGTTCCCCACTGCCCCGCCGCCACCTCCGGGAGCACTATTGGATGTAAACAGCGCGTTCACTATTATAAGCGAAGATGTTAAATTCTTAATTGCACCACCGTTAATTGCAGTGTTTAAATTAAAAATTGCCCGCGTAATAGAGGGAGCTGATGCTGCATTGTTATACATTGCACCGCCTCCACTGCTTGCCGAGTTTGAAGTAAAATTCGCGTTGGTTAATGTTGGCGAGGAGGCATTGTTGTAAATTGCACCCCCATTGGTGGCGTTGTTGGATAAAAACGATATATTATTCAACACAGGTGAGCTTCCGTTATTATAGATACCACCACCAAAACTATGCTCTGTACTACCATCGGCATTTCCCGAATAAATAGTAAAACCATCTAAAATTGCAGTATTTGTCAAACTAAGACCTACGGGATGATAGAAAATGTGATAACAATTATCAGAGTTGTTGCCCACAGTTCCCAAATCGCCACTCAGTCGGGTTTCGTTTGCATTACCAATGGCGTAATTGGTTCGCTGACTTGTTGCAGTTTCGTTTCCGGCAAAGCCTCCGTAAATTGCCACATCATTTTTAAGTCTGAAATGTTTGTGCCTATTGGTAGGCGAAGCAATATCATAAGTCGAAGTGGGGAAATAAGTTCCTTTTGCCACCCAAATCACATCGCCACTTAATGCTTCGTCGAGTGCCGATTGAAAAGATGTATAGGCGTTTGCCCAGCTTGCGCCGTTGTTTTTTCCTGAAGCATCAGGCTTTACAAAAATAAGCGAAAACGGGTCGGTACCAGTTGTCCACTCATAAGCACCCATATCAATAGTAGTGTTTTGGATTCGTGTATTGCCTCTTAAGTCGGTAGTTAGCGTGCTTGAAATCACAAGACCTCCACCTAAATCATAGTTAATACCTGTGAAGCTATTATCCCCTGTATTTACACATGGTGAATGTCCGCTGATTCGATAGTCTCCTCCATCCAAATTGGCAAATTTCGGATTTGTATTGATGCAATTGACAGAAGAGCTTAGCGTTTTAGGAACAAAATCGCCGGTACTGTTGCTATAACATGTATTTCGAAGGGTTACAACTCCATATTGTAATTGCGACCCAACATTATACCATAAAATACTACTGTTAATAGTTAGCACGGTTGGGGTGGGGTCCAAATCATAACCACCTGTGCCCGGATTATAGGTAAAGCTATTTACATAAATTCCTCCGCCACTATTTTTTACGACGGTAGAATAATTTATACCAATTGTGCCCTGCTTGCAGTAAATTCCACCACCATACTCACCAGCAGCATTGTTGGCAATTAACACTCCGTAAAGCATAGGCTTCGATGTTTCGAAATAAAACCCACCACCTCTACCAGTAGTTGTAGTGCCCGATGTAAGAGTTGCCGTATTATTTGTTAATTTACAATTTTCAAAAATAGGGTCACAGCTCACGCTATATAAACCTCCGCCCAAATCGGTTACAGCATTATTGGTAAAATTACAATTGCGAAAAAATGGAGAGGCAGTACTATTGTATTTTCCTGAAAGATAAGCCCCTCCACCTCGAATTGCTTTGTTTTGATTAAATGTTACATTGTTGAACGTAGCCGAAGTAATCTGACAATACAAACCTCCGCCATAAGCATATTCGCCACTTCCATTTGCATTTCCGTCTTTAATGGTTACACCATCCACTGTAGTGGGAAAATAGACAGAATACATTCTAACCACATGGTAACAATTATCGGAATAATCACCTTGCACGCCAATATCTCCACTAAAAACTGTTTCATTGGCTTCGCCAAAACCGGAGTTTAAACGTTGATTAATGGCTGTTTCAGTTCCAGCAAAACCACCGTAAAGTTTTATTTGTGTCCAAGGAAATTTGAAATGATAATAGCGGGGCGAATCTGTCAAATCATTTGCAGAACTTGGCTTGTATATTCCTTTTGCTATCCAAATCTGGTCTGCATCAACTGCGGCATTCAGTGCAGATTGAGGCGATGTATAGGCATTTGCCCAGCTTGTTCCGTTGTTACTGCCAGTAGCTGAAGCATTTACGTAAATAGTTTTAGCCATTAAGTTGCTTGTAAAAATCAGAGCAACGATGAATGTGAGCGTTTTTTTGAGTAATGTTTTCATCTTTTATATTTTTTGCGTGGTTCGCTAAATTTTGAAATAGCGCGCAAAATTAAGATGAAAAGAGGGATATTTGCCAAAATAAGATATGATTGATGTATCTATTTTGAAATATAATACAAAGTTTTTAAGTGAGGGTTTTTTATTTAGTTAATCGAGCAACATAAGCACTTGGCGAAATATCTTCCACTTTTTTGAAAGCTATAAAAAAGGTATTACGTGTTGAAAAACCCGACAATAAACCAATTGCTTCTAATGTTAGCTCAACTGTTTTACCATCTTCTATCAATTTTTTGGCATGGTTTACGCGCCATTCGTTTCTATAATCGTTAAAAGCTTGTTTCTTTTCTTCCCTAAAATAATAGGCGAGATGATGTGCAGGAAGTTTTACTAGTTTGGCAAAATAAGCCAGATTGCAATCGGGTTGAAGATAAGGCTGAAGCTCCGACATGCACACTTCCACTTTCTGTTTAATAAGTAGCAGATAATCTTTTTCAAATTCGTAAGGTTGACTTTTAGCTTCTGTTGATGTCGGTGTCGGTTCTTTTTCAGCTACTGTTTTCATTAATGCAGGTATGGGAATTTGGGGCAATCCGTACAAAATTGCGGGGAAAAAGAAAGGTGAAATTAGCAATCCAATCAATCCAATACCCGATATGAATTGCAATATACTTGTGATATAAAATACAATTACATTTTGAATTGCATAAGATTGAATAATCTGCACGGCATGGCTAATTATCAAAATAGAAAAAAACGAAAATAAAACAATAAGCCATTTGAAAATAAATAGTTGGTGAGAAAGTACCCTTGATTGGTTACGGAATTTATAGAACTTTACAAAAAGGATTACCGACCAAACTAAATAACCGAAAGCAAGAATGGGTCTGCTTAAAAAAACAACAAGGCCTGATATTAACCCATGAAAGCTGTAGGAATTATAGATTATCATAAACTGGCTATTGTCTACAATTTTGGCAGCAATTTCCATTTTATACGACCAAGTTAAAAATAAATGGGGTAGAGAGGCTATTAAGAAAACAAGGGCAGGGATAAAATGCAAATAATCACTTTTTTTTAGTCTTGAATTATCGGTTAATATGCTTCGGGTATACAAATATAAAGTAGGACCAATAAGATAGGTGAGAAATGTAGTATTAAAAAAGAAAATGCTCACCAATACTTCCGATTTTGAATACAACAGCACATATTGAAGAAAACAGTATATGCTGATTGCAAAAAAGAATAATGCCAAATAGATAGTCGTTGGATTCTTTCTAGCATTAAAAAAAAGTAATAGGACTGAAAGTAAAATTCCAGTTATAGATAGAAATGCAAGCATTGCTTTGTTGTTTTTTTTACAACAAAAGTACTATTTTATTTTCAAAATCTCGTTATAGAGTTCTGCGCTGTCTTTTTTTTGTTGGCTTGCTGGTAACAATCGTATATTAATCTGTAAAAATTGAATTCACTAACTCTTGATAAATTTCATTTTCGAAATTCCATTGCCGGTTTTGATATTGATAAAATAAACTCCATTGGCGAATTTGGATACATTTATCTTATTCGCCATTGGCATTATTCTTAAACACAAAGATTCCTGGTTTGCCTGTTCCCAAAAAGTTACAAGTATTTGGGGCATAAAAATATGCTGGTTTGCCTTTGCGCATAAGTACAGCGGGGCGTTCAAACTTAAGCACTGTTCCATAACAATACGATGAAGTGGGAGGGATAGGAGTGTAATCGGATAATAGTTTGAATCCAATCTTTGCGTTTGATAAATGAAACGGTCCAAACTCACCCTTCACATCACTTTTCCAGAGAATACCTGCGCCAAAAACACCCGTATTTCCGCCATGATTATCGGTAGTTAACAAGTAGCGTTCGCCATTCCAACTAAAAGTGGTGGCATCTTCCAAATAAGAAACATTATCCGTTATAGACTTATCGCAAACCACATAAGGCCCTTTAAGTTTATTGGCTACAGCATATCCATAATGCATTCGATCATCTGGTGCTAAACCCGCTTTGAAATACACATAATACTTGCCATTTATTTTATCAAAATCGGGATTGTCACAGCCAATGGATGAATTATAAGTCCAAAATGTAGGGTCGGTTGACGGTTGTGCAACTACGCCATCCACGCCTACAGGAGTCCAAGGGCCATTCAGACTTTTTGAAGTCATCATACATGTTTTTTGCCCTTTAACGTTGCCCACGCGTGAATCCTGAACAATAAACACGATAACATATGTGTCATCCACCTTTTTGATTCGAATGTTGTGAGGAGACTTCATCCACGTGGCAGGTACAGTGCTATTATCCAAAATCTTACTTACAAAAGTAAAAGGACCTTCGGGCTTGTCGCTTACAAAATGAGCAAATTCACAGTTTATCATCCAGCCATTCATATCATTGCCATTGGGCCAACGTGACATAAACAAATGTGTCTTTCCCTGTTCGTCATCAATAGGCGATACGCACCAATACCAATTAGAAAGGTCGGGAGCTGTATTAGCCTCGTTCATAAAGATGACTTGACCTTTGAATTCCAGGCTGTTAGAAAAGTTTGAATACGGTATTTTAGCTGTTTGACCAAATGAAAGAAGGTTGCTCAGAAGCAAGATGAAGACTGATAATGTAAATATTTTTCTCATAAATAGATATTTTAAAAAGAAGGCTATCTTCCCACAAAGAGGAGATAGCCTTCCAAACACAAAATCAAAAAACTACTAGTTAACTAACACTTTCAATCTTTCTTTACCTATTGATACTATATAAAAACCTTTTGTAGCAGGGATAATTAAATTATCTGAATTTGAAATAAATGAACCTACCAATTTTCCGGTAACAGAGTAGATAGTAACATTTTGTCCATTTGAATTATTAATAATAATTGAATTATTTGTAGCATAAATATTTTCATTGCTATTATTCAATTTTTCAACTGCTGTAGTATAATAATAATATGCAACTGCTCCAATATCTGATGGTGATAAATCACTACGCGTTGATCCATAAAAATCATCAGTAACTACCGCCGAAAGATCAAAACCTTTTTGATCAGCAGGTGTACCAGTTGTTAAGTGCATATCGGGTGAAGTGCTTGTAGCGTCAACAAAAAGTGGATCGCCAGCCAAACTTCCAGCATCACTTCCAGTAGCTACTGTTTCTTTCCATGCATTCAAATCAATTTTATCAGTAGCACCATCTAATCCAACAATATTTGCCCAATACAAATTATAATCACATGCTTTAACTACACCTGCAGTTGCAAATCCAATAGCATAATGTTTTGCTGTACCGTCTGCGTCTGTATTTGTACGTTGATTTGCGAAAATATTATTTTGTAATTCATTTGTTGTTGGAACTACACTTCCGGCAGAATAAAATGCAAATGAATTCTGTGAAGCGGAGGCTGGTGCAGTACCACCAATATAAACAGTGTTATGATAAAGTTTATTTACATCACTTGTACCAAATTGAACATCTTGTGAAATTCCATTTATTCTCGAATTATTATTGTTTGCCGAAACCCCAATTCGTACTATATTGTTCTTAAGAGTAGTTGAACTTGGTGTAATTGCAAATTGATATGCCCAAGTTACAGCACCATCTGAAACCGAACCAGTTGTATGAGACGGGATTGTAGCTCCACTTGTTACTGTTCCGGTAGTAGTCGATTTATACACTTTATATCCGTTTTTAACTATTGCATCTTTAGCATAAGCTGTTGCAGTAACCCATTGATTTGGCGAATAACCAGTATTAGTTTGAATTCCATTAACAACAGCCAAGCTTGAATTACTTAATGCTTCAATATTATAAACAATATTTTTCTCAACTGTAGCAGCATTTAAAGCAGTACGTATCCCTATAGCCACGTTTGCTGCTGTTGAAGAAGCTTTACCAGCGATTAAATTATACACCTGATTGCCTGAGTAATTATATACTTTATTAGCAGGATTACTATTTACAACATTCATACCTACAACAGTACAAACAGTGGCATCTGTAGCAGATTCAACAGTCAAGTCTCTAACAATATTATTTTTAATATTTGAATTATAATTGTTAGCTGCATTAACTGTAATACCCGACAAAGTGCCTGATGCAGTTAAAGTTAATTTTAGGTTTTGAACAGTATTACCATTACATGCATCATCACTTGCAGTTGAAGCACCTGATGTTCCAAAATCAATACCCGTAAGGTTAGCTCCAGTAAAATCAATATTTGAAATAATATTATTTTTGCACGTAGTATTTCTAAAAGCAGAAACTCCCTTAAATGTAGCACCTGAACCAATTAATGTAGCTGTACCAGTTCCGTTGGCATTTGCATAACCAATTGTGTTACCTTCAAATTTGTTTCCAGCTGCACTCATAGAGCCACCAGTACCTATTCCAACTACAGTTGTACCAGAATAAAAATTAGCAGTTCTTGTCCAATACATTTTATTATTCAACATATTATTATAATTTGAAGCACCACCACTACCACACTGAATGAAACCAGTATTAGCTGCACCTGAGCATATATAGTTTTCAATATTGTAAAAATTGTTTTCAGATATGGTATTATATGCATTATTGCCAATAGCAGTTACTTGAATTCCTGCAATAGGCATTGGGATATTTACATCATTCATGTCGCAAATATCATTCATAGTGATTAAGTTGTAACTTGTAGTATTAAAAGTTATAGTAGCTCCAACTCCAGGACCAAAAGCGCTGGTTTGATTTGCACCACGTACAATACAGTTTTTGATTGTATTATACTGAGAACCACCCATTAAATGAATAGTTTGTGCATAAATGGAATTTGGATTTTCAATAGTTAATCCGGTAGTTTCATCGGTTCTCGATACACCATCAATAATTACATATTTTGCACCATCTAGAATAATTGTTTTGGTTTGAGCAGCGCCGAATAAAGCTGATTGATTAGTTTTGGTGGCATTAAATGTTCCAGCTGGAAAAGTTACAGTATTTGTACTAGCATCAACAGCGGTTAGTTGTTTGAATGTTGTATTATAAAGAGTGTTAGGTCCTGAAACATACGAACCTACAGCTAATCCAGTTATGTCAGCCAGAACAAGTGAAGTGGTAGCTGAATTGTAGTTTAAATTTTTGGCTATTATTGTTTGATTTGGATAGCTCAAAGTAATTTTTGCTCCTGTTGCAGGTTTAATGGTAATGGTATTATCTACACTTGCACCATTAATAGCATTCAATGTAATAGGAAAAGTTTCGAGGGTTATACCAGAACTTGGTACATAATCACTTTGAAGTTCGAGCACATAAGCGCCTGTAATTGGAGTGGTTGCAGCTGCTGTTTTAATGGCATCGTAAGCCGTTTGAATTGTTTTGTAGTCATTGGTGGCTGCGGCTCCAATTTTAACCAATGTTTGGGCACTCAAATTGCTGCTGATACCCAAAAGAATTAAAGCAATTGACATTAAAGTCTGCTTTAAAGTGAAATTGTTTTTCATAAAATAAATTTTTTGTTAATTAATTGTTTTTAAATTGGCTACCTCATTATGAGGTAGCCTTTGTTATAATGATTTTCTAAGATATTATTTTACTAATACTTTTGTTTTCTCTTTACCTATCGAAACAATATAGAATCCGTTTGATACAGGTACAGTCAATTTGTCTGAATTAGAAACTAATGATTTAACCAATTGACCTGTCATATTATAAATAGATATGTTTTGTCTGTTTGCTTTTTCAACAATAATTGAATTGTTATTTGAGAAAACTGCAAATTCATTGCTTTTGATTTCATTTACAGCTGATATTGCATCATAAGCTACTGCACCCATATCGTTTGGTGAGAATATGCTGCGACTTGAACCGTAAAAATCATCTGTTACAACTAATATAAGATCAGCGCCTGAAAGATCGGCTGGAGATCCACTTAGTAAGTGCATGTTTGGTGTTGTTCCTGTTGCATCTATAAATTTTGCATCTACATTGTCCAAGCTACCTGTTTCTAGTCCTGTACCAAGTTTCCAAATGGCAAATCCTGATAATGGATTTCCGTTGAAGCCAAATTCACCATTGTAATTATATAAGTTATTGTTGGTAACAGTTACTTTTCCTTCAGCAAGTGTATACAATGCACCATTTAACGAAGCACCTCCAGAACGTTTATTACAGATAATGTTGTTTTGAATATCCATAGCCAAAACACTATCTTTCAAACAATTAATGGCACGGGTTTTTACTGTATTAGCAGCATCTGCTGCACATTGTCCACCAAGGTAAATAGTGTTGTGATAAAGTTTTGTGGCTTTGTTCGCGTTCATTTCAAGAGCTATAATGTCTGAATTTCCTGCAACATCAGTTCCAATACGTACAATATTGTTCTGTACGGTCAAAGGATTTGAATAATTTCCAGTAATACTTATAGCTTTGATAGGCGATTCTGCATTGATGTTCAGATTATATACCAAGTTTTTTTCAACTACGCTTGCTGCACTTGTTCTCATTCCAATAACTTCGCCAACAACTAAACAAGTACTTGCTCCAAAACCTGCTGTAAGATTCGACACTTCGTTGCCACTATAATTTTGAACATAAGCAGTTGTAGAATTGTAGGTTCCAGCGTAATTAATACCATATAATTTTGGAATGTTTACTGAATTAACCAATTCTAAAGTTAGATTTTTTACAGCATTATTTTTTATATTAATGTTATATGGAGTTGCTACATTCACAACTATACCTTGCATTGTGCCATTATTATTTGAGGTAAGTTTAATGTTTTTAACCGTATTCCCATTACAAATATCATCGGCATTTGGGGTTGCAGTATTACCAGCTGCTAATTCAATTCCGATAAATGATAAACCATTAATTTCTAAATTTGCTATGGTGTTATTTTTGCAGGTGAAATTTTTAAAAGAAGAAACACCCTTAATGTTTGCACCTACTGCATCAAGTATAGCAGTACCTGTACCATTTGCATTTGCATAACCCATTATATTGCCTTCGAAAATATTATACAGTCCATTCATGCCACCGCCAGTGCCAATCATTGCCAATGTAGAGCCACTCGCAAATTTTGCAGTTTTTGTCCAGAACATTCTATTTTTAAGCACTTTGTTGCTGTGGGAATTGGCATTGTATGGACTTCCGAATGAAACAAAACCAGTGTTAGCACCACCCGAAGCCGTAAAGTTTGAAATATTATACAAGTTATTTTCCGAAATTGTGTTTTCGAAGTTAGTACCCGAACCAGTTACCTGAATGGCAGCGATAGGCATAGGGATTAAATCATTATTCATGTCGCACACATCATTCATTGTAATGGTGTTGAAACTAGTATTGCTAAAAAATATTGTAGCACCAACTCCTGGACCAAATGCGCAGGTTTGATTTGCACCGCGTACAATGCAATTTTTTACTGTGTTGTATGCTGCATTTCCTGTAAAATGAATAGTTTGTGCATATATACAGTTAGGGTTTTCAATAATCAATCCTGTATTGGCATCGGTGCGCGAAACTCCATCAATTGTTACGTATTTTGCACCATTGAAGATTACAGTTTTTGTTTCGGCAGCACCAAAATAAAGCGTATTATTTGTGCGAGAGCCAGTAAATGTTCCTGTTACAAAACTAACTGTTTTAGATGCTTCATCCACTGCTGAAAGCTTTTTGAATTTTCCATTGTAATAAGTGTTGCCCCCTACGCCAATAACGTAAGATGCAGTATCTAACCCTGTTACGTCGTTCAAGACTAGTGAAGCCATTGTTGAACTAGTGTTAACGCCAGTGGCAATGATTGTACGATTTGGAAATGCCAATGTTTTTTTTACTCCAGTGGCTGGTTTAATCAAAACGGAGTTGGTTTCACTTGATCCAAGTAATAAACCAAATGTAAGCGGATAGGTTGTTTCACCATTATAACTGCTCTCTATTTGAATAGTGTGAGCGCCAGGTAATGTTCCAAAATCCACAGCCGCATACGCAGCGCTAATGGTTGGAAAACTTGCAGTAGTAGCATCGGGTTTGATAAGCGTAACCTGTGCATTCATATTACCTGTAATTCCCAAAAGGGTTAAAGCAATAAACATAAATGTTTGCTTTAAAGTAAAAATGTTTTTCATAAAATAAAATTTTAATTTGTTGATTGATAGAATTTAAATCGACGGTAAAATTAGATGGATAATGTCAAATCAATCGTTGTGATTGTTACAACAATAATTCAAAATGTACCATTTTACGTTTTTTACTGCAAAAATATTTTCAATAATACAGGAAGGAGTATTCCTCCAGTTTTTTTGTTCATTTTTAAAAAGAAAATTAAAAAGGCTGCTTCCTGAAAATGGAAACAGCCTTTTAAATTCAAAATAACAAAATGCTATTTTACTAATACTTTTGTTTTTTCATTACCTATCGACACGATATAAAATCCTTTTGTTGCAGGTACATTCAATTTGTCTGAATTTGAAATTATTCCTTTTACCAATTGACCAGACATATTATAAATTGAGATATTTTGTCCATTTGTACCACAGATGACAATTGAATTACTTGTAGTGAATATATCATGTATACCATTTTTAGGAGTCTCAACAGCATTTGGGTTATAATAAGCAACTGCTCCTATATCAGTTGGAGATAATGAACTACGAGTAGAACCATAGAAATCATCCGACACCAATACAACTGCTAAGGTATTATTGTCGGCAGGTGATCCACTGCTGAGGTGCATGTCTGGTGAAGCTGCTAATGCATCCACAAATTTTGGATCTGCCACTGTGCTTGCTGCATCTTTGCCCGATCCTGTGGTTACATTTTGCCATGCAGCCAAATCGGAATAAGTTGCAGTTGTACCAATAGCGCCAAAGTTTCCAGTAAATTGGTAGATGTTGTAATCGCATGTAGCTAAGTCAGTTGCTGCAGCTACGCTTAATGCAAAATGTGATTCAGTACCACCAACTACTCGCTTATTAGCGAAGATATTATTTCTAACATCATTTACTGGAACTACTCCTGTACGATAGAACGCAAAACTGCTATTTGTTGCAGAAGCAGGTGCTGTACCTCCAATAAAAACAGTATTGTGATAATACTTGAATGGGTTTGTAGTTGCTGTTGCAGCTCCCTGATAAATACCATAGATAAGTGTATTTGTACTAACATCTGTACCTAAACGTACAATATTATTTCTCACAACAGTTCCAGTTCCATTACCTCCTGCGGTTTTTATTCCATATACAAGAGCGGTAGTTGTATTGTTTGTTGCATTCAGGCTATAAACAAAGTTTTTTTCAATGGCGTTGTTTCCTGTGTTTGCTGTAAGATCGATTCCAATGGCTGTATAAGCTTGAGAAGAGCCATTATTTCCAGCAATAAAATCATGAACTTCATTGCCCGTAATTGTTGCATTTGCAGCTTGAGAATGTTCAATTCCTTTAATGGTAGCTCCGAATCCAAATGCACTTCCTTTGGCTACTGATAAATTGTAGACTTTATTGCCCGAAACTGTTATAGCAACAGAACTACCACTGTTTGTTGTCATGCCAGTTAAAGTACCTGAGGCAGTAAGGCTCAAATCTATATCCTTAATAATATTGGCAGAGTAGGTATTTGCACCATTTCTCATATAAATACCTCTGAAATTGTTGCAGTAGCCTGTAATTCCTCCAATTATATTCCCACTAACTGTAGCAGTACCATTTACCTGCATGCCATAAAAATTAAATCCTGCTGTTGCATTTTGTAGAAATGAGCTTGTTCCTGTTGCATCTGCTGCACTATATCCAATTACATTGTTTTGTATAATGCTGTTGTTCCCAGATGATGCTATACCAAAAAAAGTAACTTGATATGGGGTAAAAGGAGCTGTCCAGTAAATATGTGTTCCAGTTATACTGGTGGTGTGTGAGTTGCCCTGAATGTAGATACCACAGTTTGTTTGGTTTACCAGGTTTACAATGTTGTAAATATTACAATTCTTAATCACGTTTCCATCGTTTGTAAGCGAACCAGAATTTGATGATAGGGTTATGCCCTGACTCGGAAATCCTGCTGCAGCATCTCTAATATCACAGTTTTCTATGGTGTTATTATCGTTACCTGCCGTACCAGGAGTTACGCCAATTAAGATAACACCATTAATACCAGAGCTTGCAGTTGTGCTAGCACTTGTTCCGATAATTGATGACCCTTTAACGGTACAGTTTATGATTTTATTATTTGAAGCACCATTTTTGAATTGTAAAGCATTCGATCCAACAATATCCAGGTTTTCGATAATTATTTGTGTGGTGCCTGTTCTGGAAGTTCCATTTATTGTTACATATTGTGCATTATCCAATACTAAAGTTTGTGTTCCAGCAGTAGGGCAGGCAAAGAAACTAGATCCGGCAGTTAAGGTATTTGTACCCGCCGCTCCAAGCGTAACGGTGTTTGCCGTAAATGACGAAATAGTAGTGGTGAAATTGTTCGCTTTAGCCGTATTGTCCAAGTATCCAACTGTCATTCCATTAGCAAGACTTGTTGTACTACTAACATTGTTGATAACAGTTGTAGAAACTGCCTTGTCGTAATCTCCTGTAAAATACTTTGTACTTGTAGGTCGTGAAATAGTTGCAGTTACACCAGTAGCAGGTTTAATCAAAACCGAATTCGTTGCACTTGCACTTGTTTTTGCGCCTAATATTAACGGATAAGTTTCAGCACTTGATACATAACTGGATTCTAGCTGAATGGTGTGAGCACCTACATTTGTGCTGAAATCAATGGCCGCATACGCAGCGCTAATGGTTGGGAAACTTGTTGTTGAAGCATCCGGTTTGATAAGTGTAACCTGAGCGTTCAGATTACTAGTAATTCCCAATAGGGTTAAAGCAATAAACATCAATGTTTGCTTTAAAGTAAAAACGTTTTTCATAAAATATAATTTTAATTTGTTGATTGATAGAATTTAATATCGACGGTAAAATTAGATGGATAATGTCAAATCAATCGTTGTGATTGTTACAACAATAATTCAAAATGTGCCATTTTGTATTTGTGAGTTACTTATGAGCTATAATTTCAAAGATTCGATGATAAAAATGTGTCTTTTTTTAATATTGACAGTTGATAAATTAAAAAGGCTACCTCCAAAATTATAGGAGATAGCCTTTTTGATTATTGTATTTTAAGATGTTTATTTTACAATTATCTTCGTAGATTTCATTTTTGTAGCATTGCTTACTGTCAGTATATATAATCCGGAAGGCAATGAAACTGCTATCTTATTGAGATTTGCAGGTTCAATTTTTCTGGATAAAACACTTTCGCCAATAAGATTTTTGATTTCCAATTGGGTGTATTCCTGTTCCATGTTTTCAATAAATAATTCATTCGTTAGTGGATTTGGATACACATTGAGTGGTATTTCTTTTATTTCTGCAATTCCTGTTGGCGCTATTTTGTCGAATTGAAACCAGTTAAAATTGAACCCTGCTGATGTAAACAGTAGTTTCAAATAATGCTTGCCTGCTTTTATTGGAATATCTTTAGTGAAAGAGTTAAAGATTTGCCAACCGCCTGTATTTGTGGCTGTCATGTCTGTAATTTTCACATCGTCTAACAGTATCGAGAAATTGCAACCAGAGTAAACTGCAAGGCGGAATGTTACTCTGTATGTGGTATCTTTAGCCACATTAATGGTATATTCCATCCAATCATTTATGTTTATTGCCCCTATATTTTTTCCGCCGCCAGTATCAGTCGTTGTTTCGGTAATAATCCCATACATTGCATAATATGACTCGGCTTCAATTTTTCCCGGAACTGTCGAAAATACAGGTGCTGCCATGTTGTTGATTATGTTATAATCAGTTATTTGAGTCAGTTGTCCATTGTCTGTGGAAGTTAATACTCCGCCAGAAAAATTAATCTGAATAATATCACCATATCTTATTGGATTAGTCATGTTTGAACCAGCCATGTTCAGACTAACGATACCAAGTAAATTGGTGATATTGTTTACTGGTACAACCACACCATTTAATTTTACTTTAAAATTAGCCAATTGTGCTTGCGGATTTGCAATTGTTTTATTGAATTTCAGTTGAATAGATTTACCATTGTTATAAAGCAATCCAGATAAGAATACTGGTGCTGTTCCACGCGAAAGGTTTTCTATATGAAAGGCATTAAGCGGCATTAATTTGCCCAAATCTTTACTAATCACATCAACACCATTGTAAGACAAATTTACAATATTTGGCAAAGTTAGTATCTGACCAGTTTTGATAACAACTGTAGTTGAATCGCCAGTTTTTAAATTTACTCCAGTTATTGGAATAGTGGTGTTTGTCAAACTGTCCTTCAATATAAATGAACTTATTGATGGTAGTTGCATTTTTTTATTGAAAACAAGTGCTATTTCTGTTCCCTCTAAATTAGTTTTCCCCGTTAACAATCGTGAGGCAGCGCCTGGCAAAAGGTTTTCAATCAATCTGTCGGTAATGTTTTGAAGCATTACGCTGTCTTTCGACATGATATTCCCATTCGAATATGATAATTTTACAAAGTCGGTATTTGTTAGATTATTTGCTAACTTAAGCTCCAGCGTAGAGTCGATTGGGGTATATATTATTTGTTGAATTGCCAATAACTCTGTGTCATTTTTTTTAAGTGTGATTCCGCTAAAATTCGGTTGAGCGATAATTGGGGCAGTCAACTTAATCACGATAGATGATGGTACGCTTGCAATTTGGGTCAATTTAATAGCAATTGGATTTCCTGCTTTTACGGAATATCTTTTCCCAGCTTGTGTGGCAAATGTAAATTTGTCGCCAACGCTGGTTACTACTTGCATTGCGCCGGTCTCATCTTTTACAATCAATGATTTGCCTTTCCATGGAGTTAAAATTGTACAGTTCGACCCTTTTAAACTGTTAATAGAAACTCCACTTATCACCGAATTATTGTAAGAAGCCGAAACCAAAAAAGCTCCTTCAGTTCTTAAATCTTTGAATGAAATGTTTTGCCAACGTGCCGGAACAGCAGGAAAAATACGAATCAACCCATTCCAGCTTTGAAGCAACATATAATTAATACTTTCAACAGCCGAAAGCGGTGTTTCAACAACTGCACCTCCGCTTTCATTATACATTGTATTTGGCTGAATCATACTTCCTTTCATTCTATCGAGTGCAGTTATTGCATTTTCGCCATTTCCTAAAGTGGCATACATTGCGCAACTTCCGGTATATGTATAACCAGCTGCACCACCTGCTTTTGTAAGATTGTACCAACGGTCGACTGAGGTAGTGATTAACGATTTTTCATCAGCACCTTGTTCTTGATATAGTGTGTGATAGGGATAAATAGATAGCAAATGTGAATAATGTCTGTGACCGACATCAAATCCCTGATCGATATTTAGTCTAAATCCATTGACATCTGTAGGATAGCTGGTTAGATTGTTTAGCCTGTCTAGCCAAGTACTTCTCATTGGGTCATTCATTCCAAATTTAGTATCCATTTCCAGCAAGGTTTGCAGTTCCCATTTGAGTCCCATCAATGCGTAGTTTGCATCTTTGTGCAGGTCTTCGGTATATTCGGGCGAACGGGAAGCTAAAAGGTGATATTTGCCATCGGCTAGTTTTTCTAATTTTGACATCAAGAATCTTGCGTTGTCTTTTAGCATTGGAAACAATGCTTTCCCGATAGTATCGTTAGCTGAATATTTCCAGTATTTCCAATAACAATGCATTAACCAAGGCATGTTACCATATTCATCGCCCCAGCTACCCAGCCCATCTTGAGAACTGTTTCTTCCAATGTTAATCCCTACACCACCGGCATTTGTTGTAAAAGCGCCCGATTTGTATAACCTATCCATTCCGTTGATAAACGATTTACCAACATCTAACTTGTTGGCACTGTACATTGGAAAGTAAGCAAGTTGTACATTCAGATTCCACCATACAGCTGCCCATTTACTTTTGTATATCCATGGTCCCTGAGTGTCGATTATGAAACTTGATGTTTCGGAAGTGGCACAGGCAAACTTGTAAATTTGCATCCACCAATATTTTTCCCATACAGCATCCTCTTTAATTTCTACATAGCTGGATTTGTTATAATTGTGCCACCAGTCGCGGTGACGAGATGTAATAGCTACGTGTCCTTCTGCAACCGATTTTTCTATGCGTGCAATTGCATCTGTCATGGCATTGGTGGCTGCCAATGTGGTATTTGCATTATCGTCAACACCTATGGCAACATACAGAACTTGAGTACCATCTGCCTCTTTCACTAATTTGGATGCAACTACATGCGCTCCTTTGGTTTGCATTTTATTGGTAACAATGTCGATATCGCCTTGTTTGCTAAGTACTGGCATTGGAGGAATGTCATTAGGATAATCTGTAGGTTTTTTGTTGGCAAGCCAGATAGCCGGTGAAACACCCCATTCTTCACGAACAGCTAATTTTGCATTTAATTCGCCAGTCTGACCAATAAGTTTTACAATGAAAACCAGATTTTTACGGTCATCAATGGCGCTCCAGGTAATAGTGCCTTTATCGGTAGACATTGTCCCCGAAGCTTCACCATCCCATATATTCAGACGCATTGTTTTTGTAGTGGTTTTACCTATTGGAGCAATAATGATGTTTCCTGCGTAAACCCTTTGATTGGTATAGTCCAAACCAGAAACGGCATGGTTCGAATATGCCTTGTAGTGACCTAACAACATGCGCAAGCCGTTTGGATTTTTACCATCTTGGGTAATCATTGCACCTTGAACACCATCGCCAATAAAGGCACCATTGTAAAAACTGCTATCAACGGTATTGTTCCAGATCAAATCGTGTTTTGATACAAAATCAGACAGGTTGGTTGTCTGAGCTAAAGTGCTGGAAGTAATAAAAACCAAACTAATGAATAGCAATAATTTAAACTTCGTAATTGTCTTCATGTTTATTAGATATTATGTGATATTGATTGTATTGATTTAAAATAGAAAATGTCAATAGAGATTATACAACTTTCTCTATTGACATATTCTATTTCTCTGAATATTATTTTGTTATGCTACAAAATATAGATACAGATACTTCACAAAACTGCAAAGATTATTTTGATATAATAAATTTCATTTCCGATGATATTTTTTGATTAGATTGTATGCGTACAATATATTCACCCATACTCAAATTGGCAACATCGATATTTTTGCAAAAAATCAAGTCTGACTTTAGTTCATCTATTTTTTTTATTGTTCTACCCTGAAGATCAAGAATAGTAATAGTTAACATTCCTGTATGAGTTGAATTAAGTTCAACAGTCAGATATTTGCTGGCAGGGTTAGGATATACTGTTAGAGATGATTTTTCCTTTTGCACATCATTCACACCTGTTAATGCTGCTGAAATTGTCTGATTGAAAAATGGACATGCTGGCATAAAGTCTTTTTTACTGTAAAAACAGTTTCCGCCATTTGTTGAAGGGTAACAGGTACCTGTACCAGCACCATTGTTCATCGTTCCTGCTATTCTTTGACCGTTCCAGTCGGAACCATAGCTTAACTTTGTGTTTTGATTAATGGTTGTTCCAGCAGCTAAAGTAAGTGTTACAGTTCTATTGTCCAATCCCAATGAAACATTAGTAATGGCAGCACGCCCTGTTGCATAAGTACTTGTTGTACTACCGTTATTGATAATATTGAATGCCGCACCGTTTGGCAAAGAATTGATTGTTATAGGTCCATTATCATTATTGTCTTTTAATGTAATTCCACTACGTGCCAAATCGCTGTCGAATTTTAATTCGATGGTGTTTGTTGCAGAATAATATAAAACAGAAGTTGGAACTAATTTCGGATAAGCATCATAGTCTAAACTATTATATAAATATTTGTTGATGGTTTGAAACCATCTGTATCCCATAAAATCCAACGATGTCTGTTTATCGTAGTGCAATCCGTTGCCGCAGTTGTCAATCATTGATGCTCCTGGAAGGTTGTTGGTCAGAGACGCAATTTTTACCTGGGCATTTCTGATAGTGTCCGATTGACTGGGTGTGGTGGTAGCTGTGTATTGGTCTGTTCCCATTACACCAGCCATTCCAACTATCGAATTATTGGTTAATGAACGTATTCCATTAACGATGGTTGTCCAGTTGCTGATATATGTATTTCCAGTTGTTGATATATTCGTGTCCGATTCACCCTGATACCAAAGCATGGCAAGCGCTTTTCCGTTTTGTGTGCCAATAGCATTTGTAATTGCAGTGCTTAATGCTGTATAATCACCAGTTCCGGGTAAGAAATTAGCTATGGCAGTGCCTCCATGTGCTCTTTTTACAAATCCTACAGGAATGTTTGGTCGTTTTGCCATTAGGTAAGTTGCAAGGTCGGGGCAGTAGTTGTTGTCTTGCAGGTTTACCCATTTGTTTAGGGTAATTCCGCTCCCGCCTGTTCCTCCATTTATACCAGCAGTAAATAAACATGCTTTTATTCCGGTAGATGGAGAAGTGTAAGTATGAAGTGCTCCACGTCCATCCGTATTACTTTGTCCGTATAAAATAAATACATCACCAATTCCCACTGTAGCCACTGTTGAAGTTATTGTTGGAGCATCTGTAAAACGTACTGTTAATACGCCCTGTCCGGTTGTTTGATTGGTAAGAGTAGCGGTGAAAGTTCCTCCTGAAGGTGAGGCTACAATGGTTTGATATGCACCACCATTCCAGCTTGCCTCTATTGAAGCTGGCGTGCCGGTATATGTACCTTGTATTTTGATATTTGCTAAATTAGTGATTGTGTCCCGTTGAATAATTTGGCAGGTTACTGGATTACTTATTGTGATTGAGCCAGTTGCCGATCCTGAAGTAGTAACACTTAAATCACCTAATGAAGCAGTAGTTTTTTCTGACTCTCCCGACACCATGGCAATAGAATCGCTTACTGCATAGGTGTAAGTTGTTGATGGCAATAATCCATTGTCGGTATATGAAGTTGTGCTGCTTGAACCTACATAAGTTCCGTTTCGGTAAATTTTATATTTTAATACCGGTAATGATGATTTAGTTACAGGCGCAGTCCATGCAATGGTGGCTGATGTGGTTGTTTTGCCAGTCGATGAAAGACTATAGGGAGCATCCAGTTTCATGGCAACAGGTGAGCCACTATACTTCATTTCTACACTATCAATTGTTGCATAGCCCAATGCATTAGTTCCATAATTTTCAGTCCAAGCTGTATATCCGGCAGTATAAGTGGCATCGGTAGCACTTGCAGCAAGTATCCATGGACCTTTTCTTGAAACTGTTGAATAATACATTTTTAATGCACTGCCATTTGCTTCTGCTTTAAACCAGTATTTTACATTAGCTACAAAACCTAAGTTTGCACTTGCGTTTAAATTTGTAGCAGTGGCTCCATTGAATTTATAAATCCTGACAACTCCTCCGACTGATGATCCAGAGCCATTCACTTGAAATGCATAGCCACTTCGGCAGACCGGATATGTGGCTGAAGGATAGAGTAATGGTTGGGGTTGAGCACGTAAAATCATAGCACATCTTACAGCCGCGTTGGATATCACTTCACCCCAAATTACAGAATCATTATCTGCTGCGGGAAAGTTGCCAAAAAGAAAAGCACTTGGACTTGCAGCTAGAGTTCCAGCGCTAAACTTAATACCTTTTGTTATTGGTAAAGTAGCAGTGACTATCACACTGGTTGGTGTGGTAAGTTTAGGTGACAATTCAGGAAAAATACCTGCCGGTACACTACCTACAGCATCGTTGGCAAAATCATACAAAATTGATGTTTGTGAGTTTGCAGAAAAGAAAGCTGTACTGCAAATAATGAAAGTTAAAATCGATTTTTTCATGCGTTCATTTTTATTTTTAAATAGTTGTGATTCTATTTCTATATGGACGAAAATACATTTATTATTTAACAGTTTTAAGGTATATGTTTATAGTTGAAATAATATCAATAGCTTTGTCGTAAATAAAAAGTAGAATTTAGGAAAAAAACTAAAAAACAGAGCCAGAATTTATTCCGACCCTGTTTAATTAGAATAAAGCTAAATTGCGGTTATTTTAAAATTTTAATTACTGAATTTTGTCCGTTCAATTGTAATTTCACAATATAAATACCACGACCTAAATTTGCAATGTTTACTATAGAAGTGTTTTTAGCCGAAACTAACAATCTTCCATTCACATCGTACACGTCAGCTTTCTCAACTACTTGACCAACTTGAATTTGATTATTGAAATAGAATGCGTCAATAGCTTTGCCAGTTGTTTGATTTAATCCTGTACTTAAACTATAACCTGGTACATTCGAAAACAATTCAACATCATCCATCGCATATTCACAATCGTTTTTCTCTAATTTTATGGTCAAGTGACCCGCAGGAATAGTGGCTAATGTAGAATTGTTTAAAATATATTGGCAATTTACCCAAGTGCCTATTGAAGCATCTCCCCATGGTCCAATTTTCCCTATAGTAGTACCAAGGTTATTATCTGTAGAAGAACCAAAATATAAAGAAGGATAACCTGTATCTGTTCCTCCAATTACCAATATTTTGCATTTAACTATTGTGAGTGGATAAGTAGCTGGAGTTCCCTCTGGTAAGTTTATATTTGGAAAACTTAAAACACCCCAACCTGCAAAAGTTTTATGAACTGCTTGAGCTGTAGGATTAATTCCTGTAGTAGCTGGATTTGCAAAAATGTTATTTGCACCTACCACGTCACCTGAAGTTCCAATAGCGTAGCTTTCGAATGATTCTTTAAAAACCGATACGTTTGGACCAGGTACAATTTCGATGTCATCAATAGCATATTCGCACACATCTTTTACAAATTTAATTGATAACTGCCCCGCAGGAATTGTGGTTAGTGCAGATGCCGATACAATAAAATCACACTGTACCCATTTGTTCAAAGTTGTTCCACCCCATGGACCAATTTGTCCAATTTTAGTGCCCAGTACAGTGCTGTTTGTTGCTGAATTAAACTCAATAGTTGGATAATCCAGACCTGAGCCGCTGATTGGCATAATTTTACATCTGATTCTCCAATACGCATAATTAGCAGGAGCGCCTTCGGGAAGAACTAAATCCGGAAAATTAAGGTTGCCATAAGCTGATTTTGCAATGCGCAATGCTTGAGTTGAAGGATTAATTCCATTTGTAACCGTATTTACAATTACACCACCATCGCCCGAATTACCTGTATTTAGAAATACATTTGCTTTTGTACCGAGTGTTGCTGTTTCAAAATCAATTTTTGTTGCTGATAAGTTAAAACTTAGTGCCAGCACGAGCAATGAGAGAAGAATTTTTTTCATGATTTATTTGTTTTTAATTATTAATAATGATGATTTTTGATTTTTATACGAGGTCGGAATTTTATTCCAACCTCGTATTTTTTTCTATTTGATTAATCTAGTGTTATTTTAAGCCAGATTTGACGTATTCAATTATCTATAAATCATTGATTCATTTCATTCTCAAATTTTCAAATTGACTCATTTTCAATCAACTTTATACAAGTTTATTTTGAAATTTTTGAAATTGTTGTTTGTTCATCGAATTTACATTTCACAATATAAATACCTTTGTTTAATGAAGTTATATTCATCACTGAGGTGTTTTTTGAGGACAAAAGTTTACGACCATTGACATCGAAAAGCTCAACATTATCAACAGTTTGACTAAATTTTAATTGATTGTTGTTAGAAGATATGTTTACATTTTTGGCATTTGTTTCTTTAATGGCTGTAAACCCAAGTTGTCTTAGTTTAATATTGTCGATATAATAATTTGAATTGTTAGAACTTATACCCAACGCAAGTGTAAAAGTGTTAGCGCCTTTTGCTGGTGCCAGATTAATTAAATCGTGCTTTATTGTTGTCCAAAGCTGATCATCCGCATTTTTTGACCATGGTTCAGTTTGGGTATAAACAGTTGTATCATTTATGAAGACAGGGAAATTCATATTATTATTGTTAAAACCTGTCATTAAATAAACATCGTATGAAATTTGGTCGTAGTCAGCAATTGTTTTACCAGCTTCTAAGTTTACATTCATTTTTAAAAATGCTCCGTAATTTTTTGTAGTAATATGAAGCGCTTTATTAGTTGAGAATTCAGGGTCAACGGCTACCGAATCGGTATAATCAGTTGAGTAGAAAGCTTTGAAATTGAAATTATCACCAATTTTATTACTTTCAAAATTTTCGATATTCAAGTAACCATTAACAGCTTCAGGATAAGGCACAATTTCGATGTCGTCAATTAAATATTCGCAATCGCCTTTTACCAATTGAAGTATTAATTTTCCCATTGGTATTGGGTCTAGCACCGATTTCGAAAAGCTAAATTCAATGGTTTTCCAAACACCAATTTCAGCTCCGTACCACAATTGTTGAAATGGCAATCTGACAAGTCTGTTGGCTGCGGTTGAAAAATCGAGGAAGTCGGCTGCCGAAAAAATGTCTAATTGTGGATAGTCTTTATCTGTTCCACCCACTACACATATTTTAAAGCGTATTTTCGAGAATTCGTAACTAGCTCTGTCACCATCTACAATAGGAATGCTGTCAAAATAAAGCATTTCATATTCTTTGAGTTTAACCTTCATTACTTTTTTTGAATCATTTCCTTTTGGGTATTCGTTTTTTACTATTTCAATAGTACTTTTCGACCCAGTTTTCACGCCAACTGGTACACCTAGCGAGTCTTTTTCAAAGTCCATTTTTTGCGCTGAAAGGGAAATTGTCATTCCTAATGCCAGCATTGAGAGTAAGATTTTTTTCATGATTTTTTGTTGTTTAAAATTGTTGGAAAAATGTAAATGTATAATTGTTAGAATATCCATTTTAAAGTCTTATTCTATTTAAGTTGTTTTGTAATTATTTGATTTTGTTTTACATAGGCAGTTGTTTTTAGGTTGTTCATAAAAGTATTATTCAATTTTTAAGCTAATTTTTTGTAAATCTTTTTCTAAAGAGCTGCTTCCTATCATTATTTCATATTCGCCCGAACTGACGTTCATTTCGCTTTTTGTGGCATCGAATGTTTTAAATGCGTCGGCGTTAAGTTCAAAATCAATCTGCTTTGAAGCACCAGCTTTTAAGTTTATTCTTCTAAATGCTTTTAATGCTTTAATAGGTTCTGCACTAGTGTTTTTGTGGTGAATATATATTTGAATAACTTCGTCACCATCGCGTTTTCCAATGTTTGAAACATTAATAATTAGTTTCACGCTATCTCCTTTTTTGATATTAGCCGAGTGGAGAGTAGCCTTTCCGTATTTGAAATTTGTGTAACTCAATCCGTAACCAAATGCATATAATGGAACATCTTTGAAGAATCTATATGTGCGGTTATTCATATTATAATCTTCAAAATCTGGCAGTTGTGATGTGGATTTATAGAATGTTATTGGAAGTCTACCGGCGGGATTATAATCGCCAAATAAAACATTGGCAACGGCTGTACCTCCAGCTTGTCCACCATACCAAGCATTGAGTAGCGCATCGTAGTTTGGCTCATCATTGGTCAATGCTATGGCACTTCCGGTACATAGTACAAAAACAACTGGTTTTCCTGTGGATCGCAATTCTTTTAAAAGCTCTTGTTGAACATATGGAAGTTCAATGCGTGTTCTGTCACCGCCCTTAAAACCATCAATTTTTACTGGCATATCTTCACCTTCCAGTTGTGCCGAAAGTCCACCAACATAAATAATTACATCGGCATTTTTGATGTTATTTTTAAGTTCGGAAAATTCTACAGTTTTCTCACTGTAAATCTGAAAGTTTAGATTTCCGTTTAAGTTTAGTTGTAGGTAATCTAATTGAACTTGAACCTTTTCACCTTTTTTAAATTCAGCACTGTAAACTAGTTTATTCATTGCTTTTTCGTAATTCGGTGCTTCCATAACACATTTGCCATTCAAAATAAGGCGGTAGCTGTCATCGGCTTTTAGCGAAAAATTTATTTTCCCAGTGTAAGGCGCAATAAATTCTCCAGTATATCGGGCGGTAAAGTTTTCGAGATTTACATTGGGTGCAAACTGAGTCCCACCACTTGTTGAGAAGTTAAATTGCTCTACGCCATTGGTTTTGAATGCTGGAGTTCCTTCCCATTTTATATTGTTATAATATTCGGCATACATACCTTTTTTTCCATTTGCTTTAAGGCAATTCATAAGGCTGTTTTTCACTGTTTTGTCAACTAAATCACAACCTTTTTCATAAATTATTTTAGAATTAGGCATTTTGTCACGAATTCCTTTTAGAATAGTCGTTGTTGAGGTTGGATATCCATTGTAATTTGCCCACATCATTACAGAATCATTTGCATTTGCACCAATTACAGCAATGGTTTTCAACTTTTTACTCAATGGTAAAACATTATTGTTGTTTTTGAGCAAAGTCATACTTTCATGGGCTACTTTTAAGGCTTGAGCTTTATGAAGAGGACAATCTACCACATTGTAAGGAATTCCCGACCATTTTACACGGCTATCTGCATCAAACATTCCCATATCGTAACGGGCTGTTAAAACACGTTTAACAGAAATGTCTATGTCCGACTCTTTAATTAGTCCAAGTTTTAGTGCTTTAATCAATGATTCGTAACTACGACCACATTCAATATCAGTTCCGTTGAGCACAGCTGCTATCGAAGCCGATGCCGAATCTGAATGAGTTTCGTGATGTCCAGGTTTGTAAAAATCATCTATAGCCCAACAATCTGAAACTACCAATCCTTTGTAATTCCATTTGTTGCGGAGAATGTCAATTAGAAGTTTTCCACTGCCACAACATGGTGAGTCTTCGAATCGATTGTAAGCGCACATAACTTGCTGAACATTAGATTCTTTCACCAGCGATTCGAAAGCAGGTAAATAGGTTTCCCATAAATCTTTGTCCGAAACTTGAGCATTATAACTATGTCTGTTCCATTCGGGTCCGCTGTGTACAGCAAAATGTTTTGCGCAGGCTAGTGTTTTAAAGTATTGCAAATCGTTGCCTTGTAGTCCTTTAACGGCATTTACCCCAAAGCGAGAGGTTAAATATGGGTCTTCGCCATACGTTTCCATACCACGTCCCCAACGCGGATCGCGAAAGATATTTATATTGGGTGTCCAGAATGTTAAACCGTAGAATATTTGTCTATTTCCTTCAGATATTGCTTTGTGGTATTTGGCTCTGGCTTCATCCGAAATCATACTGAATGTATTGTAATGGTCTGCGTCATTGAAAGTTGCCGCCATAGCAATTGCTTGTGGAAAAACGGTGGCATATCCGGCACGCGCAACACCATGCAAAGCTTCGTTCCACCAATCATATTCTGGAATACCCAAGCGTTGTACCGCTAATGAACGATTCATCATTAAGCCAATCTTTTCTTCTGCTGTCAATTGTTTGAGCAAATTATTTACACGCTCATCCCTTTTTAAATCGGGATTTTGGAACGGAAAAATTGCGTTATTCTGTGCAGTTACGCAGCATGTAATAAATGTAATGATGAGGATTAAACGGCTTTTCATTCTATTTCAAAAAAATGCTTAGTATTAGATTATTTTCAAAAGTTTGTTTGGGAAAAAATCAACAAAACTTTCAATCGCAAAAATAGACCTATTAAAAACATAAGACCATTTTAAAGGAAACATATACTATTCTATTTGTAACCATCCCACAATTTGTGGAATAATTACACGATATTTACATTTTAAAGGTGTGGTGTTTTAATTGTAACTATCAAATATCTTAGTAGGGCGTATTATATAACACATAAATGATGATTGTATTTTGTTTTGTTAAAAGTCCTGCCAGATGTGATTGTATTGGTGTGAATGTTTCGTTTGTGATACTTATTGTATCGTATTAAGGAAAGTGTGTTACATTATAGCATAATCTTGAAACATTTGGAACGATTGAAATGAAACTAATCAATTAATTTTGTACTTGTAAAATATATTTTTATTTAAATAGAATTCAATTTGAGATTAACATGAAATCAATTCCACAAAAAGTGACCGTTATTGAAAAAATTGGCTATAGTCTTGGCGATTTGGCAGCTAATTTAATTTTCCAAACATTAATGACATTTATCGCATTTTTCTACACCGATGTGTTTAAAATTCCACCGGCGTCAGCTTCTGCAATAATTTTTACTGGTGGTATGATTGGTGCATTTTTTAATCCAGTGATGGGTGTTATTGCCGACCGTACTTCTACGCGTTGGGGAAAATTTCGTCCGTGGATTTTGTGGACAGCAGTGCCTTTTGGGGTAATTGCTTTGTTGGCCTTTTCTACTCCAAATTTTGGAGTACATGGAAAAGTGATTTATGCCTTTGTAACTTATATATTGCTGGTATTTATATATTCGGCTAATAATTTACCTTATTCGGCTTTGAGTGGTGTAATGACTGGCGATATGTCCGAACGAAATAGCATTTCGTCGTATCGTTTTGTGGCTGTAATGGTGGCTCAATTTATTGTACAGGCATTATTATTACCTTTAGTGTTGATTTTTGGTAATGGTGACAAAACAGTAGGATTTGAAAAAGTAATGACAATATTTGCAATTACGGGTGTTGTTTTCTTTATAATTACTTTTCTGACAACTCATGAACGTATTGTGCCTAAAGCCGAACAAAAATCGAGTTTGAAGCAAGATTTGATGGATTTGTTTCGGAATAAACCGTGGAAAGCCATGTTGGTGCTCACTATTTTTATCTTTATTACCTTGGCACTTAAAGGTGGTATGTATGTATATTATTTCAAAAATTATGTTGACCCTACACAGCTTGCAATTTTTCTCGAAGATATAGGTTTTAATGGTTTAATTGCCGATTTGAATAAGTTTATGACCAATATCGGAATGGTAGGTTTTGTATGGCCTTCGGATGCTGTTACATCTGGATTCAGTTTGTTTAATGGTGGTGGAATTATTTTTATGATTATTGGTATAGGATTTTCTAAATCGCTTGCCGACAAGTTTGGGAAACGTGATGTGTTTGGTGCTGGACTTTTATTAGCTACTTTTTGTGTGTTCGATTTCTTGTTTTTTTCGTCAAGTTCTATTGAATTGATTTTTATTGCACAGTTGCTTCATGGTTTTTTCTATGGCTTAACCATTCCGCTTTTGTGGGCAATGATTGCCGATGTGGCCGATTATTCCGAAGTGAAAAATAACCGTCGCGCAACAGCTATAATTTTTTCCGCCATGATATTTGGGCTAAAAGCTGGCTTAAGCATTGGTGGTGCTTTGGTGGCAGGAATTTTGGCAGCTTTTGGATACGATCAACAATTAGCTATACAGTCCGAAAGTACAGTGCATGGTATTAAATTGGCTGTAAGCATTTTCCCTACTATAACATTTTTGATAGCTTTTTCTTGCTTGTTTTTTTATGAAATAAATAAGAAAAAAGAAGTAGAAATAGAAATGGTTTTGAAAAATAGAAGACAGAAATAACAAAATTTTCTGTATATGACAAAAAGAATATAGTTTCGTAATGTATCGAAATTGAATAATTTATTTCGTATGCGACTATTGATAAACGGACTGACCTCGTCCGGTGAGCCGAAAAATGGAGTGAAGTTGGCGTAGAAAACTTTTGTGTTTGAGCACCGACGTATTCCGTCGGTGCGAGTTTAAAAGTTTTCAGCCTACGAACGACTAATTTTTCGAGTGAAACGGGCGAAGTCTTGACTTTTTTTGCTTACTTTTTTGTGTCAAGACAAAAAAGTATGTGGGGCAAGGGGCAAAGCCCCATATTAAGTATTTGTTTTATAGTATAATACTATGGATTTGTCGTTTTTTTGTTATGTACTAAACAGAAAAAAATAGATTTTTGTGAATTACGGATGAGGTAAAATAATTAAATGAATAAATGATGATAAATAATCAAAAGAGTAACACAGGGAAAATGAAATTAACTATAGTTATAGTTTCAATTTTTATAACAGCTGGTTTTGCACAGCAGAAAAATTCGAGTTTAAAAAAAGCTTTTCATGATGATTTCTATATTGGAACAGCATTGGATTCGATGCAAGTAATTGGTAAAGATGTAGATGCTATTCATTTAGTAAATCACCAATTCAATTCTATTGTGGCAGAAAACTGCATGAAAATTGAAAAAATACAACCTCAGGAAGGTGTGTTTGATATGACCCTGCCTGACCAGTTTGTGAAGTTTGGCGAAAAAAATAAAATGAAAATCATTGGCCACAATCTAGTTTGGCATTCGCAAACTCCTGCATGGTTTTTTGTTGATAAAGCTGGACAACAGGTGTCGCGTGAGGTGTTGATACAACGTATGCGCAAACATATTACTACGCTTGTAAGCCGTTATAAAGGGAGAATAGACGGCTGGGATGTGGTGAATGAGGCTTTGGAAGACGATGGTACTATGCGAAAAAGTTTGTGGTATAAAATTATTGGTCCCGATTTTATCGAATTGGCTTTTAAGTTTGCGCATGAGGCAGACCCCAAAGCGGAACTCTATTACAACGATTATAACTTGTTTAAACCTTCGAAAAGAGCTGGTGCTGTGGGAATTGTAAAAATGTTGCAAGCCAAAGGATGCAGAATTGATGCAGTTGGCGAACAAGGGCATTATAGTTTGGGTATGAATATTTTTGACGATTTGGAAGGTAGCATAGTGGCATTTTCGAATCTTGGTGTAAAAGTTATGATTACAGAACTGGACCTTACCATTTTGCCTTTCCCATCGTCGGAAATAACTGCCGACGTATCCATGTCGTATAAAAATAGCGAGAAATACAATCCGTACACCAAAGAAGTTCCACAATCTGTACTGAATGAGTTTTCCGATTATTACGTCAAGTTGTTTAAAATTTTTGTAAAACATAAAGAAGCAATTGACCGTGTTACTTTTTGGGGTGTGAATGATGGGCAATCGTGGAGAAATTATTGGCCAATAAAAATTCGTACCGATTATCCCTTGCTTTTCGACCGTGATAATAAGGCAAAACCTGTTGTAGATAGGATAATTAAAGAGTCAAAAACAACTGAATCTGTGACTAAACTTGCCGAGTTGAATTAATAAATCATACGTAATTTTATGAATAGAGTTAAATCCATTTTTTTATTACTTGTAATTTGTTCATTGGCATATAGCCAAACTACACGTCTTGACCAAATTAGTTTGACCAATGGAACAAATGGTTTTGGCTCGATTAAGATTAATAAATCGACAATGGGAAATCCATTGAAAATAAATTCAGTAACTTATGCCAATGGGGTAGGAGTGTTTTCATCTTCCGAAATTAATTTGAATTTATTTGGAACTGCTACCCGTTTTCAAGCCACTGTTGGTATCGACGATGATGTGTTGGTTAAACCCAACGAGGCCAATTTAGAGTTTCAGATTTTTGCCGATAATAAGCTTATCTGGTCAAGCGGAATAATGAAATATACCGATAGTATCCGCACAAAAACGATAGATGTAAATATTACAGGCAAAAATTTCCTCACACTCATCACCACCGTAGGTTCGGATGGTGTAAACGCTTCTGATCATGCCGATTGGGTATCGACAACGATTACTTATAACGGAACAAAACCGGTTTGTATTCCTAAAAGCAGTCTAATTCTTACACCCAAAATCAATAATGGGAATTACTTTTTTGCCAAAACGGATACTCCCATTATGACTCGTTTTAATGTCACATCTTTTTATCCAACTACGGTTTCTATCACCAATCTACCAGTTGGTTTAACTTATAATGCCACACGAAATTTGGTTTCCGGTAAAATTTCATCTCCGGGAGTATATACTTATTTGTTGAAAGCTAAAAACGAATATGGTGTTGATTCAATGAATATTATCATGGATGTTCGGGATGTGCTGGATGCACCAACGCCTCCTATGGGCTGGAACTCGTGGAACGTGTTTGGTGGTGAATTTGATGAAACAAAATTAAAAGGAATTGCTGATGCAATGGTTAGTTCGGGCATGAAAGATGCTGGATATACCTACTTAATTATCGACGACTTATGGGCCGCAGCTACGCGCGATGCAAGTGGTCTGTTGCAACCCGATGCTACCAAATTCCCCAACGGCATGAAAGCACTGGCCGACTATATGCATTCAAAAGGGATTAAACTTGGCATTTATTCCGATGCGGCGCTCACTACTTGTGGTGGTTCATTGGGAAGCTATGGCAACGAAGTGAAGGATGCCAATCAGTTTGCAGCATGGGGCATCGATATGCTTAAATATGACTATTGTAATGCCCCATCAGATGTTGCTGCTGCAACAGCCCGATACAAAACAATGGGCGATGCGTTGAAAAATTCTGGACGTAAAATTCTTTTTAATATCTGTGAATGGGGACAATTAAAGCCCTGGTTGTGGGCATCCAATGCGGGTGGTAATACATGGAGAACCACTTGGGATAGCCGTGATATTTGGAATCATGGTTCGTACGACGGTGGACATTGCGGTGTAATTCAAGGATTGGATAACCAAAAAGGATTGGAGTATTATGCCGGACCAAATAGGTGGAACGACCCTGATATGGTTATGACCGGATTGTATGGCACAGGGAAATCATCGTCGAATGCAGGTGCCAACGGAATGACCGATTTAGAGTACCAATCTCAATTTTCGTTGTGGTGTTTGCTGGCCGCACCTATTCAAACGTCATTTGATGTAACAAAAATAAGCGACGCTACTAAACGAATTTTGACCAATGCCGAAGCAATAGCTGTAGACCAGGATGTGCTTGGGCAGCAGGCAACCAGAATAGCTAAGTCGGCAGATACAGATATATATGTAAAAGATTTAGCCGACGGAAGTGTGGCGGTTGGTTTGTTCAATCGCAATAATACCATTAGTCAGGATATTACACTCAACTGGTCTGATATTTATTTGTCGGGAGTGTGTACTGCACGTGACCTTTGGTTACATGCTGATTTGGCAACCAATGATAAAGGTATTACTCTCACTGTAGCACCACACGAAACCCGGTTATTGAAAATTATACCGGCATTGAAATCCGGCGTTTCTAACTTAATTGAATCGAAACTTAATTTTAATGCCTATTTTAAAGAAAAGAACTTATACGTTGATTATCAATTGTTGGAAGATAGTAATAGTATTAAAATTGAACTATTAAATATCAATGGTTCACCAGTTTCGCTGATTGAAAACAAACCGAAAGCAAAAGGTAAATACAAAAACAGTATTGATTGTTCTGATTTGGTGGCGGGTTTTTATATTTGCCAACTGCAAACTTCAGATGGTCAACTCTGTAAAAAGGTGATTTTGAATTAAACTGGTTTCATTCTCATAATTACATTTATTGCAAACTTGTTTTTATTATTTAAATAAACACATTAAGTAGTCGGAATTAGATATCTATTAATTCAGTCATAATATTTTCATTGACTACGTCTTACTCATTAGAGTTTATATTGATTAAATGATTATCGTACTCAAAAACAAAGAATTAAGATTCACCACTAAGATACTAAGTGCACAGAGTTACACTAAGAATATTAGCTGAACAAAGAACACTAAGGAAAAACATAAATGTTTTTGTTTATATTGCAATTGTTTCTCTATAAAACATTTATGTTTTATACTTAGTGGTCTATATT
>CAIWCC010000168.1 GCA_903911085.1 uncultured Bacteroidales bacterium | reverse complement strand
TGTCGTTGTTCTCTACAAAGATTACGGAGCTACGCTCCTTTATAAATAAAATTATGCATGTGTTTTAGGGGCGTTAGCCTCAATATCTTTGTAGAAAATGATTACAAAAGGGGCATTAAGGGGCGTTAGCCCTGGTATCTTAATCCTAAAATGAAAGATAACACCGCTACGCGGCTATAATGGTTAATTGTCGTTGTTTTCTACAATGATTACGTAGCTACGCTCCTGTTTGTTTATTCGTTTATTTTTGGAAACATCCCCTGCATCAATCCCTTTTTATGCAACTTCAATTGCTCTATTTTCTCCACTTGTGCTGTGATTAAATCATCTAAAGAAGAAAGACAAGAGGCGATTTTTTGCTGTTCTTTTGGATTCTTTGAAACTCTTAATTCTAATTTTTCCAAATTGCTTACTGACAATCCAGGTTGTGCTTGCCCAGTGGCATATTGATTTAGATTTAAGAGAACTAGAACATAATAAAGCCAAACTTTATCTATATAATTTTCTGGCGTAACAACAACAGCGTGCTCTGTTGCGTGAAAAGTTCCGTCTGCAAACGTTACATTTCCACAAAGTGCACCTTGTCTACCAATAAGTGAATAGTTTCCTGAATGTGTAAATGATTTTGTATAACCACGTAAGCCGTTTCCACCGTAACACGGGAAGCCTTCCATAAAATTATCTTTAATACCAGAAGCACTTACAAATTTGCCAGCTTGCATTTTACAAACTTCTCCAAGTGTTTTCTCCACCCACTCCCCATCTCCCACAAACTCCTTAAACCGATATTTAGGCACAGTTTCGCCTTCTTGCGGAAAAAGGTTTTGCATCAGCCCTTTTTTATGGGCTTTTAATGCTTCTAACTTTTGGTTGTGGGCTGCAATTACTTCATCTAAGGAGGAAAGGCAAGAGGCGATTTTTTGTTGTTCGTTGGGATTTTTAGGTAAGATAATTGGACAATAAAGTACATCTTCATTTCGAAGATTTGTTTGTTTAACGCCATCATCGAAAGCTAAGAAAAATTGATTGCGATTCAATAAATAAAGTAATAATTTTCCATCAGCTTTTACTGGTGTTATTTTACAAATACGCTGATTAACTGTATAGAAATCGTCTTTACCAACGTAAAAACATTTCGCAAATGCCCTGCCATTAGGTACGTCACTAAGCACCATTAAAATTTCATTTTTTTTTGCAAGGCAATTTGCTGAATTCGAAAATTTTCTTACTTCGCCATCTGTTGAAATGAATTTGGAATTTACAACAACATACTTTCCTTGTGCAATAATATCTTGTTCATGTGCTTTTCCATTTTCATATTCGGCTACTTGGCTGACAGTAGTCTTTTCCCATTCCCCCTCATTCACAAACTCCGGAAAACGAATTTCGGGTATCAATTTATTTGTCTCTTTATTCATTTACCAATTTCATTAAGAATATTTGCAACGGAAGTTTTTTCTAATTGAGAAAAAGCAAACCACTTTTTACCCAAATCTTTCATTGATGCGCCCAAATGAAATACCTCTGAACCATCGATGATTAAAAAGCGGTCGTGGCTTTTATTAAATTCTCGTATCTCAAAATTGGCATATTGCTCGTTGGCTTTTTTTACATCCAATGCAAGTTGTTTATTTATGGTTTTGGATAACAAAAGCACTTTTACCTGTTTGCTTTTTTTGGCTAGATGTGTGATTGTACTTTCGTCGATATAATTATCAATCAGCACAATACTTGTTTTGGCGGAACGTATAATTTTTGAAGCCAATTCGTAAGCATCAAATACTTGTCCATCGAAAAACACGCCTTGATTTGGTATTGCCGATGATTGTATTTGCAATGAAATTGCATTTACTTTTTGTGTGAGGTTTTCTACATTATTTTCAATGCGATTCATTCGTTGATTTATTGTATATCCCTTTAGTAAATAATCTCTTAAAACACTAGTCGCCCAAATTCTGAATTGCGTACCTTGCTTTGATTTAACCCGATAACCCACAGAAATAATGACATCTAAGTTGTAGTATTCAATCAGTCGTTCAACATTTCGTCCTCCTTCATTTTGAACTGTCGCAAAATTTGCGACAGTTGAATCTTTCAGGAGTTCCCCCTCTGAAAACACATTGACAATATGTTTACCAATAGTTTTCACATCTCTGCCAAACAAAACAGCCAACTGCTGCCGATTTAGCCATACTGTTTCATCTTCTATTCTTACCTCAATTCGCTCGGGTAGTTCATTTGATTGATAAAGTACTATTTCATTTATCATTTTGTTATTATTTTCTTTTGTAACCTTAGTTCAGAATGTGGCTTTTCATTGTAGGCAGTTATTCGAAAATTTCGAATAACTGAAGCTTTTAGTTCATACATTTTACTCATAAGCTGCCAATCCAGAAATATCACGCCCTTGGGCTATTTTTTTTAATTGTGGTACTAAATCTTCCATCAAAGCCAGTTCCTTCAATCTGCGTTCTTTCCAGCTTAATTCCAACGGTTCTAACAAATCAGTTAGTTTTTCACCGTCAAAAATCATTCGGCTCATTATTTTTTCAACAAAAGCCATTAAATCAGTTGTTTGAAGTCCGTGTTTGTGGGCAATGTGTATATATTAATTGAAAAGTATACCAGTATTTCAATTCAAAAGTATACCATTTTATTTGATTAATCTAACCCTGAGAAGTTTTTTTTGG
>CAIWCC010000167.1 GCA_903911085.1 uncultured Bacteroidales bacterium | reverse complement strand
ACCTGCAGATCGATTCATTATATTGGCATTATTTTTTTCAGCGTTGTCAATGCTTCCAACTAAAGGGTTGAATTGAGTGTAGTCAAAATTATTTCCATAGTTTTTCCAAACCTGATCTCCAATCATGTAATTTCCGGGCAAATTCTGAGTTGATAGTGTCGGGTATGATTGATAACCTACAGATAAACTTTGTCCATAAATAATAAAATGTTCGTAAGTTTTGGCAGGTTGAGTTCCTGTATTAGTTTGGTACTCATAAGCACCTATGTCATGTGCAGTTCCAACTGGTCGGCCGTTTCCTAAAAGGTCGATTGACGGAATTCCAGCCACAGAAATACCAGAATTATTGAAGATAGAATTTGATTGAATAGTAAAATTCGCCGCTTTAACATCTGCCGGCATTAGAGTAGTAAAACCAATAGTAGTTGAAGTATTTACAAAATCAGTGACGCTTAGATTGTCAATATTACCTGTTGTTGAAAATGTACTTCCGCCAGATTGAAGTCCGCCGTTGTATGCAGAGTATTGTAAATCAACTTTTGGGGTGGTGAGCGTTGTTCGCAGATTTTTCACTGTTTTGGAAGTGGTTCCTTCAAAATTATTGTAAATAATATTATTATAAAGCTTTGAGGCAGACTGAATTCCAATAATCCCCCCTGTACTACTTAATGCCAAATTATTGACAATAGTATTGTTATAAATATTACATGGGTCGGCAGCTTGACCATTTATATATATTGCTCCTCCTTCCGTTGTAGCCGTATTATTATAAATGGCATTGTTGATTATATAATTATTGGTAGTTGCATCTGTTGTAGTTCCAAGAAATATTGCACCTCCTTTAGCAGCTTGATTGTTGCGCAAAACACATTGGATAACTGATGCTTTGCGGTTTACAAAGATTGCACCGCCATTAGACCCTACACAATTCTCGATTAAACAATTGCTAATATAAGCCCCACCTATAGAATTTGAGAATATAGCTGCACCACTCCCAGACGATTTAATATTACGGATGATACATTTGGAAATAATGGGACGGGCATTGGAATAGATTGCTCCACCGTTGGCATTGGAAGTATTGTGCCCGTCAATACTAATACCATTTAAAATAAAGAAAGTTGAATTATTGAAAATTGCATAACTTACAGTTGATCCGGAAACACCAACCCCATTAATAATAGTTGGAAATTTGAACTCCCACGGTTCAATTACACCATTGTCAGCATCCCGTAGTTTTCTATCTGATATTGTCTGTTCCGTTCCATCAAAACCACCATATACCTGTACACCCGCTTTTAAAGCAATTGTAGCAGTTGTTGAGTAATTCCCCGACGCAATCCAGACTTCATCGTTGTATTGAACAGTATTGAGAACGGAATTCACATCTCCACTCACTTTGATTATAGTTCCATCAAGTCTTCCAACCCACGGATTTGTGCTACCAGTGTATAAATATTGTTTTGCCGATAGTGGCATAATTGCTATTAGGATGGCAATGCAAAATAAAATTATTATTTTCATCAGTTTATTTTTATATGTTTACAGCAACTTTCTTTGTAAGTCCAAACGAACAAAAAACTAAATATCCGATACTAAAAAGGATAACCAATAACGATCCATTTTGATTTCCAAAAGTGTCAGCAGCGATTCCCATTAAAGGTGGTATAACCGCACCACCAAAAACGCCGGTAATCATTAATCCTGAAATTTCATTTGCTTTTTCTGGTCGTGCTTGAATGGCCATGGAATAAATAATGGGAAATATGCTAGAACAGGCAAAACCTATCACTCCAACCAGTACCAAAACGCTTATGATATTAGTCATAAAAAACAGACCGCCCATTGCAAAAGCAGCGACAAGAATACTGATTCTGAAATATTTGATGGCAGAATATTTTGCCAATAATACAGCTCCGATTAATGCGCCAATTGTACGGAGTGCAAAATAAACACTTGAACCCATACCTGAATCGGCAACAGATAAACCGCAACGTTCCATCAATAACTTTGGAGTTACGGTATTCATCCCCACATCTGTGCCTACCACAAATACAATTCCCAGAAAAAGAAGTAAAATGGTTTTATCACCCAACAATGCAAATGTTTGACCTATTCCTGAAGCTTTTTCTTCCGTTTTTTCTGCTATTGAAGTAAATAATAACCAAAGGCCGGATAAAATGGTTATGAGTGCAAATATCGGAAACAGGTACTGCCATTTACCAAACGCAGACATGGCGAATATGGCTATAAAGGGTCCACAAAAGGATGAAACAGCTTTAATTACTTGTCCAGCAGTAAGCGAACTGGTCAATGCATCGCCTTTTACAACATTCGTTAAAAGTGGATTCAAAGAAACCTGCAAAATGGTGTTACCAATGCCAAGTAATGAAAACGCAATAAGACAAGTTGTGAATGTATAACCTATAAACGGTATCAACATTCCTACAATAGTTACTACTATACTAACAAGCACCATCTTCTTTCTACCAATTTTATTCATTAAAATGGCTGTAGGAACAGATAGTAACAAAAACCAAAGGAATACCATGGTTGGTAGCAGATTGGCAATCGTTTCACTTAAATGGAAATCTTCTTTAACATAGCTGGTAGAAATACCAACTACATCGCAGAAGCCCATCACAAAAAAGCCAAATAATACAGGAAGAGTTTTTGAAATAGAGGAATTGTTCTTCATTACAATTGTTATATTAGAATTAATTTTGGTCAACTTTGTGCTTGCAAAATTATGCTAATTGTATCAATGCCATGTGGAATAAAGTCTCAAAATAATGGAAAAATGTATCAATAGAAGTAATTAGCTAGATATTTGTAGTTTATGAATTATAGCACCGTTTATTGATATTGACTATGAATTAAATTTACTAAATTATTTAAAATAACACACACATTCATATTATCCTCACCCCACTCCCAACATCTTCCCTGCCCCACCACCTTTCACCGCTGTAGGTTTGCCAAAAGCATCCAATTCGCCAAACTCTATGGCTACTGATAGGATAAGCGTGTCACTGTCGTTAAATATAATATTTGGTTGGTCAATGT
>CAIWCC010000166.1 GCA_903911085.1 uncultured Bacteroidales bacterium | reverse complement strand
ATATATATTAGTATAAATAATTCAATAATCTTCTAAATATGAGTAAATTCGATGACCTTTTTAAACAATACGATTGTTTGTTAAATGACGAAATTGTAAAGCAAGAAATAGATGAAATTTTAACTGCGCATTTTGCGGAGAATGATAATGTAGATGTTTACAAGCAATGTTTAAGCCAAATAGACTTAACTTCGTTGAATGGAACCGACACTGAATCTGAAATTATTTCGATGGTAGAAAAAGTCAACGGTTTTCAAACAGCATTTCCTCATTTGCCAAATGTAGGTGCTATATGTGTTTATCCTGCAATGGTTCCAATTGTAAAAGAGCATTTGATTCCAGAAATTGGAATTGCAGCCGTTTCGGCCGGATTTCCAGCATCACAAACCTTTATAGAAATTAAAGTAGCCGAAACTGCAATGTGTGTGATGGAGGGTGCTACCGAAATTGATGTGGTAATTTCTATAGGCAAATTTTTGGAAGAAAAGTATGAAGAAGTTTACGAAGAATTATCCGAAATAAAAGCTGCATGTCGTGAAGCACATCTTAAAGTAATTCTTGAAACTGGTGCATTACAAACTGCGAGCAAAATTAAGAAAGCTTCAGTTTTAGCTATGGCTTCAGGTGCCGATTTTATTAAAACATCAACTGGGAAAATTCCTGTTGCAGCTACACTTGAAGCTACTTACGTTATGTGTTATGCCATAAAAGAATGGGCTGAAAAAACAGGTGTAAAAGTGTGTTATAAACCTGCTGGTGGAATTGTGACAACCGAAGATGCTGTAAAACATTATACTTTGGTAAAAGAAATTTTAGGTGATGAGTGGTTGAATAATAGCAAGTTTCGTTTTGGAGCTAGTAGGTTGGCAAACAATTTGTTGACTTCAATTGAAGGTAAGGAAGTGAAGTATTTTTAAAAAGAATAAGTGTTTTAAATATAAAAAAATGCGTTTTCTGGAACAGCCAGAAAACGCATTTTTCATTAATGTTTATTTACGATTTTCTTAAAGCTGCAAATTCGGCACAAAGAATAAGTGAATTTTTCACATCACTATCGGCAAAACAATTGAGTTCTTCTAATGCTTTGTTTTTATAAATATGCATTTGATTTTCAGCGTATTCAATTCCACCTTTTTCAATCGTAAAATGAATTATGCTTTGTATGTTTTCGGGTGTAAAGTCTTTATTATCAATCCAATCAATTATTTTTCTCTTTTCATCAGCTTGAGCAATTTCGAGTGCGTAAATTAATGGTAAAGTAATTTTTCCATCACGTATATCATTGGCAGTAGGTTTCCCAATTTGAATATTTTCTGAATAATCAAAAATATCATCTTTTAGTTGAAAGCATATACCTAAATATTCTCCGAAATTACGCAAATGCGCTATTGTCGATTCATCTGCATTCATCGATAGACCACCAACAACAGAACAAGTAGAAAACAATAATGCTGTTTTTTTTCTGATAATATTAAAGTATTGTTTTTCAGAACTATCGGACATGTTAAGATTAGCTAATTGAAGCAATTCTCCATCCGAAAGTTGCATACCTACATTGGCGATAGCTTTCAATATTGATAAATTATCAGTTTTAGTGGCACACCCAAGCGATTTTGAGAGTATATAATCGCCCGAAAGTATTGCAATTTTATTTGTCCAGCGGGCATTGATAGATGCATTTCCTCGCCGCTCAAACGTGTCATCCACAACATCATCGTGAATAAGACTGGCTGTATGTAAAAGTTCTAAAGATAGAGCTCCATTTATTGTGGAAAGATTTACATCGCCAAACAATTTTGCAGACAAAATTGCCAAAATTGGTCGAAGTTGTTTGCCACTTTTCTGCAGCACATATTCGTTGACACTTTCGAGCATTGGATTGTCTGTACGAAGAGTTTCTGCAAATTTTTGAGCAAATAATTGCATTTCCGTTTGAATCGGTTTTCTTATTTCATCGATAAAATTCATCTGAAAGTGGCTTTGTTTTTTTAATGAATTACAAAAGTAATCATTTTTATACTAGATTGCGAAAAAAAATGATTTTTTCAACTTATTTTCTATAACGTCCATCTGAGCTTTTTAGTTTTGTTGGACTTATTGAAAAATATTCTGTCCAGATTAAAACTAACCGACGTTGATAGATTTTCGGGAATATAAGAATATGAATCCGTACCTAATTCATTTGAAATTGTATATTGACACTTTAAGCTAATAAAATCGAAATTTAAACCCATTGTAAATGCAGGCTCTATGAAATAATGATTTTCTTTGTTGAGACTTCCAAAATCAAAGTAACTATCAAACATTTTTTGGTCATAAGTAGTCATGTTGTCAATTGTTGATTGAAGTTTATAATTCAACCTGCTAAACCGCGTTGAAAAACAAAATTCAATTACATTCATGCAATTAAAACCAATTGAAGGTTGAACAAATTGTCGATGTAATGTCAAATTGTAATATGGATTTCCTTCGTTAAGTCCACCAATACCAACTCCTGTGTTGATGGCTGTGTGCAAACCAAAGTCAAAATTTTTGTAGACTATCAATTCATTATCCCAAATGTAATCTTTAATAAATTGATGGGTACTTCCATAATGGGAAATGTCAAATTTATTAAAACTTGAATAAAAACCTAAATTATCGGTGAATGAATATCCTGCTTCTAAACCCGATTGATGATAGAATAATCCTAAATTGCCTGTTATTATTGCATCACCTTTTTGCTTGAAAACCATCACATTTTGCTTTGTTGGCAAGTAATAGTAAGGACTACAGGATGTTAATGAAAGTATGAGTGCAAACACAAATAAGTGGTATTTCATTGATTAAAGGTTTATTTGTTGAACATTTCGGGTGTTATGTTAATGCTGTTGAAATTTGCAAACGTGGAGCTATCAAAATAAGGTGACAATTGATAGTTCCATTGTGAACGTTTGTTATATAAATTTCCATTTACAAATAGTGTGTCATTTTTTTCTAAGCGGTAAATCTTTATTTTTGAGATAATTGCTTCGAAATCAGACACTCTTAGCCATGGATAATCAGTTTTATTTGTAATGTAGTGAATGGTTGATGCATTGCTAAATGCAGAATCTTTTTTAGCAAAATTTAAGTCTGTCTCAAAATCATACTCAACATAAAGCAATGTGTCTGTTTTGTTAATTACAGTAATCGATTCATCTATTTTTGGATAATAGCTTCTGTCATCACAACTTATGACGAAAAATGAAATTGAGAAAAATAGAATCTTGAATAATAGTTTTGATTTCATTAGGTATTAAATATATTCGTTAAATCGTTTTTATTTCGGAGATCAATAATTCAAGTTCACGCAACTGCCATTGTCTTTCTTCGGTTACTTTGTGAAGTCTATCTGGGTATAATAATTGAATTGTTTTAATTGCATAATCGGAACAAATCATTGCATGTTCTTTTACGTGGGCAGTGGCAATAGCATGAGCAGCTGTTCGTAATGCCGATTTTTGGGATTCATTTTCAATAATTCGCGCAAGTTTGTGAATTTTGAATGCAGCTCGTCTGACATCAGCAACACTTGCTTTACCAATTTGCCAAAGTTCATTTGTTGCAAATCCGTTGTTGATTTCAGCAATTACATTGTTTTTAATAGTTATATCTTCCAAAATATGTTGAGCGCATTTTATTGCCCATTTCGACAAACTTATTTGGTTTAAATGCTCATACAATTCATCAATTTTAGCTCTTAAAGCAGTGTTGTCAATGATTTTTATTTTAGTTTTTGTTGCCATAAATCATAAAAATTATATGACTTTTTAATGTTAAATTGATAGATTGTTCTTATGATGTTTTTGTACAAAAGTAATATAAAATACCTTTTCATTTACTTGTATAATTTTATTTTTGAGTAAATTATTACTACTTTTACAGTCAAATCATTCCATTTTGCTATGGCTGAAAGCTTAAAATACCATAATTATGCATTTTTAATATTCTCCCAGGGTAAATAAAATTTCACTTATATGAAAAAACTTTTTTTAATTGATGCTTATGCAATTATTTATCGTGCTTATTATGCATTTATTCGCAATCCACGGTTTAATTCAAAAGGACTAAATACTTCGGCAATTTTTGGTTTTGTAAATACCTTAGAAGATGTATTAAAACGTGAAAAGCCTACACATATTGCAGTTGCGTTCGACCCCAAAGGCAAAACTTTCCGTCACGAAGCTTATGAACAATATAAAGCTCAACGCGAAGCTACACCTGAAGATATTCGATTGGCCGTACCAATTATTAAGAAATTGGTGGAAGCATATAATATACCTGTCCTCGAAATATCGGGATATGAAGCCGATGATGTAATTGGAACAATGGCTAAATTGGCTGAAAAAGAGGGTTTTGAGGTGTTTATGCTAACACCCGATAAAGATTATGGTCAGTTGGTGTCTGATCATATTTTTATGTACCGGCCTAAGCATACAGGTGGATTTGAGGTGATGGGACCCGACGAAGTGAAAAATAAATACGAATTGGATAGCCATCTCCAAGTTATTGATTTGTTGGGCTTAATGGGCGATGCATCTGATAATATTCCCGGTTGTCCTGGTGTGGGAGAAAAAACAGCAGTTAAATTATTGCAACAGTTTGGGAGCATTGACACCTTGCTTTCTCGCACAGATGAACTAAAAGGCGCTTTGAAAACCAAAATTGAAGACAATAAAGAAATGATTCTCTTTTCGCGTTTTCTGGCAACAATCAAAATTGACGTTCCTATTGTTTTTGATGAAAAAAGTTTGGAGTTGGAGCCACGTAATGAACCAGAATTACGAGCATTGTTCGATGAGCTAGAATTCCGGACTATGTCGGCAAAATTAGGAACGCCATTTATGTCATTTCCACCCGATCATGTTGTTCCTACTGTTCAGTTTGCCAAACCTAAACCAAGTGGTCAAATGTCTTTGTTCGACGATTTTGGTGAAGCTGAATTGCCAGTTGAACCACAACAAGTTCAACAGTCACAAGAGCCTGAGTTAATTGAGGAAGTCAAACAAGTAAATGGTTTAATGACGATTAATGACATTCCTCATAAATATATTTTGGTGGATAATAAGGTTAAGCGCTCGGATTTAATTTCCAAACTGTTCATGCAAAAAACATTTTGTTTTGATACTGAAACAACTGGTTTGGACGTGTTCAATGACGATTTAGTTGGGCTTTCGTTTTGCTATCAATCGGGCGAAGCTTATTATGTGTCATTGCCCGAAAATAAAGCAGAAGCCAAAGAAATAATGACCGAGTTCAAAGTGGTTTTTGAAAGTGAACACAACGAAAAAATAGGTCAAAATATTAAATTTGACATGTTAATGCTTGCGCAATATGGTATTGAATTAAATGGTAAATTGTTCGACACAATGATTGCTCATTATTTGGTTCAGCCTGAGTTGCGTCACGGAATGGATTATTTGGCCGAGATTTATTTAAAGTACAGAACCATTCATTATGAGGATATTGTTGGAGCAAAAGGAAAAAATCAGGCAAGTATTCGTACTGTCGATTTACTCAAACTCTGCGATTATGCAGCAGAAGATGCCGATATTACTTTCCGATTGAAACAAATTTTGGAGCAGGAATTGAAAACCAATCAACTCGAAAATCTTTTTTACGAAATAGAAATGCCACTGCTTAAAGTATTGGCAACAATGGAACAAACAGGAGTGCGAATTGATGGTGCCGCATTGGCGTTAAGCTCCGAAATTCTTACTTCCGAAATGTTGAATTTGGAAAAAGAAATTCATCAAATGGCAGAATTTGAATTTAATGTAAGTTCTCCGATGCAAGTGGGTGAGGTTTTGTTCGATCGCTTAAAATTAGACGCAAAAGCTAAGAAAACCAAAACAGGGCAATATTCTACTTCCGAAGATATTTTGGAGAAACTGCAATCGAAACATCCAATTATTGGAAAAATTCTCGATTATCGTGGGCTTAAAAAATTGTTAAGTACCTATATTGATGCACTTCCACAATTGATAAATCCCAAAACAGGTAAGGTGCATACATCATTCAATCAGTCGGTTACGGCCACTGGTCGACTAAGTTCTACAAATCCAAATTTGCAAAACATCCCAATTCGGGATGCGCAAGGAAAGGAAATTCGCAAAGCATTTATTCCCGATGCCGATAGTGTTTTTCTGAGTGCCGATTATTCTCAAATAGAATTACGCATAATGGCGCATTTGAGTGGCGATGCTAATATGCTGGCTGCCTTTAACAGTGGACATGATATTCACACCGCAACAGCTGCAAATATTTATAAAATTCCGCTGAGCGAAGTTACAACTGATATGCGTAGAAAAGCAAAAACTGCCAATTTTGGAATTATCTATGGCATTTCAGTTTTCGGATTGTCCGACCGCTTGAGCATTCCTAAGTCTGAAGCCAAAGAGCTGATAGATGGATATTTTGAAACTTATCCCGAAGTAAAGAAATATATGGATTCTTGTATCCAGCGAGCAAAACAAACTGGTTATGTGGAAACACTTTTTGGTCGAAAACGTTTTTTGCCGGATATTAATTCTCAAAATAGTATTGTTCGCGGTTTTGCTGAAAGAAATGCAATTAATGCGCCAATTCAAGGTACTGCAGCCGATATAATAAAAATTGCAATGGTGCGAATTCAAAAGCGACTAGAAACTGAAAATCTGAATGCTAAAATGACCATGCAAGTACATGATGAGTTGAACTTTACGGTACCAAATGCCGAAATTGATACTGTGCGAAAAGTAGTGGTGGATGAAATGGAAAATGCCATTAAATTACAAGTGCCTCTGATAGCCGATTGTGGAATTGGTAGTAATTGGTTGGAAGCGCATTGAAAATTGCTTCGTCTTTTTCGTTTTAAATAGCGTCCAAAAATACCTAGAAAGGGCTTGTTATTTCTTTTTAGATAAAGCGCGAAATTCATTTTCGGCTTTTCTGTCTAAAATCAATCTGGTTAACAGTTCTGTCGGAATTTGTTCTTCAGGTTTAAAACGAATGCCACCTTTTGAAGTGTCATAATTTTTTAGTTCATCTTCATATTTTTTGAAAATTGTATTACTCATTGTTGTAAATGAAAAATGATTTTTGTGTGCACTGAATCCAACAAACATATAATGTAAACTATAACAAGCAATGCCGTAACTGATTGATTCCTTTGCTTCTGGTGCTAATGACCGAATTAAATCACGTAGTTCCCTTAGTGATTTATGATATACTTTTGGTTGAGATTCAATATATTCATCAACTGTATTTATTGCAGGTTTATTTTCCATATTGATATTATTTTTTCAAACAAACAACATAATTAGTTCAAATGTTCATTTTTGGGTTAATACATAATATTTTTACAATGAATAATCATAACTTAATGAATTTGAACACTTATCACATTGGAAAATTACCAAAATTGAAGCAATTTTAGAAAAATATTATTGACTTTAAACAAAAGGTAGTACCTTTGCACCGAAATTAAAACTGCCTCAATGATATTGAATTTAGAAGAACAATCTTCCTCCTTTACAACGCAACCTTATAAAATGTTAGTGCTTGATCTCGATGACACGCTACTTCGAGACGATTATACAATTTCAACACGCAATAGGGAGTCACTTTTAGAAGCTCAAAACCTTGGTATAAAAGTAGTTCTGGCATCCGGTCGTCCTACTTCGGCAATGCTGCAATTTGCCGACGAATTAAATTTGGCGCATTTCGATTCGTACATGATATCTTTCAATGGTGCTGTAATAACATCAATGAAAAACAAAGAAATTCTCTTTGAAAGTAGTTTGACACAAGAGGAAGTTCATAGTTTACACGACTTTAGTGTTGATAACAATGTGCACATTATCACCTATACTAACAAAGGAGTGGTAAGCGAAACCGAATCGGAATATATTGATGTTGAGTTAAAATTAACAGGTATTCCTCATCACAAAGTGCCTTGTTTTAAATCAGAAATTGTAAGTTCGGCTGTTAAATGTATAATGCTTGAACACCCCGATTATTTGAAAACTGTTGAAAAAAAATTAAAAGAAGAGCGAACAGATTTAAGTGTTGCTCGTTCCAAACCTTTCTTTTTGGAAGTTATGCCTCACGGAATTGATAAGGCCAAAAGCATAGAGTTTCTTGCAAATAAATTGGGGATAGAGCAACATGAAGTCATCGCTGTAGGAAATGCAGGAAACGATTTATCCATGGTACAATACGCTGGATTAGGCATTTGGGTTGATAATGTTTGTCCCGAATTGCGTCACGAAGCCGATTTTATTGTTGCATCTAATGTTGACGATGGTGTTGCGGAAGTGGTTGAAAGATTTATATTGAACTGATTTATTTTAATTACATAATTCAATAAAATGGAAATAGGTATTCTAATTCTGGGAATTTTAGCAGGAATTATGTCAGGATTGTTTGGCATTGGAGGTGGCATAGTAATGGTACCTTCGCTCATAGCTATTTTTGGAATGGATATGCTCAATGCCAATGCTACTTCTTTGGCAGCAATGTTATTGCCAGTTGGTGTGCTGGGCGTAATTTCTTATTATAGAGCTGGTTATATAGATGTAAAAAATGCATTATGGATTTCACTTGGTTTGCTTTTGGGTTCTTTTTTTGGTGCCGAAATAGCTATAATGGTGAATGTGAAAATTCTGTCTAAGTTTTATGCTGCATTTCTGTTTTATGTTGCTATAGTTTATTTGGATATTCCCAAATTACTACGTGGTAAGAAGGATTTGAAACTAGATGAACCTATTATTGAAAAAAAATATCATTATCCATTTTGGCAATTTGTTATACTTGGTTTATTTGCTGGTGTATTTGCTGGTGTGTTTGGCAAAGGTGGTGGACTAGTAATAGTACCAATGTTAATTAAGTATTTTCGCTACGATACAAAATCTGCCACGGCCACTTCATTGGCTGCTTTGCAATTGCCAGTTGGGCTACCAAGTGTAATTGTATATGCAACAGCTGGTTATCTCAATTGGATTTTTGCTGCAATAATGGCTTTGGGAATAGTTTTTGGAGTGTTCTTTGGAACAAAATTAGCCATTAAAATGCCCTCCACATCGTTCAAAAAAGTATATGCGTTTTTTTTGTTAGGAGTAGCTATTTATATGGTTTATAGATATATATAATAAAAGACATTAGAACAAAGAACAAAGAACCAAGAGCAAAGACAAGACCTAGTTTATCAACACTTTATCAAATTCAAAGTGTCGGTTATAAATGACGTTTATTATATAAAAGATTGAAGGGAATTTCAAATGTGCATTTTGAACTATTTTTCTTTACTCCAATAACGTTTATTTAGAGTATAATACTTAACTCACTTTTTATCAGATTATATTTTTAGAAATTACACATAAAAAAAGCTGCAACCCAAATTTGGATTGCAGCTTTTCTTTTTTTATCTTACTCACCCTTAGGCGCTAGAGGTTGTTTTTCTTCTCTTGGTGGACGTGGCATCAATGCTTTACGAGAAAGTTTAAATTTACCAGTTTTTTGGTCAACTTCAAGTAACTTAACATCAATCATATCACCTTCTTTAATGCCAGCTTGATCCATGGTTTCAATGCGTTTCCAGTCAATTTCCGAAATGTGTAATAAACCTTCTTTGCCTGGCATAAACTCAACAAATGCACCGTAAGGCATTACCGATTTTACTTTGGCAGGATATGTTTCACCAATTTCAGGAACGGCTACAATACCTTTAATCTTGTACAATGCAGCATCAATTGCAGCTTTATTATTTGCAGCAATTTCTACACGTCCTTGATCGCCAATTTCTTCGATGGTAATGATAGCACCTGTTTCAGCTTGCATGTTTTGAATTATTTTTCCTCCAGGTCCGATAATTGCTCCAATAGATTCTTTTGGAATAAACATCACCACAATTCGAGGTGCATTTGGTTTCATATCTTCGCGTGGAGCAACCAATGTTTCTTGTATTTTGCCCAAAATATGCAAACGACCTGCTTTTGCTTGGTTCAAAGCAGTTTCTAGAATTTCGTACGAAAGTCCATCAACTTTTATGTCCATTTGCGTAGCAGTGATACCATCTTTTGTTCCAGTAACCTTGAAGTCCATATCTCCCAAGTGATCTTCATCACCCAAAATATCAGAAAGTACCGCAAAGTTTTTACCTTTGTTTTCAGAAATCAAACCCATGGCAATACCCGAAACTGGTTTTGCAATGGCTACACCAGCATCCATCAAAGCCAATGTTCCAGCACAAACTGTTGCCATTGAAGATGAACCATTCGATTCCAAAATGTCTGAAACAACACGTACCACATAAGGATAATTGTCAGGAATCATATTTTTCAATGCACGCAAAGCCAAATTTCCGTGACCCACTTCGCGGCGACCTACACCACGTGATGCGCGAGCTTCACCAGTTGAAAATGGAGGGAAATTATAATGCAATAAGAAACGTTCTTTTCCTTTGTATAATGCTTCGTCAACCAATTTTTCGTCCATTTTGGTTCCCAAAGTAACAGTAGTCAACGATTGAGTTTCACCACGTGTAAAAATGGCTGATCCGTGAGCTCCTGGAAGATAATCAACTTCCGACCAGATAGGACGAATCTCGGTTGTTTTACGGCCATCTAAGCGTTTGCCTTCGTCCAAAATAGAGCGACGCATTGCTTCTTTTTCAACTTCGTGGTAGTATTTACCAATTAAACCTTTTTTTGCAGCTGCAACTTCTGGTTCCAATGCTGCAACGTATTCTTCTTTGATTGCTTTGAAATTTGCAACTCGTGAGTGTTTGTCTGTGTTGCATGAAGCAGCCACTTCATATACTTTATCGTAGGTTTTAGCCCAAATATCTTTTTTCAAATCTTCGTCATTCTCTTCGTGGCAATATGTGCGTTTCACAGTTTTACCAACTTCTTCCATCAACTCCAATTGTGCTTGACATTGAATTTTGATAGCTTCGTGAGCTACTTTCATTGCGTTCAACAAATCGTCCTCGCTCACTTCCTTCATTTCGCCTTCTACCATCATAATGTTGTCGATAGTAGCAGCCACCATTATTTCCATATCGGCTGTAGCTAATTGAGCAAAAGTTGGGTTTATAACAAATTGACCACCAATGCGAGCTACACGACATTCAGAAATTGGACCATTGAATGGAACATCACTTACAGCCAAAGCGGCCGAAGCAGCTAGACCTGCCAATGCATCAGGCATATCTTCGCCATCTGAAGAGAAAAGTGTGACAGTTACGAATGTTTCGGCATGGAAATCATCGGGAAACAATGGACGCAAAGCGCGGTCTACAAGGCGTGAAACTAAAATTTCGTAATCCGAAGCACGTCCTTCGCGACGAAGAAAACCACCTGGGTAACGACCAAAAGCGGAGAATTTTTCTTTATAATCCACAGAAAGTGGCATAAAATCGGTGCCTGGAACAGCATCTTGCGCTGAACAAACTGTGGCTAAAAGCATGGTGTTGCCCATGCGAACCATAACAGAACCATCGGCTTGTTTTGCCAATTTTCCTGTTTCGATAGAAATGGTACGTCCATCACCCAATGTGATGGTTTTTGTAACTACATTCATAAAATTACATTTTTTCTTTTTTAAACTTCTAATTTTCGGGCGCAAAGATACAATATAATTTGCAAATCTCGAACAGTTAGGTACTAAAATAGTGATTTTTTGAGGTTTGAAAATGTTTGCTTATGTTTTGAAATTTAAGTGGGAATGTGAAATTATTTCAAAATTCATAAACCAAAAATTATGATTTTGTAATGCTATTTTGGTAGAAAAAAATGCAACATTTCATTTGAGTATTAAATCATTTTTATTTTACAAATTTCAGTTCTACCCTTCTGTTTTTTGCTCTACCATCCTCATTTCTATTTGAAGCTGCTGGCATTTTTTCGCCATAACCTTTTGTGACAAGTTTTTCTGCATCACACCCTTCAGCTATTAGAAAATCTTTGACGCTTAATGCTCTTTTCTCCGAAAGGATTTGATTCATTTCGTTTTCTCCTACATAATCTGTGTGTCCCATAATTTCTACTTTGAATCCACTTTTCTTTATTATTGATGCTGCTCTTTTAAGTTCTGGTAATGAGTGTGATAGCAGGGTTGATTTAGCAAAATCGAAAAATATATTATTGAGTGGAACTATCATTCCTTCATTAAGTAACTGAGTGAGTTTTACTGCTTGCAAATCCTTGCTAACAACCACAACTTCATTTTTTGACTTTAAATCTACGTTGTTTGAAATTGGAAAATACTCGTCATTGTCAACGTAATATCCATATATTTTGCCTGATGGTAACACTAAGAAAAATGTACCATCTTTTGGATCGCTTTTAGATTGCCCAATAATTTTACCAGTCTCTAAATCTTCCAATCTTATTTTTGCTGAAACTGGTCTGTTATTTTTATCAACAAGCTTTCCTTTAGCCACGCTAGTTTTCTCAGGTCGCAAAGCAGGTGGTAAATTTATCCAATAAATATCTTTATTGTAATTGGCCGAATTCACATTGAATATTTCATTAACAGATCCTTCAAATGAACTTGATAAATCTTCAAAATCGTTGGTTGGATAAAACTTTCCTTTTGAGAAGGTTGCAATTTGTTTTAAATCATTATAAGCAATACTATATATCGGAACATCATAAGCAATGGTTTGAGTTTTAAATACTTCGCCACTTTCTTCTAATGATTTTAGTACATCGTTTAATATAGTGCAGCCAGTTGCATTGCCATCAGTCATTAATGTAATGGTTTTATTTTTACTTTTAGGATTCGAAAATTTTTTCATATAATCGCAGGCAATATGATATGCTTCATACATCGGTGTGCCATCTACCGCCCTTAATTTTTGGGTAAATAATGTGAGTGAATCCATGTTTTTTGAAAACGGAAAAGCATTAATAATTGGTTGATTACAATCACCAGCAAAAGTTAAAATTGCCACTTCTGAATTGTTGTGTATTGCTTTTTGACCAACTGACAATGTTGCTTTTTTTAAAGTTTCGAGTTTTTGACCGCTCATACTTCCCGATACATCGAGCAAAAATAAAACACTACTTTCGAAGTATGTAATTTCTTCGTAAGAAAAATATGCTTTATCGCCCGAAGGCGAAATTTTAAAATCGGCATCCGATTCATTTGTGTTAATCTCCGATCCCAAATTAATTGGTTCACTCCAGCAATTCCAGCAGGTGTCGGCTAAACGTGTCGATTTGAAAATGTCCATTTTCCCTAGTCCACCATGACCATCAGAACTAAAATAAAGTGTTTTCATGTCGGGATGTAAATACGGCATTCTATCAGAATAGCGTGTGTTGATAGTACTTCCCAGATTTATTGGTTCGCCCCATTCATCTTTTTCATTAAGCAATGAGATGTAAATATCAGAAGGATAAAGTATGTCGCCATGATAATTTTGGCGATGGGAGAATAAATTTTGTCCACCCACCTTGGTCGAAGAAAATATTAATCCTCTACCATCACTTGTTATCATAGCATCTGCTTGCCATGCACCTGAATTAATTTGTTTCGGAAATTCAATTGTTTTCGACCAACCAGAAATTGTTTTGTCAGCATAATTCAGTATTCCCGATTTGAAAATCAAGAGCATGCTTCCATCGGGTGAGATGCTTAATGGTGAATCATTAGTTTCGGGTGTCGATAATGATGGAATTAACTTACCAGCTTGCCAAATTCCATTAACTTTATTGGAAACAAAAATATCTTCGCCTCCAATATTGTCATCTCTATCGCGCCCACAAAAATACATTTGTTTTTCGTCGGATGATATTACAGGTAGATATTCACCTCCACGAGCTGTATTTAGTGGTTTGCCTACAGAGTTTACTTTAATTGGGGTTGATGGAGCTGAACTCAGAATCTTTAATAAATTATTGACATTTTTGTTGTTTTTTCCAAAGTAATGGCTGTAAGATTTAACTGTTTCTGATGCCAACTTCCACTTTCTTTTGCTAATATCGTCTGAGATTAATCGTTGTAATGCAACAAAAGCTTTTTCTCTTGGCGCTGCTAATTTAATATATGTATCAAATTTCTTAAAATCATTGGTATTATATGAATTTTCCAATAGCAATTGATTGCCAAGTTTTGCCAATTCGTAGTCTTGAACCTGAATATTTTTTAATGAAGGGAAATCGTATTTGTTGTAAAAATAATCGAGAGTTTGTTTCTCACCATCGTTTGTGAAAACATCGTGTAAAGTGATAATTGCGCTTAACTTTTTATTGCCAATAAAGTTTTCAACGCAATAATCTAAAGCTAATAAGTTGTTGGTTTTTATGCCAATAGACAGAATGCTGTCTTCTGCAATAGCTTTCCATTTTGATTTTTCGGGATAATCCTTAATGAATAATTGATAACTATTCCAATCTCCAACTGTTGTGTTTTCAGAAAAAAATCTTTCATTCAACAATTGGTTTGCTAGTAATATTTGCTTGCTTTTTGGATATAAGTGAATGAAATTTTGATACGATGACGAAGTGTTTTCCTTTTGAGCATTGGTAAATGCTAATTCATAAATTCTTTCCCACGCCAATTTGGTAGCTGATGAATTTGGATAGGCAGTTATGAATTCATTGTAGCTTTCAATTTTGTCAATCAGTTTGATTTTTTCAAAAGCCTGTATATCAACACTTGAAATTGTATCAAGTTTGGCATCATTAACTTTGTTTTGTTGTGCAAATGCACCAAAGTTACACAGAAAGTATATAAATAATATTGAAAAAACTATTCTCATACGAAAGAGTTTATTGATATTAATTTATTATACAATTGAAAATATTACCCTCAGCAAAAAAATATTGTCAAGGGAATTTTTTGTTCGTCATTTGCATTTAAATGATTATATCCACTAAAAAATAAGCGCAACTAATCGATAAAAAATGAAATATTGTAAAAAGAGTAATAATTAATTCCTAAATCGAGTAACTCTTCTTTTTATGTTTTGAAAAATGGTTTTTTAAAAGCAAATTTTTGAGTGTTGGAAATGAATCTTAATTGTTTGAAAATTAATGTTGTAACGTTAAAAAGCAAATGATTTTATGTGCTTTTTAATTCAAATTATTAAAATTGAATGTAAAAGTAAGGATTTTATTTTAAAATGTGACAAAAGTCAACAAAAACTTTCTTTTTTTGCTGAGTGACTAATTTTCCGTACCTTTGCAAAAATCACCTCCAATCAGGTTTTTGTTTAAGCTTGTTGATTTTTACATAGGATGTGATGAAATTAAATATGTCATTTGAAAAATTAGATCTTATAGAGCCGATCTTAAACGCTCTAAAGCACGAAGGTTACACCCACCCAACCCCAATTCAAGCCACTTCTATTCCAATAATTTTAAAAGGTACTGACCTGCTTGGTTGTGCGCAAACAGGAACTGGAAAAACTGCTGCGTTTGCTATTCCAATTCTACAACGTCTTCAACTCGAAAAAGGGAAAGATAATGGTAGACGTAATATCAAAGCGTTAATTGTTACTCCAACTCGCGAACTTGCAATTCAAATTGGTGAAAGTTTTGCTGCTTATGGACGCTTTATGAATTTAAGGCACACTGTTATATTTGGAGGAGTGCCACAAAGTCAGCAGGTTAACCCTTTGAAAATGGGCGTAGATATTTTGGTGGCTACACCTGGTCGATTGCTCGATTTGATAAATCAAGGATATGTAAAGCTAAATGACTTGAGCATTTTTGTATTAGATGAAGCTGACCGTATGCTCGACATGGGTTTTATTCACGATGTGCGAAAATTGATAAAACTTATTCCTCCTAAACGTCAATCATTGTTTTTTTCGGCTACTATGCCAGAATCAATTCGAGTGTTGGCTAGCACTATACTCACAAATCCAGAAGAGGTTGAGGTTACTCCAGCATCAACTACTGCCGAAACTGTGGTTCAAGAAATGTACTTTGTGGATGCAGAGAATAAAAAAGATTTACTGATTCATATACTGCAGGATAAGTCAATTCAAACAGCATTGGTTTTTACTCGAACCAAACATGGAGCCGATAAAGTGCAACGTTTTTTGGTAAAAGCGCATATCAAAGCGGAAGCTATTCATGGTAATAAATCGCAAAATGCTCGTCAAAATGCATTACGAAATTTTAAGGATCGAACAACACGTGTGCTGGTAGCAACTGATATTGCTGCACGTGGCATTGATATCGATGATTTGAATTTGGTTATCAACTACGAAATTCCAAATATCCCCGAAACTTATGTACACCGAATTGGCAGAACTGGTCGTGCAGGTTTAAATGGAAAAGCGGTGTCATTTTGCGATGCCGAAGAACGTGAATTTTTACGTGATATCCAAAAACTTATCTCAATAAAAATTCCAGTGGTTGACGATCAACCTTTTCCAGCAATTAATATTCCTGCCGAAGGAAAAGGTAAGCCAAAACCAAAGTTACAACAACAGCGTCCACCCAGAACTCAGAATGTAGGAAAATCAAAACAACCACTTGTTGTTAGAACTAGCCTTACAACCGACCCCAACGCTGCACCAAAAATTCAAGTGAAGCCAAAACGAGTGGAGCAACCGCAACAAATTGTCAGCAGCCCTAACAAATACTGGGGAAAAAAGACAAGACAATAAATATAAAAAAAAGACAGTAGCGAAATAAATCTCACTACTGTCTTTTTTTTTTGAAGTCAAACTTCAATTTATCTTTCGCTATATTGTTTTTGGTAATAATTTTGGTAAGCGCCATTGGTAATATTATCCATCCAAGCTTGATTTTCGAGATACCAATCAACTGTTTTTTCCAATCCCTCTTCAAATTGCAAAGATGGTTTCCATCCTAGTTCACGTTGCAGTTTCGATGAGTCAATTGCATAACGCAAATCATGCCCTGCGCGGTCTTTAACGTAGGTAATTAGTTTAGCCGATTCGCCAGCCTCACGACCCAGTTTTTTGTCCATAATAGCACACAAAGCATGGATTAGATCTATATTTGTCCATTCATTGTTGCCACCAATGTTATAAGTTTCGCCCACAACACCAGTATGAAAAATTGTATCAATTGCACGTGCATGATCATTTACCCATAACCAATCACGTACATTTTCACCTTTTCCATAAATCGGAATTGGACGATTGTTTTTGATGTTGTTGATTGATAGTGGGATCAATTTTTCTGGAAAATGATTGGCACCATAATTATTTGAACAATTAGAAACAACTACAGGCAATCCATAAGTATGATGATAAGCACGCACAAAATGGTCGGAACTAGCTTTGGCAGCCGAATAAGGACTACGTGGATCGTAAGCTGTTTCTTCGGTAAAAAAACCAGTTTCGCCTAACGAACCATAAACCTCATCGGTTGAAATGTGGTAAAACCGTTTACCTTCCATATCGCCTTTCCACGATTCTTTGGCTGCATTCAGTAAATTTGCAGTGCCAAAAACATTTGTTCTAATAAATGCAAATGGGTCTGTTATTGAGCGGTCAACGTGCGATTCGGCAGCTAAATGAACAACGCCATCAATTTTGTTGTTTGTAAACAAATCGACAATGAAATTTGAATCAGTGATGTCACCTTTTACAAATCTATAATTTGGTGCATCAACTACATCTAATAAGTTTTCTAAATTACCAGCATAAGTCAAAGCATCTAAGTTGATGATTTGATATTCAGGGTATTTTGTTACAAAAAGACGAACCACATGCGAGCCAATAAAGCCTGCACCACCGGTAATTAAAATTGTTTTTTTCATTATTAAATATGTTTTTTGTTATTGCTTTTATTGACAGATTTCTCCAATTATTTGAGAAAATAATAATTGTTTTACTTTATTTGTTTACCTTTGAACAATTATATATGAGTTTTTTTTTAAACTGAGTACAAAGATACAACGTTTTTTTTGTTTGAGAACTTGTTGATAACTTTTTGCTTAAAAATATTTTGTTTCAACACCTTTCAATTACTTTTGCAGCGTGGAAAAAATATATCAACATATAGAGAAACTCTTGTCGGAACACGATTACGTAGTAGTTCCAAATTTTGGCGGATTTGTTACCCAATTGCAGTCGGCAGTTGTGTTAATAGACCGCATAAAACCGCCTGTATCAACTATTAGTTTTAATCCATTGATGCATAATGCTGATGGTTTGTTGGCAATAGAAATTTCTAGAAATGAAGGGATTAGCTATCGAATGTCGGTAGAATATATTGATAGAGAGGTTAATAGAATCAAATCGGAACTAAACCGTGATGGCAAAATTCAATTTGGCAGTTTTGGTGTTTTAATGCTTAATGCATCGGGAAATATTCTTTTTGCACCAAATCAAAACATGGATTTTTTACCTCAAAATTTAGGCTTGTCCGATTTGTTTGTTGAAGAACGGAATGATGTTTTGAGTGCAGAACCTCGAAGAATCACATTTACATTACCTTCTACTCGGTTTTATAAATATGCGGCAGCTGGTATGTTGATTTTTGGGCTAATGTTTGTTACACCTAAAGTGAACGATGTTCGTAGAAATAATACTGCAAGTTTAGTATCAGTGTTACCAATGAATACTTCGAAATCAATAACAAAATTGGAGGTAGATACTGTAGTAATTGATAAAACTCCAACTTCTACCGCAATAGTTGATGAGCCTCAAAAATATCATGTAGTAGTTTCAAGTTTACATACGCTAGAGTCGGCCGAAGGTTTTTGTAAGACTTTGTCAGATGATGAATTTAAAGAAGCTCATGTGATATCTTCAAAAAAAATATACCGTGTGGCAATTAAATCATTTGTAGAACGTAGTCAAGCTATTGAATATATGGAAGTTTTACGAAAATCTGATTCTCGGTTTGATACAGCTTGGGTATTGTGTGAAGATTGATTCAATAATATTGTAATTACTACATAAAAAAGGAGCATAGAAATAATTTCGATGCTCCTTTTTCGTAAATATCATTTAGTCAGCTTATTCATTTGCTCTTTGAGTTCTTTTAAGCAAGATAAGTTTAATTTTTGAATTATTCGATGCTGCGCAACGCGAAGTGAATTTGATGATTTGCATGTTAGAATTGCAATTTCTTCGATTGTCAATTTGAGTGAAATGAAACTGCATAATACTAGTTCACTTTTTGATAATTGAGGGAAAATTACGGCTAATTGTTCAATCCTTTTTTCGTGAATAATCTCAATTTCTTTGACTCTATTGGGTTTGTAATTAATGATTGTGTTAAGATTTTCATTTTTGATAATTTCGTCTAATATGTCTTTACCTGGTTTATTAAGATAAGGTTTTAGCCGAATTGTTTCTTGACGAAATACCCGAATCATCTCCTTAAGAATATAATAATTTTCGGGTGAAGATTCTTTGAAAAGTATTAGAATTTCGTTGTGATTGTTTGGATTAAATTTGGCGCAAATTTCTACACAGTCAACACATTTATCAATTTGCCGAAACAATAACTTGGCATTAAAGTATTTATTTGTGACACAGATTTCCTTTATCAAATCCATGCTTGGTTTCGGATCAACTATAATTTGCGAAATATGGAGATTCATTAAAAATTCAACCTTTGAAGTTGCATTAAAAAAGTCAAGTCCAAGTTCGTTAATGTCCAACACGTTACCAGCTACATCAATTACTAGAGCACATGTAGGCATCCAATCAAAAGATGATACAAATGTTTCAGTTTGATTAAAAGTGGTGTTGTGCATAGATTGTTGATTATAGTTGGTAGTTTTTGTTGGTTAAGTACAATAAAATTTTGGCAGTACAATATAACATTGCACTGCCAATAATTTTAATTAAAATCCACGAATTGCTTCAATTCCAGGAAGAATTTTGCCTTCCATATATTCGAGCATTGCACCACCACCAGTAGAAACATAGCTTACTTTGTCGGCCAAGTTATTTTTGTTGATTGCAGCTACCGAGTCTCCACCACCAATTAGTGTGAAAGCTCCATTGGCAGTTGCAGTTGCCACTGCATGAGCAATTGAAGTAGTACCTTTTGCAAATTTTTCCATTTCAAAAACGCCCATTGGACCATTCCAAAGAACTGTTTTTGAGTTAGCTATAACTTCGTTGAAAGTTGCAATTGTATCATCGGCAATGTCCAATCCCATCCATCCTGCAGGAGTTTCGTCGGTTTTCGAAATACAAGTATCAGCATCTGCTGCAAATTTATCAGCATTAACTGCATCGGTTGGAATATATACATTTACACCTTTAGCTTTGGCTTTATTCAAAATATCGAGTGCTAAATCCAATTTGTCGATTTCGCAAAGCGAGTTTCCAATTTCGCCACCTTGAGCTTTAATGAAAGTGTAAGTCATACCACCGCCAATGATTAAGTTTTGAACGCGGTCAAGTAAGTTTTCAATAATCATTATTTTATCAGAAACTTTTGCGCCACCCATAATAGCAGTAAATGGAGCTTTAGCTTCTTTTAATACTTTGTCCATAGCAATAAGTTCGCTATTAATCAAAAAGCCAAACATTTTATTTTCGGTACTGAAATTTTCGGCAATAACTGCTGTAGAAGCATGAGCACGGTGAGCTGTTCCAAATGCATCATTTACATATACATCAGCATAAGAAGCAAGTTTTTTTGCAAATTCTTTTTGTTTAGCTTTCAATGCCTTTTTTGCGTCTTTCTTTTCTTCGTCAGAGGCAAATTCTCCACGTGGTTTACCTTCTTCTTCTTCGTAGAAACGTAGGTTTTCAAGCAAAAGAACTTCACCTGCTTTTAGCGCAGCGGCTTGAGCATCAGCATTTCCACAATCTTCGGCAAATTGAATTTTCATTCCTAAACGATCTTCAACAGCAGAAATAATTTGTTTCAACGAAAACTTAGGATCTGGATTTTGTTTTGGTCGTCCCATGTGCGACATCAAAATTACTGAACCACCATCGGCAAGAATTTTTTTAATGGTAAGCAATGCTCCGCGAATACGAGTATCATCGGTAACAGCACCAGTTTCTTTGTTCAATGGAACATTAAAATCTACACGAACGATTGCCTTTTTACCGGCAAAATTAAATTTGTCAATTGTTTGCATCTTTTTATATTTTAAAATTGTTTTATTTGATTCTAACTTTTCCGAAAAATTAAATGAGAATGATTTATCATAAGTGATTGTCTATTAAGACTATTCATTTGAAATCAAAATAGCTAAATTTCGTGCACAAAGATACAAATAATCTTATACAATAGCGCAAATGTTTTATTCCTTTTTATATCGAATTTTGCGTTATTATTTTCAAAAAATATTAAAGAAAAATTTCTTTAATGGATATATAATTGTATCTTTGTGTCGAAATCAAATAATTTAAAATTAAAACAATTAAAAAATAGAATTTCTTATGTCAAAAGTAACTGTAGTAGGTGCCGGAAATGTTGGTGCCACATGTGCAAATGTTTTGTTATTCAACGAAGTAGCTGACCAAGTAGTTATGCTAGATGTTAAAGAAGGTATCTCAGAAGGAAAAGCTTTGGATATGCTTCAAACTGCTTCATTACTTGGTTTCGACACCAAAATGGTAGGTTGCACAAATGATTATGCTCAAACAGCCGATTCGGATGTTGTAGTTATCACTTCTGGTATTCCACGCAAACCTGGTATGACTCGTGAAGAATTGATTGGTGTGAATGCAGGAATTGTAAAAAGCGTTTCTGAAAATATTTTGAAATATTCTCCAAATGCAATTATTGTGGTAGTAAGTAATCCAATGGATACTATGACTTACTTGGCATTAAAAGCCACTGGACTTCCAAAAAACAAAATTATTGGTATGGGTGGAACACTTGATAGCTCACGTTTCAAATGTTATTTGAGCAAAGCTTTGAATGCCAATCCAACTGAAGTTGAAGGAATGGTAATTGGTGGTCATGGCGATACAACAATGATTCCTTTGACTCGTTTTGCTTCATATAAAGGTCGTCCAGTTGCTGATATCTTGGATAAAGCAACTTTAGATAAAGTGGTGGCTGACACAATGGTAGGGGGTGCGACTTTAACAGGTTTGCTTGGTACTTCGGCTTGGTATGCTCCAGGAGCTGCTGCTGCTTATTTGGTTGAATCTATCATTCACGATCAAAAGAAAATCATTCCTTGCTGCGTTTATTTGGAAGGCGAATATGGTCAAAATGATATTTGTATTGGTGTTCCAGTATTAATCGGTAAAGATGGTGTTGAAGAAATTATTGATTATAAGTTGAATGCTGAAGAAACAGCTTTATTCGAAAAAAGTGCTGCCGCTGTACGTTCTACAAACGATGTTTTGAAAGAAATTAAAGTGTTGTAAACATTTTTATATAATTCAGAGAGTCACAATATGATAGCATCATTATTGTGACTCTTTTAGTATTTAGGTCATAACTTTTTTTTCAAAAAAAAATAAACTAAATGTAACCTTGATGAATCAAAGATGTTGAATAATCGTTAAAGTTGCTAATAGTGTTAATATTAAATAATATTGTACTTAATAGTAT
>CAIWCC010000165.1 GCA_903911085.1 uncultured Bacteroidales bacterium | reverse complement strand
CACCCGATACGAAACATCTTTAAAACATACAATTGCATTTTTGAGTTGGAAATACAAAGTAACAGACATCGATATTCGTAAAATTGATCATGAGTTTATAACAAGCTACGAATTCTATTTAAAAAGCATCCACAAATGCAATCAGAATACAACTGCCAAGTACATTAAAAATTTCGGCAAAATTGTTCGTAGATGTTTAGATAATGGTTGGATTGAAAAAGACCCTTTTAGAAACTACAAATGTAAGATTATTGAAGTAGAACGAGCATTTCTATCACAGGATGAAATTGAAACTATGTTTAATAAGGAGTTTGCAACTGACCGTCTTAATCAGGTAAAAGACATTTTTTTGTTCAGTTGTTTTACTGGTTTGGCTTATGTAGATGTAAAGAAATTATCCCGGAAAAACATAGGATTTGGTGTAGATGGCGGACGTTGGATATTTATAAATCGTACAAAAACCGACACACGCTCAAATATTCCATTATTACCTATTGCCTCAGCCTTATTGGGAAAGTATGAAAATCATCCTCAGGCAGTCAATCAGGATAAGCTTTTACCTATTCTCAGAAATCAGAAAATGAACTCTTATTTGAAAGAAATAGCTGATACATGCGGTATAACCAAAGAACTGACATTTCACATTGCCAGACATACCTTTGCCACTACCGTCACGCTTTCAAACGGTGTTCCAATCGAAAGTGTTTCCAAAATGCTTGGTCATAAAAACATTAAAACAACACAGCATTATGCCAAGATTTTGGATTTGAAAGTCAGCGATGATATGAAGATTTTGAGAGAAAAGTTTAGAGATGGAATCCAAATGAAAATTAAAAAGTCATCCATATAATTCAATCTTCAATTAGTTCGCGTAATGAAGGGTTTAAACTTTCAGTTTAAGCCCTTCATTAATCATATAGAGAAGTGCATGAGCATTACCTAGTGCATCTTCCAATGGGTTATGTGTATGTGTAAAACCTTTTTGTCCCTGCCATCTTTATCTATAAAAGTCATACTCCTCATGTGTTTCCATGGTAAACGCATGTCGTTTTTAAAACCACACCATAAATCACCTATACGCCTAGAACTATATCCAAAAGGATTACTTCCACAAAATGTATGAAAATACCAGTTAATCCATGAAGCATCATATCCGTTATTATCAGAAATTAAAATAGGTTTCCCTTTCGTGTTAGTTTCCGCAAGCCATAATGAAAATTGTTCAAAAACAATTTTTGGATCCTCAAATGAATCATGTTCTTGCCGGGAAAACCCACTGATGGCAAGTGCTTCTTCATTGTAGTAATCACTAATTGGACGAGTTTGTCCATAAAAAGTTGCTTGGAGCTCATTATCCAATTTGACTGCACCAAAGCAAACCATTGAGTTCTTGCCTAAAATGGGACCATCGGATTCGACATCTATAACGTAGTAAGCCATTTTCTTGTAATTTAAATTTTATAAACCAGGCAATTATTATTCTATTTGTCTGACTTTTTACTTTCTTCATCTTCAAAAAGAAATCTTCTCAATTTTTCTAACCCCTCATTAAATTTTGAAGGATTCCTTTCCTTCAATGTTTGGATATTTTGCAACTTCCATTGTTTTGCCGGATATGCACTTAAATCTCCTGCACAACATTTCTCCCAATCTGGGTTGCCACTCTCGAATGAGAGCAGAAATTCCCTATCAATATCTGTGAGATTTTTATTTATTTTTTCTATTAAATCTTCTCGGGCAGCTTCAAAATCTGCATAATCGAATGCCACATCAGACATTCCCTGAAATTGATTTTCAAGGGCATGTTTTTGATCTATAGGATTTGGTTGCAAAGATTCAATAAGTGGCTTATCGCTTCCCAACAGATAGAAAATCAAACCATTCTTTACATCGGCAAATGATTCAATTTCCATATACTTATAATCAAAAAGGTCACGTGGGTGTTGACGACCTAAAGCAGCTGCGATTTTGCCACCATATAACAATGAAAATGGCACTACTCTTGCTACACAACTCATTTTAAATTCCTCTTTAGCCTTATCACACAGCTCTCTATCTTCAACGTCACCAATAATACCCCGCTTGATACCATTAACCTCTATTTTTACGGTTGCTCCGCCAAAAGTACATTGCAATTTAAGTACAGCTGATTTGTGAATAACCCGAACACCTGGAATCGCCTTTTCAATCTGCTGTTTTAAAGTATTCAGGTGATTATTGATTGCTGTTATGCTCTCATCTCTGTTTTTAATCGGAAGAAAAGTTAGGTCAATATCTACAGAATAACGAGGCATATTTTTCACAAACAAATTTATAGCCGTACCTCCATGAACTGCAAAATCCGGAATTTTATAAACCAATGGCATAATCCGGATTAAAAGTGCCACCTGCTTTTTATAGGTTTCATTCATATTCGTACAATTCTTTTGGTATAGTTATCATGTATTCTGGGAGGTAAACCCCTTTGTCTGCCAGCTGTCGCTTCCCAATCCCTAAATTTATCTTACTTATATCTAACTTCCCAAACCATTCATGTCCGGCTTTTTGAGCCATATATAAGAATAATCGCTTTACTTTTAGGTTGTCGGTATTTTCTAGCAACAGTTGTACAACCTCAGCTCTCATTGTCGTAAGTTGTTCCATAATGTAAAATAAATCCATATAAGCATATTGATTTGGAGCCAATAACAGGCATTCAAGAAATGCTTGTTCTGGAACAGAAGCTAATACATCATAATCGCCTCTTTTGAACATATCTAATTGAGATGTTTTGAAAATTTTTGTAGAGAAAAATTTTATTT
>CAIWCC010000164.1 GCA_903911085.1 uncultured Bacteroidales bacterium | reverse complement strand
TGATTGGTAGTCAGCTGTAAAGATACGAAATTTCAAGGTCTTTTCCAAATAAAATAACAGTTATTTTGCTGTATATCAAATAATTATATCGCTATATAATTTTTGTCATGTACTAAATTGTTATTCAATTACTGTGTTATATTATAGAAGACGAAGTTGCATTCGTTTTACTTTAAAAAAGTTGAAGTTTTTTTATTAAAAGCTAGATGTTGTATCTAATGTACAGATATATAATAACATATAGATGAGGTATTCACAATTAACTATTTCGAAATATACACAAAAAAAGTGTCTAACTAATAATAGATAGACACTTTTTATAAATGTACAGTTGGTTTATTTGCAACAACGACTTTTCCATTGGTTTTTAAACTGAAGTTTTTCTTCTTCGTTCAATTCCATAAATTTGTCTTTGAATTCGGGATGATTAAAAGGTGGCTTGTGTGGGCGATGATGTCGAGCAAAATGAAATCCTCCAAATAAAATTCGGCTCAATAAAAATAAGCCCATTGCCTGCCAATATGTTAGTGGCGAAAAGGTGGAAATACTAGGTACTATCCAATTCCATAGCAACATTACAATAGCACTAATTCCGAAAAATCCAATAATAAGTAAAGGAAAAAAGAAACAATTCTTGTTTCTGCATAAATTTGTATTCATGGTATCTATATATTAAATGTCTTAATTGTTAATTTTTAATTATTAATTATTGAGTTCTTGGTATAAATAATTTAGTTTGTTTCGTAAATGTTTCACTGCGTAACCTTTGCGGCTAATAATTGTTTTTAGATTTTCGCCTTTTTGATCCGCAATTTGCTGCAAAGTCATGTCTTCCATCTCGTTTAGTAGAAATACTTCTTTCTGATTTGGTGGTAATTGATTGATCGCATTTTCAAATTCTTTCCAGAAAATTTCTTTAAAAAATACCAACTCAGGATTGTTATTATCGTCCATCAAAAGGATTTCTTTGAAATTAAATTCACCTTCGTCGTTTTGGTAAGTGTAATCTTCTAACGCTAAATTAGATTTTTTCCTAGATTTATCGGTAATTTTATTCCTTGCCACTTCGTATAACCAACCACTAACATTTTCCAGTTCAGCAATATTGTTCAAATTACTTAGTTGAAACCAAACATCCTGAACAATGTCCTCAGCATCTTCGGTCGATTTTACTTTTGAGCGTACAAAGCTAAACAAATTCTTACCAAACTGCTGAATAGTTTTGGTTATTGAAATTGTGTTTGAATTAGCCATTGTTAATTGAATTGATGTCTCCATATTATTGAAGACGAATGAAATTGATAATTACTTTACAAAGTAACAAAAAAAATATGAATCAGAATTGAATTTTGAGAAAAAACGACTTATTCCATTAAAATTGAGATGTTTATTTGTTTTTATTTAAGGATGAATGATAGTAAACTTATCTTTTTTTATTGACTCTTTTTTGTAAAAATTAAAAAATGTAACGTAACAAAATGTATATTAAAGTATGTAATTATTTCGACCTAAATGTTTTATTCTAATTTATCTTTGGCATGTCATAACAAAAATAATATTAATTTTAAAAAAACATTCTTATGAAAAAACAACTTTCTCAAATCGGTTTATTTATTGTTGTAATCGTTTTATTTGCATCATGCAGAACAGTCGATTTTCAAAATCGCAGTTCAATGTCTTTAAATGAGTTTAGATTAAGTAGATCTGATTACAAAATTACTCCAGATGCAAGTGCTCAAGCAGAGGTAAAAATAATTCTTGGTGGTTTAATTGTTAAGGGACTTGACGACAAAAACATCAAACAAGCACGTATCGAAAGTGTTTGGTTGGGGTCGGCCGACGAACAACTTGCGGTATATGAATTGTTGGACAAACATCCTGAATGGGACTACGTTACTAACGTTCGTTTTATTAAATCGTATATACAAAAACCATTCTCAAAAACTTACAAGACAAAAGTTATTGCTAAGGGTATTATTCTAAATACTAAATAGTTTCATTCATTTTTATTTATAAAATACTCATTATGAAAAATAGAATATTATTACTTATAATTGTAGCTTTCACGATGTTTTTTACTTCGTGTAAAGTAAATACCTACTATCACGAGGCAAGATACGGCAATATTGTATTGGATTCGCTTACAAGAGCCGATGTAGAAATTGTTGGTGCTTGTACAGCCGAGGCACGTATTGAAAAATCATCCAAAGGGAGCCTTGATGGTAAATATGCCAATCAATATAAACAAGGTAGTTTTGACGATTTTATATCAGTAGCCACACCTTCTACTGCGATTAGAAACAAAGCATTAGCAGGCGTACTTAGTGTGTTTTCGGGTATAGCAAACATTGCTGGTGGTGTTGTTCAAGATCCAGGAAGAGACTTTGTAATGTATGCACTTTTCGAAAAATATCCTGATGTTGATTATTTTGCTGGGGTTACTATTGATAGAATTACTACAACAAAAGGCAAACGAATAGATGAAAAACTGATGGTGAAAGCCATTGGAATTAAACTTAAAACTGATAAATAGTTACAAGTTTTAACTGTCTGTCAGATTTTCATATTGTAACTAAATTTTAAACCTCTACAAAAATTAATTTTGTAGAGGTTTTTTTTCAAAATTAAATGTTTAAAGAGTGTATCTATAAGAGTAATTTTAAATATTAAGAATTGAGAAAAAATTTATTGGAAAAATCTTTAGTACATGACAAAAATTATATAGCGATATAATTATTTGATATACAGCAAAATAACTGTTATTTTATTTGGAAAAGACCTTGAAATTTCGTATCTTTACAGCTGACTACCAATCAGTTATAATGAAAACAAAAGATTCC
>CAIWCC010000163.1 GCA_903911085.1 uncultured Bacteroidales bacterium | reverse complement strand
TGGAAGGCAATATAAAAGGGCTTTTGGGCATATTCAGTCACATCCAAATTCCCTGAAGCTACACCCACAGTGCTTGATGAAACTGTATTATTGGCAAAACTAGAAGTTATGTCTTTCCATGTGGCATTTTGAATAGAATTTATGGCCGTTGCTGTAAGTATATGATTGGCAGTATAATCTGTTGATAGCAGCACCTTATATTGATAGGTAGTTGACAATGCCGCATCTTTATTTAAACCACTTACAAAACTAATATTTGCTTTGGTTACTGTTGATTGTTGTATTCTGTAATAATTTTTCAACGTTTCGCCCGACCAAAAAGTCACATAATCGGCTGTGCCTGTAGGTGAAAAAGTAATTGTATCGCCTTTAATGCACCTCAATGTATCTGCAACTGTAGATTTGTCTGCCACAAAACTCATACTTGGCAATTGTACATCATTGTTTTCGCAAGCAACAAAAGCAAGCGATAAAAAGGCAAGTGATATTATCTTATATATTTTCATTTCTTTATAATAAGCCCCCTAACCCCCTAAAGGGGGAATAGTGAGAAGTTAGTTATTTGATAATTATTTTCTTGTGTGTCAAAATTTTCATTTTGCTCATGGTTGTTTTATTTCTTATAATTCTTAATTCTTAATTATTAATTGAATTCCTACCATCCCGGATTTTGCAATCCTTTCATGGCGATATTTTTGGAAGTTTCTCTTTCGGGATAGGGTAAAAGTAAGAATTTCTCACCCTGAATACTTCTTCCCCAAGCGCTAATGGTTGCATCATCCATTGGTAGATTAGCAAATGTTTCGAGCAAAATTCCCCAACGTATTAAATCGTGACGGCGATGTCCCTCCCCAAATAATTCCCGAGCACGTTCATCACGCAATTCCAACATGAACTTTTGCGGATCATAAGCAATCGGATCAATTGGAGTAATAATGGTTGCTTTTGCCCTTGCTTTTACGAGATTAAGAGCAGATAAGGCCTCATTAGACACTTGATTCTTTGCCATTACATCGGCCTCGGCAAATATCAGCAACACTTCGGAATAACGAATTAAGGGAAAATTACAAGGTGATCCATAACCCGTCAAGGTTGTAGTGGCTTCAAAATCCCTGCGCCATTTTCCAACAAAACGTCCGGGGGCAACTGTAGTTTCATTCAAATTATCGCGATAATAAACATTTGTGGCATCGTTTAACGGATTTGAAGTATCCGTTTTATATCCATAAATTGTTTTTGCTGCTCCGTAAATACTACTACTTAGCGTATAATTCTGTATGGTCCAATCGCGTCTTTCGTCTTTTGGCACAGGGTAATGGTTTGTTTTAGTACCCGAAACTACCGTCGAATCATTTGTTTCGTACAGTTTAAAGAGCTTTCTTGTAGTTCTGTTGGCAGCTCCAGACAGGATAATATCTACTCCATTGTATTTGAGTGGTGCTCCAATACTTGGAAATCCAGCTAAGTTGGTAAAAATATCATTGTATGCAAACTCTACTTCCATCAGATTTTCATTATAATCATTATCATATTTGTCGGTTATCAAATTAACAAACACTTGTTTAAAACTTGGATTCAATGAATGTATGCCCGATGCAATCACATCCCCTGCAAATTTTGCTGCTTGTGTGTATGAATCTTGAGGTGTGATATTAAACGGAACACCAGCTTGACGTAAATAAACACGTGCTTGTAATGCCATGGCAGTTGTTTTGGATGGTCGGCACGAACGTTCATCTTTCGAAGTACTACCAGTTTTAGGATCCTTAATATAAGGATATTCTGATCTTTTTGGTAAATATTTTATGGCTGAATCCAAATCGGCATGTATGGCATTGAAAACCACTTCGGCAGAACTTACCGGAATATGAATATCTTCTGGTGACAATGTTTCGGTGAGTTTTAATGGTACAGCACCCCAGTTTTGTACCAAATTATAGTAAAACAGAGCCCGCAGAAATTTTGCTTGCGCTGTCCATGATTGCTTGGTTGAGTCATTCATGTTCGGCACAGCGTTTATATTATCCAAAAACACATTTGCCCGGTCGATACCTACATATAGTTGCGCCCAAATGTCCATAACTTGCTTATCGGCAGGTGAATGTGCCCAGCAGGGAATTCCAGAAGGTGAAGTGGCAGCACTCCAGCACAAATCATTACTCATGGCATCAAGTTCATTGATCATATACCGACCATAAAGATTTGAATTATTCAACTCATTGTACACTCCTGTCAAAGCAGTATTTGCCCCTTTTTGTGTTGAAAATAATTGTTCTGCCGAAATAAAATCGGAAGGCTGAACATTTAAAAAATCGTTGCACGATACCATGCTAGCTCCCAAAAGCAGTGTTGTGAAAATTGAAATTATTGTATGTTTCATAATAGATAGCTTTTTAATAGTTTACAAAGTGATATTTCCACCCATCGAGAAAACGAAAGCACGTGGATAACTCGAAAAGTCAAAACCTTTTGTCATTGAAGAGTTGGAGGTTGAAACCTCGGGGTCGAAGCCAGAATACTTCGTCCAGGTATAAATGTTCTCCATACTACAGTAAAGTCTTAATGTTTTGATAGACAATTTTTTAACCACTGATGCAGGTATCGTATAACCCAACTGTATCGATTTTAATTTCAGAAACGAACCATCTTCCACCATCGTGGAATAATAGGCAAATTTATTGGTGCGCTGTGATCCAATTACTGGAACTTTTCCATTTGGATTTTGACCCGAAAATGCATCGCGCAACAAAGTGGTGGAGTTATAACCATAAGGTGAGGCCACTGTGTACAAATAGCTATTTACATTCATAATATCATTACCATACGACCACTGAAGGAAGATATTCAAATCGAAATTATATATTTCAAATTTATTGCTTAAACCACCAAAATGTGTAGGATTGGCATCTCCAATAATGGTACGGTCATATTGGTCAATTTTTCCATCGCCATTGATGTCTTTAAATTTCATATAACCGGGTGTAACCGAAGTTCCACGTGCTGTAGGATAATTGTTGGCAATGTCTTCGTTGGTCAATAATCCATCCGAAACCCAACCATACATTTGTGAGAGCGGCTGACCAACTGCCACTATATAGGGTGGAAAATTATTCCATTGGTTATAGTCACCAATATATCCCCATGCAATATTTCTGGTCATGGTAGGTTGTTCGTTTGCAAGCTCTAAAACTTTGTTTTTGATAAACGAAATATTAAAGTCGGACGACCATCTAAATTTTTTTGTTCTCACATTTTCAGTCATGATGGTGAATTCAAAACCTTGATTCTGAACTTTACCGATATTCATGTAAGCTACGTCGTAACCACTCGAATTGGGCATTTCGGCATTTAAAAGCAAATCAAAAGTGTTTTTGTGAAAATAATCTGCTTCTATACGAATGCGTTGTTTGAAAAGTCCAACTTCCAGTCCTAAATCCATTTGCTCTGTAGTTTCCCATTTCAGGTTGGTATTGTCCATCTTAGTTCTAACTGTAGCGGCATTTGAGGTATTTCCAAAAAAATAAGTATAGGGTTTAGATGCCAAACTACCATTATACTGCCCTAACGATGCAAAATCATCTACGTTATTGTTACCAGTGCGGCCCCAACTGGCGCGGAGTTTTGTATTTGAAACAATGCGTTGGAGGGGTTTCATGAATTTTTCGCTGGTCAAAACCCATGCTCCGGATACAGATGGAAAATAAGCCCAACGATTGTTTAAACCAAATTTGGAGGATCCATCAGCACGAAATGATGCAGAGAAAAGGTAGCGATTATCAAATCCATAGGTCACACGGCTAATACCCGATGCCAATGTCCATGCACTTAAGCTATACGATGAAACTTTTGGAGTGCCTTCGGCCAATGCACTAAGTCCTAAATCATCTCTTTTTAGGTTTTGTGCCCCAAAGCTATATAAATTAACAGAGCGGCCCGACGCGGTAAAGCCCAATAAAGCAGAGAATTTATGTTTTTGCTTAAATGTCTTGTTGTAATTTACTGTGTAATCATTCATCCAGTTATAGGTGTTTTGCTCCGAAATGGAACCATCTGCATTTCCTTTGATTCTACCGGTTTTGGTCTTGGAGTTATTAAAACTTTCACGAGCCAATACATTGCTGGATACGGCACCCGCCACTTTAAATTTCAATCCTTTTATCGGTTCGTACTCTAAATAGGCGTTTCCGTTAATGGATGTCGTTTTTTTAGAAGAATATTCATTTAGGGCCGTTAAAATAGGATTATTCCGTTGGTCATTCAAATCGATGATATTTTCAAAATTGGCTGGATCTTGCCCCTCGAAAACAAAAGGCGTGTAAGACCATGCCGAATGCAACAAATTACTGGAGTAACTATTTGGGTCGGGGCCTAAAATGGTATTGAGCGAAAAATTACCGGTTACTCCCATTCTGAGTGTTTTGCTAAAGTTCTGGTCAAATCCCATTTTGGCAGTGTACCTGTCGCTACTCGATCCTATTATCACACCATCTTGTTGAAAATAAGACCCTGAGAAAATGTATTTGGTTTCTTTCGTTCCACCCGAAACGGAAAGAGAATGGCTTTGCATAGGTGCTTCACGGAACAACAAGTCAAGATAATCAACCATTGGCATGGTTTTATAATCTTCCAAAGTCATGTTTCTATTGGTTAAATAATCACTCGTTGCGTTGCCACTGAGCATCATTTGCAGGTTTACGAACTCATAAGGAGTGAGTACGTCAATTTTTGCATTTGTTTTCTGCGAACCGTAAAACCCTTTATACGTTATCACAGCTTTGCCTTCTTTGCCTTTTTTGGTAGTGATAATCAATACACCGTTGGCACCACGCGCTCCATAAATAGCTGTGGCTGAAGCATCTTTAAGCACTTCCAATGATTCAATATCGTTAGGATTAATGGTGTTGATGTAATCGTCGCTCATTACAAAACCATCTATCACATACAATGGCGAAGAATTGGAAGTAATGGAATTTCCTCCACGAATTACAATATCAACAGCATCGCCAGGTTTTCCGCCCAATGACGTAACTTGCACACCTGCCATACGACCAGCCATAGCTTCGTTTACTGAACCTACCGAAATATTCTGAACGCTTGCAATATCAACTTTGGCAACTGCACTGGTCAAATCGCGCTTTGTGGATGTGCCATAACCAATTACAACCACCTCGTCCAACGACTTGGTATCTTCACGGAGTATGATGTTAAGCGTGTTTTTTGTATTTACACGCACTTCCTCCTTCTCGAATCCGATATATGAAACGGTCAAAGTAGCACCGTTAGTTGCAGCAATTGAAAATGAGCCATCGATTGAGGTTATGGTGCCTGTATTTGTTCCTTTGACCGTAACAGTTGCACCTATTACAGGCGTACCACTTGTTTCGGTTACAAATCCCTTAATCTGCATCTTTGTTTGTGCCCGAAGCGTAGTGAAAACAGGAGAAACAAAGAGCAGTATTTGTAATAGCAGCGCTATTGTACACACTTTGGTTTTACTTTTCATAAAACACAATTGATTCTTTTTTTTGTAATTCATTTTTGGTATTGATTTTTCAAATTAGATTTCTTGAATGTTTGTATTGTTTTTTAGGGTTCTAAATTACTGTGCAAAATTGCATTTTATTTTGGTATTTTTGAAGAAACATTCGTGCAAATAATTATAACTTTAGTGCAGTGGACGTTTGTTTTAACTATAACTTCAACGTTTTAAGCGTTATAGTCGATAAATTATTTCTAAGCTGCAGAATATACATGCCCTGAGTTATATTTCCAACTTCCAATGTATTGTTTCCATTTTCGGCTTTCATTGCACTTAGTTTTTTTCCGTTCATATCCATGAAAGCAATGTCCACAGTAGAGTCACTGCCATTAATTTGAAATTTTAATGTGTTAGAAGACAAGATATTGCTAGATAATTTTGCAGAAAAACTTACGGCATGAACACTAGCATTGGTGGTAATGTCTTTTGGAAATATCAGATTCCAATCGGTATTCACTGTATAATCTCTTGGCGAAGCAAAAATACCATTTCTATTATTTTGCGCCGAATTAAAGGCATAGTAATTATTTGTTGTTGTGGTTGCATTATACAGCCCTCCATAACCCACATCCGTATTGTTGTTACACACATTATTAAAAATTGTATTATCGCTGGTACTTCTATCGGTCGACAAGGCATTCAGATGTATTCCCCTTGAATTGTAATTACATGTATTATTAGCAATAAGACATTTTGATGTATGCAGATTGGCTACTGCCATATTGTAAAAAGCAATGCCGGGACCTTCATTGTAATTGGCAGTATTATTCATAACGATATGACCATTAGCACCTTCCTCGACAAAAACCCCATCGCGGGTATTGTTATTCAGAATATTTTTCATTGCTACTGAGTTTGTGCTAAAAGCATCAAAATCAATTCCATCATACCTCGAATGGTTTGAAGTGTTGGAGAAAGCATACAGTCTGGAAGCTACAAGCGCCCAAATATTCCGAGAGGCACAACTATCTATTGTACAACCTCTTATGTAGGTTGGATTTGAGCTGCTTCGTTTGGTAATTCCCTCTCCCAACGAGTTTTTCACTGTTATAGCATCCAACACTACATTGGTGCTTCCAGTAATATAAACAAGTGCATTGGAGCCGTTCAATTTTTTGCCATCAATGGTACCCCCCGAAAATGAGGAAATAATGTTGCTATCTTTAAAATAGATGACCGCTTTGGTTTGACCCGAACCGTTGGCAATGGTACCGTTTAGCAATATACACTCATTGTCTTTAACCAACAACGAATCCGTAGTACTGGAAGTAAAAAAGTTTCCATTCAAATGACATACAATAACAGCCGTTGGACTAGCAGTATGTGCATTGTTTAAAGCGGTCCGAATAGAACTCAGACTTCCTGAAGTTAGCGTAATGTCCATGCGGGGTTTTCCTATTTTTACAATGTCAGTATGTTGATTTCCAATCAAAGGCGGATTAAAATATGTACAGCTGACTCCTGTTGCATCCACAGAAGTCAGACCAATATTGCAAAAAAGTTGTGTCGTATTGGCTCCAGAACCACTAATTTCAACTGTATTATTCAGAAAAGTATTGTAATAAATTCGCGCATTGCCACAGGTTAAACTACAAGCCGTAACGTTGTTCTTTAGGGTATTGTGTGAAACCAAGGCTTCACTGGTACTATTAAATATCGTAACTCCGGTAGTGCAATTGTCTATTGTATTGTAAGTTACAGCATCGTATTTTGAGCTGACATAAATACCTGTATTGCAAGTCGAAACAGTATTATTAGCAACAGCCGAGTTATCTGAATTGACAAAGATTCCTGTATTTGAACTTTTTATGATATTGTCGGTACAAATAAAGTTGAATGAATCGGTATAATAGATACCAAATGCAGTACAGTTAGTAATTGTACATCGTGTAACTGAACCAGCATCGGCATACACCGCAACACCTTTCCCTGTGTAAAGAATCCCACCACTTTTGCAATTTTGGATACTGAGATTGTCAATGTGAGTTTTTCCCGAAGTTCCTATATTTATTCCTGTAATGCCCCGATTGTTACCATCTAACACACTTGTTCCAAAAGAAGAAATAGTTATATATTGCCCATTTATAACTGAAATTAATGATGTTGCTGTAGCATTTGAAGATGCCGTAATATTTGCATTATTTAAAATTAGCAACATTCTGTCAGTAAGTAAAAGTGGAGCAGTAGTAACCGTAAAAGTGCCCGAAATTGTAATCCGAATAATATTGTTGGGAAAGGTAACTCGTTTGGCATCAATTGAGCTTTGAATAGTCGAAATAGATGTTCCACTTACGAAAGTCATATCGGTAATAGTCTCAGTTGGCTTTTGGACAAATGTCATCTGAGGTTGCTCAAAGAAACTTTGAGCAAAACTACCCATTGGCAATAAAAAGAGAAGTATGTAAATTGCTTTTTTCATAAATATTTTTTTTAAACTCGATTTACAGTGCAAAGATGCGGGTTTATTTTTTATAATTTATGAGATTATCGTGCAATTATTTATTAAACTAGTGCATTTAATTTCTTTTTCAATCAAAACACAAAGAAAAAAAATTACATTGTTTGATATTGCTAATCAATTAATCAAAAACTATCAAAAAGACAAACATGAATTGAGTATTGAGTAGATTCCAGATATGGTAATTACGGAACAACTCAGCACCCCACTTGTTTTGTAATTGTTTGATATTCAGTTCGACTAGTCGAACTAAAAATCAAATGTAGGGTCTTATGTTCATCACTTCATCCCCCAGTTGTGTTTCGCTTAGACCTCACCCCAACCCTCTCCTTGAGGAGAGGGAGTAAGAGGGGTTAATCACATTTAACCCCTATCGGGGTAAAGACTTATTCTATGTAATTAGTAATTTTGTTTCCTCAAATTTTCGCAATTAAAAATCACCACTAAATGTATAATAATAAAAAAAGAGTCTCCATATTTACGTTACCAAAACGATTAAATAATGAAGACTCCAAAACAACACCTTAAAAAGGCA
>CAIWCC010000162.1 GCA_903911085.1 uncultured Bacteroidales bacterium | reverse complement strand
TTGGCTAATTCTAAATCTTCAATAGAAGCTTATATAAGAGGTAAGTTTGTTAAAAAGTATCGAATAGAACCTATTAAAAATGTATATACTTTCCAAAAGAAAATTCTCTGCATAGATAGTTTAGGAGTGTATACTACCAAACAAAAACCAGAAATTTTGGTACTAATTCAATCGCCAAAAATTAATTTGAAACGATTAATTTCAACCATTAAACCAGAACAAATAATTGCCGATGGTTCTAATTATAAAAGTTACATTCAACTCTGGAAGGCCACTTGTGAGCAAGAAAAAATCCCTTTCCACGCTACAGCCGAAAAGGGATTTTATAGATTGAAATAAATTCTTACTTTTTGATAATTTTATTTGCGCCTTCTAACCAAACTTGTGGGCCACCAGCAACATATCCTGTGCTTCCAAGTGCGTTTAAATTTACTTTTGCTTCTGCTGTTTTAGTAGCACTAACAAACCAAACCGTTGGATAGCCTCTAACTTGTAATTGCTGTTGTAATTGTGCATTTTGCATTTTTACCGCATCTGTTTGTTCATTTTTTCTTGGAAAATCTAATTCTACCAAAATAACATTATCAGTTGCCCATTTTACAAATTCTGGGGTTTTAAAAACTTCTTTTTGTAAACGAATACACCAACCACACCAATCGGATCCTGTAAAAAATAAAAACATTGGCTTGTTTTCTTTAATAGATAAATCGGTAGCAATAGATACGTCTGTGTACCACTTTAATTCTTGACTTTGAGCAATAAATCCACTAATTAAAAAAGTGAATCGTTGACAAGTTTTACAAATCAGCTTATAAATAATTATGCTGCTGACCTAGCTCTGTGTAATGCAACAGTTTTGCTTCAAAAATTGGACGAAGCTAACAAATCTTTTATTGCTGATTTTGGAACACGTTCCACCGAAGTTTCAGCCCGCATAAGTGGTGATGTGAGAGCAGCACGAGTGATTGTTGATGAGATTTTCAAAAATATCTGCAATGTAACAAATGCCATGGTTTTATTGAATGGTGAAGCCGACTACAGCACATTTATCGATAAAGTGAATTATCAAATCGATTATTACAAAAACACAATCAACATCCGACGTAGTGCTGCAAAACCTAAAACTGACAGTACGAATACACCAACATAAAATTTAGATAATTGAGCAATCTATACTATAATTGTCGGACTTGTATAAAACAGTAATAGTATGACTGGGAGTCATACTATTACATATACATTATCAACTGTCAACTATCTACTAGTATCTGTAATGTTCTGGTTTATATGGTCCATTAGCATTTACGCCAATGTATGCAGCTTGTTCCGGAGTTAGAACTGTTAGTTTTACGCCTAATTGTTCCAAGTGCAAACGTGCTACTTCTTCATCCAAGTATTTTGGTAAACGATATACATCAACAGCATAATCTTTGGTGAAAAGTTCAATTTGTGCCAATGTTTGATTGGTAAACGAGCTGCTCATTACAAATGATGGATGACCTGTAGCACATCCTAAATTTACCAAACGACCGTCGGCCAACAAAAGCACACATTTGCCATCAGGAAAAACATATTTGTCTACTTGAGGTTTAATATTAACTAGTTCAATGCCTGGATATTGTTTCAGTTTTTCAACTTGAATTTCATTGTCGAAGTGTCCAATGTTACAAATTATTGCACCATCTTTCATCTTTTCAATGTGCTCAATACGAATAATGTCGCGGTTTCCAGTAGTTGTAACATACAAATTTCCCTCAGCTAAAGCATCTTCAATTGGACAAACTTTAAAGCCTTCCATAGAAGCTTGTAGCGCACAAATTGGGTCAATTTCGGTGACAATTACACGTGCTCCATAAGCCAACATTGATTTTGCACAACCTTTGCCTACGTCGCCATAACCACAAACTACTACCACTTTGCCAGCCAACATTATGTCGGTTGCACGTTTAATACCGTCGGCTAACGATTCGCGACAGCCATAAAGGTTGTCAAATTTTGATTTTGTTACTGAGTCATTTACATTGAAAGCTGGGAATAACAATGAGCCTTCTTCTAACATTTGATACAAGCGGTGAACACCAGTTGTAGTTTCTTCCGATACACCGCGAAGCTCAGGAATCATACGTGTCCAAATACCATTGTCGTCTTTCAATACATCTTTCAATATAGCATACAATAAACGCTCATCTTCGCCATCGGCTTGATTGTTGAGACTTGCAGCATCTTTTTCGGCTGCCACGCCCACGTGAATCATCATTGTAGCATCTCCACCATCATCCACAATTACATTTGGCCCTTTGTGTCCGTCGAATATCAAAGCTTGTAGTGTACACCACCAATACTCTTCCAATGTTTCACCTTTCCAAGCATAAACTGGAACGCCTGCAGCAGCTATTGCAGCAGCAGCATGGTCTTGTGTGGAATAAATATTGCAACTACACCAGCGCACATCGGCTCCAAGTTCTACAAGAGTTTCAATCAAAACAGCCGTTTGAATTGTCATGTGAAGTGAACCCATGATGCGAGCGCCTTTCAATGGTTTTTCTACGCCGTATTTTGCACGTAATGCCATCAAACCTGGCATCTCTTTTTCTGCTAATTCAATTTCTTTACGCCCAAAAGCAGCAAGCGATATGTCAGCAACTTTATATGGTAAAGTGCTGAATAGTTGTTTTGTATCCATATTTATTTATATTGATAATTATTATTTCTTGTTCTTCCAAAAATGGAGTGCAAAGATACATGTTTTCGACGAAATAAAGATGATAATTGATAATTTATAATGAATAATTGATAATTAATTGGCTTAATGACTCATTTTACAACCTTGTTTTATCGCTTTATTGATTAACTTTGTGCCTTCAGAAATTCAGTTACTGTTTATGATTATAGATGTCCATACACATAATTCTTTGTCCAATTGTTATTTATCAATATACAATTTGAAATTTGAGGAGGCTAGTGATAAAATTGCATCCAGCGAAAATGTGCTTTTTTCCATTGGCATTCATCCTTGGTTCGCAAATGAATTTACAGAGCAATTATTTAACCAAATGGAGAAATGGGTTGAGGATTCCAAAATTGTTGCTATTGGTGAATGTGGATTGGATAAAAATAGCAAAGCCACATTTAATGAGCAAGTTACGGTGTTCGAAAAACAAATTCAAATATCAGAAAAAATTCACAAACCACTTATTATTCATTGCGTTGGGTACTTCAATGAGCTATTTGAATTAAAAAAAAGCTTGCAACCACAGCAACTTTGGATTATTCATGGTTTTCGTGGAAAACCTCAATTGGCATCTCAGGTTTTAAAAGCCGGTTGTGCTTTGTCCTTTGGCGAGTATTTCAATAATGAAAGTGTACTTCTAACTCCAATTAATAAATTGTTTGTTGAAACTGATGAAAGTAATCTTTCTATTGATGAAATTTATCGCAGAATAGCTGCCATAAAAAACATTTCAATTGACTCATTATCTGCCAATGATTTGTTTTTTTCAAAAAATAAATCTTAACTATCAATAAAATTCAAATATAAGTTGAGTTATTAAATGTTCATTATTCAAATTTAATTAGTTATTTATGTACCTTTGCCTTCCAAATAAAAAATTCATTTTGTCATGAAGAAATACGCATCATTATTTTTAATCATTATTTTCACACCAGTACTTTTTGCGCAAGGATTTTCGTCCGTTCAACAACGTAAGTTGACAAATGCGCTTTCAGTTATTTCCAGCCTTTATGTAGATACTATCAATGATAAAAAACTAGTAGAAACGGCATTAACTTCAATGCTCAAGGATTTGGATCCTCACTCTGTTTATATTCCAAAAGAAGAAATTGAACGAGTGAATGAACCTCTTGAAGGCAGTTTTGAGGGTGTTGGTATTCAATTTCAGATACTCGACGATACGCTTTTAGTGGTACAAACCATAGCAGGTTGTCCTGCCGAAAAAGTTGGGGTATTGCCTGGTGACCGCATTATTTTTATTGATAATGAATTGATTGCAGGAGTAAAAATTCAGAATTCTGCAATTATGAAACGCTTGCGCGGCAAAAAAGGTACTGAAGTAACTGTTAAAATTCTTCGTGGCGAACAATCGGAACTAATGGAATTTAAAATTGTTAGAGATAAAATTCCAATTTATAGTGTCGATGCCAATTATATGATTAGCAAAGATATTGGTTATATAAAAATCAATAGTTTTGGAAGTACCACGCACGAAGAGTTTTTAAAAGCATTTGCAAAACTTCAAGCAAAAGGTATGAAACATCTTATTTTGAGCTTACAAGGCAATGGTGGTGGTTATTTGAATACAGCTATTCAATTGGCTGATGAGTTTTTGTCAAGCAAGAAATTAATTGTTTATACTCAAGGTTTAAATCAACCGAAAACTGTGGCTGAGTCGACAGCAGTAGGAAAATTTGAAAATGGAAAATTAATCGTTTTGGTTGATGAGTACTCTGCTTCGGCAAGCGAAATTGTTTCTGGTGCATTACAAGATTGGGATCGTGCCATTATTATTGGTCGCCGTTCGTTTGGAAAAGGATTGGTACAACGCCCAATTCAGTTGGTCGATGGCTCAATGATTCGTTTAACTACAGCTCGTTACTACACGCCAACAGGACGTTGTATTCAAAAATCGTATAAAGATGGTAAAGATAAATATGAAGATGATTTGGTGAATAGATATAACAAAGGTGAATTATTGCATGCCGATAGCATACATTTTCCAGATTCTTTGCGCTATCAAACGCTTAATTTAAAGCGAACTGTGTATGGTGGCGGTGGCATTATGCCTGATATTTTTGTACCAATCGATACAACCCGTTTTACACTTTTCCATCGTAAAATTGTGGCAAAAGGTATTGTAAATAAAGTTTGTGTGCAATATATTGATAAAAACCGTGCAGCTTTAAAGGTTCAATATCCAACTTTTGAAAAATTCAGAAAAGAGTTTGAAATTGACGAAGAATTACTTAAAACACTTTTGGCGGCTGCCGAAAAAGAAAAGATTTATGTGAATTCATCTGATTCATCAAAAAATTCTACTAAAACTCAATTGACAAACTCAATTGATAAATTTAAAAAAGAGTATAATTTTGATGAAAATACATTGGCTAAGTTTTTGAATTCAGCTACTAAAAAGAAATCAAGTAATGAAAAATCGGAATACGAAAAATCGAAACCATTGATTAAGATGCAATTAAAAGCTCTGATTGCAAGAGATTTATGGGAAATGAATGAATATTACCAAATAATGGATGCCGACAATGAATCATTAACAAAAGCTGTTGAGATTTTGCAAACTCCAGGAGCTTATGATAAAATTCTAAAATAGAAAAACGTCATTAATTTCAAATATATAACCTCCTTTTTAGGAGGTTATTTTTTATTATACATACAATGATTTTAAACTATATACAAACAAATTGGATAGAAATTGTTGGTGCTATTCTTAGTTTGATTTATTTATATCTTTCTATTAAACAAAAGATTAGTCTGTGGATTTTCGGATTTATGTCGTCCGCATTTTACATAATTGTTTTTTTTCAAACAAGATTTTATGCCGACATGAGTCTTCAGTTGTATTATTTATTGGTAAGTGTTTATGGATGGATAAATTGGCATAAAATTAAGCCCGAAACAGGGAATGAATTGCCAGCAACAAATACTTCGAAACGCACTTGGTTGCAATTGATTGTTGCAGGAATATTGATTTTTGCAGTTTATTATTTGATATTATCAAGATTTACCGATTCTTCTATTCCCATTTCCGATTCTATTGTTGGTATGCTAAGCGTTTTAGCAACATGGATGTTGGCAAAGAAACTTCTTGAAAATTGGTTGGTTTGGATTGCTGCCGATGCCCTTGCATGTGGATTATTTTTTTATAAGGGGCTTTATGTCACAACTTTTTTGTTTGTAATTTATACTGCAATGGCAGTTGTGGGTTATTATCAATGGAAAAAAAAACATGATGAGTCAATTGTAATATATAATAAACGTCATTTATAACTTACACTTTGAATTTGGTAAAGTGTTGATAGACTTCGTCTTGTCTTTGCTCTTTGTTCTTATGTCTATTATTATTGCTTTGTTTGAGATTTGAATATCAATTATATAAAAAACGCCAATCGTAAAATGATTAACATTTTCGATTGGCGTTTTAATATTAAATTATTGCTAGTTTGCTAGTTAGTTTGGTTATGTCTTTTTGAGATATTTGCAAATCATTGATTTGTTTCATATTCAAAATGTCATATTTTAAATTAACATTGTACCTGTCTTAATTTTTTTATTTATACAATGCACCGTAAGTTTGGCATGCGCGGTAATCAGAGCCTTCTTTATCCATACCATAAGCTGCCCATGCACTTGGACGGAAGATTTTGCTTTCGTCAACATTGTGCATACAAACTGGAATGCGCAACATTGAAGCCAAAGTAATTAAGTCAGCACCAATGTGTCCATAACTGAATGCACCATGATTAGCACCCCAATTATTCATTACCGAATATACATCAGCAAAATTGCCTTCGCCAGTCAAACGTGGTGCAAACCAAGTTGTTGGCCATGTTTTGTTGGTGCGGTCATCCAATACTTTGTGAACTTCAGCAGGAATATCAACTGTATAACCTTCAGCCAATTGAAGAACTGGTCCAAGACCTTTTACCAAATTGATACGAGCCATTGTTACAGGCATTCCACCTTTTGTAAGGAAGTTTGACGAGAAACCACCACCGCGGAAATATCCACAATCAGCTGGATACCAAGTTGTAGCGTCTAATGTTTTTTGAACTTCTTCTTCGGTAATTTCCCAGAAAGGTTTCATAGCTGGTTGTCCGTCGATGGTTTGTTCTCCACTACCGTCCAATGCTGCCGAACCTGAGTTGATTAAGTGAATCAAACCATTAGCTCCTAAGCCTTCCAATTTATGTCCAGTAACGCGTTCAACAGCTTCTGGGCTCCAATATGTACGAACATCGGCAAATACTTGTGCAGTGTTAGTCACCAATTTACCAAAAAGCATTGCCACACCATTCAACGCATCGTTTTCGGTAGCTACTACAAATGCTTCACGAATTCCATTCCAGTCGAAAGAAGTATTCAAAATTGCCTCAGCAAAGTCACCATTTGGCATAAAATCAGTCCATTGACGTTGTCCTTGGAAACCTGAAGCAATGGCATTGTGTCCCAATGACTCTTCGCCAAAACCAAGTTCAGCCAATTTAGGATTTCCAATCATTAAGTCACGCATAATCATGGTCATTTTTACCACAAATTCCCATTCAGTATCAAGTACTTCGCGCGATTTCTTTTTGTCCTCATCATTTGTATCAGCACCTTCGTTTGGTTTGCAATTTTTAATTGTCCAATCCATTGCTTTTTTAAATTCTTCAGGGTCAAAAATGCCCAATTGTACACGACGAATAATTTCGCTCATGTCAACATATTCGTTGCGCATTCCAAGGTATGTTTGGAAGAAATCGGCATCAACAATTGAGCCAGCAATTCCCATTGAAACTGAACCAATTGATAAGTAAGATTTTCCGCGTAAACTTGCTACCGCAATAGCACCTTTCACAAAACGAATAATTTTTTCTTGTACATCAGCTGGAATAGTATTGTCGCCACCATCTTGTACATCGCGACCGTAAATACCAAATGCAGGAATACCTTTTTGTGTATGGCCTGCCAACGCTGCTGCCAAATATACTGCTCCTGGACGCTCTGTGCCATTGAATCCCCAAATTGCTTTTGGCAATTGTGAATCGTAATCAATGGTTTCGCTACCATAACACCAAGCTGGAGTAACTGTGATAGTTGCACCAACACCCGATAATTTGAATTTTTCGGCACATGCTGCTGCTTCATCCACACGACCAATTGTGGTATCGGCAATTACACATTGCACTGGCGTTCCATCGCTGTATTTCATTGTGCTGGTAATGAAGTTAGCCAAGTTTTCGGCCATATTCATTGTTTGCACTTCCAATGATTCTCTTACGCCACCTTGACGTGCATCAATGGTTGGACGAATGCCGATTTTTGGGTTTTCGCCTTGTAATCTCCCTGTTTTGATCTTTCTTTGTTGGGTATTTCCAGATGCTGAAAATTCGCCCGAAACTGCTCCTGCTTTCATATTTAATTCTTAATTGTGACCTCTATTCCCTACATGGGAAATAAGTTGATTTATTTTTAATTGTTTAATTAGTTGTTGTTATATCTATAATTAATGTTATTTATAACCTACACTTTGAATTTGGTAAAGTATTGATAGACTTCGTCTTGTCTTTGCTCTTTGTTCTAATGTCTTTTATTATATATTGTCTTTTATTGTGCTGAACTGTGCTGTTCTATTGTAAAAAAAATAATTACTTATATATTCTTCCTTTTTTTGTTCCCGTAAAAATATTTATCCGTATTGATAATAAGAATAAAATGACAAATACTACAAATTACCTGTTTTGGTGGATTTTTTTTTAATTATCAATTGTCAATTATCAATTATCAATTAAATAGATCCTCTCAATATCAATTGTGTTGGCAGATATTCCTGAATTGGCAATTTTGACGTAACAAAATTTGCAGCTTTTTCGCCCATTAATCCAAAGTCAATACTGATTGATGATATGCCATTTTTTATTACTTCTAATACAGGGTCATCGTTATATGCAACTATACCATAATCTGCACCAATATTTAATTTTTGAGCATCTGCATTTTTTATAATTTTTACCAAATCGTCCGATGAAATACACAAATACGCAGCGCCAGTTTCAACTCCTTTCCATTCAGAATTACTTCTTATTACTTGACATTCAATTTCTTGTTCGGAACAAAATCGAACAAAGTAGTCGATAGAAGTTACTGGGTGGCAAATTTCTTCGGGAAATACAAATACAAATTTGTTATATTTATGCAGTAATTGCTTCCCTTCATTTAGGCATTGATAAAATGAGTTGTCGAAATCTTGACATATATAAGAAAATTCTAACTTTTCGAAATTTCCAAAATCCAACAACAACAATTTATTGCTAGGAATTGCTTTTAATGTTTCGGAGAGGTGGTCATTCGAAAAATTCATTACCACATACATGCTATATTTCCCAATACTTTCACGTACAATGGTTTCGAAAAGGTGTTCGTTATATTGGTGAAAAATAAGATCGACTTTGAAATTTTCTGCCAAATTAGCTGCAAATCTATGGTAAAGATTTTGCTTAAATGCAGAATAATTATCGAGTAAAAGCAACACATGGTTTACTTCCCCAGTTACAAAATAGCCTTTTGTTGGTGTTGAATCAATCAGACCTCTTCGTTTTAACTCATTGTATGCTTTAAAAACTGTATCGCGAGACACTTTGTGCAAAGCACTTGCTTCATTGATTGACAATAAATTATCGCCCGCCCTCAATTGTCCTTGCATAATGGATAAACTAATTCCATCGGCCAATGACTTAATTTTCGATGTAGAATGCGAGAATTTTATGTTTTTCATTATTATATCAAGTGTGCTGAACTGTGCTGCAAAGATAGATGCTGTTTGCTGAAAAAAAATAGAGAATAATATGTTTTAGAGCATATTTTGCTGAATTCGATTTATCGTTAATTTCAATTTTATTATGTATTCGATTGAAATTGTGATATATACAGTAGCATGGAAAATTATTTCTGATTAATCCCCAATAATAATTTATTTATCTAATATTTTCTTATTCTTAATTCCAATTACATTGATTTACTAAAAAACTAATATTGCAGAATTAAACTCTTTCATAATGCAAAGAATGTCTACTTAATTTGAATAATAGTATTTTGCTTGAGGAAACTCATTTTTTATTTTTGTGCAAAAATACATAACATTTTCTGTAATGCTATATCAACTTTCAATATTTATGCTCAAAAACATTGTTTAATAACATAGAAAAAGTAAATACAGATTTAAAGTAGAATTCATACATTGCCATACGATTTTTCATTATCAAAAATAACTTATTTTTTAGTATTAATCATTTATCATTTAATACAGTATGAAAGTATACCAATCTAATGAAATTAAGAACATCTCACTTTTGGGAAGTTCTGGCGCTGGGAAAACCACTCTTGTAGAAGCGATGCTTTACGAGAGTGGTGTTACAAAACGCAGAGGCTCTGTAAACAGTCAAAACACTGTCTCCGATTATTTCCCTGTTGAAAAAGAGTATGGCTATTCCGTTTTTTCTACCATTATTCAAACGGAATGGCTTAACCGAAAATTAAATTTTATTGACTGTCCTGGTTCCGACGATTTTATCGGTGGCGTTGTAACCTCTCTAAATGTAACCGATACTGCACTTATTCTATTAAACACCCAATACGGTGTGGAAGTTGGTACTAACAATCATTTCCGTTATACCGAAAAATTCAATAAACCTGTAATTTTTGTTACCAATCATCTCGACCAAGAAAAGGCCGATTTTGACCGCACTTTGTTGCAACTGAAAGAAAGCTTTGGTAGTAAAGTTGTTCAAATTCAATATCCTATTGCTACTGGTCCACAATTTAATGCAGTGGTGGATGTGTTGAAAATGAAAATGTATCGCTGGAAACCAGAAGGTGGTGTACCCGATGTATTAGAAATTCCAGATTCGGAAATTTTAAAAGCCCAAGATCTTCACAACACATTAGTAGAAGCTGCTGCCGAGCACGATGAAGAGTTGATGGAAAAGTTTTTCGATCAAGGTTCACTTACCGAAGACGAATTGCGAATTGGTATTCGCAAGGGGCTGATTCATCGCGATATGTTCCCTGTTTTTTGTGTTTGTGCTGGCAAAGATATGTGTGTGCGTCGATTGATGGAATTTGTGGGCAATGTGTCGCCAAGTGTAAGCGATACCGAAAAACCCAAAACTTGCGATGGTGTAGCAATAGCACCCGATGCTAAAGGTCCAACAAGTATTTATGTTTTCAAAACAAGTGTAGAACCACATATTGGCGAAGTATCTTACTTCAAAGTTATGAGTGGAATATTACGAGAAGGTGATGATTTGGTAAATGTTGATCGCAATTCGAAAGAACGTATCAGCCAGATTTTTGCAGTTGCTGGTCAAATTCGTACCAAAGTGGATGAGATTGTAGCTGGTGATATAGGTGCTACTGTAAAATTGAAAGATACTCGCACTGGTAACACGCTTAATATTAAGGGTTGCGAGTACGATTTCAAAGAAATTAAATATCCAGAACCAAAGTTCCGTCGTGCAATAAAAGCAAAATTGGAAGCTGATGAAGAAAAGCTAAGTGAAATTCTTACTCGTATGCACGAAGAAGATCCTACATGGATTGTTGAACAATCGAAAGAATTGAAACAAACAATTCTTTATGGACAAGGCGAATTCCACCTTCGCACTTTGAAATGGAGAGTCGAAAATAATGATAAAATTCAAATTGAATTTAAAGAACCCAAAATACCTTACCGCGAAACTATTACTAAGAATGCTCGTGCCGATTATCGCCACAAAAAGCAATCGGGTGGTTCGGGTCAATTTGGTGAGGTTCATATGATTATTGAACCATACTACGATGGGATGCCAGCACCTGTAGTTTTCCATTTTGGAGGACAAGAATACAAAATTAGTAACCGTGACACTCAAGAAATAGACTTAGATTGGGGTGGAAAACTAGTTTTGATTAACAGTATCGTTGGTGGATCAATCGATGCGCGTTTTGTTCCAGCTATTCTTAAAGGAATTATGGATAGAATTGAGCAAGGTCCGCTTACAGGTTCGTATGCACGTGATGTTCGTGTAATTGTTTATGAAGGTAAAATGCACCCTGTTGATTCAAACGAAATTTCATTCCGGTTAGCTGGTAGAAATGCTTTTGCATTAGCTTTTAAAGATGCTGGACCAAAATTGCTAGAGCCTGTATATGATGTAATAATTAATGCACCGTCCGATAGACTTGGTGATGTGATGAGCGACTTACAAGGACGACGGGCTATAATTATGGGTATGGAAAGCGAAAAGGGTTTTGAAAAATTATCAGCAAAAATTCCGTTGAAAGAATTGGGTACCTATTCCACTACTTTAAGCTCGCTTACTGGTGGTAGAGCCTCATTTAGCATGAAATTTGCAAGTTACGAATTAGTGCCTTCAGATATTCAAGACAAATTACTCAAAGAATACGAAGCTTCGAAAAAAGAAGAAGATTAATAAAATTGTTCCTTCATTCAAAATCAAAGCAGTTATCCAATCTTGGATGACTGCTTTTTTTATGAGATCACTATTTAAGGTCTGCTGAAAAACTCCAGAGGAGTTGCCTGTGCATAACCCCCAAATTTATTTGGGGGATATAAGAATAATTCTGCCTAAACTCCAGAGGAGTTTTCCTATGTTTATCAGATATTTGCGTGTTGTGTTGTGTTGTGTTGTGTTGTGTTGTGTTGTGTTGTGTTGTGTTGTGTTGTGTTGTGTTGTGTTGTGTTGTGTTGTGTTGTGTTGTGTTGGTGAACTCCGCTGGAGTTCAATTTTCTTTTTATATTTTTACCCCCAAATAAATTTGGGGGTTATGCATAGGAAATCCCTACGGGATTTTACAATACTAATGAAGTGTTAGTGCAAACATATTGAACATAGATGTTGAAAAACTTTGCATGAAACAATTGGAATTCTGCGATAATAACTTATTAATCAATTATTTTACTGTTTTTCAGCAGATCACTATTTAGAAAAATGATATTAATTCAACTTAAAGTATATATCCATTATCAATAAAAATGTGTTACTTTGTAATGGATATAAATTGTAATTGATGCACAAAGTGTTTGATTTGAAAATATGAATAAAATAAATAAAATTGCAGTATCTTCATGCATAGATTTTTATACTGCTAACACTAGTTCGGTTTTAGCATTACCGATTGTAGAAGGAGGAATTGCAGCTGGGTTTCCAAGTCCAGCTCAAGATTACATTGACTTAAAAATTGATTTGAATAAAGAGTTGATTGCCAATCCTTCGAGCACATTCTATGGGCGTGTAAAGGGTGCGTCAATGAAGGATGCTGGGATTGAAGATGGCGATATTTTAGTTATTGATAAATCGATAGAGCCTCAAGATGGTGATACTGCTGTGTGTTTTATCGATGGTGAATTTACAATTAAATACATTAAAATTGAGCAAGATGCAGTTTATTTAGTGCCTGCAAATAGTAAATTTCAAACTCTAAAAGTAACTGAGGAAAATAACTTTTGTATTTGGGGTGTGGTAACCTATTCTATTAAAAATCACAAAAAAAAGAATAAAGCTCTGACTTCAAAGAAATAAATATAGCAATCTTTACTTCCATTTTATTTTATGATAAATTTTGTGAATGATAATGACAACCAATTGAAATCCAATACTTCAACGAAAGTATGGGGCAGCTCTTCAATGTTTGGACTTATCGATTGTAATAATTTTTATGCATCGTGCGAGCGAGTTTTTAAGCCGTCGCTCAATGGAGTTCCCATAGTAGTTTTGTCCAACAATGATGGTTGTGTAATTGCCCGATCAAATGAAGCAAAAGCACTCGGCATTCCTATGGGAGAGCCAGCATTTAAGTTGAAGGAATTAATTGAGACGAATAAAGTTGTTGTGTTTTCGTCAAATTATACTTTATATGGCGACATGTCATATAGGGTTATGAATACAATAAGCAAGTTTGTGCCCGATATGGAAGTTTACTCAATTGACGAAGCATTTCTTTTGTTTGACGGATTTGAGAATATTGATTTAAAGTCTTATGGTGAAAATATGGTTAAAACTGTACATCGTAACACAGGCATTCCAGTTAGTTTAGGCATGGCACCTACCAGAACCTTGGCGAAAGTAGCAAATAAATTTGCAAAAAAGCACAAAAAATACAATGGAGTTTGCATTATCGATACAGATGAAAAACGAGAAAAAGCATTGAAATTGACCGATATAGGCGATGTTTGGGGTATTGGTCGTAGATATTCAAAAACGTTACGTTATTATAGCGTTAATACGGCATGGGATTTTACACAACGAACCAAAAGTTGGATTCGTCACACGATGGGAGTTGTAGGTGAGCGAACATGGTTGGAATTGCAAGGAACGCCTTGTTTGGAAATGGAAACGCCAAAAAGTAAAAAGTCTATTTGTACATCACGTAGTTTTGGAGAAAAGCTCACTGAGTTAGCACCTGTGTCAGAAGCTGTTTCGAATTTCGCAGCTAGTTGTGCCGAAAAATTACGTAAGCAACATTCTTACGCATGTGTTCTAACCGTGTTTATCCATACCAATCCTTTTGCAACTAATCAGCCTCAGTATTATAACCAAACGTTAATGCAGTTGTCGGTTCCCACAAACGACACTACGGAACTGATAAATTATGCCCTTCGTGGATTGAAATCGATTTTTGTAAAAGGATATTTATATAAAAAAGCAGGTGTTATTGTTAGTGAGATTGTACCTGAACGTCCCTTGCAAGGAGATTTATTCGATTTGCGTGATAGAGAGAAATTTAGCAAAATAATGTGCGTTATGGACAATTTAAATGCTTCGTATGGAAAACAAAAAGTAAAAATTGCAGCACAAGGTTTCGACCGTAAGTGGAAATTGAAAAACGAAATGCTTTCGCCGTGCTATAGTACAAAACTTGGAGATGCAATGGAAATTAATGTTGAATAATTAATCCAAAATTAAAAAAAGAGATTGCTCTTTTCCTTGACCAAATGGCGGTAAGAAAAAGAGCATTCAATAATGGTTAAACACTAGAAATCAATTAATCAGAAAACAATTCATTTAGAGTCATTTTTAAAATTTAAAGATTAAATAACGGATTGTTTAACGCAACATCAATTTTGAAGTAATAGGATTGCTAGCAGTACCACCTTTGATAAAATAAGCACCAACAGGAGCACAGTTTTGAAATGTAGCAATTCCTAATGCACCAAAAGTCAATTCTTTTACAAACTTTCCTGATAAATCAAATAATCTCAAAACACCTGCTTCAGCGCTATTATTTTTGATAAATATTGTTTGATTAGAACTAAACACTTTTAATTCTTCTGACGAACCAGCAACATCATTGTTTTGAGTTGTAACACCTCTAACTGCTTGTGGTTTACTTGTTACTAATTGAAAGCGTTTTACGGGTTCAATAGTAGATTTTGCATTAAAAGTGTATTGTGCACCTGTGCTAGTAACATCTATTGTTTTGTTATTTGCCAAATCTATTAAATATAATTCAGCATACTTCATTCCTAAGTTTTCGTGTGTAAATTTGAGTGTGTAAGTTGTATCTTCGCCAGCTTTAAATCCAAGATTGGAATTGTTGATGTCATCAATTGAGTTTATTTGATAATTACCATCTGCTTCCATTGCAAAGAGTTGTGGAGTTACAGGGTTTCCAAACATTTTGCGACCATCCCAACCATTATCAAAATTACGGGTGCAACCATCCACTGTAAAAATCATCATTTGATCCGCAAAGCGAGTGCCATTTACATCGATAATTGTATATACATAGTCTTGTGTGCTTATTCTACTTGCAGCATTTGTTGCTATATTATTAGTATCGGCATTTACTTGTAATATTGTTATAAATAAAACGAATACTAAAAGGGCTGATTTTAAAGTTGAATTTTTCATAATACTAAAATTTTAAAGAAGTGAATAACTATATATCAAACCAGATTGTTTTGTTGAATTTTTATGATACAAACATAATAATAATTTTGTAATAGATTGATATACAATTATATGTAGTAATAATTCTAGTTTTGTAGTAAAAATAAATACACATTCTATTGTTGTAGAACTAAATTTCAATTCGTGTTAAAGTAATAAGTTTGTTTTATGTTCTGAAGCAAAGACTTAATTGTCTGATAATGTGGATGTGGAAGTAGAATAGACAAAGTTTACCGTTGTTCTGTAGTAAATGTTTGTAGTGATTATTGTAGTATTTAATGGAACAATTTCCAGAATACCTGAATTGTTCATTAATTTTGGTGGCGTAAAGAAAAAATGCAGGAAAGTTAGGCGACAAAATTTAAATTATATTACACATAAGTTAACTTATAGTTGCGCGTAATATATATAATTTAACTCGAATTGCTGTGATTTATAACAATAAAGGGAAAGAAAAGTATATTTAGTAGTCAAAATCCATTTTACTACATGATTTACTACTACTTTGAAATGGAGTAAAAAACAAGCAAAAAATAGTAAAAACAACTAATAATAAGACATTATTAAGCAATTTCAATATTTGTGTTGTTGCACATATTCCAATAATTTGTTTTTTCTAATGTTTTAGATTCATAAAAATAGAACGGCTGAATTTCTTAAAAAGAAATTCAGCCGAAAATGTATTTTCTAATGGCACAAATCTGCGCCAGTATGCGATTTGTCGAACTAAGAACAACAAACTACGCTATGCTCAACGAGGGAGCAACATATCTCGAAGGAATAATTGTCTAATATTCAACAAGTTTCACCTTCTAGATAAAGGGTGTCTGGACAAAGATCCACACCATTTGCCCATTGTATACTTCCAAGAAACGGTTTAACAGAATTGAATAGACTAATATCTTCCAACTCCTTAAAAATGCCGATTCCGAGGTATGGTTTTACATCAAAACTTTTCTTTTCACCATTATTGAATGTAATCAATAGTTTAAAGTTTTGCTCTGGCTTTACATTTATTACTCTGGGATTCATATATTTATTATTTTAAAGGGTCTATTTTGAAAATAGTTTCACCACTTATCGCCAATGCCCAATCAGCCATTAATTCTTCATTATGAACCAGCGGTCACGACCTTTTGGGAGTAATTTCAATCTACGCTTGTACAAGTTTCATCTTATTAGTTTTTAAAGTTCCTTCCAATAATTGACCGTCAATAAGCGAAATCACAGCTTCATCATCTTGATATTTTAAATGAATATGTGGCAGGTTGTGTTGTTTTTTGAATTATAACTGCAAAGATAATACCTTTATTCTGAATTTATCAATTAACTAAAATCGGCTGATATACAGTTTGTATTTCAGCCGATTAGCTTTTAATATGGAAAATATAGCTTTCCTTCCCACCAGATGATCGTATAACGCTTCGACGAACTAAGACTACCAAACAATGCTACGCTCAACGAGGGTTAACTTTGTTTTGCTATAAATTATTGTATAGCTTTGAGGATAAAAGTTTAGCAAAATTTGTTATATATGTCATTTAAAGAATAACTTTTTTTGTATTATTTCCGTATTTTAAAATATACAAACCATTCTCATTTATTCTAATTATGTTTTCACCACTAGAAGAAATAAATGATTTGACTAAAATACCCTTTGTATTATAAATCTTTATCTCTTCACCCGAACTTAATCCATTTATTCTAATTTGATTTTTCAATGTACTAATGGCAACTTCTTTTTTCAAATTGGAAGTACCTGTATAATAAATAGAAGTACTTATCGAAATACTTTTTGTTGCTACATCTGTTGAAAGAATTGTTATATTTCCATTTCCATTGGCTGACCCCTCCTTTAAACGTATATAAATAGGAGTTTCTGTTAATTTTGAACTTGAAGGTGAAAGTAAAATTTGATTTGACCCATTAAAATTATATGATGATTCGGTTGATATTACGATGTTCGTAGGTGCTAAAACTATTACAGTAGAGGTGAGTCCATATCCACTTACATTAAATGACTGATCATTCTGTGTTAAAAACATTGAAGAAGTTGAAACATTCAATGAGCCCCCAGAAGTTACTTCTCCACTACATAAAATACTTTGAGCAATTGCTCCATTTGAAGTCAAACTAATTGATTCTGAATATGTATTCAAAGGCAACCCAGATATTAAACGCACATAAATTGTTCGTGAAGAAACATTGCCACCAATGTTAGTAAGAATAATTGGAGTAGATACATAAGAAGCATTTGATGTTAGAGAAATTTGAAAATTTGTTGGTGGCGTTATTGTTATATCAGACGAAAGTGTTGAACCATTTACAGTGAATGACCTTACAGTAGTTGGAACAATTCCTAGCATATAATTTAATCCTGATATATCTTTTGTTGATACTGTTATAATTGGTGATTCAGAAACAGATCCACTTAAAGATATTGTTGTGCCTAAACCGCTAATTGTCGATAAGTTTATGTTACCTAAATAAGAATTAACCGACAATCCAGACTTTAAACGAACATAAATAGTTGTTGTTGGTACATTTCCACCATTTTGTATTAAACTTATTGAGCTCTTTCCAACAAACAAGGCTCCAGTTCCAGTAGAAATTTCAAAGTTAGTTGGTGCAACAATACTTATATTACCAGAAAGACTTGTGCCACTAACAGTAAAAGATTTTTCGCCAGAAGGACCAGACCCAATTACATAATTAAACTCTGCTAATGAAGTGGTTGAAGTAGAGATACCAATTGTTGAGTTATTCACTTTTCCACTTAAAGTTATATTTTTGGATACAGCTCCTGTAGATGATAAAGTGATACTCCCGTTATAATTATTGATTACTAAACCGGTTTTAAGCCTCACATAAATTGTAGTTAAATTAACTACAGTTCCAGACTTGCTAATAGTCAATGAATTAGTGCCGGTAAAATAAGTGCCTGACACTGCTGAAATTTCGTAATCGGACGATGCTGTGATTGAGATTCCAGCAGAAAGCGAACTGCCGCTTACGGTAAATGATTGTTGAGATGATGGTCCAGCACCAAGTGAGTAAGTGAAACCCGATAAAGACGCTACAGAATTAACGATTGTTTGTGCATTACAAAGCAACGTTATGGAAAAACAAAAAATTAGAGAATAAAACTTTTTCATAAGACAATAGTTATTTGTTTTTTTACCTACTCATAAGCTTTTCGGCTTCCGCTTCCTTCACTGTTTTGGATGTTCAGGGGTATCCATATTTTCTTCACTTTTATGCACAAAAAAAGCGTGAACAATAACGTATCACGCTTCTGAGGCCTTCGACTGCCGACGTAAATGATAAGTTAAAGCCCACGCCGTTTGGCGCAGGCGTTTACTAACTTATTCCTTTACGTTTGAAAGTGTCGAAGTTTCAGAAACGGGAATAAAAGCTAACGCTTTTGATAATATGTAAAACAATTGTCGTTACAATTGCTGAGTTCATTTTGTGAACTGCAAATATAAGATTATTTTTTTACATTTACAGACTATGATAAAATTATTTTTTTTATATGTTAGCATTTCGTTTTTAAAACAAAAAAACACAATACAATATGTACTGTGTTTTTCGTTTATCTTTTTGAAATATAACTTATTGAAAATATCAATGTGCCGATTCAAATTGTTCCAAGAATCTCACATCGTTTTCGGAGAACATTCGCAAATCTTTTACTTGGTATTTTAGGTTGGTGATGCGTTCTACGCCCATTCCAAATGCATAACCTGAATAAATTTTAGAGTCTATTCCGCAGTTTTCGAGCACATTAGGATCTACCATTCCACAGCCAAGAATTTCTACCCAGCCAGTATGTTTGCAAAAAGGGCAACCTTTGCCACCACACAAATTACATGAAATATCCATTTCGGCGCTAGGTTCGGTGAATGGGAAATAGGATGGTCGCAAACGAATTTCGGTATCAGCCCCAAACATCTCTTTGGCAAAATACATTAATGCTTGTTTCAAATCGGCAAACGAAACATCTTTGTCGATATATAGACCTTCTACTTGATGGAAAAAACAGTGGGCACGATAAGAAATTGCCTCGTTGCGGTACACACGTCCTGGAAATAATTTTCGGATGGGTGGCTTTTGTTGCGTCATAATGTGCGACTGCACCGACGAAGTATGCGTGCGAAGCAAAATGTCTGGATTTTGTTCAATAAAAAATGTGTCCTGCATGTCGCGGGCAGGATGTTCGGGTGCAAAGTTCAGTGCACCAAACACATGCCAGTCGTCCTCAATTTCTGGACCTTCGGCAATTGTAAAACCAATGCGAGAAAATATCTCTATTATTTCATGTTTTACCAATGATAAAGGATGACGCGTACCTAATTTTATAGGGTCGGCGGTGCGGGTCAAATCAGTTTTTTGATCAGTAGCGTTTGTGTCAGCAAAGGAATTTTTTAAATCATTTATTTTGTCTTGAGCAACATTTTTTAGTTCATTCAATAATTGTCCAACTTCACGTTTCTCTTCATTTGCGACATTTCTGAAATCGTTAAAAAGTGAAGATACTTCTCCTTTTTTACTCAGATATTTAATTCGCAGCGCTTCCAATTCATCTTGGTTGGCGGCAACAAGTTGGTTTACTTCCTCCAACAATTGATTAATACGATTTTTCATTATATATTTTTTGCATTATTTAAAAAATACCAAAAAGCCTATTGTATTGGGTTTTACATATTCATTTGCAGGCTTTTGCATTTGCAAATTAGTCCACAAAAGTAATCATTTTTCCGCAAAAATGAAATTTATTTTAAAAAATATGGGCAATAATAATATATTGTCTTATTTTTGCCCTATATTTGTAAACCGCAAAATAAAATGAATATGGCTACTCAAAATATACTGAAGTTTATCAGTGAATTGAAAATCAACAATAACCGAGAATGGTTTGCACAAAATAAGACTTGGTACGAACAAGTAAAAGGCGAGTTTGAGCAATTAAGCAAGCAACTGATTGTTGAAATTGCTAAGTTTGACGATGAAATTAAGACTGTAGAAGCAAAAGATTGTGTATTTAGAATATACCGCGACACACGTTTTTCGCATGATAAAACTCCATACAAAACTCATTTTGGGGTATTTATAGCAGCTGCTGGTGGTCGCAAAAGTCAAAGAGGCGGTTATTATCTTCATCTCGATCCTGCAGGATGTTTTGTGGGCTCAGGCGTTTGGTGTCCAGAGCCAAATCTTTTAAAAGCTTTACGCCAAAGTGTTTACGATAATATTGAAGAATTAAACTCAATACGTTTTCAACCTCAATTTGCTGAGCATTTCACTTCATTTTTCGAAGAGGATAAACTTAAAAATGTGCCAGCTGGTTTTCCAAAAGATTTTCAGGATGCGGAACTTCTAAAATTGAAGCATTATTTAGTTGAATATAAATTGAATGATGAAATACTTAATGCAGATGATTTTGTATTACAAATTGCAGATATTTTCCGAATTTCTTATCCGTTTAATAGTTTTTTAAATTATACTGTGGATGAAGTAAAGTAGTTGGTAATTGACAATTAATAGTTGACATTTTAGTCAAAGTTTTTCATAATCAGTACTTGCAGAGTTCCCCTTTAGGGTTTAGGTGTTGCATAGGGATTGTATAAGTTAAATCAAATAATAAATATAATATGATTTTAGACAAATTAGAAAACTGTGGATTGTACGAATCCATTCATCCAGCTTTTAAAAAAGCTTTCGATTTTTTGAAAACTACCGATTTATTAACGCTTCCATTGGGTAAAATTGAATTAGATGGTTCTAATTTATTTGTTAATGTGGTAGAGATTGCTGGAAAAACGGCAGAAGAGGCTCGAATGGAAACTCACATTAAATACATTGATATTCAAGTGCCAATTACTGCAACCGAAACTATGGGTTGGATTCCTGAAAATGATTTAAAAGTGATTACAGAACCTTACAATGTCGATAAAGATTTGGCTTTTTTTGGTGATGCTGCTTATAACTTTTTACAAGTCAATCCAAGTGAGTTTGCTATATTTTTTCCAACCGATGGTCATCAACCAGGAATTGCTAATGGTACGGTAAAGAAAATTATTATTAAGGTATTGGTGTAGTAACATGCCCATTATTTAGATGTTATTGTGAATTTTGTTCCAATAACATCTTTTCTTTTTGACAATAATTCCGACTATTTTAACAACAAACACTGAAAACGATTAAGTATGAAACAACTTGCAATTATTGAATCAGACCCTTGGTTGGCTCCTTTTGCAGATGCAATAAATGGTAGATTTGAATATTTCGAAAGTATTGAAAAAAAGCTAGTAACCGAAGGGCACACATTATCCGACTTTGCAACTGGTTACTTATATTTTGGGTTACATAAATTATCAGATGGTTGGATTTTTAGAGAATGGGCTCCAAATGCAACTTCAATATATTTGATTGGTGATTTTAATAATTGGCAAAAACATCCTGACTATCAATTAAAAAAAATGCAGAATGGCATTTGGGAAATTCGTTTACCTGAGTTTGCCATGGCACATTCGCAACTCTATAAATTGTTGGTTCAATGGGATGGTGGGAGCGGAGAGCGCATTCCTGCTTGGACTCGAAGAGTTGTTCAAGATGAAAATACAAAAATTTTTAGTGCCCAGGTTTGGAGTTCTATTCAGCCTTATGTATTCAAACATTTAGATTTTAAGCCAAAAACTGAGCCTCTTTTAATTTATGAATGCCATATAGGTATGTCGAGTGTTGAGGAGAAGGTGTCGAGTTATGATGAATTTCGCACAACAGTATTGCCTCGTATTGCGCAAGATGGATACAATTGCATTCAAATTATGGCTATCCAAGAACATCCATATTACGGCTCTTTTGGATACCATGTTTCTAGTTTTTTTGCTGCTTCGTCTCGCTTCGGAACACCCGAAGAACTTAAACGTTTGATTGATGAGGCACATGGTTTGGGAATTGCTGTAATTATGGATATTGTTCATTCTCATGCTGTTCGCAATGAGGTGGAAGGATTGGGGCGACTTGATGGAACTCCGTATCAGTATTTTCATGGTGGCTCTCGCCGCGAACATCCTGCTTGGGATTCTCTCTGTTTTGATTATGCAAAACCATCTGTTATCCATTTTTTATTATCAAATTGTAAATTCTGGTTAGAAGAATATCATTTCGATGGTTTCCGTTTCGATGGGGTTACTTCAATGTTGTACAGAAGTCATGGATTAGGTGAAGATTTTAATGGTTATGATTCATATTACAATATGAATCAGGATGGAGATGCACTATGTTATCTTACATTGGCTAATAAATTGATACATGAGGTTAATCCGAATGCAATAACTATTGCTGAGGAAGTTAGCGGAATGCCAGGGTTGGCTACTAAAGTGGAAGATGGTGGTATAGGTTTTGATTACCGCATGGCAATGGGAATTCCTGATTTCTGGATTAAAATGATAAAAGAAGTCAAGGACGAAGATTGGAAAGTTGGAAATATATTTTGGGAATTAACCAATAGACGTGCTCTCGAAAAAACAATTAGCTACGCCGAAAGTCATGACCAAGCGCTTGTAGGTGATAAAACAATTATTTTCCGTCTTATTGATGCCGAAATGTATTGGCACATGCGCCGCGGTGATAGTACAATGACAGTTGATAGGGGAGTGGCGTTACATAAAATGATTCGACTAATTACTGCAACCACTTGTAATGGTGGCTATTTGAACTTTATGGGCAATGAATTTGGACATCCAGAATGGATTGATTTCCCTCGCGAAGGTAATAATTGGTCGCACAAATATGCACGTCGTCAATGGGATTTGGCCGACAATCAAAAGTGTTTATATAACGCTTTGGGCGAATTTGACAAAGCAATGATAGCTTTAATTAATTCAATTCCTCAGTTTAACGAAACACCAATTCAGAAACTTTGGGATAAAGAAGATGATCAGGTATTGGCTTATCAACGTGGTAATTATATTTTTGTATTTAACTTTAATGGTACTCAATCTTTTACTGATTATGGAATTGTAGCCGACAAAGGTGAGTATAAAATTATTTTAAATTCCGATGATAATCTTTTTGGTGGATTTGATTTAATTGACCAAAGCATTACCCATTGTACATTGCCTGGTACAAAAGATTCTTTTGGAAAAGAATGGTTAAAACTTTATATTCCTGCTCGTACTGCTTTCGTGCTGAAAAAGTAAAACACATAAACTTAAAAAAATGCAAAAATACTCCTTGTTCAAGTTTGGAATAAGGAGTTTTTTTTTGAATGTTTTCTAAATATAATCTCCGAAAACTGATAATAACAGGTTTTTATGATACATTATTTGAGTGTATTGAACTCAGAAATGGATTATCGTTGTAGTTTGTCCATTTCTAAAGCCAGATATGTCATTTCTAAAGTCAAATACTCCAGTTCTAAAGCCAGATATAATAAACTTCATTTATAACCTACACTTTGAATTTGGTAAAGTATTGATAAACTACGTCTTGTCTTTGCACTTTGTTCTAATGTCTTTTATTATATATCGTTTCAGAATAAAATATATTGAATTGCTTATCCACATTAATCAAGTAATATACATATTCGTTTTAAAACTTTTGAATCCCTATTACCAAGGTAAAAATCAATTAAACCACAATAGGCACACTAGAAAGAAAATTAACATGCAAGTATATAATATAGAACACAATAGGCAAATACCTATCGGTATTTGAATTTAATAAAATTGTACCATCTTAATCAACAAATTATTATTCTAATGTGTCTATTGTGGTTTAAATCTTATAGCTTGACCGAAAGGGATAAGCAGTTATATTGATTTTAATTAAATTAGATTTTTCAATTTCAAATTGTTTAAACTCGCATTTTGGTATTATATTTGCATTTTGTTTTTCTAATAAAAAAAGTACTTCTCCATTATGAAAAAATCCATTTTATTTATTGTTATTCTCGCGATAGTTTTTGGCAAATATTTATTGGCACAAAATGAAAATACAAGTATCGAAAAACGTTGGAAATCTGTAGAAGAGTTTGCAGAGAAACAATTACCTGAATCGGCACTTAAAGAAGTTGAATCAATACTTACCCAAGCCCAAGCCGAAAAAAAATCAACCGAAATTGTGAAAGCAATGCTGTATAAAATGCGTTTTATTTTGGAGAAAAACCCAGATGAAGCTGCAACATTGATTCACGATTTTGAAGCATTTACTGATAACAATACAGATCCTGCCGAAAGTGCTTTACTGCATTGCATGACTGCTGATTTATATGTTCAATTTTATCAAAAAGACCAATGGACAATCAATCGAAGAACTGAATTAAAGGGCTTTGTACCAGAAGATATTAAAGAGTGGACAAAGAATATTTATTTTGATAAAATCAGTAAGCATCTTGCAGCTTCATTGCAAAACCCAGATGTTTTGAAAAAAACGGATGCATTGAAATTCACTACATTGCTCCAAATAGGGAATGACAGTAGAACTTTGCAACCTACTCTTTTTGATTTTCTTTCCTATCGTAAAATTTCTATTTTACAACAGATAGAACTAACCACTGCGGTTAAAAATCCGTTGAATGACAATCAATTATTCGGTGATATTCCTCGGCTTTCTACTTTGAAAATAGATTCAACTTACAAATCTTCCATCGAAAATCCGATACTTGAGACTTATCAACAATTGCTAGGTTTTAGATTAAGTGAAAAAAATACGCTTGCATTGATTTTTGCGGATTTGCACTTCCTCAGATATTTAAAACAACACTCATCAAATGTGGAGGTAGATTCGCTTTATTTATCGGCACTGAATAGGTTGAAAAAACAGTATTTCGAGAATGAGGCAGTGGTGGAAGTTTATGCCGAATTGGCAAATTATTATAAAGAAAATTCCTATTTGGAGGAATTGAAAAGTAATAAGAATGTTGCATATAACCTTTGTGAGGAAGGTATGAAGCGTTTTCCTAAATATAATAGAATTGGTTTACTTGAGAATATGCAGCATGATATTACTCGGAGTTACCTTTCAATCAATTATAATCAAGTTATAAAACCAACTGCGAACTTGAAAGTTAGAATCAGTTCAGGTAACATTTCAGTAATGAAATTGTCGGTATATAAAGTAAATGCTAGTGCACAAGATTATTATTCATATAAACAAAAAACTGGAAATCCTAAAGCTGTATTTAAAAATTCAACATTGCTTGAGACACGACTTATTGAAATTAAGCCCGACGCCAATTATGGAAATGTGGAAACTGAAATTTTGATTAAAACAGCTAATTATGGCATATATGAATTTACCTTAGCTCCAAATGACAATAATGATGAATCGCAGTGTGCAATTGGGAATTTTACCGTTTCCGATTTGGCATTTATGGTCAGGAAAAGTTCTGCTGAAATTTCCGATATGTACGTGTTGAATAGAAATTCTGGTAAGCCACAATCAAAAGTTAATGTGAACAGATATAATAACAAATGGGCTGGCAATGGTTATGAAATTCAATTAGTTGATCAATTAATATCTGATAAAAGTGGTTTATGTCAATTTCCAAGTGAGAAAAATATTTATAATGAAGTATTTTTCTTCGAGAAAGGCGATGATAAATTCTTCTCATCTAGTTCATCTACCTATTTTTACCCACAAAACTTTTCAATAAACAAAAATGTTCGTGTAAATATAATTACCGACCGTTCAATATATCGACCAGGACAAACTGTGTTTTTCAAAGGGATAGCCTTTTATTCTAATAAAACGCGACAGGAGATTGAATCGGGTAAAGAATATGATGTTATTTTATTTGACGAAAATAATCAAAAAGTGTCAACTAAAACCCTTAAAACAAATGAGTTTGGTTCATTTGCGGGTGAATTTGTGCTGCCAGAAGGTGGGTTAAATGGTTCTTATCGTATTCAGGCTGATAAGTTTTCTCAGAATATATTGGTAGAAGAATATAAACGACCCACTTTTGAAGTGACGTTAGAAAAACCCAAATCAGAGGTGAATTTTGGCGATAAAACAACATTGACTGGAAATGTAAAAGCTTATGCGGGTTACAATGTTGGTGAAGCTATGGTAAAATACCGCGTGGTTCGTCGTTCGCACCGTTATTGGTGGAGATGGAGCGAACCTGAAAAGGCAATTAACAATGGAACGACCACTTCCAAGTCTGACGGTACTTTTGAAATAATTTTTGTTGCCGAAAAATCAAAAAATCAAACAACTTCGTTTTTTGACGATCAGTTTTATTCCTATACCATTTACGCCGATGTTACCGATTTAAAAGGTGAAACGCAACAAGGCGAACAAACTATTAGTGTAGGTGATAAATCGCTATTTATTTTAGCGGAAGTAGCTGAAAAAGTTGATAAAAAACAAACTTTAAAAATCGCAATCAGCACCGAAACATTGAACGGTGAAAAGCTCAATTCAACAATCAAGTATAGTTTATACCGATTGGAAGAAACTGAAATTTTTGCTGAAAATTTGGATAAGAATTTGATTTTGAAAGATGCAGAAAAGGTGTTGACAGGCAGTTTCGATACTAAGAATTTAATGCTTAATATGAACTTAAATAAGTTTGTTTCGGGGCGGTACAAAATGGTTTTTTCTACCACAGATAATCATGGAAAGGAAGTGAAGCTGGAAAAGATTTTTGTGCTTTACGGTCTTGATGATAAGCATTTACCAGTGAAATGTTATGAATGGATAATGACTCCAAAAACAGAATGTGAAGTGGGCGAAAAAGCACAAATTTATTTTGGAACTTCTACCAAAAATTCAATGGTTTTATACGAAGTTATGCTTGGTAATTTAAAGTTGGAAAGTCGTTGGATTGAAATTTCAGACGAAATAAAAACATTCGAATTTCCTTTTAAAGAAAGTTATGGTACAGGTGTAACGGTAGTCTTCACGTTTATGAAAGATGAGAAATTCTTTACCAAACAAGTACAAATCACTCGAAAAATTACACAAAAAAAACTTACTCCAACTTTGAGCGTGTTTCGTAACAAACTTCAGCCAGGTGAGAAAACCGAGTGGACTGTAACAATTCCTGAAACTGTAAGCAATAAAGCTGAATTGTTGGTGGATATGTACGATGCCTCGTTGGATAAGCTTCGTCCAAATTATTGGAGATTCAATCCAACATATCGTGCTGTAGTTCTGAATAGTCCACGATGGATATCAAATGGTTTCAATGCTGGTTCGGACATTGTAAATGTCAATTATTATGTGCAAAAATATGTGCCTGATTTTATCACCGACCAGTTGAATTGGTTTGGGCTAAACATGAACAGTCGGAAAACATTCATAGTAAGAGGCGCAAGTTCTATGAATAAATCAATACTATCTGGTAGCACGTCAATAGTAGCTCAAGAAAATTCGAGTAGCTTAAATGAAATGGTAGTAGTGGGTTATGGAAGTCAAAAGAAGATAGATATGACAGGTTCTATTGCTGGAATTTCGGACTCAAAAGCAGGTGATATGGTATTTCAACAAATTGAAAATTTACCTGCTCCAGCACCAATAAAAACACGAACTAACTTCAACGAAACAGCATTTTTCTATCCGCAGCTTCGTACCGATGCGCTTGGTAATGTGAAGTTTACCTTTACTGCGCCTGAAAGCCTAACTCGGTGGAATGTGAAAATGTTGGCGCATACTGCCGATTTGTATTTTGGTCAAAACCAAGCCCAAGTGGTGACTCAAAAAGATTTGATGGTGCAAATGAATTTGCCACGTTTTGTGCGACGGTCGGATAAATTGCTTTTGAGTACAAATGTTATTAATCTTTCAGATAAAGAGTTGACGGCCAAAGTACAGTTTGAAATGATTGACCCTGCAACTGAGAAAATTATTTTCACTACTGCCACAGCTCCACTTTCCTCAAGGCGAGTGGTTAGTGGTGAGGTCGTAACTTTGGCTGCAAATGAAACCAAAGCAGTTCAATGGGAAATAAGCGATTTTTCTGCTTACGAATTAGTAATATGTAAAGTAGTGGCACAGGCTGGAAATTTTAGTGATGGTGAGCAAAAATATTTACCCATTTTGCCCGATAAAGTTTTGATAACCGAAAGTTTACCATTAACTATACGTGGCAATCAAACACGCATTTTCAATTTCGAAAGTTTGTTGACAAATGGAGCGAATGTAACGACCAAAAATCTAACTGTTGAGTTTTCGTCCAATCCTGCTTGGTATGCTGTTCAGGCATTGCCAACAATATCACAACCAGATAATGATAACGCATTCGATTATTTTACTGCGTTTTATGCTAATAGTTTGGCGGCTTTTATTGCTAATTCTAATCCTAAAATAGCTGCAACTTTCGACCGTTGGAAGAAAGCGGGTGGCAGTAGAGAAGCTTTATTATCTAATTTAGAGAAAAACAAAGAATTGAAGAATATGCTTTTGGAAGAAACGCCTTGGGTAATGGCAGCCAAAGACGAAACAGAGCAAAAACGCCAGATTGCTTTGTTGTTCGACCTCAATATGCAGAAAAACCAATCGCAACAATATCTTGAAAAACTGGAAAGTTTGCAATTGCCTTCGGGTGGTTTTTCTTGGTTCAAAGGAATGCCGGAAAGTAGGTATATTACACAAGAAATTATTCTAAATTTTGCCAGATTAAAACGATTGACCGGAACTTTAAGCTGTCAACACTCAACTATCAATAAAGCGATAAATTTTCTCGATTTAGAAATTGCTCGCGATTTTGAGAACTTGAAAAAGTACAGCAAAAATTATGAAAATGAAATGTCTATTGATAATATGCAGTTGTTATACTTGCATTTACGTTCCGAATATCCAGAAATTCCAATTCAGGTTTCAGCACAAGCTGCAGTGAAATTTTATACTGGACAAGCTCAAAAATACTGGACAAATTTCTCACTTTATGGCAAAGCCTCGATGGCAATTGTAGCTAGCCGAAACGGCAAAATTCAAATTGCGAATGAGATAATTAAATCATTGAAAGAAAATGCGTTAAAAACAGATGAACTTGGAATGTATTGGGCTAAAAATACTTCAGGTTTTTTCTGGTCAGAACGTCCAATTGCCACTCAAGCCGCAATTATTGACGCTTTTGCCGAAGTGAATAAAAATATAGCCGATATTGATGAGATGAAAATTTGGTTGTTAAAACAGAAGCAAACTCAACGTTGGGATTCGCCCATGTCAACTGTAGATGCAATTTATGCTTTACTTTGTCAAGGAAATAATTGGTTAGCAAATGAAAGTACCGTGAGTATCAAACTTGCTTCTACTTTGTTGGATACTAAAAATGCAGAGGCTGGAACTGGATATTTCAAAAAAACGATTCCAGCTGATAATTTTCGACCAGAAATGGGAAAGGTTACTGTTTCGACTACCAATGTTGGTAGTTCTGCTTCTAAACGAAACTTCAACAAAAGTTCAATTGGTTGGGGTGCTGTTTATTGGCAGTATTATCAAGACTTGGATAAAGTAGAAGGGCAAAGTGGTTCATTAAGAATTTCCAAAAAGTTATTTGTCGAAAAAATGACTTCATCTGTTAAATCAATAATTCCAATTGAACAGACTAAACTTGCAAAAGGCGATAAAGTAATAACACGATTGGTAATTACAACTGATAGAAATTTAGAATTTGTAGCTCTGAAAGATTTACGTGCAGCGTGTTTCGAGCCTGTAAAACAGCTATCTGGCTGCGATTGGAAAGAAGGTGTATGTTATTATCAAACTACCAAAGATGCTTCCACTCAATACTTTTTCTCTTTTTTACCAAAAGGGACATACGTATTTGAATATGAACTCTGGGTAAATAATAGTGGCGAATTTACAAGTGGAATTGCGTCGGTTCAATGTCAGTATGCACCTGAGTTTGTAAGTCATTCAGGTGGTGAAAAGATAACTGTGCATTGAAGATAATTGTATAGAATTGAGCTACATATTATAAAAAAAATGTTGGAGAACGAAAGTTATATCGTTCTCCAACATTAAAAAGGACATAAAAATAATAATTGTTGATTTTGAATGAAATGTGAAATTGTTTTGAATTATTGGTTGTTATTGCATTTACCACCAAGGTATTGGTGCTTTGGGTTTTTCAATTGTTTCTTGCGAATTTTTTACTCCGAACTTATTTATAGTCTTTTTTGGAAGTTCTGACGAAAAATAGTTTTTCCCCTTCATTACTTCACTAACTGCTTTTTCAAGATCACCAATTCCACTCGATTTTAGAATAAATCCTTTAACGCCAAGGTCAATCATTTTCAAAAAATACTCTTGATCTCCAAACATCGAAAAAACTATTATTTTTATGCCAGGCTTCAATTCTAATGCCTTTTGAGCAGCTTCAATTCCATTCATATTTGGCATATCTATATCCATAATTACCAAATCAGGAACCGATACTGACAACAATTCTAAGAACTCTTTTCCATCCGAGGCTTCTCCAACAACTATTCCAATATTTTCGAAATTGATAAGAGATTTTAATCCTTGACGAAAAATTAAGTGGTCATCTACAAGTATAACGGTCGGCTTTTTTTCAATTGATGTTTTCATTTTTCTATAAATTTAAGGGGTGCGTAAACTCATTGTTTTGTATTATTAATACTGCAAATGTATTATAAACAAAATTAAATGACAAGTACAAAAAGCACCAATAAATTTGAAAAAAGCTGTATTTTATCTAGGCCTAAAGGAGTAGTTTATTTTATTTTTTTTCTACTAGTAAAAGCCTTTATAAAAAAACAATTAGCGCGTGCCACCATTTATATTTCTATGATTTTATTTTTCAAAGCAAAAAATATCATAGCAGGTGTGTTTTTACAACCAGTTTTTTCAAGCAAATTGGCACGATGTGTTTTAATTGTTTTGGGGCTAATGTTTAAACTTGAAGCCATTTCTTCTGTAGTTAATCCATGACAAATTAATTTCAAAATTTCGGTTTCTCTGTCTGTAAGTGATTCATTTATAATGTGGATTTGATTGTTGTTTGTACTGAAATTTTTGATAATTTTACGGAGAAGTTCGTTCGAAAAGTAACTTTCGCCTAACATTACATCGTGTATAGCCTTTTCAATTTCATCAATACCAGTCGATTTAAGAATGAATCCTTTAGCTCCAAGATCAATCATTTTATAATAATAATCTTCATCACCAAGCATTGATAAAACAATTATTTTTAACTCAGGCATCAATTCCAATGCTTTGCGCGTGGCTTCCATTCCATTCATGTATGGCATGTCTATGTCCATCAAAACTATATCTGGCTTAAGATGCGAAAGAAGTTTGATGAAATCATTACCATTAGCAGCTTCACCTATTACAGTGGCAATATTCTCATATGTAAGTATTGTTTTTAATCCTTGTTGAAATATTAAATGATCATCAACAAGTATTAACGTCGGTTTTTCTGTCGGTCGTAAAGCCATTTTTTTTATTTGTTTGCTTTAATAGGTTTAATTTGAAATTTATAATGGAATGATTATTTGATAATTAACTCCGTGTCCAATCTCACTTTTCATGTCAATTTGCCCTCCGATTGTTTGAATCCGGTTTTGAAGATTAAATAAACCAAGACCTTTTTGCTCATTCATTGTTTCATTCAAATTAAATCCTTTTCCATTATCTTTAAAGTTTATTTGAATTTGACTTCCAATATCATTTACCGATATGTAAATATTCTCAGCATTAGCATATTTTATTGTGTTGTTAATACATTCAATCATCGCACGATAAATTGCAGCCTCTATTTCCATATCAATTCGACGCGTTAAATTGCTTTCAAATACAATATTAATGGCCGAAGTTTCTTCAATTTTATTTACAAAGCTTTGAAGTGCAGAGCTTAATCCATAATGTGCTAATAGATGCGGACTGAGTTTATTAGATATTTCCTTTACAGTAGAAAGTGCATCTTCTACTATAGTTTCGGCTTTGTAAATAATTTCATTGCGTTTTTTGATACTTTTTAATCTTAAAGTCCATTGCAAATATAATTTTATTGTAGAAAGCAAAGGACCTAAACCATCATGAAGTTCTTTTGAAAAGTGAGCTTTTTCTTTCTCTTCTGTCTGAATAATAGCTTTCAAAATACTTTTTTGCTGAATTTGTCTTTTTTGTGTAATATCGTGTACCACACCATATATTACTTTTTCATTTGCTACATAATTCAATAGTAGTTCTACATAAATTGTTGTTGCATCTTTTTTTATACAATCAATTTCAATGTTTTTTGTAAGATTAAATAATGAATTTGATATTATGAATTTTTCTAAATATCCCTGACTTTCTGGTTTTACTAAATGAAGTAGTTTTAATCCATCTAATTCATCCACATCATAACCAAAAATATCATTCATTGCCTGATTCACATACTCAAAACACCCATTTCTACAAATGAAAATTCCGTCCGTAATGTTTTCTGATAGTAATTTGTATTTGTGTTCACTAGAAATTAACTGTTGCTCTGTTTCTTTTCTTTTTGTGATATCTCTGTTACTTCCTCTTATTCCAATGAATTCTCCCGATTTGTTAAATACTGATTGGCAAACATGACCAATCCACCTAATTTCACCATCTAAACGTATTATCCTGAATACTAACTCATTATTAATAGATTGAGCCATTTTTTCTTGATGTCTGTGTTCTTGGATAATTTTCAAATCATCTGGAAAAACTATTTCAAAAATTAATTGCGGATTTTTGATGAAATCAATTGATTTATAGCCAGTTATTTTTTCACAAGAGGGTGAACAATAAAGAAAATTTTCATTTTGATTAATCCAAAACTCCCAATCATTAGTGTAATTTGCAACTGTTCTGTATTTTTCTTCGCTAGCAATTAAAGCATCTTCAGTAATTTTCCAATTTGTAATATCATTCGAAACTCCTATGACACCTATAACTTCACCGTTAGATTCTCGAATTGGAATTTTACAAGTATCAAACCATATTAATTTTCCATCAATTTGATGTTGAGTTTCAACTATATGAAGTTTTGTTTTACCATTTTCCATTACTTCGATGTCGTCAGCGCGATAATTTAATCCTTCGTTATCGCCCCAAGGCAAATCAAAATCATTTTTTCCAACTATCTCACTTGGGTTTTTTAAACCAGCACCTAGCGCAAACTCCTGATTACAACCTAAATAATTTGAGTTTCTATCTTTCCAAAAAACTACACCTGGAAAATGATCTAATACTGTAAGTAGCATTTGTTCACTTTTTCGAAGCGCATTTTCTGTTAATTTTATTTCCGTTATGTCAATATAAGTTCCAACAATGCCTGAAATCTGACCATTCTCATCTTGAAAAACATTTTTTGCAAAAATTACATCTCTAATTTCGTTTTCTTTGTTCGTTAATTGAGACTCATAAGTCTGATATTCTGGATTAGAAAGTAACTCTAAATCCTTTTGTTGATAAATTTTGGCTTGATGGATTTCCCACAAATCCATATCAGTTTTGCCTTTAATATTTTCGTTGGTAAATCCAGTTTGTTCACTAAATGCCTCATTACAACCAGTATAAAATCCATTTGCATCTTTAAGAAAAATTGGAATAGGCGTTGATTTCAATAGTGTTTCGGTAAATTTTAGATTACGAATTAATTGCGATTCGGCTTGTTTGCGTTCGGTAATGTCGGTAGCAACAGTACCTGTACAAAATAATTTGCCGTCATTATCAAAAATTGGGTATTTCTTAGTAATTACAGTTATTTTTTTTCCATTTGCTAATGTTATAAATTCTTCTCTAACTATACATTCCCCTTGACACAGATTTTGCGCACTTTTATCATCCTCCATGTAAGTTTTAATTTGTTCGGAGTTTGATTGAATTCCAAAAACTTCAGCATCAGTTTTCCCTAAAACATCTTGAATAGATGTATTTCCACTCAGAAATAGCCATGCCTTATTAGCTGCCACTATTCGAAGATTCAGGTCTTTAACCACTACAAAATTATCACTGTTTTCAACTGCTGCCGATAGAAATTTTCTTTCGGCTTCTACCCGTTTTCTATCAGTGATGTCGATGGAATAATGTAGAAAAATATCATTACCAACTTTTATCCAATATGTATCCCAAATCTGACCAAAGGCATTTACCTCGGGATTGTTTTGACTTGGAAAACTTGAAGTGCATTTATCCGCTAAACAAAATGAACATTTTATACCATAATCGTTTGGAACAAATTGGGGAAATACCTCTGAAATTTGTTTTTCTTTATCAGATATAAACTCCGATTTTCCAAATTCACGCCAGCAATAACCGCCTATAGTTACACCAAGATCTACAGCAATTTTATTTGCGGCCAATATCACTCTGTCTTTTCCACGAATATACATTGCTGGATAAGGTAGTGATGATAACAAAACTTCGTTGAGATTTGGTAACTCACTTATGTCTGATATGTTAACTGCTGTAACAAGACATTTTTCTCCTGTAGATAAAATATTTCCAGTAAGATGAATACAAATGGGGGAGCAACCTTCGTTAGATAGAATGACTACACAGTTTTCATTATTTTTTTCATTAAAGATTTTGTCGATAAATTTTCTAAAAATTGGAAGTGTTTCGATGGAAATAAACAATTCAAATTGACAATTAATTAATGATGACCGCTCTTTGTGAAGCATTTTCTCTCCATTGACGTTTAAGTCAATAATTTTCCCATCAGCCGAAAGTGTGAAGTAGCCATTGGGAGCATAATTGTATAAATCAGAATATCTTTGCGCAATAACTTCGGCTCGTTCTTTTGCTAACAAAAGTTCCATATTCTGCATTTCAAGCTCTACCTGGTGCTTCTTCAATTCTTTAATTATACGAAGATTTTCAGTTTTGGAAGCTTGTGATTCAACTTCTTGAGATGTTTTTTTTGTTAAATCTTCGGCTTTTTGTCGAAGGTTTTCAGCGTCTGACATGTCATCTGTATTTTTCATAATTGCCTTCTAATTTTAACGTGTCACTTATTAAATTCTATAAGTTGAAAAATGAAATCGATAACCTTTTAAACTATATATTGTTACTCATTATAAATGCTTTGTGTTACAAGTCCCGCAATGGTAAACCCGAAAATGGCAGGAATGTGTGATGTTGTTCCATTTACTTGGGCTTTTAAGCTACACCACTCATGATTTACTAAATCAGGATCGCCAGGTCCATTTTGAGCTTTCGGGCATAAACATTTTTCAGTGCCACATGCTGCATTTTCGCCTTTGTTTTCTAGTAATTCGTCACTATAAACACATAAGAATTTTTTACTTACCACTGTCTTACTTTGACGAATTTTTTTACGTAATGCAGCACCAAAAGGACAACCATCTACCTTCCAGAATTCGGCCACTTTAATTCGCGTTGGATCCATTTTTAATGCAGCGCCCATAGATGAAAATAACACAGCTTTACACTCCGTGGCTTTATGTATCAAATATATTTTATTTGAAAAACTATCAATGGCATCTATAATAAAATCGTAACTTTCGATATGGAATGAGTCATGCGTTTCTTTACTATATATCATTTGTAATGCAGTAATTTCTGCTTTTGGATTAATTTCCAATAATCGTTCCTTCAAAACTTCAGTTTTTACTTTTCCTACTGTTTTTGTAGTTGCAATTATTTGACGATTAATATTTGTAACACAAACTCTATCTGAATCTACTATAGTTAAATGCTGAATTCCACTTCTAATTAGACTCTCAGCACACCAACTTCCAACGCCTCCAATGCCAAAAATTATTACGCTTTTTGCACGCAATTTGTCCATTTTCTCTTTGCCAATCAGCAACTCAGTGCGCTGAAATATTCCTCTCTCTAATCCCATTTTATAAGATATTCCCAAAACTAATTATTACTTTCATTAATCTAATTATTCATTTTTTATTGAAGTTACAAAGATACAATGTTTATTATTAAAACAATCATTTCTTCATTTCAATTTTTAGAAGGCTGATAATGTTTAAAATACAATAATTATTTTTTTTAATGTAAAGTTATAGGCAAGTAATTTAAATAGACTTTATATAGATTAAATTGCTACGCAATTAAAAATAAGAAGCTTAACACTAAGTCCACATAGACCACATAGATACACTAAGTTTAATTTTAAATCAAATATAGACCACTAAGT
>CAIWCC010000161.1 GCA_903911085.1 uncultured Bacteroidales bacterium | reverse complement strand
GGAACAACTACGGGAAGTGGAACTTTTGTAAGCGGTAGTTCAAAAACTGTAACAGCAACTGCAAACACAGGTTATACATTTGCAAACTGGACTGAAAATGGTACAGTTGTTTCAACTTCGGCAAGTTATACTTTCACATTAAGTGCAAACAGGACTTTGGTTGCAAACTTTACACTTAATGCGGTCAACTACTCAATAAGTACATCTGCTAGTCCTACAGCAGGTGGAACAACTACGGGAAGTGGAACTTTTGTAAGCGGTAGTTCAAAAACTGTAACAGCAACTGCAAACACAGGTTATACATTTGCAAACTGGACTGAAAATGGTACAGTTGTTTCAACTTCGGCGAGTTATAACTTTACATTAAGTGCAAACAGGACTTTGGTAGCTTATTTTCAAATAATTAACTTACCAAACACTACATTTGACATTGATGGAAATATTTATAATACCATTACTTTAGGTTCTCAAATATGGATGGTTGAGAATTTAAAAACGACAAAGTACAATGATGGGACTAAAATACCATATATTGATGCCTCAAATGTCAATTTATGGCAAAATTTATCAACACCAGCATTTTCATGGTATAATAATGACGAAACAACATATAAAAACAACTATGGTGCATTATACAATTATTATACAGTAGAAACAGGAAAATTGGCTCCAAAAGGATGGCATGTTCCCACAGATGAAGAATGGACAATACTGGAAAATTATGTCAGTGCTAATTTGGGAGTTTCAGGTTCAGTACCAAAAGCATTGGCAGCAAACTCAGGATGGTCAATAGCTTCAACAGCTCCAGGAGCAATTGGAAATGATTTTGCAACAAACAACAGTTCTGGATTTTCAGCACTTCCTGCTGGTGGCTGCCTAATTAATTTATTATGCTGCTCAGCTTATGATCGACTTGGTGCTAGTTGTGTTTGGTGGAGCACAACTTATGACAACAACAATATTTGGACAAGATATTTAGATTTTGGCACTAATTACATGGTGAAATCTAGTATAAATATGTCTTATGGATATTCTGTACGTTGTATAAGCGATTCTATCGTTAAGAAAAATGTAATTCTAAGTTGCAATCCTCTTGCAGGTGGAACAACTACAGGTGCAGGTTCTTTTGTAAGTGGTAGTTCGAAAACAGTTACGGCAACCGCAAATACTGGTTACACTTTTGCAAACTGGACAGAAAATGGTACAGTTGTTTCAACTTCGGCAAGTTATACTTTCACATTAAGTGCAAACAGGACTTTGGTTGCAAACTTTACACTTAATGCGGTGAACTACTCAATAAGTACATCTGCTAGTCCTACAGCAGGGGGAACAACTACGGGAAATGGAACTTTTGTAACCGGTAGTTCAAAAACTTTAACAGCAACTGCCAATACGGGTTATACATTTGCAAACTGGACTGAAAATGGAACAGTTGTTTCAACTTCGGCAAGTTATACTTTCACATTAAGTGCAAACCGAACTTTGGTTGCAAACTTCACAATTAATGCTGTTAATTATACGATAAGTACATCCGCTAGTCCTACAGCAGGGGGAACAAATACAGGAAGTGGAACTTTTGTAAGCGGAAGTTCAAAAACAGTAATTGCAACTTCAAACACAGGTTATACATTTGCAAACTGGACTGAAAATGGTACAGTTGTTTCAACTTCGGCAAGTTATACTTTCACATTAAGTGCAAATAGGACGTTAGTTGCGAACTTTACCCAGAACACTTTAAGTATATCAAACAGTACTTTGTCGATAAACGCTGCTGCAAATAGTAATGGAACAATAGGCATTACATCAAACATTGCATGGTCGGCAAACAGTAACCAAACTTGGTTAACAGTTAGTCCTACAAGTGGTTCAAACAATGGCACATTGACGTTAACAGCCAATAGTGCAAATACAGCTACAACAGCACGAACTGCAACGGTAACTGTATCAGGAACTGGAGTTACTTCTCAAACCATTACTGTTACACAGCAAGGTGCTTTGCCAGCAATCAATTTATCAAACAATGCACTTTCGTTAAATGCTACAAGCAATAGTAGTGGAACGATAAGCATTACTTCGAACATTGCCTGGAGCGCAAGCAGTAGTCAAACTTGGTTAACAGTTAGTCCTACAAGTGGTTCAAATAATGGCACATTGACGTTAACTGCTAACAGTGCAAATACAGCTACAACAGCACGAACTGCAACGGTAACTGTGTCAGGAACGGGAGTTACTGCTCAAACCATTAGTGTAGTTCAGTTAGGAGTTGCTCAAGGGTCTGAGAATGATCTTAGAATGCATAGTCCAGTATTAGCAAAAACATTTCCAAGTGCAGACTTGGATAATGTATTAACAATTGATCAGTATTCTGACATATCATTTTCAATATTAAATAGTCAAAATTCAATTATAAACCGTGCAGTAAAACTTTTTATTATAAAAGATGACAATTCGTTTTATGATGTAATAATGGATAGTGTTCTAATTTTCAATCCAAAAGAAATTAAATATTTTGACAGAAAAACTACAAGTAAATTAGGTAAAACAATTAAATATCCTATTGGGAAATATATATTCTCTGTTAAATCAGCTGTCACTGAAAAAATTGAGAATATTACAATAAATAGTAATTATATTATAGATCAAGGTTGGGGTTATGGAGGTAATAACACTACTGTTGAAATAAAATTCGGCACAGCACCAGCAATCAATTTATCAAGCAATGCACTTTCGTTAAATGCTACAAGTAATAGTAGTGGAACAATAGGCATTACATCAAACATTGCATGGTTGGCAAGCAGTAACCAAACATGGTTAACCGTAAGTCCTACAAGTGGAGCGAATAATGGCACACTTACTTTAACTGCCAATAGTGCAAATACGAATTCTTATGTCCGAACTGCAACAGTAACTATTTCAGGCACTGGCATTACTGCACAAACAATTACGGTAACGCAACTAGGCACAGAACCCGTATTAAGTTTATCAAACAATACTTTATCGTTAAGCTCAGCAGCAAATAGTAATGGTTCAATAGAGATTGCTTCAAACATTGTTTGGACTGCTAGAAGTAATCAAATATGGTTAACAGTAACCCCTGGAATTGGTTCAAATAATCGAACACTCACCCTTTCGGCTACAAGTGCAAATACGAGTACAACTGCTCGCATTGCAACGGTTACGGTTTCAGGTACTGGAGTAACCGCTCAAACTATAACGGTAACGCAACTAGGAATAAATCCTGATATGACGAATGGATTAGTGGCCTATTATCCGTTTAATGGAAACGCAAATGATGAAAGTGGAAATGGTAATAATGGTATAATTCAAGGTAATGTGGTTTTGACTACTGACCGATTTGGCAAAACTAATAGGGCTTACGACTTCCCTGGAATTGCATTCAATTATATTCAAGTGCCAGATGCACCTTCATTACAAATGAGTGTTTTCACTTTAAATGCTTGGATATTTACTACTTCCGATTATGGTTCGGGACAAGTAATTCAAAAAGGTAGAGATATTTCCAATGGTCATTATGGACTATACACAACAAGTGTGGGAGGTACAAATTTGTATGGAGGTATTAATAATACTACAGGAATCAATCAACCGTCGATAGGAGTTTGGCACATGGTGTCAGGAATCGTTTCAGGCAATAAGGCAAAATTCTATTTGGATGGTAAATTCATGAAGGACACTACTTTGTCGAATTCATTTCTATACTCAGGTTCAGATCCATTAGCAATTGGTATGCATTATTTTTCTGGAGTTCCAAGCGCATGGACTTATCCTTTCAAAGGAAAAATTGATGATATTAGAATTTATAACCGTTCATTATCTGATAACGAAATTTCCGCTTTATACAATTTAACGACAACAGCAGTTGATAAAATCAATATTAACGAAAAATTGAAGCTTTATCCAAATCCAGCAAAGACCTTTATACGAATTTCAACCTCAGAGCTATTACAACGCTTAGAAGTATGTGATATATCGGGAAGAGTATTACAATTTGAAATAGTCAATTCGGACTCTTATTCATTTAATATTAACCATCTTGCAAAAGGAGTTTATATTATCAAAGGGTTTACAGATAAGGGAGTTGTAACGAGTAGGTTTATAAAAGAATAAAAGTTACAAGTGGGCAGTTAGCCCAAAAATACTAAATAGAAAGGAGAAACAATTGAAAACAAAGTTAATTATTTTATTTAGCGTTATGGCTAGTATATGTTTTTCTCAAGAGCAGAAAAATAACGAATCTGATGCAATTTTACTTGCAATTGGAGGTAGTTATGGTGATTATCAATTATACAATAAGGTTAAGACTAATTATGGGGGTATTGATTTGGGATTTGGTATTGAAACCTCTACAAATGACATTTGGTCTGCATTCAATTGGGGCATGACGTCTCATATGGGTGATTACAATCATTTGAATGTGAGTTATTCTGTTATGTATCGACCATTAAAAAAACAACTTACAAGATTTCAACCGTTTATTGACTTTGGTCTTGGATTACATGCTATTGAAAAAGTCGAAAAATATGATTACTTTTTTGCAATAAAACCTAAAGTGGGGATAGATTTATTTACTCAACCTAAGTTTGCATTTAGTATTTATGCGTCATATACAACAACAGTTTTTAGTAATAATGTCAAAGGTTTGATGTACGGAATTGGCATAAAACGATACATAACTACAAAATGAAAAAACTAATCACATTCTCGTTAGTATTATTCATTTCAAATTGCATTACTCTAGTTAGCATTTTGGGACAAAGTATTGAGCAACAAGATGTAGCTTTAATTGGTTATAGTTTTGGTATTGGCAAAAACTTCCCTGAAAATGGCTTAAATGAGAACCAAGAAATTCTTATTGGATGGAAGAATAGAAAATCAAATATTTCTTACTCTATAAATTTGAGATTTTTAATCAATACTGGTGTGGCACTTGATTTTTCATATCATCCATTACAAAAAACACTTACAAGATGGCAGCCCTATCTAACCATAGGCGGAAGTATTCCGAATCTTGTGATATGGCCTGGTGTTGGGCTAGACTACTTTAGCTCACCAACATTTGCTTGGAATTTTCATGCATTTACACCTAATGCATTTTTGTTAAACAATTCATATACTTGTGGAATTGGATTTAAATGGTTCTTAACTCTCGGTAAAATAACAGATTAATTAACATATTTCAAAATGATTTTTATATGAAACGATTACTTTTATTAGTATTTATAGTTACAACAAGTTTGTCAATATTTTCGCAAGGTTATATAAAGGATGCCCTTAAACGAGGTAAAAACTCAGAATATTTTTATGAAGCTATAGTGCCAGAGAATACGTTAATGACTCCAGAAAAGCTTTCAAATTGGAGCAAAAAAAATGACAATAAGTATTTGATAATTGATTATAAGACAAGGGAAATCTGGTTTGCAGGTAGTATGCGAGTATTGATTTCATGGTTCGCATTTGTAGAAAATACAGATTTGACAAATTATAATTCTATGCAATTAGAAATAGTTAAACAAAGAGCTTTAGCAGCAGAACAAAGAGCAAAATTTGACAGAGAAATGGTAGGTGTAATTTTTGGCACAGCTGCTCTTGCATATTATTCAGCTGGCTATGTTATTAACAAGGCTGTTGAGAATGGGTTTGTTACTAAAGAGGCTCTTATGAATCCAAAAACAAACAACTACAAAGATGAAGACAACAAATCTTCAACAACAGAAATAAATGATGGACAAGATGAAAAAAAGAACCCAAATAGGATAGTAAAACAAGAGATGGACAATCCACTGCCTAACTACCAAGGAGCTTGGAATAATTCTTTGGATACATATGTTGTGAAATTTAATGATGACCGTATAACTCAGGTGAAAAAAGAAGGAAATTCATACTATGTAAGATTTTCGGGGGATTTACCTTATAGTGGTTATTATTATAAATCATTTGTAGATGCAGTTAGAGCATCGTACTATGCTGATAAGTTTAATTTTTATTCTGTTCAAGGCAGAAAATAAGCACGTTTAAATGAAATATTTACCTTAAAAGGCAATCGGAGGAAACCGAAAATCCGAAGTTAATGAGTAGGTAAAAATATCAAATGATATAATCACAAAAAGCAACATAAAATAATTAATGATCTTATTATTACATTATGAAAAAAAATATATAT
>CAIWCC010000160.1 GCA_903911085.1 uncultured Bacteroidales bacterium | reverse complement strand
TAATGGCATTCACTTAAAATATTCTGTATCATCAACTTAGAGGTGCTGAGTAGTTACAATAATTAATATTAAATATTTTTTTTAGATTTTCTCCCAAAAAATTAGTTTCAATAAATGTAAGAAAGCTAAAGCAAATCAATTGATATTCGGTTATGTGTATTACTGTTTTAAATTTGAGTTTCAATTCACATTAGCCATTGTAATTTTCAAATAATCCTTTCCATTCTAGCAGTTTTTTTGTACTTTTGCAAAATAAATAAAATATGTAGTAATGCAACCAAATATTATTAAATCAGCAATGCTAAATGGCCTCATTATGGGAGTGCTATTTTCAATTAATTTTTTGTGTTCTTTATCCCAAATTACAGCGATAATACTACTTTCGTATATACTAATGATTTATATTTTGGTCGCTGTATATCGCTCAACTGTTAAATTTAGAGATGTAGAATGCAATGGAGTAATTACATATAGTAAAGCTTTTTCGTATGTACTTCTAACTTTTTTCTTTGCTTCGCTTATTTCATCAATTGCAAAATTCGTATATTTTCAATTTGTAAATCCAAATTATTTGGACACAATTTTTCAGGAAAGCATGAAAATGTTACAAAAAATGAAATTTCCAATTGATGATGAGTCAATGAAGCAAGTGGAATCAATGTTGAAACCTGCTAGTTTTTCATTGCAATTCATTTGGATAAATGTTTTTATAGGATCATTGGTTGGTCTCATAATGGCAGTTTTTATAAAAAAAGATAAGAGCGTTTTTGCCGAAAATAATGAATCACAAAACAACGCATAGTTTAATGGAAAACAAAAGCTCAAATATTGATATAACTATCATAGTACCTTTGTACAACGAAGCAGAATCTCTACCAAAACTTTATGAGTGGATTGAAAGGGTAATGATTGAAAACAAATATTCATTTGAGGTGATTTTTGTAAACGATGGCAGTACTGATAAATCGTGGGATGTCATTGAAAAGTTAAAACTTCAATCAACAAATGTTCGCGGAATTAAATTTCGCCATAATTATGGAAAATCACCTGCTTTATATTGTGGTTTCAGAGCTGCAAAAGGCGATGTGGTAATCACTATGGATGCCGATTTGCAGGATAGTCCAGATGAGATACCAGAATTGTTTTCGATGATAATAAATGATGGTTACGATTTAGTATCTGGTTGGAAGAAAAAACGTTACGACTCAAAATTTTCAAAAAATTTACCATCTAAAATTTATAATGCTACAGCTCGAAAGGTAACAGGTTTAAAGTTACATGATATGAATTGTGGTTTAAAAGCTTATCGCAACGAAGTTGTTAAAAATATTGAGGTTTATGGTGAAATGCACCGATACATTCCATATTTAGCAAAAAATGCTGGTTTTACATCCATTGGCGAAAAAGTTGTTGAGCATCGCAAACGTGAATTTGGTGACACTAAATTTGGTTTAGACCGTTTTGTAAATGGTTATTTAGACTTAATGACATTATGGTTTCTGGCTAAGTTTGGAAAAAAGCCCATGCATTTTTTTGGTTTATATGGAAGTTTGATGTTCATTCTTGGATTTCTAGCAGTTTTGGCAGTTGGTATCAACAAGTTAGTAGCAATCATTGAGCAAGTAAAAGCACCACTTGTTACAGATAGTCCTTATTTTTATTTAGCAATTTTGGCTATGATTTTAGGAACACAACTTTTTTTAACAGGTTTCTTAGGTGAAATAGTAGCTAGAAATTCAACTGAAAGAAATAACTATAAGATTGAGACTGAGATTTAAATATAAGGGTTAGGGTTGTTTCGTGTTTCGTTTTCATGTTTCATGTAATTTCATAAATGCGTCTTGATTCTTGGTTCAAACATCTTGATTCTTTGCTTTAAGTTCAAATGTCTTTTAATATATTGATTAAATGAGGCAATTATTACTAGTTGGATTTGGTGGATTTATTGGAAGTATTGCCCGATATGGAGTTTCAAAACTAAATTTATACTGGCATTTTCTTTCTATTCCAATAGGCACTTTAACCGTGAATGTATTGGGAAGTTTAATTATTGGATTTATTTTAGGAATATCCCAAAAAAGTGAAATACTTTCTTCGGATATGCGGTTATTTCTAATGGTTGGTGTTTGTGGTGGTTTTACCACTTTTTCGTCATTCACCAATGAAAATCTAATATTGTTGCAGAATGGTCAATTTCTTAGTTCCATAATTTATACAGTTAGTAGTATTATATTAGGATTTACAGCAGTTTATTTGGGCTATTTAATTTCTAATTTACTTTAAAATGGATTCCACAGCAAACAGTATTTTGAAAATTTATGCCAGTAGTACTGACCAAATTGGGTTCGATTTGCTCTACGAACATATTGTTACTTTAGCAAAGCAGAAAGGCATTACTGGTGTAACTGTTTATCGAGGTATTATGGGTTATGGTCCTAATAATAATCAAATTGACTCTTCAAAATTTTGGGAATTGACAGAAAAACTTCCTGTGGTGATTGAGATGATTGATAAAACTATTGTTTTAGAAAGTTTTTATAAAATCATTGAACAAAAATTACTAAATATGCCAAAAGGTTGCTTGGTTACTTTGCAACCTATTGAAATAAAATTACAGAAAAAGAGATAATATGGAAGTTGTTAAAATTATATTGCCTGCACTTCTGGTTCTATTAACAGCTTATCTAATGATAGATAAATTGTTGCGAAACGAAGAAAAAAGACGAAGTTTTGAATTACATAAAAATAATGCTTCTACCATCACTCCTATCCGACTTCGTGCATATGAACGTTTGATTTTGGTTTTAGAACGTACTACACCTAGCACTTTGATTGTGAATGTTGCCAAACCAAAGATGACTAATTTGGAATTGCATACCCAACTTTTGGAAAGTGTTCGTCAAGAATTTTCCCATAATCTATCGCAACAAATTTATGTAAGTGATGAAGTTTGGAATCATATCCGCAGTTCACAGGAAAGTTTGTTACGTTTAATTAATACTTGTGCTTCAAAATGTAACCCAAACGATTCTGCCTCAATTTTATCTGAAATAATAATTCAAGTTTATGATAGTAGCGAACAAACACCTAGTGAATTGGCAATGATAAAATTAAAATCGGAGGTCAGAAGTTTTATTAATTGATAAGATTTTCATTAAATATTATCGACTTAATTTTACAACCAATAAAAATGAAATACTACTTTTCTTTAATTCTTTTACAAATACTTTTTCTCGTCACATCCTGTGGTGTAGACAGTACTTGTCGAAAAGATTTGAATGTAATTATGGGCGTAAGCTTTTATAAAAAGACGTTAAGTTCAACTACAAATACATACACTACGACATTAACGAGTATTGATAGTTTGACTGTACAGGGTATCGACAGTTTAGGCATGCCTGTTAAACATCTTAGCTCCTCAGGTGTAATTGTAGATTCTGCTTTATACAAAAATGTAAGTGGGGTTAATAAGATTAGCTTGCAACTAAATAAAAGTAAATATGCTACTGAATCAAAATATGTTATTACTTACAAAAAAAAATCGGATACAATAGTAATTGTACACAATAATTCAGATCAATACTTATCACTTGAGTGTGGATGTATTAAAGTTCATTCCATTGATACTGTTATAGTTGCAACGAAAAGTTTTAATTCTACTAAGAACTTTATCGAATCAGTTAAAATTACTAATCACGATGTTAATACCACTAATGCAGAGCATTTACAAATATATTTTTAGTTTACTTCTTTGTTTAGTGATCTACAATTTGCAAGCACAAGACAATAAAGTTAAAGCTGATACAATAAAAACCGTGTGGTTAAATGGAGTAACTCCATTTGTTGACTTTGCTTCATTAATTAGTTCTTCTATTTCAAATGGAGAAACTTATTCAATGGAGGGAGGAGTTCAGGTTGCAATTAAGCATAAATACTTTCCAGTTTTTGAAATAGGTTTTGCTGGTGCCGACAAAATCTCGAACAATAATATAACATTCAATACAAATGCATTTTTTGGTAGAGTTGGTATTGATTTTAATTTGAGTAAAACTAAAAAGGATACAAACCCTACAAATAATTTATTTTTTGGAGGAATTCGACTCGGTTATACAAATTTTAATTACAACATTACAAATGCTTTAATTAAAGATTCTTATTGGGGAGGTGAAGAAAGTTTATCATTTAATAATCAAAATGCAACAAAAATTTGGTACGAATTAGTTGGCGGAATTCGGGTAGAAGTTTTTAAAAATATATTTATGGGCTGGACTGTTCGCAATAAAAATTTATTAGGTTCAGATGCTGTTGGTGCTGTATTTCCTTGGTATATACCTGGTTATGGTATAAATACAAGTAGCAACTGGACACTAAATTATATTGTAGGTTACAGATTTTAATTTTTTTTTAGAGCGGAGATTATACTATCAAAACATTTTTTAGAAATAACAACAAACAACCAATATAAAAAAGTATGAATTCAACACAAGTTTTAAATCGTGCGGCCGACAATATCCGCATTTTGGCTGCTTCGGCAGTAGAAAAAGCAAAATCAGGTCACCCAGGTGGTGCTATGGGTGGTGCTGACTTTATCAACGTTCTTTATTCTGAGTTTTTGGAATATGATCCCAAAAACCCAACATGGGAAGGTCGTGACCGTATGTTCTTAGATCCAGGACATATGTCACCAATGCTTTATTCAGTTCTTGCTTGCACAGGCAAATACACTATGGAAGAATTGGCTCAATTCCGTCAATGGGACAGCCCAACTCCAGGACATCCAGAAGTAGATGTTATGCGTGGTGTAGAAAACACTTCTGGTCCTCTAGGTCAAGGACATACTTATGCTGTAGGTGCTGCTATTGCTGCAAAATTTTTGAAAGCGCGTTTTGGTGAAGTTATGAACCAAACAATTTACACTTTCATTTCAGATGGTGGAGTTCAAGAAGAAATTTCGCAAGGTGCAGGTCGTCTCGCTGGTCATTTAGGATTGAACAACTTGATAATGTTCTACGATTCTAATGATATTCAACTTTCTACTGAAACAAAAGATGTTTCGACAGAAAATACTGCTCAAAAATATTTGGCTTGGGGTTGGAAAGTGATTGAAATTAATGGTAATGATGCCATTGAAATCCGTACAGCATTAAAAGAAGCAAAAGCTGAAAAATCAAAACCAACTCTTATTATTGGTAAAACAATTATGGGTAAAGGTGCTATGAAAGCCGATGGTACTAATTTTGAGCGTCAATGTGCTACACATGGTATGCCACTTGGTGAATGTGGTGCTTCATACGCCGAAAGTATTAAAAATTTAGGAGGTAATCCCGAAAATCCATTTGTTTTATTCGAAGAAACTAAAGCATTGTATGCAAAACGTGCTGAAGAATTAGCTGTTATTGTAGCGCAAAAACTAGAAGCAAAAGCTTTGTGGACAAGTGCTAATCCTGAATTAGCTGCAAAAATGGATTTCTTTTTCTCTGGTAAAACTCCAAATGTCAATTGGGATGCTGTGGTTCAAAAACCAAACCAAGCAACACGCGCAGCTTCTGCAACTGTATTAGGTGAATTAGCTAAACAAGTTGAAAATATGGTTGTTTCGAGTGCCGACTTGTCTAACTCTGACAAAACTGATGGTTTCTTGAAAAATACTAAATCATTCACTAAAGATGATTTTTCTGGTGCATTTCTTCAAGCAGGTGTTGCCGAATTAACAATGGCTTGCGTTTGTATCGGTATGAGTTTACATGGTGGTGTAATTGCTGCATGTGCTACTTTCTTTGTGTTTTCTGATTATATGAAACCAGCAGTTCGTATGGCTGCATTAATGGAACAACCTGTGAAATTTATTTGGACACATGACGCTTTCCGTGTTGGTGAAGATGGTCCAACTCACGAACCTGTTGAGCAAGAAGCTCAAATTCGTTTGATGGAAAAATTGAAAAACCACAAAGGACATAATTCTATGTTGGTGTTGCGACCAGCAGATGTTGAAGAGTGTACAGTTTCATGGAAAATGGCAATGGAAAACACTACAACTCCAACAGGTTTGATTCTTTCACGTCAAAACATTGCTGATTTACCATCAGTTCAAGGTCGTAAAATTGAAGCTGAACAAGCTCAAAAAGGTGGATACATTGTTGAATGCGATGGCAATCCAGATGTAATATTGGTTGCTTCAGGTTCTGAGGTTTCAACATTGTCTGAAGGAGCTAAATTACTTAGAGCCGATGGTGTAAAAATTCGTTTGGTATCAGTTCCTTCTGAAGGAGTATTCAGAAGCCAATCGGCTGAATATCAAGAGAATGTTTTGCCTCGTAATGCAAAGATTTTCGGACTTACTGCGGGTCTTCCAGTTAATCTGTTAGGTTTAGTTGGTGCCAATGGAAAAATTTGGGGATTAGAATCATTTGGATTCTCGGCTCCTTATACTGTACTTGACGAAAAACTTGGTTTTAATGCTAAAAACGTTTACGAACAAGTGAAAAGTATGTTGTAATATAATCACCCCTAACCCCTAAAGGGGAACTGAGTTAGATACGTTTTGTAAGTTGGAAATTTTTTATAAATCTAATCAATGCTAATTTAGTTCCCCTTCAGGGGTTAGGGGTCTTTTTTAATATATGGATATAATCTCAATAATAATTATTGGCATTGGTTTAGCGATGGATTGCTTTGCAGTGTCCGTAAGTAAAGGAATATGCGCAAAAAAGTTTTTCTTTTGGCATACGCTGCGAATGGCTTTTTTATTTGGACTTTTTCAAGCTGTAATGCCGTTGATTGGGTATTTTGCTGGATCTAGTTTTGCAAATCAAATGATGAGTTTTGATCATTGGTTAGCTTTTGGTTTACTTTCACTTATTGGCGGAAAAATGCTTTACGAGGGATTTAAACCACATAATCCTGACTGCGCCACTCCAAACCCATTCAAAATAGGTTCGCTTCTACCCCTTGCTTTTGCTACTAGTATCGATGCTTTAGCCACAGGAATTGTTTTTGTGCCTTATCCACTTTTAATTTGGAAAGCAATAGCTATTATTGGTTTTATAAGCTTTATTTTTACCTTTTTAGGAATGTATATTGGTATTCATTTTGGAAAACGATTCCATTTAAAAGTAGAAGTTATTGGTGGATTAATTTTAATTGGTATTGGTCTAAAAATACTTGTTGAACATTTATTCTATTGATTAACTTATATATTCAATTTTATTTGACAATCAATTTTCAATAGAAAATTGATTGTTTTAATTTTTATCAATAAAAAATATTTATAACTCAATGTATTTCAAAAAACTACTTCCAATACTCTTTTTTACTATTTCTTCAGTTTTAATTGCGCAAGAATCTGCAAAAATAAAAATATATGGTTTTGTCCGCAACGATTTTTATTACAATTCTCGTCAAAATACTGAAGCTATTGATGGATTATTTCATCTTTTTCCAAAGCCTATTGAGATGAGTGCGGGCATAGATAAAAATGCCGTACCTCAAGCAGAAATGCTCAGTATTGCTACTCGATTAGGCTTGGACATCAATGGTTCTGATATTTTAGGTGCAAAATCATCTGCAAAGATTGAAGCTGATTTTGCTGGATTTAATTCAAATTTTTATGTAATTCGAATTCGGCATGCTTATACAAAACTAAATTGGGCCAAATCCGAATTATTAGTGGGTCAAACTTGGCATCCATTGTTTGGAAGCGTAATGCCAACAGGACCTTCGCTCAATGCTGGAGCTCCTTTTCAGCCATTTAATCGCAGTCCGCAAGTAAGGTATAAATATAATTTTTGCTCTGCTTTTTCAATGATGGCAGCGGGAAGTTATCAAATGCAATATACTTCGCAAGGACCAAATACTTCATTAGCTACAAATGGAGCTAATCCTTCATATTTAAAAAATGCAATGTTGCCCGACCTTTTTTTAGGTGCAGAATGTAAGACTAAACATTGGACATCGGGGTTAGGAATTGATGTAAAAACAATTAAACCAGCCATTGAAACCCTTACTTCAAAAAGTTTAGTGGCTTATACACAATTCATTGATTCAAAATTTCAATTCAAAGCAAAATCTTTACTGGGAGAAAATTTGTCAGATTATATCATGCCTTGTGGATATGGTATTACTGACAGCATAAATGGAAATATTGGTTATACAAATTTCAGAATGACAAGTTCATGGCTTAATGTTGTATATGGTGCAAAATGGCAAGTTGGTGCATTTGTTGGTTATTCTCAAAACTTAGGCACTTCAAAGAATTTACTTGCTAATATTGCTAATGGCAATTATACTGCTTATGGTTACGGAGTTTACAACCAAATTATGCTTAACAGAATGTATCGAGTAGCACCACATATTAGTTACAATTTACCAAATTTAAAGTTTGGTTTAGAATATGATCTTACAACAGCCGAATATGGCACACTACAAAGCAATGGACATGTTATTAATCCATCTAAAGTAAAAAACCATAGAGCAGTTGCATCTGTAAGTTATTTCTTTTAAATAGTCCTATTCTAGCCAAATTTGAAATTTATCATTCACATTAATTGTAATCTTATCACTCATAATTTCAAATCATGTTTAGTTGAATTGATTACAAGCAACAAAATAATTAACAAAAAACCATTCATATATTTTTTGAATGGTTTTTTTGTAAATATGCCAATTAAAAAGGGTGTGAAAAATATTTTTGAAAATTTTGCATTTAACTTGGCGTAATAAAAAAAACACCTACACAATTAAGTGTAAGTGTCTGATTTTCATTGTGGGCCCAACTGGGCTTGAACCAGTGACCCCCTGATTATGAGTCAGGTGCTACTAACCAACTGAGCTATAGGCCCCACTTTTGCTAAATACTTTTGTTGAGAATTTGTAAATTTTCTTGTACCTTTGCAAAGCGATACAAAAGTACAAAATTTTATGTAACTGCAAAAATTTTTAAACACTTTTTTTTATTTAAATGAAACAATTTACCAATATCTCAACACTTATTTTCGATTTAGGCGGTGTTATAATCAATCTAGATTTACCACAATGCATTCAGAATTTCAGACTATTAGGTCTTCAAAACTTTGAAGAACATTTGAGTCTATTTGGTCAAAAAAGTTTTTTTCTACAATTCGAAATTGGTCAAATAAATGTTCAACAATTTCGAGATGAGATACGAAAATTAGCTAGTAAACCACTTTCTGATGAACAAATTGATGCTGCTTGGTGCTCTTTCTTATGCAATATTCCAGATTATAAACTAGAAATGTTATTAGAATTGAAAAAAAAATTCAAAATATTATTACTTAGCAATACCAATAAGCTACATATTGAAGTCAGCACTGCAAATGAATTGGCACGAGTAGGTAAAACTTTTTTCGATTTTTTTGATAAGTGTTATTATTCGTACGAATTAGGAATTGCCAAACCCAATCCAAAAATATTTGAAACAGTACTTAGTGATGCTGGCTTAAATGCTGAAGAATGTTTATTTTTGGATGATGGTGAAAAAAATATTATTCAAGCTGCTAAAATGGGTATTCAGACTTATTTAGTTAAAGAAAATGAGGATTTGAGTTTTTTGTTGAATGCTGAGACATGGAAGTAAACTTCCTCTGATTAATAAATAGAGGTCTGTAAATAAATTTATTCTTTATGAAAATTTTATATTTGTCTGAAAATTCACCTAAACAATTGCCCTGTGTAGCCACTGTAGGCATTTTTGATGGTGTACACGCAGGACATCGTTTCTTAATTAACGAGCTAAAAAATATTGCAGTTGAAAGAAAGCTCGAAAGTGTAGTTATTTCTTTTGATAAAAATCCACGTAGTATTTTGCAACCCGATTTTCAACCTTTACTACTTACAACTAACGATGAGAAATTGATTCAATTTGAATCAACAGGAATAAATAGCTGTATTGTAATGGATTTTACTACAGACATGTCCAATTTATCTGCTTTCGATTTTATAAAAAATATACTTTCGGAAAAATGTAATGTAAAAACCTTATTAGTTGGACATGACCATCGGTTTGGACACAACCGAACAGATGGATTTTTAGACTATCAACAATATGGTGCACAACTTGGCATTGAAGTTATTCAAGCTTCACGTTTTATCACAGATTTTGACAAACATATAAGCTCGTCAGAAATCCGTTTGGCACTCCATCGTGGCGACGTTGAACTAGCTAATAGATTGCTCACATATACTTTTTCGATTACTGGTAAAGTAATTAATGGATTTAAAATTGGACGAAAAATTGGTTTTCCTACTGCTAATTTAGCATTAGAACACCCACAAAAAATTATTCCTTGTGGTGGAGTATATGCAGTTCATGTGGCGTGGAATAAACAAGTATTCAAAGGTATGCTAAATATTGGAGTACGTCCAACTCTAAATGGTTCAAAGGAGAGTATTGAAGTTCATATTTTTGACTTCGATAAGGATATTTACAATCAAAATATTGAAATACTATTTATTAGAAGAATTAGAAACGAGCAAAAGTTTAATGATGTAAATGAATTAATTGCACAATTATCAAAAGACAAACAAAATGTAATAGACAATTAGTCCATTACATTTTAATATAAATATCTATTTCAGTAAACTCAATTCTGCATTTTTTGCTTTTTCAAAAGTAAATTGACTAACAACATCATTTTTATAAATACAAATTTCGTCATTAAACAAATTTCCAATACTACCCTGATGTGTATGGTTAACAATTTTGTTGGGTTTAAAATTACCAGCTTCTATTTCCATCCCCACCTGCTTATAAGCGTCTCGGAAAGGTACACCAGATAAAGTCAATCGATTCACTTCTTCAACGCTAAATAAATAATCATAACGTGAATCATTCAAGATATTTTGATTTACTGACACTTGAGACATCATCATTGCAGTCATTTCAAGACAATTATTCAATTCAGCAAAAGCTGGAACAAATACTTCTTTAATAATTTGTAAATCGCGGAAATAGCCTGAAGGTAAATTATTGGTTATCATCATTATCTGTTGAGGTAATGACTGAATTTTATTACATTTTGCACGTGTAAGTTCAAACACATCTGGATTTTTTTTGTGTGGCATTATACTCGAACCTGTTGTAAATTCATCAGAAAGTCCAATAAATCCAAAGTTTTGTGAGGTAAACATACAAGCATCGTAAGCCAGTTTGGCAACAGTAGATGCTACACTCGCTAATGCGTTAGCAACAACCCGCTCCATTTTGCCTCTTCCCATTTGAGCGTATACAACATTGTAATTCATTGAATCAAAACCCAATAAATCAGTTGTCATTTGACGATTTAAAGGAAACGATGAACCATACCCAGCTGCCGAACCAAGTGGATTTCGGTTTGTTATTTTCCATGCAGATAGTAGCAATTGCAAATCATCAGCCAAGCTTTCGGCATAAGCACCAAACCATAATCCAAAAGATGATGGCATAGCAACTTGTAAATGCGTGTAGCCAGGCAATAATATATCTTTATATCGATTACTTTGAGAAATTAGAACATCAAACAGATCGGAAACTGCTGTTACTGTTTTTTGAATTTCTGCACGTGCAAATAGTTTTAGGTCAACTAGCACTTGGTCATTACGTGATCGTCCGCTGTGAATCTTTTTTCCAACATCACCAAGCTTTCGGGTTAGCATAATTTCAACTTGTGAATGAACATCTTCTACTCCTACTTCAATAATAAATTGATTATTATCTGCCAATTGATAAATGTTTTTCAATTCTGAAAGTAAAGATTTTAATTCGTCTATTTTCAACAAGCCTACTGACTCTAACATAGTTATATGAGCCATTGAACCCAATACATCATATTTTGCCAAAAACACATCCATTTCACGATCGCGCCCTACAGTAAATGCTTCAATTTTCGCATCCACATTTGTGCTTTTTTCCCATAATTTTGCCATAACTTACTCTATATAAAATACAAATTTACTTCAGGAATAAATAACCTTTATTAAATCTACCTAAGAATTAGGTAGTTTGTTAAGTGCCTTAACCAATAAATCGGCAATCATATTAATGCCTTCTTTTAATTTTTTATCCACCATCATTTTTATCATCATTGGAATATCAACTTTTAAGGTCAATTTTAAAGCGGTCTGATTATTATCCACCATTTTTAATTGTACCCAAATATTGACTTGAAACGGTGCGTTTTCAGATACTAATTTTATTGTTTTAAATGGCTCACGTTCAATAATTCGAAAACCAATTTTCCCAAAACCTTCGACGTTAAAACTACAACTATCAGCATCGAATTGTAAATCTTTAATTGTGTTTATGGCTGGCGTTTGGTTTTGAATATTTTTTAAATTATTCAAGTCACTTAGAACACCAAAAACCACTTCTTCAGAAGAAGAAATGGTTTTTATATCACTTTCGTATGTTGTCATATTATATTTGTAAATTTAAAAATCACTCTAATATTAAAAAAATAACATTTTGATTTATTTTCCAGGACTCCATACTGATGGCTCTTTACGCCACTCTTGTAGTGTGTCAATATCATCGGACGAAATGTAATTTGTTGATAATGCAACCGATAAAACAGCATCGTAAGTACATAGAGTTGTGAGTTTTACTTTGGCTTGTGCAAATTTTTGAATTGAAACAGGGAAACCATAAGTAAATATTGCTATCATACCCAATACTTCCGAACCATCATTTCTAATAGCTTCAACCGCCTTTAAACTACTTCCACCTGTTGAAATTAAATCTTCAATCACAACCACTTTTTGTTTTGGTCGTAAATCACCTTCAATCATATTTTCCAATCCATGACCCTTAGGCGTAGGACGAACGTAAACAAAAGGTAAACCCAGTGCATCGGCAACTAATGCACCTTGAGCAATAGCACCTGTTGCCACTCCAGCAATAACTTCAACATCTGGATACATCTCTAATATTAAACGTGTCAATTCAATTTTAACATAGTTGCGAATCTGTGGATAAGATAGAGTCTTACGATTATCACAATATATTGGTGATTTCCAACCTGATGCCCAAGTAAAAGGATTATTTGGTTGCAATTTTATTGCTTTAATTTTCAATAGCTTTTCTGCTACACTTTTTTCAATTATTTTCATTTACGCTTAATTTTCAGTAATAATATCTAATTTCTTTTCAATACTTTTGTTTAAAACTTTGAAGCCACAAAAGTACTCAAACAAATTAATACTAAAAACATAAAAAAATATATTGTACAACATTATTTTGAGAATTTATATTAATCCTATAAATTCAAATAAATAATACTCATTTTTTTAAACAAAAACGGTTTCAGCTTTTAACTGAAACCGTATTAGTTCTAATTGCAAAAAACTCAATTATGAGTTTGGAACAATCATTTTATAACCCTTGCCATGAATATTGATAATATATACATTGTTGTCATCTTTCAAAAGTTTACGTAATTTACAAATGTAAACGTCCATACTTCTTGCATTGTAATTATTATCATCTTTCCAGATTGCCTTCAAGGCAACTTTGCGTTGCAAAATATCATTTGCATTACCTGCAAATAACAAAAGCAATTCAAACTCTTTTGTAGTCAATTTTTTTGACTCTCCTTTTAAATTAAGTGTTTTCTTTTGAACATCAATCTGATAAGTTCCTACTGAGTAAAAAGGCACTTTCATTAGCAAGCTGATAGTATCATCATCTTTGCTTGAAACGGGTTTTTCGTTTTCGTTTTTCATTCTCTGTTGTTTTAAAGTGTTAGTAAAGTGATAGTGAATATTTTTATTTTTTTAATGCCATGTTATAAAAAGTAATATCATCTTTTTAATTTTATCCCTTTATATATTACAACAATAATATTAAGCAAATGTTTTAATGATGCAAATATACACACTTCATTTGATTAATGTGCAATATTAAACTCATTTTTTTTTATTTTGAAGTGAAATTATTTATTTTTGGATAATTCAACTAATAATATTTAGAATAATTATATT
>CAIWCC010000159.1 GCA_903911085.1 uncultured Bacteroidales bacterium | reverse complement strand
GGAATCTTTTGTTTTCATTATAACTGATTGGTAGTCAGCTGTAAAGATACGAAATTTCAAGGTCTTTTCCAAATAAAATAACAGTTATTTTGCTGTATATCAAATAATTATATCGCTATATAATTTTTGTCATGTACTAAACTGACTTTTACAAAAAGGCAGAAGAAGACGAAGTAAAAAAAGAATCAATAAAGATTCTCACTTCCAACTATGAAAAAGCATTTTGTCAACTCGAAGAATTGACAAATGTAATTAAACAATCCAATTTGAAGATTGAAGACCCATTAGTAACTAATAAGCAATTTCAGATACTTATGGGAATTAGTGCTCGTACAGCACAAATATGGAGGAACGAAGGAAAAATTGGGTACAGTAAAATAACTGATAAAATTTACTACCGTAAAAGCGATATTGAGAAATTATTTAATGATAACTATCATGCAATTAATGTATTAGCTGAAAACAAAATTGATTGACAATAAATAAATTTCTACTTTGCAAAAAAGCTTAATCACACATTTTTACCCCCTATAAAGCAGACCTAAAAAGTCTGCTTTTTTCATTCTATCAATTTTATTTTTTTTATATTTCAATAGCTTGTATGTCCATTCACATTTTTTCTTAACTTTGTCGTCAATTTATTTCTAATCAACTTTCTTTTCCTATATTTTCATTTTTATATAACATTTTAAATATGAAAAAGGAGAAGGAAATTATCATTCTTCAAATATCATTTGAAAGAATAAAACCATGAAAAATTGAAACAACTTTTTTCTGAGATTAATGGTCATCTTATAGCATATCTACGGATTAATAATTTCGAAAAAGTATATTAACAGTCATTACAACGCTTCTCAGATTTAATTAGCAATAATAAACAGACAGAACTATAATAATAGTTGAACTTAATAACCAATATATGTTTGAACAAACCTTTAAAAACATTGATGATATACTGCACAAAGATGCAGGGTGTGGAAGTGAATTAGATTATGTGGAGCAGACCTCCTGGATTTTATTTCTTAAATACCTAGACGATTTAGAAAAAGACAAAGCCACAGCAGCCGAACTGACTGGTAAAACATATTCTCCTATCATTGAATCAGCATATCAATGGAGTATTTGGGCAGCACCTAAAGACAATGAAGGTAAACTTGACCACCACAAAGCACTAACAGGCGATGACCTAGCTGATTTTGTAAACATTCAACTGTTTCCCTACCTCAAAAAATTCAAAACTTCTGCCGAAAGCGCCGATACACTGGAATATAAAATTGGTGAGATTTTCAGTGAACTAAAAAACCGTGTGCAAAGTGGTTACAACCTGCGTGAAGTAATCAACCGTATTGATGAACTTCGTTTCCGTACTCATGCTGAAAGGCACGAAATGAGCCACTTATACGAGGATAAAATCAAGAACATGGGGAATGCTGGACGCAACGGTGGTGAATATTACACGCCACGACCATTGATTAAAACCATAGTGAAGGTGGTAGCTCCCGAAATTGGACAAACGATTTACGATGGCGCAGTAGGTTCAGCGGGATTCTTGGTGGAAGCTTTTGAGTTCCTAAAACACAGCAAAAAACTATCCACCGCCGATGTAGTAACGCTTCAGAAAAATACCTTTTACGGCAAAGAGAAAAAATCTTTGGCTTACATTATTGGCACAATGAACATGATTTTGCACGGTGTGGAAGCTCCAAACATTGTGCACACCAATACACTTGCCGAAAACCTTGCCGATATACAAGAAAAAGACCGTTATGATGTAGTGTTGGCAAATCCACCTTTTGGAGGAAAGGAACGTGCCGAAGTACAACAAAACTTCCCCATTAAAACGGGTGAAACCGCTTCGCTTTTCTTACAGCATTTCATTAAAATAATGAAAGCTGGAGGCAAAGCTGGTATTGTAATCAAAAACACTTTTTTAAGCAATACAGATAATGCTTCGGTGAGTTTGCGCAAGTTATTGTTGGAAAACTGCAACTTACATACCGTATTGGATTTACCAGGAGGTACTTTTACTGGTGCAGGCGTAAAAACGGTGGTATTATTCTTTGAAAAAGGCGCACCAACTCAAAAGGTATGGTTTTACCTACTAAACTTGGAACGTAACTTAGGCAAAACCAATGCCCTGAGCGAGAAAGATTTAGCGGAATTTGTAACTCTACAAAAAACTAAAGGAGAAAGTGAAAACAGTTGGTCGGTTGATATGAAGAATATTGACCAAACCACTTTTGACTTGAGTCCAAAAAATCCAAACAAAAAAGAAGAAACCGCCTTACGCCAACCACAAGAAATTTTAGCAGCAATGAAAGCACTTGACGAAGAAAGTGCTGAGATTTTAAACTCAATCTTGGAACTGATATGAAACAAAATTGGAAAAAGATACATTTAAAAGATGCTTGTAAAGTTTTTACTGATGGAAATTGGATAGAAAGTAAAGACCAATCAACTGAAGGTATAAGGTTAGTTCAAACTGGTAATATTGGTTTTGGATATTTTAAAGATAAAGAAGATAAATCAAGATTCATATCAGAAGATACTTTCCATCGATTAAAATGTACTGAAATTCTTCCAGGGGATATATTAGTTTCAAGACTACCAGACCCTGTAGGCAAATCATGTATAATTCCCGAAATCAATTCCAAAATGATAACTGGTGTTGACTGTACTATTATAAGACCTAAAGATTTTCTAGCTTCTGAGTTTTTATGTTACTATCAGATGTCGAATCAATATCTAAAAGATGTCCAATTAGGTGTAAGTGGTGCAACAAGAGAAAGAATTAGCAGAAAGAATTTAGGGTTAATTGAAATCCCACTTCCACCTCTTCCCGAACAACAACGTATAGTTTCCATATTAGATGAAGCCTTTGCAGCCATAGCCGTGGCAAAAACCAATGCCGAACAAAACCTCAAAAATGCCAAAGAGCTTTTTGATAGTTATTTGCAAGGTTTTTTTGAAAAGAAAGGAAAGGGGTGGGAAGAGAAAACATTAAAACAAATTTCCAAAGACTTTGGTCGTGGAAAATCCAAACACCGTCCAAGAAATTTTGAAGGTCTATATGGTGGTAATTATCCATTTATTCAAACTGGTGACATTCGAAATTGTAATCACTATATAACAGAATATACTCAAACTTACAATGAATTAGGACTTTCACAAAGCAAACTTTGGCCTTCAGGTACAATTTGTATAACTATAGCAGCAAACATTGCAGAAACGGGTGTTTTGACTTTTGATGCTTGTTTTCCTGATAGCGTTATTGGTTTAGACGTAAATGAAAAATTGGCTGATAGAGATTTTGTTGAATATCTATTGCAATCTTTTAAAGTGAAAATTCAATCATTGAGTAATGGTGCAGCACAGCAAAATATAAACATGGGAACATTTGAAAATGAATTATTCCCATTTCCAAAAGTTGACAAACAGAAACAAATTGTCCAAAAACTCGATGCGCTTTCAGCCGAAACCAAACGATTAGAAGCCATTTACCAGCAAAAGATATTGGATTTGGAAGAGTTGAAAAAGAGTGTATTACAGAAGGCGTTTAATGGGGAATTGTAAATAATAGGAGAATTTAATATGATTGATTTAGGTTATTTGTCAGGTGTTGGAACTTCTTATGATGGTAGGATTCAAAAAATCCCCAAGAGTGGTGATAAACTCCAGCCAGTCTACGAGGCTTTTACAAATGCCATTGAGGCTATTAAAGAGCAATATGAAGATTTATCAAATGGCGAAATTACGGTTAAGATACAATTAATTAAGAACTTATTTACTGAGAACAAAGAAGATTTAGAATTTGACAGCATTGTGATAAAAGACAATGGTATTGGCTTTAATTTGGAGCAATTTTATCGATTTCTAAATTTAGATGACACTTCAAAAGGTATTGGAAATAAGGGTTCTGGTAGAGTTCAATATGTACATTATTTTGATAAGGCTGAGTTTGAAAGTGTATATCAGGACGATGACTCTGAAACAGGTTTTAGAAAACGAAAATTTACGTTATCTAAAAATGAAGCATTTGTTAAGCAAAATGCAATAGTAAGACATGATTCAGATGAAATAACGACTGAGAATAGTACATACACAATACTGAAACTAAGTTATCCTTTAGATAGTAAAGAACGGGATGCATTAAAGCAATATTCAGTAAATGAAGTTGTTGAAAATATAAAAACTAGATATTTAGCATTATTTTGTGAGAAAAGGAATACTCTGCCAAAAATGGTTATTCAACGTTCTGTTAATGGTGTAATTGAGAGCGAGTTGTTAATAACGGAGGATTTAATACCTAAAATTGACAAACAAGAGGACATTGAGATACACTATTCAAAAGTAAATTCAGATGGTAAAATAGTTCAAGGAGAAAAAATAGAAATAGTCAATCTAAAAGGATTCAAAATTAACAAAAAAGATTTGGCAAGGAATTCAATAAAATTGACAAGCAAAGGAGAGATTACTAAACAAGAAATAAAACTTGACAGTATAAAAGGAGATGATTTTATTGAAGATAATAGATATTTATTTTTACTTTCTGGAAATGTTATTGATTTAGCTGATTCTGATACACGTGGATATTTGAATATTCCGACAAATGATGAGCTGAAAAAATCACATGGTGACCCAAATTCATTGTTTACTGATGAAACTATTACAATAGATGCAATAAGAGATACTGCAAACGAAAGAATATCAAAAATTTATCCAGAAATAATTGAACATAATAAAGAAAAAGTAATTGAATTGAAGGCATTAGAGAAAATGTTTTTGCTCAATCCTGAAACCATAAAGGATGCTAAAATAAAACCTAGTGACAATGAAGAAGAAGTACTTGAGAAAATATATGTAGCAGACTCTAAAATAGAAGCCAGAAAAGATATTGAAATTAAAAAAAGAATTGATGCCTTAAATGCTTTAAGCCCAAATCGGAAAAATTATCATGAAGAACTAAAGAAAGAAGTTTTAGAACTGACAAAAGTTATTCCTTTACAAAACAGAACTGCTTTAACGCAATATATCGCAAGGCGTAAAATGGTACTTGTTTTATTTAAGAAAATTCTAAAGAAAGAGATTGATAAGCTTAAAAATGGAGAAAGAATTGACGAGGATTTAATGCATAATTTAATTTTTCAACAGACTTCGGATAATCCTGAAGATAGTGACTTATGGTTAATCAATGAGGAGTTTATTTATTTTCAGGGTACTTCAGAAAGCAAGTTAGGAGCATTGAAATTAAATGGAGAAAGTATATTTAAAGAGAATCTCTCAGAAGAAGAACTTAGTTATCGGTTGAAACAGTCAGGGGATGCAAATCAGCGAAGAACAGATATACTTCTTTTCCCAAAAGAAGGAAAATGTATTATTATTGAGCTGAAAGCACCAGACTGCAATGTGTCAGAACATCTTAACCAAATAAATAGATATGCTTCATTGATAAATAATTTGTCTAAAGATAAATTTAAGTTTAATACTTATTATGGTTATTTGATAGGAGAAAGTGTTGATATTGATGATGTTGAAGACAATGATACTGATTTTAAATCAGCATTTGGTTTAAATTATATTTTTAGACCTTATAAAAGAATTGCTGGCAAATTTGGAAAAGAAGATGGAGCTTTATATACTGAAATTATTAAATACTCTACATTGTTAGAAAGGGCAAAATTAAGAAATCAGATTTTTATAAAAAAATTAGGTCTTCATATTGATTAACAGACCTTTTCAACGAATCATATTTAATGAAACGTAAGACAAACAATTATATATTAGGTAGAAATACTTAAAATAAGACATATAGCAAAATTTATTTTATAAAGAATTTTAAATAGCTAATTAGAGTATGGTGTACGATGAAACTACAAGCAGAAGTTTTAGACATTCAGCTGCATTTGGAAAACGTATAGAGTATTACATTATCGGGCTTATGTTAAAGGGAGGTCTTGATGTATACTTACCAATGGTTGATGATGATGCTATTGATGCAGTGATTAAAAAACATGACGGTACTTTTGTAGAGGTTCAGATAAAAGCCCGAAGTAATGATAATAAATTTGGTGCTGCTGCTCTTTTTGCAGGAATACCTCACGAATCAAGAAAGAATTATTGGTTTGTATTTTATTCAGAAAGAATGGACACTATTTGGATTTTGTCCAGTAAAGAGTTTATCGCAGAATCAAATCAAATCAAAACAGGCAAAAATGCAGGTAAGTATTCCTTAAAGCTAAATGGCGTTAATACAAAAGCAAAAAAAGAACATACACTTCCTCAATTTAAAAAATATGTTGTATCAGATTTCAATAGAATATTAAAAGAAAATCCTGATTAAATATGAACGAGGCAGAAACAATAATAGAAATCATAGACCTAATTCAAAGTCTTGACATTGAAAGCCATTTACCAGCAAAAGATATTGGATTTGGAAGAATTGAAAAAGAGTGTATTACAGAAGGCATTTAATGGGGAATTGTAAAAATTAATAAAGTGAAGCTTTATGCACAGAATATATCTCGATAAACAGATTTACAGCCACCTTTTCAAACAAGAGAAAGCGGAGTATGTTGAGTTGCTTGAGAAAATATATCAACACAAAGCGGATTTTTTGTTTACTTATTCACATGCACTTTTACTTGATTTAAAGAATGATAAATCAGATATTAAATTTAAGGAACTAGACTTCATAGAGACGATTGTTGAAGATAATTATTTATCATACCATTCTCTCGAAAAACAAACCTCGTGCTATTTGGCTAAGCCAAATATAGCATTTAAGGATGTAAATGTAGAGGATGAAAAAATAGACTTTTCTTCTATTTTTGATACAGAGATTGAAGGTTTAACAAATGAGAATGTTCAGCTACTTCAGACAGCAAAAACACTTTTTAGTGAACCAATATTCGATTTGAGTCTTTTTAATTTAGATAAAGTGCCAAATGATATTTCAGAGAAGTTGAGTAAAGTTTTACCAACAGAAAAAGCTTCAATGAATCTTTATGAGTTGATGGATTATTTTATGGGGCTAGTTCCAAAAATAGAAGCTGACAAAACCATTTATAAAGGATTAAGAAATATCACAGACAAATATCTTAATAACGGGAGATTCACAGTGGATATTGATGAAATCGACTTTAATGAAAACATGAAGGATTCAGTCTTAAAAAAAACATTCATTGAGTATGTCAACAGCAGTCTTAATCCAACTGGCGAGAAACAAATATCAAATTACGATTTTTATACTCATGCATATTTTACATTAGATTTGCTTGGAATCAGTAAAGATGGCTCAAATGTAAAATTCAGAAATCTTTTAAATGATGGTTTTCATAGTTATTACGGTGCTTTTTGTGACTGTGTAGTTTCCGATGATAGTGGGTTTCTGAGAAAAACTAAGGTATTATATAAATTATTGGGCATCGAAGCTAAAGTTTATAATGTAGAAGAGTTTATTGCCGCTTTTGACTATCAAATTGAAAATAAGGAAAAAGATTTCATTGATTTCTACAAGTGCGTAAACTATAGCATCGAAAATGGCGAGGTTTTAAATACACAGAAATTGGAAAATGATAATTTTACAGTCACGTTTAAGCCGTTGATAAATTTTTTTGGTTATTTCAATAGAATTTTAGTTCACATGATGAACGAAAAAAATTACACTTCAATTTATCATGAATCTGACAATTATTCAAATTTCACGTTTTATCATGAATATGAATTTGTTGTAAATAGAACAGTTAAGCATTTAGGAAATGATATAAATAATAAAGGTTTATATGATTGGGGTTTAGAAAATCAATTAATAAAAGAGCAAAAATGGGAAGGTAGAACTTGGGATTTTGGAATTATTAAAATTATTATAGAAATAAATTCCAGTTCTAAGAAATTAGTTATGTGGTTGATAAGAAATGATGAAATTGAAAACACCATTGTCACAGAGAAAGTTTAGAGGAAAATGTAAAATACAAGATGTATGAATGAATCCGAAACAAGAGCAGAGTTAATAGACCCGAAGCTAAAAGCTTGCGGTTGGGGTGTGGTGGAAGGTTCCAAAATACTTCGTGAACAAAATGACTTCTTTGAATTTAGAATACTAAATTGATATACCTATGAACGAACAACAATTGAAAGAGCTTTTAAATGAGTTGGTAAAGCAGCCCAGTGAGAGTGAGTGGGTTGAGTTTAAACTCAATTTTCATTCTGAGCAGGAGATTGGTGAGCGAATTTCTGCACTTTCCAATGGAGCTTGCATTCACAATAAACCATTTGGATATTTGGTGTTTGGCGTGGAAGATGGTACTCACAATATTAAAGGGACAACTTTCAAAGCTAAATCGCAGAAAAAGGGAGGTGAAGATTTGGAGCATTGGTTAGCCACACGGTTGAACCCAAGAATAGATTTTACAGTTCATGAGTTTGATTACGATGCAACACGTCGTATTTCTATTTTTGTAATTCCAGCCACTAAAAATCAACCTGTTGAGTTTATAAATCAGTCATACATTAGAGTTGGTAGCCTTACAAAGAAATTGAATAATTTTCCACAGAAACAAGCTAAGATTTGGAAAAAAGATAATACCCCATTTGAAAAAGAAATTGCAAAAGACAACTTAACAGCTTCGGATATCACTAAATACCTGAGTACAGAAACCTATTTCGATTTAATAAAACTACCTTATCCATCAACTCAACAGGCAGTTATTGAAAAATTTATTGAAGAAGGCTTGGTAATAAAACACACTGGGTATGCCATTACCAAATTGGGTGCTTTGTTGTTTGCCAAAAATCTGAACGATTTTGAAAGCGTTGAGCGAAAAGCTGTAAGGGTAATTGTTTACAAAGGAAAAAATAGGGTTGAGACGGAGCGAGAACCACCAATCTGGGCTAAAGGTTATGCGCTAGGTTTTATAGGTTTGATTGATTGGATTAATGGCAAACTCCCTGCAAACGAAGAAATCGGAAAAGCATTGAGGAAAGATACGAGAATGTATCCTGAAATTGCTATCAGAGAGTTAGTGGCTAATGCTTTAATACATCAAGACCTTACCGAAAAAGGGTTTCCAATGGTTGAGATTTTTACCGACAGGATTGAAATTTCCAACTCTGGTACACCCTTGGTCACACCCGAACGGTTTATTGATGCTTATCTATCCCGAAACGAAAAACTCGCAGACTTAATGCGTAGAATGGGTTTTTGCGAGGAAAAAGGTAGCGGATTAGATAAGGTAATTTTCTACAATGAGCTTTATCAATTACCAGCCATCAATGTGATTGTAGCCGAAAATAGAACCAGAGTTACCGTTTACAGCTACAAAGCGTTAAATGACTTAGACAAAAAAGAAAAAATACGGGCTTGTTATCAACACGCTTGTTTGAAATATGTTTCCAACGAGAAAATGACCAATCAATCGTTGCGAGATAGGTTTCAAATTGAAAGTCATAACTATTCTATTGCTTCACGAATTATTAGAGATGCGTTGGAAGAGGGAGTAATTAAAGAAGATGACCCCGAAAGCAAGTCGAGGAAATATGCAAGTTATCTACCTATTTGGGCATAAAATCTTATGTGACGGTTATGTGATAGACAGCGCACCTTAAAACACAACAGATTGATAATCAATTTATTTTTATGTGATGGTTATGTGATAGAACTTACAATCAAATATAAAATCATTCAAGTTTTGAATGTGAAAATCTTATTTGACAGTTATTTGATAGCAAAGCTATTCAATACTTGTAAACTGCTAGTAATCAATCAAATCTTATTTGATGGTTATTTGATTGAGTTTGGAAAATAAACTAATATTGTTCAAGTTTGTGCTTGAAAATCTTATGTGACGGTTATGTGATAATAAGGGTACTTAAAAAAAATAAATGACTGATAATCAATTATTTTTTATGTGATGGTTATGTGATAAGTATTTGAAAATGATTTCTTGATTTTGACTGAATAACAAATGAAACTACTATGAACGAATCCGAAACAAGAGCAGAGTTAATTGACCCGAAGCTAAAAGCTTGCGGTTGGGGTGTGGTGGAAGGTTCCAAAATACTTCGTGAACGACAAGCGCAAATTACCGATGGTAAAATAAACGTTGGTGGTGCAAGAAGTAAACCTATGAAAGCCGATTACATATTGGTTTACAAAGGCATTAAACTAGCTGTAGTGGAGGCAAAAAGCAATGAATTGTCGGTGGGTGAAGGTGTGGCACAAGCCAAACTTTATGCCGAAAAATTAAAACTCGAAACTACTTATTCCACAAACGGAAAAGAGATATACAGTATATGTATGAAAACGGGTGCAGAAGGTTTGGTGGATAATTACCTTACACCTGATGAACTTTGGAACAAAACCTATCCAAAAGGCACTGAAAGTGAGCTTGTAGAACTGTGGAGAGAAAAGTTTGCATCCGTACCCTTTGAAGATAAAAGTGGTAGTTGGCAATTGCGTTATTATCAGGAAATAGCTGTCAGAAACACTTTGGAAGCTGTTGCCAAGAATCAACAACGAATATTATTGACCCTTGCTACTGGAACAGGGAAAACGGCAATTGCTTTTCAAATAGCGTGGAAAATGTTTCAAACCCGTTGGAACTTGAAACGTGACGGTAGTCGCAGACCTCGCATTTTGTTTTTAGCCGACCGAAACATATTAGCCGACCAGGCATATAATTCATTTTCAGCATTTCAAGAAGATGCATTGGTACGCATAAAACCAAGTGAGATAAAAAAGGCTGGCAATGTGCCGACCAACGGAAGTATTTTCTTTACTATTTTCCAAACCTTTATGACCAATGCAATTGACAATGAAGAATTGACAATTGACAATAAAAATAGAAGTTCATGTATTGCAGCTGAACCAATACCCACATATCAACTGTCAACTGTCAATTATCAACTATATCCCGCTGATTATTTTGATTTTATAATTATAGATGAATGTCACCGTGGAGGTGCAAATGATGAAGGAAACTGGAGAGCCATTCTTGAGTATTTTTCACCAGCCGTACAGTTGGGTTTAACTGCAACACCCAAACGAAATGACAATGTAGATACATATAAATACTTTGGTGAACCTGTTTACATTTATTCGCTCAAAGAAGGCATTAATGATGGTTTCCTTACGCCTTTTAAAGTAAAACGAATACAGACTACACTTGACGATTACATTTACACCAGTGATGACCAAATTATTGAAGGAGAAATTGAAGAAGGACGGATTTATACCGAACCCGACTTCAACCGTATCATTGAAATAAAAGAACGTGAAGCCAAACGGGTAAAAATATACATGGATGAAGCGATTCAAAAGGAAAAGGCAATTGTTTTTTGCGCCACTCAAGACCATGCTTCAGCTGTTAGAGATTTAATTAATCAGAACAAAAAAAGCAAAGACTCCAAATATTGCGTTCGTGTAACTGCAAATGATGGAGAAATTGGAGAACAATATCTGAGAGAGTTCCAGGATAACGAAAAATCAATACCTACCATACTCACCACCTCTCAAAAGCTTTCTACTGGTGTGGATGCACGGAACATCCGTAACATAGTTTTAATGCGTCCTGTTAACTCTATGATTGAGTTCAAACAGATTGTTGGTCGTGGTACACGTTTATTTGATGGGAAGGATTTTTTCACCATTTACGATTTCGTAAATGCTTATCATCATTTTGCCGACCCTGAATGGGATGGTGAGCCAATTGATGAAACTTGTGCCAAATGCGGACAAAAACCTTGTGTTTGCGAGAAAAAACCACCAATTCCATGCCTTATATGTGGTCAATTACCTTGTGTTTGTCCGAAAGAACCCCCTACGCCCTGTGAAAAATGTGGACAAAGACCATGCGTATGTAAAAAGAAAGCGAAAGTTAAGTTGAGAAATGGTAAAGAATTGGAAATCCAATACATGATTTCAACATCATTCTGGAGTGCAGATGGTAAGCCTATGTCAGCGGTAGAATTTTTAAATAACCTCTTTGGTGAATTACCAAATCTATTCAAAAGTGAAGAAGAATTGCGTACACTTTGGAGCAATCCAATGACCAGAAGAATTTTATTGGAAAAATTAGACGATGCTGGATTTGGAAAGCAAGAATTATCCACCTTACAGACATTGATAGATGCCGAAAAAAGTGACCTGTTTGATGTATTGGAATACGTATTCAACAGTGATATCAAACCAATGACAAGGGAAGAACGTGTTGCAGCTGCCCAAGCCACTATCTTTGCTTTATTGAACAATAAACAAAAGGAATTCATAGAGTTTGTATTAAGCAAATACATTGAAACTGGCGTTGAAGAACTTGATCAGGAAAAACTACCAATCCTGTTGACCAATAAATATCAATCACTTGAAGATGCTAAAGAAGTACTAGGTAATGTGGCAAATATAAGTACACTGTTTATCGAGTTTCAAAAGCACTTGTATCAAAAGAAGGTAGGATAAATTTAACTTTTAATCATAATTCTAGGATATTTAAATTAATAATTCATTAAAACACTTCACTATGATTAATCAAGTTGAAAACAATTTAGAGTTAACTCAAAATGAATTAAGTAGTTCTGATAGAATTAATATTCTTAAAGCCCTGTTTAATGAACATGAAGATTGGTTTTTTCGAATATTAGCACGGAATTATCCTATATCTATAGAACTATTAGATTTAATATTTGATTCTTATGCTACTAAATATGACAACAAGTATGGTTGGGGCTATTTTTACGAAACTTTTTTTCATTATAATGCTAAAATAACTTTAACCGAAGAATTTATTGAAAAACACATAAACCATTTTAGATTTAAATTTGATGAATTAAGTGGAAACGAAAATCTTTTATGGACAGAAAACCTTATTGAAAAATATGAAAATGAATGGAATTGTGAATTATTAAGTAAGAATTTGAGTCTTCCTTGGTCTGATAATTTTATCGATAAATACACAAGTAATTATTTGCATATTAATCGGTTGATAGAGAATGAAAGTATTCCTTTAACCACTCATTTTATCAACGAACATGTTTATGGTAGCCGATTTAATTGGGATAAACTAAGTAACAGTTCGAGAATTATTTGGACAGAACAGATTATTGAAGAGTTTAAGGATAATTGGCATTGGACAATTTTAAGCTCGAATATAAGTATACTATGGTCTAAAGAAATAATTTCAAGATTTAAAAGTAAATGGAATTGGAAGGAGCTAAGTGATAATCACAGTATATTTTGGTCTGAAGAATTGATTGATTTATTTAAAGATAATTGGGATTGGGCAATTCTAGCAAAGAATGTAAATGTAAAATGGTCAGAATACTTAATTGAAAAATACATCGACAAATTAGGAAAATTACAATTTAACGAATTATCAAGAAATCCAAATCTTCCGTGGTCAGAAATATTTATCTCTAGATACCAAGAACGTTGGAATTGGGCAGAATTGAGTTCTCAAGAATTCATACCTTGGACTGAAAAACTTCTTTTTAGATATAAGGATAAATGGAATTGGAATTATTTGTGTGGAAATAAATCAATCTGTTGGTCAAAGCAATTGATTGATATGTTTGCGAACAACCTAATTTGGTTTCAATTATGTAAAAACCCATCCGTTGATTGGTCTAATGAGTTAATAGATAAATATAATGAAAATCTTGATTGGCAAAGTTTAAGTTATAATTCTTCAGTAATTTGGTCTAAATATTTAATTGACAAATATGAAAGCAAATTATATTTATATGCCGTTTTGACATATTCAAAAATTGAAATTGTTGAATATATAATTGCAAATTATTCTAGTAAAATTTCAAACATACACAATGTATTAAAAAAAATGCAATTTCCTGCGAATGAAAAAATATTAGATAAGTTTAAAGAAGTATTAGATTGGTCTGAGTTGAGTAGTGAAATCAATCTTCAATGGTCAGAAGATTTAATTGATAAATATATAGATAAATGGGATTGGGATTTATTGAGCTACAATAAAGAACTCCCATGGTCGGAGGAGTTAATTGAAAGATATTTTGATAAGTGGAATTGGAAGCTATTAAGTGAAAATAAAAGTGTGCCTTTTACATCACAGCTAATTTACAAATTTAAAGAAAATTGGGTCTGGAATGAATTAAATTCTCTTAGTCTAATAGATAACTTCTTTGAAAATATTACTGAGTCAGAAATTCAGGAAATTATAAAGAAAAAGGATTCAAATATTTATTCCTACAAAAAAACAAATTCTAGAGAAATTGAAATTAATGATGTATTAAAAATTATTCTCAAAGATGATAATAATTTCATATTTACCCTAATATATCGTTTTTGTCGATTAGATTTAACCTTAATTTCACAGCCAAAAAACGAATTTGATGAACGTCAATTAAGCTTAAATGAAAATATTGAATGGAGTGAAGAGTTAATCGAGAAGTTTGAAAATTTATGGGATTGGGAATGTTTAAGTACAAATAACTCTATACCTTGGAATATAGATTTAATTGAAAAATATAAAGAAAAATGGTCTTGGGATGAACAAATAAAGTATTATAGAGGAGATTCAGATGACAAACAATACTATCAGCCAGGAAATTTATGGCATGGGTTAAGTGAGAATTATAGTATTCCATGGTCAGAAGAGTTGATTGATAAGTATTTAGATAAATGGGACTGGGTAAGACTAAGTGCAAATCAAAATTTGCCATGGTCAGTGAGTTTCATTTTAAAATATAAAAGCAAGTGGGATAGAATTAATTTGAGTGAAAATTTGAGTGTAATTAGTTCATTAGAAATCATTGAGAGTTGTTCTGAATTGTTTGGAGGTTATCACTTAGTTCATACTTTGGGTATATTTAATTTTCTATTATTATACAATGAAGTTATTACAATTGAAGAATGGTTAAGTGGTGATATCGATTACAATACATCTTTAAATTGGAGTTTGCACCAAGAAATACTTCATCAAGGGAGATATTATAATAATAATTTTATTTGGCAAGTTGAAATTCTTAGCAGTAATGAGTTTTTTGAATGGACACAAGAACTAATTGAACGATATGAAGATTCTTGGAATTGGGATGTATTAAGTCAGAATAAAACTCTTCCTTGGTCAATCAATTTTATAGAAAGATTTAAAGAAAGTTGGCATTGGGATTTTTTAAGTGTGAATGAGTCAATTCCATGGACAGAAGCATTGTTAGAAAAGTTTAAGAAGAATTTGAATTGGAAAGGGTTAAGCTATAATACTGCGTTACCATGGACAGAACAGTTGATTGATAAGTATGAAGATAGATGGTTTTGGGGTAAATATAAAAATGATTTTTTATACAGAGATTCTTGTGGTGAAATCCAAATTAATAATGCACAATTATCGTTGAAAAACAAAAATTATGCGCTTGGTAGATTTGGTTTAAGTAGTAATATCGGATTGCCTTGGTCTGAACAATTAATTGAAAAATATAAATATAAGTGGGAATGGAATGGTTTAAGTAGAAATGAAGCTATTCCGTGGTCACTAAATCTAATTGAAAAATATTTTAAACATTGGGGTTCTACTTATCTTGTGAAAAATAAAGGAGTAGGTAGATTCTTCTATCACAACATTTCTGAAGAACATATAATAAATCTAGTTGAAAGATATAGAAATCTTCCAAAAGAAGATTGATAATTTATTACTTAGCAAATACATTTTATAGCCTATTTCATTTTTGTTTTGTTTCCATGAAGAAATACACTGCAAACTACTCTTACACAAATCCGAATTTTGTTATTCAAAATTTGATAGAGAATCCAATAAAGACAGATTTATTGCCTATTCTGTATGTTGTAAAGAATATTTTGCAACGTGGATTTCCAACAACCTTGTCCAAATATCTTCAATCTCAAATAGGAGAAATTCACAAACAGGAAAATTTTAACGATAGGTTTTTATTTGCAACAAATGAAACACCTATTTGGTACAATACAATAAAAGGTGACCAGGATAGAAATTATTATCCAGCCAAAGAATTCTTTGAAAAAATCATTCCTAATGAATTAGGAGAGTATGCTTTTATTCAATCTTTAATTATTCCTGAAATAGAGATTAATACTATTATTGCTGAAGTAAATCAGAACTTTATTAATCAACAGGTTGATTTTTATTTACCTCAAGCAAAACTTGTCATTGAAATTGATGGGCAACAACATAAAAAGGATGAAGTCACAAGGGTCTCGGATGATACCAGAGATAAATTTCTATATAGCAAAGGTATTACTACCATACGTATTAGCACTTCAGAATTAAGAAGTGGAACGTACAAAGAGAAAATCATACAAATAAAAGAACAATTAGCTCGTTTCGAAACCCTTCTAAACTACTATAAATCAGCATGTGAAAAGATAGAGGAAAATAGAATAAGTGATATTGATTTTGAAACTAAATTACGACCTACAGCCATAATTCGTTTTCAAATTTTGCTAATAGAATTACTAACGCACAATTACTTAACTTTTGATGAAAGTTGGAGTTTTAATATACTTTTAAACGAAGACCTGGGTAATGTTCCAGAATTAGCTGTCAATGATTTATTGATTTGGATTGACAAATTATGGCAACTCAAGTACAAGACAGAGATTAAGAAACCTAAATTCAAAATCAATATAACGAATAACAAATCTAACTTCAAACCGAATACAAAAACCATTAATATTGACTTTTCCTTATTTAAAAGGTTCACTGATGAAAATGTATTAAACCTTGATATATTGTTTGTTCGGACTGATTATTTTGATATTGTAAAAGAAAGAAATTATTTCAGAGTCAGTACTGCTGAACCTATTAATTATAATATAACTGATTCAGATAAATCAGTATTGGAATTTTTCTTACAAAATATCTTTGATAAGCCAAGTTTTAGGGAAGGTCAATTTCCAATTATTTCCAACACATTAAATAGAAATGATACAATTGGATTGCTACCTACTGGTGGCGGTAAATCTTTGTGTTATCAATTGCCATGTTTATTACAACCCAGTGTAAACTTTGTCGTCTGTCCAATAAAATCATTGATGTACGACCAATTCGGAAATATGGAGAAAATGCTCGTTACAAATGTCAACTTCATAACAAGCGATTTGGATGCAGACCAACGAAGGCAAGTTGAAACAGATTTTGAACAAGGTAGATATTTGTTTGTTTGGATTTCGCCTGAAAAATTTCAAATACCTTCATTTAGAGATAAAATTAGAGCCATTATTGCCAATTTTTCAATTGCTTATGCTGTTGTAGATGAAGTTCATTGCCTATCTGAATGGGGACATGATTTTAGAACATCCTATTTGAATTTAGCAAAAACGATTGATAAACTAAGTCCTAAAGACGAAAAAGGAGAAGGTAAAATAAAGTTTATTGGCTTAACTGCAACTGCTTCAGTAAATGTATTGAAAGACATTAAAATTGAGTTTTCAAGACAAAAACAACGGTTAGAGGATAGTAATATCAAATCACTGTTGGATTATAGTCGTAAAGAATTACAATTTGAAATAATTAATGACAATGGCAACAAAAGACAACAACTTCAAAACCTTGTAACAGAATTGGCAAACAAAGAAGGGCTGACTGAAACAAAAGAAAAAGCTGGTTTGATTTTCACCCCTAATGTAAACGGTGCTTATGGTTGTTATCAAGTATCAAATACATTAAATACACTTTTCCAAAATAAAGTTGGTTGGTTCTCTGGAGATATTCCTAAAAGGGATGTCTTAGATAACAATGGTAGAAAGATTGGTACTGAGCAAATAATGAATCCTGAAGAATTTAAGACGTATAAAATCAAAATTCAGAAAGCTTTTAAAAATGACGAATATCCAATATTGGTTGCAACTAAAGCATTTGGAATGGGTATTGATAAACAGAATATCTATTATACTATTCATTATGGTTTACCAAGCTCTGTAGAAGCCTTATATCAAGAAGCTGGAAGAGCAGGACGTTGGGATAAAAACTTTGAATTGAATAAGACCAAAATTGGAAAGTGCTTTGTTCTATATTCTCCTGAAACTTTTGATAGTGAAAGAGTGGAACAATTATTTCACAAAGACACCAATTTTTCAGAACTAAAGGTCATTAGCAATGAAGCAGGTTGGAATGGTAAAGATATTTTCAAACAGTTATTTCTTTTCATTCAAGGTCAAAATGATATTGAAGAGGATTACCATATTTTAAATGGTGTTATAAAATACTACTTCAAGGCAGATTCAAAAGTGGATATATTTTGGAGGGATGCTTATTCGAAACTTAGAATATCAGAATCAGTTCTTCAAAAGGCTATTTACCGTTTAAGCATACTTGGTATTGTATCTGATTGGACTACTGATTTTGTTACACATTATGCTGTTCAATTTAAAAACAAAGAAGATAATAACATAATAAGAAGCGTATCAAACTATATCACAAAATATGAACCAACTACACAAGTAAGTGTAGAAATTTCAAAATCTAACAAATCATCTACTTTAGATAATGCAATTTGGTACTTACTAAACTGGACATTTGAAAATATTGCCTATAACAGGAAACAATCATTAAAAACATTAAGAGATTGGTGTTCAGATTTTGTAAATGATGGAGACTTCGGGAGTGAAGATTTTAAAAGGCGTATTGACAATTATTTTATATTTACAGACACTACATTTATACTTCAAGATATAGGTGAAAATCCAACTAAATATCAGAATTGGTTTGACGCATTATATATTTTTGAAGAAACAAATGAATATGAAGAAAATGGATTAAAAAAGAAAATCAAAATTCATATTCCCGAAATAATTGATTGTCAAACAAAAACACAAGAATTTGAAAAGTTGAGGGATAATATAAGTCGATTTCTTGAGAGCTATCGTAATAATGTTGGGTTGAACTTTTTAAGTGGTTTTGTTCGGTTGGCACTTAATAATTATCAAGATACAGACGGTAAGGAACGTTTTGAAAGTGCTATTGAATCTATCAAACAAACATTTTCAACAGAGAATCAAGAGGGCTTCTTTAATAAGTTTATAATTCTGGGGGATAATCTTAATGAAGAGCAAAAAATAGATTTATGTTTATCAGTTGGTAAATTCTTTCCAGAAAAAATAGAGTATTTGGCTGACTATTATAATCTTCCATATTTATTGAATGATATATATTCAAAAAAACTTCTTATTATTAAAACATTAAACTCTAAATTATATGAGCAACTTGCAAAAATTTAATGATACATTAGAAGACTTCAATAGTGAAGTAGATAAATTAAAGGTAGTTTCTGGAGCTTATGAGAAATTGCAAGGACTAATAGTGGCTTATAGTGAAATCAACAAGCAATTTGCTGATAACAGTATAATACTCGAAAAAATAAATGAATTACAAAAACAGAAGCAGAAGGAAATTGAAAAGACTTTATCTGAAATTGAAAATTCAAATTTAAAGAATAAAGGTGAGCTTTCTGATTTGGTAGTCGAGAAAACCGACCTAATTAGAAAAGATAATAAAGAATTTTATAAGGAACTTGAAAGCACAATCAAAATAAAACTTGATGATAACAAATCACAAATTAAGCAACTTATCGAGAGTGAAAGAACTCAAATAAAGCAAATATTTGAAATTGAATTCGCCAAAAACACAAAGGAATTACGACAGGTAATTGAGAATGAAGCCAATAAACAAACCTTATTACTTTTGAAAAATCAAAATGTAATCAAGGTATCAGTTTGGATTATTGGACTTTTGACAATAACGCTGGCTTTAATACCACTTTTTAAAAATTGACAGTTTAAATAATATATTTAAGAACTAAATCATGCAGGGTTACGCAAAGGCATTAATTTAATTTCTTAATGGGTCAGAAAAAAGATTCATTATTCCAGTATATCAACGTAACTATGATTGAAAATATCGAATTGTTAATCTTAATACTGATTATTAACTTTCACAACTAGAGAAACCAAGAGCCAAAAAACCCATATAAATAACCTGCAGGAGAATTATCAAAATGTTTGCAAGCCATTCATATCAGTTTTTTGGCATGAGAAGCAGTTATAGTATATTCATTATTTTTATCCACTTTGCCAAAATACGGACAAAGCAATAAAAAGACCCACAAACTGGCATATCGACAAAAAAATGAAGTAGAACGAATGACAATGTCCATTATTTAAATTAATTTTATTGAGGATTAAATTAGTTTTATTAAACCAGAGTGTCTATCTTTGGTGTGGAATTAAGAAAAATCTAATTTGAAGTTTATTTCAGGGCAAAACTCACATTACTGTATTGTCAATAATGCTAAATTGTAGAAATGACGTATATTTCATATTGTCAACAACATATCAATAAATCAACAAACCGATAGCTGGGATGTATGGGCAATAGTGAAGAACATACAGTAAATGAGTTGCACGTAAATAGGTGTTAGCGGTCAGCATAAAAAAAAAGATATGGATTATACTATTGAGAAAATATATAAAATTGTCGGCAAATTTGATTATGTTGCGACATTGACTTTAAAGAAAGATAGCGAAACATTTAATAAATATGGTGATACTCTAACTGTACAATTTATGTACAACCAATTTGAGAGAGAAAAACTTGATAAGCTTATTGAACAAGATGAATCTTCTACCTACGGAAAAGTAAAAGCAAAAGAAATAATTTTTCAATTAAATGACGAAGAGAATAAACAACTCCAAAAGGAAGGTATAAACTCACAAGACATTACTGATATAATGTATTTTGCAAGTCACAAAAACACATTTCATGACAAAGAAAAAAGAACGCTCCAAAAACACATTATTGAATTTAAACCGTTGCCACAAGGAGGCGATTATGGTTGGATTATGGGCTTTTATGAAAGGCTTGTAAAAGACAATGTTGGTCTTTGCCCTCAAGAGAAAAATTTATACTTAGCAGGTAGACTTCTTTTTGATTCTGATAATTTGAGCGATAATGAAAAAACTGAGATTTATGATTCAGATGACCACGTAAAAAAAGATATTGAGTTTGAGCTTTTGACAATGAAAAAGAAGATTGAGATAATAGATGAGAATGAATCAATAAGCTTATCCCTGTTACAAAAGGAAAAAATTACAACACGAAACAATGCTCTTAACACTTATTTAAAACTGGCAGGAAGTAGCTTAATGAAGCTTACTAAAGAAAATACTGAACAAGCAGCTTTAATGCTTACTAAGGTTCAACAATTTAACGAAAGACGTTTGAATGTTGTAGGTAAATATCCGATATACATTGACGTTGATAGTTTTTTGCATATATATTTAAGACATGTCGAAGAGTTCAAAGTAAACCAACATTTTGAGAATAAAGATAATTTCCAATGGGACATTGATGATGTGTTTTCTGTAATGCAGACTGTAATACAAGAAGTCGAAGATGATTATCAAAAATTTAGGGAAGCAAATCCAAACACTAAGTATAGCAAATATGGAGTCCAAAGTCAGTATTATCAAGGTGACTATTATACTTTTCATATTGAGCCGACTGGAAGAGTTAGTACATTTCATAAAAACAGAAAAGGACATGAAATGGATTAAAAACTAAATGCCGAACCGCTAATACACACGCTTTATGGTCATAGGCTGGCTGACGTGCATTTAGCAGGTTTTGCTCCCGCATTCACTTTGTCGCAGGACGACAGCGAATGTTCCCGCAAACCACCAATGCCCATAGCCTCGGTCGTCAGACTGCGCAAAAACTAAAATGGAATCGATGAGAATTGCGTAGATGGAAATTTTCTCAGTCAGGTATCCAGATTTATAAATGAAAAAGGGAGTTTTTGCGCAGACTCTCGTCAGACGCGCAAAAACTAAAATGGAATCGATGAGAATTGCGCAGATGGAAATTTTCTCAGTCAGGTATCCAAATTTATAAATGATAAAGGGAGTTTTTGCGCAGACTCTCGTCAGGTGTAAGCGTAAAAAAAAAAGAAAAAAGACTTATAATCTATCAACTTCAGATTTCTAACTAAATATTACGAGAAGTAAGAAAAAAAACATAACTGTTTGAAAAGAAATAAATTTTTATGTATATATTAATTGAAAAGTATACCAG
>CAIWCC010000158.1 GCA_903911085.1 uncultured Bacteroidales bacterium | reverse complement strand
TTTTATCAATTTTTTCATTAATAATCTTATCTGTTTTCGAAGAGTAAAATATTCAGTAGTTCTGAATTGCGTATTCTAAGTACAAGAAAACAATAATGTGTATTTTATTACAAGATGCTTTTTAATTCAATTCAATTTCTTTTTTTCTTTGTTATTGTAACCACGCTGTATTTTGCTTTACCTTACAATAAAAGATGGCTGCTACTCTTATTGAGTAGTTGCTATTTTTATATGGCTTTTGTTCCCATTTATATCTTAATCCTTGGTTTCACTATAATCATCGATTATTTTGCCGGAATATATATTGAAAATGCTGAAGGAAAACGAAGAAAGCTATTATTGATTGTAAGTTTAGTAGCTAACATAGGTGTTTTGGCAGTTTTCAAGTACTATAATTTTATAAATGAAAACTTTTCTGTTTTATTACAGGGATTTGCTCTTGATAATCCCATCCCTCATTTATCAATACTATTGCCTATTGGATTATCTTTTCATACTTTTCAGGCAATGAGTTATACAATAGAAGTATATCGTGGGCATCAGAAAGCAGAACGTCATTTGGGGATTTATTCTTTGTACGTCATGTTTTATCCACAGTTGGTGGCTGGTCCGATAGAGCGGCCACAAAATCTATTGCACCAGTTCAGAGAAAAATACGATTTTGATTATGAACGAGTTGTACAAGGATTAAAAATGATGCTATGGGGTCTTTTTAAGAAATTGGTAATTGCAGATAGATTAGCTATTTATGTAAATACAGTCTATAATAATACTGAACAGCACAGCGGAATTAGTTTTGTAGTTGCTACTGTGTTCTTTGCAATACAAATCTATTGTGACTTTTCGGGATATTCCGATATTGCCATAGGTGCAGCGCGTGTAATGGGCTTTAAGTTAATGACTAATTTTAATCGACCTTATTTTTCGATAAATATCTCCGAGTTTTGGAAACGTTGGCATATTTCACTATCTACTTGGTTTAAAGATTATCTATATATTACGTTAGGCGGAAACAGGGTGTCAGTTTCACGGTGGTACTTCAACTTGTTTATTGTATTTGTAATAAGTGGATTGTGGCATGGTGCTAACTGGACGTATATTATATGGGGGGCATTGAATGGATTTTATCTGGTTTTTGCTATTATTTCTAAGAATTATAGGGACAAATTCAATCATTTTGTTGGATTAAGTAAATTACCCAAATTAAATCACTTTATTCAGGTTTTTGTCACATTTACTTTGGCATGTTTTGCCTGGATATTTTTTAGAGCCAATAATGTACATGATGCTTTTAGCATTATTCAGAAGTTAGTTGAGATGAAAGGAACATTGTTTATTGACAACTCAACTATGATTTATGGAGCAATTGGAATCTTTATTCTGTTTTTTGTTGAATTTAAAAAAGAATTCTATAAGGGTAAGTTTTCATTCTTTGAAAATGAAAACTGGTTTGTTCGTAATTTATCATACACAACTATTATTATTTTAATTGTATTGATGGGTGTTTTTGATGGTGGTCAATTTATTTATTTCCAATTTTAAACGGTATGATTAAATTCTTAAAATACAAGATAAAAAAAATTCAACTTACTTTCTTTATATTCAAATTAGTTGTCCTTTTTCTTATTGTTTTAGCAATAGACTTTGCTGTTGGTAATATACTTGGTTACTTTTATTTTAAACAAGAAAGTGGTTTACAATATCGTACTACCTATTCTATCGAAAAAACAAAAGCTGAAGTGTTGGTTTTTGGTTCTTCGAGAGCTAATCATCATTATTCTCCTGAAATTTTCGAAAAACAATTAGACCTCACTTTTTACAATGTGGGTAGAGATGGGAGTTCAATTTTGTATCATGATGCAATTCTAAAAGGTATTTTAAAAAGATACATTCCTAAAATAGTTATTTTAGATATTAATCAAGGAGAATTTGCGCAGAATGTGGAAAGTTATGATAGATTATCTTCTCTACTACCTTACTATAAATCTCATCCCGAAATGGATTCAATTATTGAATTAAAGAGCAAATATGAAAAATTAAAATTATTGTCTAGTGTTTATCCTTATAATTCATTATTATTTACTATACTATTAGGAAATACAGAACTTAATAAATTAAGAAAAGGGGATAACGATGGATATATTCCGCTGCAAAATGAATGGTGTAGACCTGTCACTCTGAATAGGAATGAACCTAATTACTTAATTGATAGCTTAAAGGTTAAATATTATCAGACATTTATCAATGAATGCAAACATTCAAAAATTCAACTTTTTATAGTATTTTCCCCAATTTATTTAAAATATAAATATACAGATTATTCTGTTGTAATAGGAAAAACAATAGCTAAAAAAAATAATATTTTATTCTTTGATTACACAAATGATACAACATTTATTAATCATGCAAATTTGTTTTCAGATAAAGAACATTTGAATGATGAAGGTGCAAAATTATTTTCAAAAAAAATAATTGAACAAATAAATTTTACATCAATAATAAAAGTGAGTAAATAATATTATCTTTGTCAAATAGTAACAATTGAATTTTAATAGCAACTAAAAAATAATTGAAAATTAGAATGAAAAAACCTTTAGTATTTGTTGTCGTACTTAATTGGAATCATTTAGATGATTTGATTTTAACTATGGAGCCTTTGTTAATACAAGATTATCCCAATATGCAAATATTGATATCTGACAATGGCTCAACTGATGGCTCTCAATCATATATAAAGAAAAACTATCCAAATGTTATTTTGATTGAAAATAATGATAATTTAGGCTGGGCAGCTGGAAATAATGTTGGAATTAAATATGCTATTCAACAGAATGCAGATTATATATTGTTAGCAAACAATGATTTATATTTTGAAAATGATAAACTTATTTCAATATTAGTTGATGATTTGATTGAGTTAAAAGATAAAAATATTAATATTATTGGAGCCAATGTTAATTATTTTTATATGAAGGAGAAAATGCACAATGATGGTTGGATTATGTATCCTGAAAGTGAAAAAAAAGGACATGTATTTAACAAATATAGAAATGATTATAAGTTTGAATTGCCATGTAATATTAAAACAGTTGATTTCGTTTCGGGTTGTTTTATGCTTATTGATAAGGTTGTATTTGAAAGGATTGGCTTAATTGATGAGGCTTTTTTTATATATGGTGAAGAAACCGAGTTCTCATTAAGAGCTTGGAGCGTTGGATGTGGTTCGGTAACTAACACAGATTTGACAATATATCATAAAATATCAGCGACGAATAAAGTTGGTTCTCCATTTTCAATGTATTTGAAAACACGAAATCTTATCTATTTGTTGCGAAAACACAAATCGATTATTCCTGATATAAATTACTTTATATATTTGTATTATTACAGTTTTGTTAAATCATTGATTAAGGTAATCATATTTCCAAATAAATATTCAGGTAAAAAATCAAAGGTGTTAAATAGTATATTTAAAGGATTTTTAGATGGTGTAATATTTAAAGTTAAAGGAAAAAACGGTATTAAATTTTAAAATGAATAAAATAAATAAAAAATAAAATGAAAAAAAAAGCTTTAGTAACTGGTGGTGCTGGATTTATTGGATCACATGTTGTAGATCATCTTATTAATGGAGGTTTTCAAGTTGTATGCCTCGATGACCTTAGTGGTGGATTTGTTGAAAATGTAAATTCGAATGCAGAGTTTATAACTGGTAGTATTACTGATATTGAATTAGTTAATTGTCTTTTTGAAAAACACAAATTTGACTATGTTTTTCATCTTGCTGCTTATGCTGCTGAAGGATTGAGTCACTTCATAAAAAGGTTTAATTATGAGAACAATCTGATTGGAAGTATAAATTTAATTAACGCTTCTGTAAATTGGAAAGTAAAATGTTTTGTTTTTACTTCATCAATAGCAGTTTATGGACCAAATCAAGTACCAATGACGGAAAGTACTGTTCCAATGCCAGAGGATCCTTACGGAATAGCAAAATATGCTGTAGAAATGGATTTAAAAGAAGCAAAATCAATGTTTGGATTGGATTATATAATATTTAGACCACATAACGTTTATGGTAACCGACAAAATATAGGTGATAAATACAGAAATGTTTTAGGAATATTTATGAACCAAATACTCACTGGTCAACCATTAACTATTTTTGGAGATGGAGAGCAAACAAGAGCTTTCAGTCATATTGACGATGTAGCGCCAGTAATTGCAAAAAGTGTTTCACGGTCAGATTGTTATAATAGCATTTTTAATATAGGTGCTGATATTCCATATTCTGTAAATACATTGGCAAAAGTGGTTTCTGATAGTATGGGTGTAGAATGTAAAATTAACTATCTTGAAGCAAGAAAAGAAGTAGTGCATGCATATTCAAGTCATGATAAGGTTCAAGAACTTTTTGGAGATTTAATTCAAGGTATTACATTAGAAAAAGGTGTTAATGAAATGACTGAATGGGTGAAAAATCACGGCGCTAAAGAATCTGTTAAATTTAAAAATATTGAAGTTTATAAAAATCTTCCTCCTTCATGGAAATAATGTTTTTTTTTGAATTATATAGAGTTTTATTTTAATCATTAAAGTATTGCATAAAAAAAGATTATCTTAATTGTGTTTTTAGCATTACTTTTTATATGCATTATTGCAACTCAATACAATTGCAAAACATTGGAATATATACAAGGTTAAAAGAGTGTTTTTTTTTAACTTTTAATTCTTAATTCTTAATTAATAATTCTTAATTTTTTAATGGGTGATTTCATTTATAGTTATTGGAAAAAATGAGGGGTGGCGATTGACAAAATGCTTGACCTCAATAAATACTGTTATTAAGGAAGATGGTATTACAGACTACGAAATAATATATGTGGATAGTAAATCGACTGATGATAGTGTAGAGCGCGCACTTTGTTTTAAAGATGTGCAGGTATATGAAATCACTGGTGAATGCAATGCGGCAATTGCCCGTAATATTGGTGCTTTAGAGGCTAAAGGAGACATCCTTTTCTTTATTGATGGTGATATGGAGGTATTACCTGGTTTTTTACCATCGGTAATGACCTCAAATAATAAACTATTGTATCCTTTCATGTCTGGAATTTTTGAAGATTATATTTATGATGAGAACTGGAATTTTATTGAAATTCAAAAACGATTAAAAATATCGGAAACATTGAAAGATAGATTTGAAACCACTACTGGAGGTTTGTTTATTATTGAAAGTAGTTTGTGGAAATCTGTTGGAGGTATGGATAATAGACTCGTTAGAAGTCAGGATTTCGATTTAGGATTAAGGCTCTCAAATAAGGGTATTCCATTATTACGAAAACCCTTTCTACTTGCTTTACATCATACTCTTTCTTATTTCAATGTAGTTAGGAAAAATAGCTATGCCACTTACTCTGTTTATTCAGCCATATTGGCACGAAAGAACATTATGAATAAAAAATTCATACATCATTTTATCCGAACAGATTATTCTGCCATCATATTATTTTTTTCGTTGTTTTTTTCAATAATTATTTCTCCATTTTTTATGTTCTTTTATAGTTTGATTTGCTTATTACGTTCTTACAAAATATACTCAAAATCACAATTAAATTATTTCAATTCATTTTGGATTCTTTTATGTAGAGATGTAATTTTTATATTGGCTTTTTTTAGTATTTATCCAAAAATGTCAAAAATGGAATACGAAAAATTTAGTAGTTAATTTCATGGTTTTTAATATAGCAATGCACACTAATTAGTTTGTGTTTTTTTATGAAACCTACTAAAAAAAACAATAACTTAAATTGTTTTCAAAATGTAAACTAATTTTGAACATATAATTTAGCGTAAAAAGTTTAGATTAAAATTTAATTCAATACTCAGTTATTATGATTATTCCAATATTAGGAATTTCTTTACAACAATTATTTTTATTATATTTTTTAGAATTGATATCTCTTATCTATCTGATTAAAAAGTATAATAAATCAATGTTTTATGTTTTGATTATTCTTTTTTTTTATACAGCAATTTTTTCCTTTTTAGGAAAAGAAATACAGAATACTTATAGAATTATAATGTTGATAATGACTTTGTGGATAAGTTTTCAACAAAAAGTGTTTTCAAAATTTAAAAAAGGAGATGGATTAATAACTTTTGCTTTTGTATTATTTAGCCTTTTCTATTTTTATTCTATTTCTTTGAATAAAGATTCAATATTAATAGCTTTGAGTCAATTTTCTCGCTACATCATAGTGTATTGTTTATGGTTTTTAGTTCGTAAAGAGATATATACAAATTATGATAATTTTGACAAATTCAAGCAACTTATATATGATGTTTTCTTAATACAAATAATTATTACTGTTGGAAAATTATTTATATTTGGTGGTAGTCGTATTGAAAATATTGTTGGTACTATTGCACATAAAGGTGGCTCTGATGGTACAACAATTCCAATAATCGGTTTTATTATGTTATGGTTTTACCGTAAAGGAAAAATCAAGACTAAGGATTGGTTATATGTTTCTGGTCTGATGCTGGTTGGATTATTGGCGGGTAAAAGGGCAGTTTGGTTTATAATACCTTTGGTAATTACTGCATTTATGATTTATGTGCCTAAATTAAAGATAAATAAAACCTTGATTGTTGCTCTTGTCATGTCACCTTTGGCTTTTTACTTGGGTGCACGATTAACACCGAATATGAATCCGGAAAATAAAATTTGGGGAAGTTTTGATATTGAATATGTTTTTGATTTTGCTAACAATTACCAGTTTGGATATGAATGGCGAGCTAAAGTTGATAAACGGGCACAAGGACGAGGTGGGGCAACCCTTTTATTATGGGACAAAGTTTTTAATCCGGATGTGAAGTTTACATCTTCTGATTGGTATGGAATCGGAATAACTCAATTCTATGGAACAGGTTATGATGATTTTGAAAAATTAAACACAGGTATTAATAATAAAGGAGCTTCATCTGGAGTATTTCAAACTTATATAACAACTGGATTTGCAAGCGTACTTACTACACTTTTTTTCTATTTAGTAATACTCTGGCAAATAAAGATGAAAAGAATACGTTGGGTTTTGATTGGTATAATTGGATGGGAGTATATAATGTATATCGGTAATATATTCCGAACACCAGCATATATGTTTATGATTATTTATTTTATTCATTATAGTAATTTCCTACTATTACGTAGATATAAAGTTCCCAGAATTACAGATTCAAAGTTTTTAAAGAATGATTTAATTGTTAAATAAGTTGTGTTCTGGCTTAAAAGTAATAACTCATCTTAAGAACACAAAAATAACAAACAATATTTTATGAGTAGAATTTTAGTAACTGGTGCAGATGGTTTTATTGGTTCCCATTTGACAGAAATGTTGTTGGAAAAAGGACATAAAGTGATAGCATTATCACAATATAACTCATTCAACAACTGGGGTTGGTTGGAAGGATTACAACATCCCAATTTAGAAATTATCTCAGGAGATGTGAGAGATTCACATTTTTGTAAACATATTACGAAGGATATAGATATTATTTTTCATTTGGCAGCTTTAATTGCCATCCCCTATTCTTACGTTGCACCCGAAAGTTATGTGGATACTAATGTAAAAGGTACATTAAATATCTGTCAAGCAGCCAAAGAAAATGGAGTTAAACGAATACTTGTCACTTCTACTTCCGAAGTATATGGAACTGCTAAATATGTGCCGATAGATGAGAAACATCCTAAGCAGCCACAATCCCCTTATTCTGCATCTAAAATTGGAGCAGATGCCATGGCAATGAGTTTTTATAATGCCTTTTCGTTACCAGTAGTCATTGTTCGTCCATTTAATACTTATGGACCTCGTCAATCGGCAAGGGCAATTATACCAACTATCATTTCCCAAATAGCCAATGGAGCAAAAGAAATAAAGTTGGGAGATTTAACACCTACACGCGATTTTAATTTTGTAAAAGATACTTGTAGAGGATTTGTTGAATTGGCAAGTTGCGATGCAGCCATAGGTCAAGAAGTAAATATCGCTAGTAATTACGAAATATCCATGCGTGATACTTTGGAACTGATAGCAAAAATAATGAACTCGGATGTAAAATTTGTTGAAGATGAGCAAAGATTAAGACCTGCCAATTCAGAAGTATTTAGGTTGTGGGGCGATAATTCAAAAATCAAAGCACTTACTGGATTTAAACCAGAATATGATATTGAAGCTGGACTAAGAAAAACAATTCAATGGTTTTCGGAGTCAAAAAACTTAGAAAAATACAAATCAACTATTTATAATGTTTAATTGTTTGAATTAACGAACTGATTGAAGATATAGAGAATAGAACGCGGATTATGAGGATTAAGCTGAATTTAAAAACGGATAAGAATTTCGACATGTAGGAATGATTTTACAACTAAACCTAAAAGTTGATTCAACTACTTTATTTACTACCGTATTTTAAATACTAAAGTTTATATAAGTTCTAAAGATAATAGCACGCGGATTTACACTGATTTAGCGGATCTAAAACGGATTTAATCTCGCCTTTGGCGAGCTGATTAAGACTCAGTTCTTTAAATCAGACCCGATTTATCGGGGATAAAATCCGTTAAATAATCCTTTTTTACTTTTTATCAGTACAAATCCGCTAAATCAGCGTTCCATTTTTTAGATTTAAAATATAAAAGTCAATCTATCGAACATATAAAACTTGTATAATGACTACTATTCTTCTATAAACTACATACTATAAACTACAAACTCTATGAATAAACGAGCCATTCTATTAGCAGGGGGTAAAGGAACTCGGCTGAAACCTTATACTATTAATATGCCTAAACCTTTAGTGCCTATTGGAGAGACTCCTATTATTGAGATTATTATTCGTCAACTGGCACAACATGGATTTACACATATAACCATTACACTCAATCATTTAGCTGATATGATTAAAGAGTTTTGTGGTGATGGTTCAAAGTGGAATATTTTAATTGATTATTCATTAGAAGACAAACCACTCAGCACAATGGGACCCCTCAAATTAATCGATGACTTGCCCGATAACTTTCTGGTAATGAATGGAGATGTGCTTACTGATTTGGATTTTGCAGGGTTCTATGATTCACATATTCAAACACAAAATATCTTTACCATATCGAGCTATCTTCGTGACCATAAAGTTGATTATGGTGTGTTGGAATCTAATGCTGATGATAAATTGATTTCATTTTCGGAAAAACCAGTATTACATTACAAAGTAAGCATGGGCGTGTATATGCTTAATAAAAAATGTCTTGACGTAATACCTTATGATACTTTTTATGGCTTCGACCATTTGATGTTGGATTTAATGAAACAAAAGACGCCAGCTATTGTTAGAGTATTCGATGGCTATTGGTTAGATATTGGTAGACCAGAGGATTATGAAAAAGCTTGTGTTGATTTTGAAGCAGGGAAAATACCTGTTTAGTTAATAGTTGACAGTTTATAGTTGACACAGTATATAGTTGGTAGTAAGAAAGTACAGGATTTAAAGTTTTAGGAACATAATCTTTTCCCATTTTAGGGTTGGGTTAAAAATAATAGAGATGAAAATAGCAATAACAGGTAGTTCTGGTTTTATAGGTTCTTATTTAGTGGAGAGTTTACAAAAACAAGACTATGAATTAATATTACTAGATATTAGGGCCGGCATTAATATTTGCAATTGGGAGGAGATTAAAGATGTAAAGGCAGATGTGTTTATTCATTTGGCAAATAAGTCTTATGTGCCAGATTCATATTTAGATCCAAAATCTTTTTATGATGTAAATATTAATAGTACATTGAATATATTGGAATTGTGTCGTTTGAATAATGCAAAATTAATATATTTCAGTTCGTATATTTATGGCCATCCCCAATATCAACCAATTGACGAGCAACATCCAATACAAGCATTTAACCCTTATGCAGAAACTAAGGTGATATGTGAAGAGATGTGCAGAGGTTACAACCGTGATTTCAATGTGCCTGTAATTATTTTTCGTCCATTTAATATTTATGGGAAAGGGCAAAATGAAGATTTTTTAATCCCAACTATATTAAGGCAGGCGAGACAAGGTCGAATTGAAATTAAAGATGACCGTCCGAAAAGGGATTATATACATGTTTTGGATATAGTTTCTGCAATTTTAGATACAATAGAATATTTACCTACGCATAATTTTGAAATTTTTAATTTAGGCTCAGGTCGAAGTTATTCAGTTAAGGAAATTGTTGAAATGGTAATCTGTTTGTTTAATAATGATATAAAGTACAACTGTTTGAATGAATTTAGACATAATGAAGTAATGGATACAGTGGCCAATATCTCAAAAATCAATAGAGTTGGTTGGCAATCAACTATTAGTTTGTTAGAAGGTTTAAAATTGATGATTTAAATTATTTGAAATATGAAGGTATTAGTTGTATGTAGTATAAATTCTGGTTATATTCCTCCATTTAGTGAAGAACAAGTAGATGCTTTAAATTCTCAAGGTATTATAACAGATATTTTTTTAATTAAACAAAAAGGTATCTTAGGGTATTTAAGGGAAAGAAGTGGATTATTACATAAAATAAAAGATTTTCAACCAGATATAATTCATGCTCATTATGGCTTGACTGGTTTATTTGCAAATTTGCAACGAAACGTACCAGTAATAACGACATATATTGGTAGTGATATTAATGAAAAAACTTTACGAAAGTTTTCAATTATTTCAATTTTGCTATCAAAATTTAATATTTTTGTATCTTCCAAACAGGTTTCATTAGTAAAAAGATTTATAAATGGCTTCGAAGTTATACCCTTTGGTGTAGACTATTCAATTTTTCATACAATACCAAAGAACGTGGCCAGGTTAAAATTGGGATTAAGTAATGATAAGAAAATTATATTATTTTCTAGTAAATTTGATAGACCTGAGAAAAATGCATTATTGGCATTTGAAGCCATGAAGCTTTTACCAAATGTTGATTTAATTGAACTTAGCGGGAAAAATACAAGAGAAGAGGTTGTTTTGTTGTTTAATGCTTGCGATGTGGGTTTACTAACCTCTATTCGTGAAGGCTCACCTCAATTTATAAAAGAATTATTAGCTTGTAATCGTCCCATTGTAAGTACTAATGTTGGAGATGTAGAAGCACTTATTAAGGGTATTGATGGTTGTTTCATTGTACCTTTTGAAGCAAAAGATGTAGCCAATGCAATAAACTTAGCATTTTCTTATGATTCAATATTAGTCCCCGTTGAGACTCTAAAAAAAAATGACAACAAAATGATAGCAGAACAGCTTATTAAGGTTTATAAATCGGTATTAGTCGCAAATATTTGATTAATTTATAATCAATAGTTTTTAGTAATTCGTAGATATTAAATGAAGAAGGTATTAATAGTAGATTATGGTTGTGGGAATATTGCTTCGGTGGTTCGGTCGTTTGGTCGGCAGGATTGCACGGTCGGTTATTCGTCCAATCCAAAGGATATATTGTCGGCTGAAAGGATTATTTTGCCGGGCGTAGGGCAGTTTGCAGTTGGCATGGAAGAATTAAAGCGGTTGAACTTACTTGATGCCTTGAATGAATTTGTATTGGTAAAGAAGAAACCCATTTTGGGGATTTGTTTGGGTATGCAGTTGATGACCGAAAGGAGTGAAGAGGGTGATGTGGATGGTTTGGGATGGTTTGAGGCTGAAACGATAAAATTTAGGGTTGAGGATAAACAACGCTTCAAAATACCTCATATTGGTTGGAATACATTTGAAGAGAGCCGGTCGCATCCGTTGCTAAAGGGTATAGATAATGAGAGTTTCTTTTATTTTGTGCATAGTTATCATGCACAGTGTCGAAAAATTGAAGATGCATTGGGCATCACTGAATATGCTTATCCTTTTGCCAGTATTATTCAAAAAGAAAATATCATGGGGGTGCAGTTTCACCCCGAAAAGAGCTATGAGGCGGGTGATAGGATGTTTGAGAATTTTTTGGGAATGTGAGATAGTTTATGGTTAGTAGTTTATAGTTAGTGGTCTATAGTTAATAGTTTGTAGTTTATAATCAATAGTTAATAGTTTGAACTTAGTCGTTTATAGTTAATAATACACTCCTTGTTATAAACTGCCATATTAATATTTACTTCTTGTTTTTTAGACATTTATTGTATCCTACTATTCTTTCTATAAACGACAAACTACTATAAATTTTTTTTACTATAAACTTTACAGACGTGGCATGCCGCGTCTCTACTATAAACAATAAATTAATGTATCGTCCTCGAATAATCCCCGTATTACTACTCAAGAATGAAGGCTTGATAAAGACCATTCAATTTGGTAAGGAACGCTATATTGGTGATCCTATTAATGCTGTGCATGTATTTAATGGTTTGAAAGCTGACGAGATAGTGTTGTTGGACGTGGAAGCCACCAATCAGAATAGACCTATTTCCATGGATTTGGTAAGGAAAATAGCTGAAGAAGCCAATATGCCATTTTCTGTAGGTGGTGGCATCTGTACTATTGAGCAAATAGCGGAACGTGTGGCAGCAGGTTCGGAAAAAGTAATATTGAATACGATAGCTATTAATAACAAGAAATTTATTCAAGAAGCTGCTCTTCAGTTTGGTTCTTCTACCTTAGTAGCTTGTATGGATGTAAAAAAGAATTGGTTGGGTAAGTATCAGGTTTGCATTAATAGGGGACGAAAAAGCATTTCGGGTTCTATAGTGGAACAAGCAAAACAATTGGAAGCAGCAGGGATAGGTGAGATAATTATACAATCGGTGGATAGAGATGGAATGATGGGGGGGTATGATTTAGAATTGGTGAAACAAATATCGGCATCGGTTTCTATTCCCATAACTGCATTGGGGGGAGCATCGGGTTTACCTGATATGAAAAACCTTTTGAACGAAGTGTCGGTGAATGGTTTGGCAGCAGGAAGTATGTTTATTTATCATGGAGCGAGAAATGGAATACTGGTGAATTATCCTGAGAAAGATAAAATGAATGCTTTTTTTAATAGTAAATAGTTTATAGTTAATAGCATATAAGACCGGCAATACCAGTCTGAAAATTAGATGAAACAATTGAAAATATTAGTAACTTTGCTTTATGTTCTTTACAGCTAAGACCGTTTCTACTATGGTGTTTTGAACCCTATTGATAGCATGGTTTAAGTCACATTTGCTGAAATATTTGGCGTTATCCTCGTGATAAACCCGTTTAGGAGTTTAAATTAATCTTTGTGACTTAGCATCGAATTAACCATTCAAATACTCGGTTATGAAAAGTACAGATTTAAGTTCTCCAGCGTTTGATTTATTACGTCCTAATGCCGCAGGTATTGATATTGCAAGTCAAATGCATTATGTTGCAGTTCCCTCTGATAGAGACGAACAAAGTGTTCGCAAATTTGGAGGTTTTACAGAAGATTTACATGAGATGGCACGTTGGCTCAAATCATGTAATATCGACACAGTAGCCATGGAATCCACAGGCGTGTATTGGATTCAACCATTTCTTGTTTTAGAAGAATATGGCTTTGATGTTTTTCTGGTCAATGCCAGACACATAAAAAATGTATCAGGTTGTAAATCAGATGTAAAAGATTGTCAGTGGATTCAACAATTGCATTCTTATGGTTTGTTAAACAAGAGTTTTCAGCCAGATGATTTGATTCGAGAATTAAGAACGTATGTTCGACAACGCAAAAATCTTACTCAAGGTTACTCAACACAAGTGCAATTGATGCAAAAAGCATTCGATCAAATGAACATCAAATTACACAATGTAATATCAGACATAACTGGCAAATCAGGACTGCTGATGATAGATGCCATATTGAACGGAGAACGTGATGCAAATGTACTTGCCCAATTGGGTGATTCAAGAATCAAAGCCCCTCAAGAAGATATTGTAAAATCTTTACAAGGGATTTGGAGACAAGATAATTTATTCGAATTAAAGCAGGCCTATGAAATCTATCAGGTATTCAGAGATAAAATTGCTGATTGTGATAAACAAATAGAATTTGTTCTTGCTAAAATTGCAAAAACCACAATTAGTACAGAACAAAAACCGAAAGACAATCAAAAAGGAAACTCAAAGAGAAAAGCAAATGGAAAGAATAAATTTACTTTCAATGCTACTTCTTATTTGAACGACATCTCTGGAGTTGACCTAACAGATATTTTTGGCATAAGTGAACTTACAGTTACTGAAATAATATCAGAGATTGGAACAGATATGTCAAAATGGGCAACAGAAAAGAATTTTACTTCTTGGCTGAATTTAGCACCCAATACAAGAACATCAGGAGGTAAAAGATTAAAAAGCAAGCCAATGAAAAAGAAAAATAAAGCTGGACAAGCTTTTATCTTAGCAGCATCAACTCTCAAAGCAAGCAATAACTGGCTTGGAGAATTTTATAGAAGAATAAAAGCTAAAAGCGGTTCACCTGCAGCTATAAAAGCTACAGCACGCAAATTAGCAATTATATTTTATAAGATGATGAAAGATAAAGTGGATTTTAATCCATTACCGTTAGAGGAATATAACCAATATTTCAAAGAACGCAAAATTAAATATATAAATAAACAGGCTACCAACTATGGTTTTAAATTAGTGCCGGTTGATTTTGTTTCTTAGGAGTAAGTAATAGACCCGCAAAAATGGGATGTCGAATACTCCATTTACAGCGGATAGTTTATATTTGGTAGTTTGAAAGTAAATAGTTTATAGTAAGATAGTTTATAGAATTTCAGTCCCGAAAAAAATTAGGATAAAAAGTGTAATAAAACAAAACTGACCGAAGTACTTAAATTCCCCTTTAGGAGTTAGGGGCCGTTTGTTAGTTTATTGTAAGATAGTTTTTAGCTTTTTATGCTCTTGATAGAAATAATTCAAGCGTTTTTTGTACTTTTGCAGTTATATCTTTCACTTTATCGCAATATACCAATGATTAAAATAAAAAAAATAGAGATAATTAACTATCGTTCTTGTTTTGATACTACAATTGATGTTCAAGAAAATTTGACAACCCTAATTGGCATTAATGGCGTAGGTAAAAGCAATATATTGAATAGCCTCCAATTGTTGAAACGAACAAATAGAAACCGATTTTTTCATCAACCCGCCATACAAGAATCATTAAAACACAGCACACTGAAATTAGATTTATTAATAGATGAAATTTTAGTAGTAATAAAGGCTGATATTTATTTCGAAACAAATGAAAATAATATAGACGAAATATACAATGCTGATATTCGATTCAGAAAAAGCAATGATATTGAAAAAAAATGGTGTACCATTGATGTTGACTTGTTTGGGTATGTAGAAAGAATGAAATTTTTAAAGAAAGCAATTGCTGATAAAAAAATACAAGATGAATATCTTACAAGTGAAGAGGGTCAAACGGCCATAAAAATTGTTGGCTTTTTATCTGGTATCAGTTATTATAGTGCCACTCAATTTGCAGATCCTACTCGCTGTCCTGTATCCATCGAATATGATGATGTAAATCGACTAGGAAGTATTAGAAATAAAGATACCCATACGAAATTTATTACGGACAGCTATTCATTGTTCAAAAACGACAAAAAAGCTTTTTCGAGATTTTTAAATACTGTAAATCAAGAAGGAATTGGATTAATAGATGATTTTTCGTTCTTTGAACATTCTTTGTCAAGCAATTCATATCATGTGAAATTAGTATCAAGTATCAATAAAATTGAAAAGAATAAGAACATTATTATTCCTTCGGTAATAGTTGACGGAACAACTTTGGCACCTAATCAATTATCCGAAGGTACTTTCAAATCACTGGCACTGATATTCTATATATTAACTGATTCAAATGATTTGTTATTGATAGAAGAACCCGAAGTGTGTGTGCATCATGGTTTGTTGAGTAGTATTATTGAATTGTTTAAAATTCAATCCAAAGAAAAACAAATTATTATAAGTACTCATTCCGATTTTGTATTAGATAAACTGCAGCCCGAAAATATAGTATTGGTCAATAAAAGTGTAGAAAAAGGTACTAAAGCAAAACCACTTAGTAAAGCACTTTCCGCTCATGATTATTTGGCTCTTAAAAAGTACCTTCAAACCTCAGGTAATTTGGGTGAGTACTGGAAAGAAGGAGGTTTTGAGAATGACTAAAGTGAAGCGTATTGGAATAATAGCTGAGGATAAGAGTGATTACGAGGCTTTTAAAACAATTATAAAACGAATTGTCAATAAAAACGAAATAGGTTTTAAGCCTCGTACAAGTGAAGGTTGTGGTAAGTTGAAACGAAAGGCTGCGGATTATGCATTAGATTTACATAATCGTGGTTGTGATTTATTGTTATTGTTTCATGATTTAGACCGAAATAATCTAATATCATTGGAAAAGGAATTGCAGGAAAAGCTTTCGAATAATCCAATTAAAAATTATTTTATTTGTATTCCAATTGAAGAGATTGAAGCGTGGTTTTTGAGCGACCCTGAAAATATTAAAAATACGTTGCATTTGAATCGAACTCCAAATATAAAAGCTATGCCAGAAACCATTGCTTCACCTAAAGAGTATTTGGGTGGTTTGGTGAAACAATATTCTGACAAAAATAAAATATATTTGAATACAAAACATAACAACTTATTATCTGAGAATGTTTCGATTGACTTAATGAAAGAAAAATGTCAATCATTCGCTAAACTTTATCAATTTATTTTGATGCAATGTTATTGAAATCTCAAGATATTAGGTAATTAACAAGTAAACTGTCCATTATGATAAAAGGAAAAATATGTACCCAAGGGGTTTTTGATGAATCGATACCCGATATAAAGTTTGATGAGCAAGGTAAATCTAATTATGCCCGATTATTTGATAAGCTGGTAGAGGTTTATCCGCGTGGTGAAAAAGGATTGGTTGATTGGCAATCGATGATAGATAACATTAAAGCAGCAGGTAAAAGCAAAACCTACGACTGTATAATAGGTGTGAGTGGTGGTACTGATAGTTGCTATTTACTTCACTTGGCAAAAGAACTTGGTTTAAGACCGTTGGCAGTAAACCTTGATAATGGTTGGAATAGTGATATTTCGGTCAAAAATATTAAGGTAATGACCACAACATTAAACATTGACCTGGAAACTTATGTGGTTGATTATTCTGAAATAAAAGACCTTATAAAGTCTTACATGAAGGCTGGTTTACCTTGGATAGACATACCTACAGATTTGGCTATCAAAGCAGTATTGTACAAAGTAGCTGATAGAGAGGGCGTAAAATATATTTTGCGTGGAAATGATTTTAGGTCGGAAGGTTCACAACCTAAAGAATGGACTTTTGGCGATGGAAAACAACTATTGGCATTGCACAAATTGTATGGTAAAGTGAAATTGAAGACTTTTCCTAATTATACGATGTTCAACTTGGTGTATTATTCCATTATAAAAGGAATTAAAAGTATTTATCCTTTTTATTATTTGGAATACAACAAAAACGAGGCACAGAAATTCTTGATTGAGAAATATGGTTGGGAGTACTATGGAGGGCATCATTTTGAGAATATTTTTACTAAGTTCACCATGTCTTACTGGTTATATGAGAAATTTGGAATTGACAAACGTAAAATAACCATGTCGGCTCAAATAATGAGTGGTGAAATAACCAGGGAATCAGCTCTTACCGAATTAGAAAAACTACCTTATAATCTGGAGCAAAAAGAAGAAATGATTTCTTATGTTTGCAAGAAATTAGACTTAAGTAGAAGCGAATTCGACAGCATTTTTGCTGCTCCTAATAAATCATTTACCGATTATCCATCTTATGATAAGGTGATGAAAAAGCTGAGTACTTCCTATTCTTGGATTATTGGACGAGTGTTTTTGCATAAACCTCAATCGATGTATAAACAAGAAATTATAGGGTAGAAATAAGTATTTATGTATACTTGCATTAAGTTTCAATTAATTTAAACAACTGTTTTTGATACAATGCATTTTTTAATATTTAAAGATGAAATCTGATAATAAACAAAACTATTTTTTTTAAATACATAATTATGAAGCAACCTGATTTCTTAATTATACCAACAGAAAAGGACATTCCTTATTATGAAGAAACGCAGAAGCGTAATTTTATACAGAAAAGCAGAAAAATAAAGAATACTATCCTACAGCTATTAGCTTATTCTTGCCCCATAAATGGCTTGAGAGTGAAATTTCATAGATGGCGTGGTGTAAATATTGGGAAGAATGTATATATTGGTATGTTTTGTTTTTTAGATAATTTGTATCCTCAATATATTTATATTGAAGATAATGCGAGTATCAATGCTGGTAGTATGATATTAACGCATTTCAATCCAATGAAGCGCTTTTCACCTATATTTAAAGCAAGGGTTGCACCAGTTGTAATTAAAGAAGGAGCTATTATTGCCGTTAGAAGTACTATTTTACTAGGTGTCTGTATTGGTCAAAATGCAATAGTATCTGCTGGTTCAGTAGTAGAAAAAGATGTTGCAGCTTTTACTTTAGTCAAAGGGAATCCAGCTAAAAAGGTTGCGGAATATGAGATTTTGATGAAGTGATTTAGTCCCGCAAGGGCGGGATGTCGAGTACTCCATTGGTAGTTTATAGTAGGTAGTTTATAGTAAATAGTTTATAGAAATAAGAGTTGGTTTTACATTTTAAAAATAATAAATTATGGAAATGCAGGAATTTATCAAGAATTTTGGAGCTCAATTTGATGAAACAGAAATGAGTGAATTTACATCTACAACTAAGTTCAGGGAGTTGGATGAATGGTCGTCGCTTAACGCTTTGGCAATTTTAAACATGGTAGGAAAGAAATATGCCGTAATTTTAAAGCCAGAAGAAATGAAGGCTACCAATACTGTTCAAGAATTATTTGACCTTGTAAAATCAAAGAAAAATTAATATGAATATTTTTTCTCTTTTAGGGAAAACTATTTTGGTTACTGGTGCTTCATCGGGTATTGGTAGATCCATAGCAGTGGAATGTTCACGAATGGGAGCTAATGTTATAATTACTGGACGTAATAGAGAAAGGCTGTCGGAAACATTTTTCATGTTGGAGGGTGAAAATCATCAACAATATCCTTGTGATTTGACAATTGAAAGTGATTTACTTTCTCTTGTTGAATTGTTGCCAAAGTTAGACGGAGTAGTAAGTAATGCCGGAATTGCAAAACCTTTGGTATTGCAATTGGCAGAAAATGAGGATGTAAATGAAGTAATGCAAATCAATACATTGGTTCCCATACACCTTACCCGTTTAATTTTACAAAACAAAAAGTTAAACAAAGGAGCATCTTTGGTTTATATTTCTTCTATCAATGGTAATAATTGTTCATCTGTAGGTAGTTCAATATATGCAGCATCGAAAAGTGCTCTGACAGGTTTTATGAAAGGAGTGGCATTGGAATTGGCACCAAGGGGTATTCGTGCAAATTGTATAAACCCCGGCATGATAGAAACTGATATTTATAAGGATGCAAGCATTGGTGAAGAAGAACTTGAAAAGGACCGTATGAAATATCCTTTAAAGCGTTACGGGAAACCTGAAGAGGTGGCTTATACTACAGTATATTTATTGTCGGATGCTACGAAATGGATAACAGGGAGTAGTTTGTTGATTGATGGAGGGTATACGCTTCTTTAGTTAATAGTTAATAGTTAATAGTTTGTAGATAGAAAGACGGTAGTCCCGCTTGAACGGGATGTCGAGTACTCCATTTGTAGTTAAGAAAAAAATACAGTAATGAAAACATACATAAAAGCAATATCTTATTATCTTCCTGAAAGGATAGTGACTAACGAAGATTTGGTTAAGGAATTTCCTGAATGGACAGTGGAGAAAGTAGCTGGTAAAGTGGGTGTTAATCAGCGACATATTGTTGGTGAAAACGAAACGGCATCGGATATGGCTACTTGTGCTGCCGAAAAACTTTTTGCTGAACATGATATAGACCGTTCTACAATTGATTTTGTGCTGCTATGTACGCAGAGTCCTGATTATTTTTTACCCACATCTGCTTGTTTGATTCAACATAGGTTGGGTTTGTCAACCTCCTGTGGGGCATTGGATTTTAATTTGGGTTGTTCGGGTTTTGTTTATGGATTGTCGTTGGCCAAAGGATTAATTGCAGGTGGTATTGCCCAAAATGTATTGTTACTAACTGCGGAAACATATTCTAAGCATATACACCCCAAAGACAAAGGGAATCGTACTATTTTTGGTGATGCTTCAGCTGCCACATTGATTTCGTCAGATGGATTTGCATCTATCGAAGATTTTTGTTTAGGAACAGATGGGCGAGGTGCTGAGAACTTGATTGTAAAAAAAGGCGGAATGCGTCAACCCAATCCTAAAAATGATTTAATATTTGATGAAAGTGCAAATCCATCATCGTCCGATTACTTGTTTATGAATGGTGGTGAGATATTTAATTTTACCTCTGAAGCCGTTCCAGTATTAATAGATCAAGTATTGGAAAAGAATAAACTGGAAAAAGAGGATATTCAATTGTTTGTATTTCATCAAGCAAATAAATACATGATGAATTATCTTCGTAAGTTAATAGAAATTGAATCAGAAAGATTCTATATTTGCCTTGAGAATGTTGGGAATACTGTTTCCTCTACCATTCCTATCGCTTTATATGAAGCTCAAAAAGAGGGTAAATTACAAGGGAATGTTTTATTGGCTGGGTTTGGCGTTGGTTATTCTTGGGGTGGAACTGTTTTGAAATCAATATAGCTTTATATCAATATAAAGGTTTTAGCAGATTAGATATTATTAATGATTGTATTTCGACATATTGTATATAAAGAATACCAAAAATGAATTGAAATAAAAGTTGCTGAAGCTGAATGCTTTAGTCGAAATCTAAATATAATAAATACTTGTTCAAAGAAAACATATTTTTCTAATAAATGATCTTACTAAACAAATAACACTCTTGACTCCTTACTCTAAATATAATGGACTTTACTCTGAAAATATACCGCCAACTCCTAGTTGCCCTTCAAAATAAAGATTATTTCTTTTTTACATTTGAAGACTATTGCCTTGGAAAAGCTGAAGGTAACTTTGTTATACTTAGACACGATGTTGATTTGCGAGCTCGGCATTCGTTGGCCACAGCCAAAATAGAAGCTGCATTGGGCATACGTGCGAGTTATTATTTCAGAGTAGTACCACAGAGTAACCAGCCTGATATTATACAAGCCATTGCAGCATTGGGTCATGAGATTGGTTATCATTACGAGGATATGAGTCTTTTTAATGGTGATGCAGATAAGGCATTGGCACATTTTCAACAACAATTGGCACACTTCCGCAAGTTTTATCCTGTACAAACCATTTGTATGCATGGGAGTCCTACCAGTAAGTATGATAACAAAGACCTCTGGAAAACAAATAATTACAGGGATTATGGAATTATTGGCGAACCTTATTTTGATGTTGATTTTAATAAAGTGTTTTATTTGACAGATACGGGTAGAAGTTGGGATGGGGAACGATACAGCGTAAGAGACAAAGTTAAGAATAAGTTTGAAATTCATTTTAAGACTACAAACGATTTAATAAAAGGTATTGAAATGGATGTCTTACCGTTCAATGTTATGATTACTACACATCCTCAACGATGGACAGATGTTTTAGTGGAGTGTTTACAGGAATTGTTTCTGCAGCGAATTAAGAATGTAGTGAAGCTGTTGATTGTGAAGTAGAACGATGAAATAGCAAAGTTTTAAATGTAAACGAAGTTATAATAATAAATAATATAATATAATGTTATGAATGTATTGGTTTATCTCGGTCATCCTGCACAATTTCATTTTTTTAAAAATATCGTAACTCAATTGGTGAAGGACGGTCACGAGGTTAAGATATTGATTAAAACTAAGGATGTATTGGAAAATTTGGTGAAACTAAATAATTTTGAATACGAGAATATTCAATCTGTTCCTCGAAAAAACAATAAATTCTCCATCTTAATGGCTTCTTTAGCCCGAACCTGGTCTGTGATGAAAATTGCAATAAAATTTAAAGCTGATATTCTTATTGGCGGTGATGTTTCAATTGCCCATACAGGTTTTTTACTTCGTCGTACTGCCATTACAGTTTCGGAAGATGATTATGAAGTAATTGAAGAATTAGCAAAGCTAGTTTATCCGTTTACTTCTGCAATTGTAACACCTGCTGTTTGTAAAGTAGGTAAATGGGATTTTAAAAAAGTATCCTATCAAGGCTATATGAAATTGGCCTATCTGCATCCCAATAGATTTACGCCAGAAAGAGAAATTGTAGAAAAATACATTCAGGTTGAAAAATACTGTTTAATACGGCTTGCCCAATTGACTGCTCATCACGATGTAGGAATAAAAGGACTTACAGTAGAATTGGTGAAACAAGTTATTCAAATTGCTGAGAGAAAAGGTTATACTGTTTTTATTAGTTCCGAAGCACATTTGGATGAGAGCTTATTGTCCTACCAATTGAAAATCAATCAAAATGATATACACCATCTAATGGCTTTTGCTTCCTTATTGATTTCTGATAGTCAAAGTATGTCTGTTGAATCAGCTATGCTGGGTGTTCCTTCCATTCGTTTTAGTGATTTTGCCGGTCGTATAAGTGTATTGGAAGAATTGGAAAACGTTTATCAACTAACTTTTGGTGTAAAAACAAAACAACATGATCAACTGATATTATTGGTGAACGAATTGCTATCAAATGATAACCTAACGGCATTATTTCAACAACGCCGTCAAAAAATGCTTGCTGATAAAATAGATGTTACCGCCTTTTTTGTTTGGTTTGTAGAGAATTATCCAAAGAGTAGGGAAGAGGTTTATAGTTTATAGATGGTAGTTTATAGATAGCAGTTTATAGTAGAGACGCGGCATGCCACGACTGTACATTAGAGATGAATGCATCGTCTGTACAATAGTAAAAGAAACATAACACAAAATAATATGATAAAATTTGCAGTAATAGGGCAGGGGCACATTGGAAAACGCCATGCCGAGATGATTCGTCAGAACTCAGAAGCTGAATTGGTAGCAGTATGTGATGTATTACCTAAGGAACAAATAGGATTGGCCAATATAACTGAGGCTTTCTATACTAGTATTGATGATTTATTGGCTTCGGGGCTTGATATTGATATTATCAATATTTGTACGCCCAATGGTTTTCATGCAGAGTATGCTTTGAAAGCATTGAAAGCTAAAAAACATGTGGTACTTGAAAAACCGATAGCCCTAACGAAACAGGATGCGGAAGAGATTCTGTTTAAATCGCTTGAAATGTCTCACCACGTGTTTTGCGTAATGCAGAATCGTTATTCACCTCCTTCGGTATGGCTAAAAGAATTGGTGGATAAAAATACTTTGGGCGATATTTATATGGTGAAACTGGATTGTTACTGGAACAGGGATGACCGCTATTATAAAAAGGGAAATTGGCATGGTGATGCGAAGCTTGATGGTGGCACGTTGTTTACACAGTTTTCGCATTTTATAGATATTATGTATTGGCTATTTGGCGATGTACAAAATATCCGTGGCAACTTTGCAGATTTTTCTCATAAGGACTTAACCGATTTTGAGGATAGTGGAGTGGTAACATTTGATTTTATTAATGGTGGAATGGGATGTTTAAATTATTCTACTGCTGTGTGGGATACCAATCTTGAAAGTAGCATTACAATTATTGGCTCTAAAGGCACAGTGAAAGTGGCAGGTCAATATATGAATGAAGTTACGTATTGCCATGTGAAGGATTATGAAATGCCAGAGTTGGCACCATCGAATCCTCCTAATGATTATGGATTGTACAAAGGTTCGGCGCAGAATCATCATTATGTGATTGAGAATGTGATAGAGAAATTGACCGATAAGGGTTCGATTACCACTAATGTTTTGGAAGGACTAAAAGTGGTGGATATTATTGAGCGGATTTATGAGGTAAGGGATAAGCAGTGGAAGAAGTAGAGACGCGGCATGCCTATACAGAGACGATGCATGCATCGTCTGTACATAAATGAAATAAAATAATCAGCCTCAAGCTTTCAATAGAAGACTTGGGGCTGATTTTTTATTTTTATCTACATGCATCAAAATTCTAATATCATGCGTGCTGCTCTTTCGGCAGCTTGTCCTTTTCCGTATAAATCAATGCTAAAATCGGATACTTTTGTTTTAAAGTAATCAAATGCATTTTTCAATTTCATAGCGTTGCACCCTACCAGGATATTAAAGCCATTATCCACCAATTCTACCCATTCAGTTTGTTCACGGAGCGTAATGCAGTGTTTTGCAAAGAAGAATGCTTCTTTTTGTACACCACCGCTGTCGGTAATTACCAGTTCACATGATTTTAGCAACATAATCATATCAAAATAGCCCACTGGATCAATTAATTTGAATTCAGGATTAATATTCATTTGTGCCAAAATGTTTCGCGTGCGTGGATGAATGGGTACCACTACTGGTGTTTGTTGATTTATGGCATTCAACCCTTGAACGATATCTTTTAGATTTTCGGGGGAATCTGTATTTTCTTGTCGGTGTATGGTTGCTAGTATAAACTTGGGAAGGTTTATCTTTTTCAGAATGTCTGATTTTTGTTCTGCTTTGGCAGCGTAATACAAGGCTGCGTCTTGCATTACATCGCCATTCTTTATTATTGTTATTGGCATATTATCAAAACCTTCTCGCTGTAGGTTATCAATGGCGGTATCAGTAGGGCAAAAAAGGACATTGGAAATGCGGTCGGTGAGAATTCGATTGATTTCCTCGGGCATTTGCATATTAAACGACCTTAAACCTGCCTCGACATGAATAACTGGTATGTGTAGTTTAACGGCTGCTAATGCTCCTGCCAATGTTGAATTTGTATCACCAAACACCATTACGCCATCTGGTTTTTCATTTATAAGAATAGCCTCAATTCCTTCCAACATTCTACCTGTCATAGCACCATGTGTCAGCCCATTGATACTGAGTTGATATGCTGGTTTTGGAATTTCCATTTCTTCAAAGAATACATCTGACATATTGGTATCGAAATGCTGTCCTGTATGAATTATTAATTCCACAATACCCAGTAACTTGAACTGACGGCTTAGTGTGGCCGCTTTTATAAACTGTGGTCGTGCGCCTACAACTGTGATAATTTTTTTCATTATGAATTTTTTTATGAAATTTTATATGTGGAACAAAAGTACTAATATTTTTTGTTTCTGGAAAAGGGTCGGTTTTTCATGTTTGAAAATATATATTTTTGGCAGCACCCATTGGATGGAATTATCGTACCCCCCAAAGTACCTTATAGACAAAAATATTGATATTGATATAAGAAAATAATTCAATTAAACAGGCTGATATGGCAAGTTTGCTTGGAGTGAGTTTTTTGATAATTGATAATTGATAATTGACAGTTGATAATTGACAGTTGATAATTGATAGTTGAAAGGTGATAGTTGACAATTGATAGTTGATAAGTGACAATAAAGTGGGCTGTGTGTATGTAAGAAGATGGTTCTGAAATTTGCGTAATGAAATACCTGAAATTTGCATAATAAAAATCCTGAAATTTGCACAATTGCAAGTCTTATTATATCTTTGTCTTGAAATAATAGGACTAATTATGAGTTATATAAAAAGAATAATTGAAGAAGATTTGTTGGACAAATTATCCGCTTCGGGTGCAGTGCTTGTTAAGGGTCCAAAATCTTGTGGAAAAACTGCAACGGCAAAACAATATGCAAATAGCGTTTTAGAAATGGATAGGGATAAACAGGTTCCCATCATTATGGCTACCAATCCTCAACTTTTATTGATAGGTAATACCCCGCGATTAATTGATGAATGGCAAGAACAGCCGGAGATTTGGAATTATGTGAGGCACGAAGTGGACGATAGAAATGCGAAAGGACAATTTATTCTAACAGGTTCGGCTAACCCAAGTGATGACGTTAAACTGCATAGTGGTGCTGGGCGTTTTACTGTTTTGCAAATGGACACAATGACCTGGCAGGAATTAGGTTATTCGTCTGGAATAGTTAAGGTTTCGGATTTGCTGCAAGGGTTTTTTCCAAACTTTTATGATTCTGGGATTTCTCTCGATTTCATTTTAGATAAAATGCTAATAGGTGGGTGGCCAACTTTATTGAATGAAAGTACCAAAAATGCCATTAAAATGAACAGCGGCTATGTTGATTTACTTTGCGAAGTGGATATGAGTAGGGTTTCGGGAGTTAAACGCGACCCATTAAAAGTACGCAGTTTATTACGCTCCATTGCACGAAACACAGCCACGTTGGTAGATAATAAAACATTAGAGCAAGATGTGAAAATTTCTGATAGAAATGAATTATCGAGAAATACAATTTCAGAATATCTGGATGCATTGTCGCGTTTAATGATTTTGTATGAACAACCTGCTTTCAATCCACATATTCGGTCTTCGGCATCGTTGCGTAAATCGGCCAAAAGACATTTGTGTGACACATCATTGGCTGTAGCAGCATTGGGATTAGATAAAGAATCGTTGTTGAAAGATATGAAATTTACAGGGTTTTTATTTGAGTCACTAGCAACTCACGAGTTAAATGTGTATGCCAAAGCAAATGACGCCACCATTTTTCATTATAATGATTCGTATGGTTTGGAGGTTGACGCTATTGTACAGAAACGAAATGGCGATTATGCCGCTTTTGAAATAAAACTTGGCGTAGGGTATATTGAAATAGCAGCCGAAAGTCTTAAAAAATTTGCGGCTAATATAGATACTACCAAAATGGATGTACCAAAATCACTAAACATTATTACCGGAACTGGAATGAGCCATCGACGTCCCGACGGAATAAATGTAATTTCGTTGGCTTCGTTGGGGAAATAACGTTTAGTGGGTAGTGATTAGTGATAAGTTATTAATGGTGAGTGATAAGTTTGAAAAAGATAGCATTCCAGTCCTGACAAAAATCAGGACAAAAAAAATAATGAAACAAAAGAACTATGAATGGAACGCGGATTTTGCTGAAGTAGCGGATAAAAAACGGATTTTAAATTTACTTCGTAAAATGATTTTAAGAGCGAAATCAAAAAATGCATGCATTTTTTCTTATCGGTATTAAATCCGCTTAACCCGCGAAAATCTGCGTGCTATTATTCATTACAAAAATCAGGACAAAAAATATAATGAAACAAAAGAACTATGAATGGAATGCGGATTTTGCTGATGTAGCGGATAAAAAAAAACGGATTTTAAATTTACTTCGTAAAATGATTTTAAGAGCGAAATCAAAAAATGCATGCATTTTTTCTTATCCGTATTAAATCCGCTTAACCTGCGAAAATCTGCGTGTTATTATTCATTACAAAAATCAGGACAAAAAATAAAATGAAACAAAAGAACTATGAATGGAATGCGGATTTTGCTGATGTAGCGGATAAAAAAAAACGGATTTTAAATTTACTTCGTAAAATGATTTTAAGAGCGAAATCAAAAATGCATGCATTTTTTCTTATCGGTATTAAATCCGCTTAACCTGCGAAAATCTGCGTGATATTATTCATTTGTTTCTTAAGAGTTTATAGTGGGTATGATTATACAAATCCCGAAATTAGTTTTAATCATTTATTGATCAAAACTAACCACACTTTGATGGACGTTTTTACAATATAAACCGATGCACGTTATGCATAAATAGACGCACTCCGTGCATAACGCACTCAGTTCGTAAAACAGACGCACTCAGTGCGTCTCTACGAAGAATGAACATATTAATTGATATAGCACATCCAGCACACGTACACTTGGTTCGAAATACTTATTTCGACTTGGTGAAACGTGGGCATAGGGTGTACGTTACTGTTAGAGAGATTCCGTCGTCTATAGTGTTGTAACAGAAATATGATATTCCTTTTTTGTATTTGGGTGGCAAAAAGGATTCCTTGCGTGGTAAAATGTTTTGGCAAGTAATGTACAACTTGAAAATGTGGTGGTTGGTGGTTTCCAAGAAAATAGATATTGGTTTTGGCACTTCTATTACTTTACCACAGGTGTCGAGGTTGACACAAATGAAAAGCATAGTACTTGATGATGACGATGATGCAGTGGAACCTCTATTTGTTTTATATTCTCACACTTTTGCCAATGTGGTATTGAGTCCAGCTTGCACTGTGCGTGCTACAAAAAAAACATTCCATATAATGGTTATCATGAACTTGCTTATTTGCATCCAAACCGTTTTACGCCAGATGCATCGGTATTGTCGGAAATAGGAGTGAAGGCGGGTGAAACATATTTCGTGCTACGCTTTAATGCTTTTAAAGCGCATCATGATGTTGGAGTTCAGGGTCTTTCGCTGGAAAATAAACGCAGACTTATTGGGTTTTTAGAAAAACGTGGTAGGGTATTTATTACTACCGAAAGAAGTATTGATGCTGAATTTAAAAAGTATCAATTGGTAATTTCTCCCGAAAAAGTACATTCATTGCTTTATTATGCTACCATGTTAGTAGGTGATAGTCAGACTATGACTTCGGAGGCAGCAGTATTGGGTACTCCTGCCATTCGGTGTAATACTTTTGTGGGCAAGATTTCGTATTTGGAAGAGGAGGAACATGTGTATAGTTTGACTTATGGTTTTTTGCCTGAGTACTTTGATGCCATGCAAGCAAAAATAGAAGAATTATTGGCATTGCCTAACCTGAAAGCGATTTGGGAAATAAGGAGGCAGCGAATGTTGTCGGAAAAAATTGATGTTACGGCGTTTTATGTGGAATATATTTTATCAATTAAGAATTAAGAATTAATAATTGATAATTGATAATTTAGAGACGCGGCATGCTACGTCTGTACATTGATTAAGATTTTTTTTGGGAGAATGCAAATTGGTTGATGTAGTGTACAAATTTTTGGTAATTTTGTTTGTTGGAGCAACCAAATAGTGTATCTTTGTGGCAAAATAATAAATGCCATGGAGCTATTGGTTGAAAAATACTTAAAGAAGATATCCCTTACAGAAGTGCGTTTTGTGCGCAGTATCATGTCTGATATAAATTGGAATGCTCGATTAATAGGGATAAAAGGAGCAAGAGGTGTAGGAAAAACAACACTGCTATTGCAATATATAAAACTTCATTTACTGTCTGAAATTCAATCGACTTTGTATGTGAGTTTGGATAGTATTTGGTTTAGTGAGCATAAATTGATAGATTTGGTAGATAAATTTGTGAAAAGAGGAGGTAGGTATCTTTTTTTGGATGAGGTTCACAAATATCCACAATGGTCGATTGAAATAAAAAATTTATATGATGATTATCCAGAACTTAAAGTGGTATTTACAGGTTCTTCGTTGCTGGAGATTTTAAATGCTCGTTCAGATTTAAGTCGTAGGGCGGTGGTATATACTATGCAGGGTTTATCGTTCAGAGAGTATTTGAATATGGAACTAGGCATGGATTTTAAACCATTGGAATTGACATATTTATTGCAGCATCATTATTCCATCTCGGTAGAAATATTGGCGAAAATTAAACCTCTCCAGCATTTCCAAAATTATTTAAAGCACGGATACTATCCATTTTATAAGGAAGAAAATGAATCATATCATATTCGTTTGGAGGAAGTAATCAATATGATTTTGGAGGTTGAGCTACCTCTTTTACGAGGGGTTGATGTCCAGTATGTAAAAAAACTCAAGCAGTTATTGCTTATCGTGTCCGAATCGGCACCATTTATTCCGAATGTGTCAAAATTGAGCGAGAGAATCGGTATTAATCGACAAACTTTGCTCACTTACCTATTTTATTTGAACGAGTCACATTTGGTTTATTCAATTTATAAGGATGCCTATGGTATAAGTTTGTTGCAAAAACCAGACAAGCTATATATGGAGAACAGTAATTTAATGTACACTTTAAAAGGGTGGGCAATGGATGTGGGTAATATGCGCGAAACTTTTTTTGCTAATCAACTGCGATTTAAATACTTGGTAGAGTACTCGGAGCAAAGTGATTTTTTGATTGATGGGAAATATACTTTTGAAGTAGGGGGTAAAAGTAAAAATAAACGACAAATTGAATTTTTACCTGATGCTTATATCGCTGCGGATGATATTGAATATGGGTTTGATAATAAGGTTCCATTGTGGTTGTTTGGATTTTTGTATTAAGAATGAAATTGACAAGGTAGAGATGCGGCATAGCAGGTTTGTTCAGAAATTGGATTATAGTGGCATTTTTTTATTTAAAACAGCCAACATTGGAAGTAAAAGTTCGCCAAATTAGGAAGTAAAAGCTTGCCATATTCGGAAGTGTAAGGTTGTCAAATCAGAAATTTGTCTTATATTTGCAACAAATTGAAAATATATAAATAATGAATGACACATCTTATTTATTGCGATTATGCGATCAAGAATTACAAATTGCATTACAATCGGCTGGGGCAGTGTTGATAGAAGGTGCTAAGTGGTGTGGAAAAACTCGTACTGCGTCAAATATTTCTCAAAGTGTTTTGTATATGCAGGATCCAGATAATACGGCATCCTATCAGGCGATGGCCGATACAAAACCATCGTTATTGCTCAAAGGGAATTCACCAAGGTTGATTGATGAGTGGCAAATTGCTCCAGTGTTGTGGGATGCCATTCGATTTGAAGTTGATAAAAGGGCAGTGGTGGGTCAGTTTATTTTGACAGGTTCAGCTGTGCCAAGCGACAATGTAACTGCACATACTGGTACTGGGCGAATTTCTCGCTTATTGATGCGTCCTATGAGTCTTTTTGAGTCACGTGAATCGAATGGATTGGTATCATTACGATCACTATTTGATGGGAGTAAGGATGTGGAGGCAACTTCAGATTTGACGATAGAGGAAATTGCATTTGCTTTATGCAGAGGTGGATGGCCTGCCAGCATAAAGTTAGATAAAACTCCGGCATTGCGCATGGCAAGGGATTATGTGGAGGCTGTTATAAATTATGATGTGTCGAGAGTTGATAATATTGAGAAAAATCCTGAGAGGGTAAGAATGTTATTGCGTTCGTTGGCAAGAAATGTGGCAACAATGGCTTCAATTGATACGATTAAAAATGATATTGAAGCGACAGATGCAAGCATCTCAGATAAAACGATAAGTTCGTACTTAAATGCTTTGAGACGAATTTTTGTGGTGGAAGATTTACCTGCTTGGTCGCCATCTTTGCGTTCAAAAACGGCAATTCGTACTTCAGCAAAACGACATTTTGTAGATCCTTCGATTGCTACTGCAGTGCTACGAACTAACCCTGATGGTATTTTGAGTGATTTTAAGACTTTTGGTTTCCTATTTGAATCTTTATGTACTCGCGATGTTCGAGTTTATGCTCAATCATTAGATGGCGATGTGTTTCATTATCGAGATAAAAGTGAATTGGAATCAGATTTGATTGTCAGATTAAGAGACGGTCGTTGGGCGGCAATAGAGGTTAAATTAGGGAATAAACAGATTGAAGAGGCAGCAAAAAACTTATTGTCGCTAAAAGCTAAAATTGATGAAAATAAAATGGGTGAGGCTTCATTCTTGATGGTGTTAACGGGCGGTCAATTTGCATATAAACGTAATGATGGTGTTTTGGTTGTTCCTATTGGTTGTTTGAGGGATTGACAATTGATAATTAATAATTGATAATTAAGAAATTATTCAAATAGTGATAAACGTATAAATATTAGATGGGGATGAATTGTTTTGTATAATCGATAAATAATATGTATTTTTGTCGATTATAAGCGATAAAAGTGAATTATTATGGAAAAGGATATTGTAAAACTATTAATATTTGAGTATCAACACAAGGTAGTTGAAGTAACTTTTCAGTTGCGTCCTTATATCATTGAGGATCAAATTAATTATGTGTATGTGGGTTTGCGGCGTGTTGGAAAATCCTACTTGATGTTTCAACAAATACGTCATTTGTTGGATACAGGTCATTCTATTGATGAAATACTTTATTTTAATTTTGAGGATGATCGCATTTCTTTTTTGTCAATCGAAGATTTGGACCGAATAAAGATTTGCTATGAAGAAATGTTTGACTGTAAGCCAATTTTTTTTCTGGATGAGATTCAAATCGTAGATAATTGGGAAAAATTTGCCCGACGGCTTGCTGATCAAGGTTATAGGGTTTATATAACAGGAAGTAATGCCAAAATGCTTAGTAGCGAGATTGCTACTACCTTGGGTGGCCGGTTTATGATTCAAAATGTGTATCCTTATTCTTTTAAGGAGTATCTTGGACTTATTGGTATTGACCAGACTGATAATAATTATTTGTATCGCTATCGTACGGAAATTGTGAAGGCGTATGAGACATATTTTAGATATGGTGGATTGCCTGAATTGATACATATTGACGACAAGAGGGCTTGGCTAAGTAGTTTGTATCAGAAAATATATTTTGGAGATTTGATTAGTCGTTACCAAGTGAGGAATGATTTTGCTTTACGTGTACTGATACGTAAATTGGCTGAGAGTGTAAAACAAGCTACTTCATTTAATCGATTGGCGAATGTTGTTTCCGCTTCGGGGAAAAAAGTTAGTACTGATACAGTGATTGATTATTTGGGTTATTTAAAGGAAACCTGGTTGATATTTTCGATAGAAAACATTTCAGCAAAGTTGGCGGAAAAGGAAGCAAACAAAAAATACTATTTTATTGACAACGGTTTGTTGAATTTGTTTTTGGTAGATCCTTTCACGTCTTTGTTAGAGAATCAAGTTGCCATCCAATTGCATCGTTTGTATGGTAATGACGTTTATTTTTATCAACAGGGTGTAGAAGTGGACTTTTATGTATTGGAAGAACAATTGGCAGTACAAGTTTGCTATAGTATGGGTGATGTGGAAACCCGCAAACGTGAAGTGGGCGGACTCCTAAAAATGAGGAAACATTTGGAAATTAAAAAAATGTTGATTATCACTAAGGATGATGAGGAAACTATTTTGGAACAAGGAGAGTGTATTGAAGTGATTCCGGTTTGGAAATGGTTGTTGAATAATTGATAATTGACAGTTGACAGTTGATAATTGATAATTGACAGTTGATAGTTGATAATTTGTATATATTAATTGAAAAAGGTACCACCCATTAATTGAAAAGTATACCAGTGATTTCATCTTAACGAATAAAAATTTCGTTATAAAAGAATGATAAACATGTATACAAAACAAGAAATAATACTACAGAGTTATCGT
>CAIWCC010000157.1 GCA_903911085.1 uncultured Bacteroidales bacterium | reverse complement strand
TGGTGTTTGATGACCAATCATATTCATTTAATTTGTAGTGTTGAAGCACCAGTAAAAATGAGTGACTTTCTGCGTGATTACAAGAAATTCACAGCCAAAGCAGTGCTTAAAGATATAGAACTTATGCCCGAAAGCAGGAAAGAATGGATGTTGTACAGGTTTCAATATGCCGGTAAATTTGATAATCGAATCGAAAAGTATAGGTTCTGGCAAGATAAAAGTCATCCCATCGAATTAAATACAAATGAGATGATAAATCAGCGCATCAACTATATACACGAAAACCCTGTAAAAACTGGATTGGTTGCCAGAGCTGAAGATTATTTGTACAGTTCTGCCAGAAATTATGCTGGATTGAGTAGTATTATTGAAATTGATATTATTTAATGCTTTGTTATAAACAAATAACCAATTAACCCCTCGTTTGGAAACGAGGGGGAGGAGGAAAATAGAACTCTTTGTTGTAAACAAATAACCAATTCCCCCTCGTTTGGAAACGAGGGGGAAAAAGGGGAAAAAGGGGAAAAAGGATAAATTAGTAAAAATAGTGATAATGTAAAAAATAGTATTTATCTTTGACAATTAAATTAATTAAACAACAAAAAATAAGAACATAAGAGCTTATTAACAGGTTGGATATGCTTAGTAGAACAAATATCAAGAGAAAATTCATTGTGTTGTATTTCAGCAACATAAATAAACACTCACTTATAGATAAATGCGATATATGTCCAGTTAACTGGGTATAGCTAATTTTTACTAGGTATATTTATGTGTTAGGGGCTACTTTAGAAAAAGAAAAGATGACAGACAGAATCTATTATACAGACCAGAAACTACTTGAATTAATCAAGACTGAATTCGACTTTGTTGACGACAAAGGTTGGTTTGAATTGTATCAACACAAACAAGACAAAACTTTCTGGCGACTTGACAAATGGGATAAATATCAGACTCAGTTTTTTGTAAGACTTGAAACTATTGATAATTGGGAAAGTTTTGACGACAGCGAATTTCGCGTTGAACTTTTGAAGAAAACAAGAGGAATTGACTTAACAAGAAAGTGTATATGGAATAACTGCGAGAATCTTTCTCTACGAGGAGTGGTTTACTGTGAAAAACACGCATATTTTGAAATGGGATTGAGAAAATGAAATCCGACAAAACAATCAATTTTAATTAACTTGACGAGAAGAATATGAATCATTTACTTTACATACCACAACTTTTTGGATTTAGCATTGAGGTTTATTTCATAATCATTATTATAGGAATTGTTACTTTCTTTTTCTGGCATTGGTTGTTTAAGAAACTTATTACAGACAGCAAGAAGCGAAAGATTGCAACATGGCTTACGACTATTTTTGTCACTCCATTTATTTATGTTTTAATTATATTAGCATTTGTCTTTAGTGCTTCTTACTATCCAACTCATGACTTCAACAAACAAAAATGGGTGTCAGACAGTGAGAAACGTTATGAACTATCTGGAGACATAATTGACAGTAAAATTTTAATCGGAAAAACGAAAAAAGAAGTAATTGAAATACTAGGTGAGCCTGATGGTTGGAAAGAAGAAGATTATTGGAGTTATTATCTTGGTTTTAAACCAGGTTTATTTGGGATTGACCCAGATTATCTCGACATAAAATTTAGAAATAACAAAGTAATTACTGTTGGACAACACGAAAGCTAAAATGACAGACTAACTAAAACAAAAAAAACAGCCCCTAACACGCGCCTAAGCGCATTGGCTAGGTGACGTGCATTTAGCAGGTTTTGCACCCGCATTCACTTTGTCGCTTGGCGACAGCGAATGCTCCCGCAAACCGCCAAATGCGCTTAGCCTTAGTCGTTATGCGCCATAGTAAAAAAAGAAAAAAACCGACTTGTTGGTTGAAAAATCTTTGACGAACTGTCCGCTTTTACGACATAACCAGACGAATCTGTAACGACAGAAATCGCTCATTTTCGGACTTTTGCTTGGCGGACAATTCCTCGCAGATTTTCTAAGGAAAGAATTCAAATTTTAGCTTTTCGACTATGATTGACAACGACTGAAAACCACGAAAATCGACTTTGGAGTAGAGTGAATTTGCTCGTTTTCGGACTGAAATCGCATTTCGACAAGAAAGAAAGACAAGAAAGAACAAAACAAACTCTCTCTGACAACTCGAAAAAAGAGAAAACCCGTTTCGAGTTGTCGAGAGAATGCTTACAAGAAAAAAATCGACTTCGATTTTGATTATTTCGATAACTTTTTTACATTTTGACAGCGACAAAAAGAAAGAAAAACAACAACATGAATACAAAGACAAAAAGTTTTATAATTAGTTTCCTTTGGATATGTTTGGGCACTTTGATGCAAATATCTTCATATCCAGACAGTAACTTTTTGCATTTCGACTATAACTCAGCGACTTTCATGTTTTTGTATTCTATTACTTTTCCATTCAATATTTTAGTTTTTGTGATATTGTTTTCGGAAAAGCTTGAGAATATTTATTGGCTAATAATTATATTACAAACTATAAAAGTCTTTCTTTATTGGCGGATTTTATATCGCTTTATGACACGAAAAGAAAAAACAAAAACAAAAGACTGAAAAGTGGTTTTCGGATGGAAGCTCACTAAAACAACTGAAGTCGAAACAACTGAACGACAAGAAACTACGGCTGCTAACATCATAGGACTTAAACGCAACCCCACGAACGCAAAACACCCCGTCAAGCACTGCTCTTGACGGGGTGTTGCGATTTAGCTGCGCTGATTTTGCTACGCTCAGCCAATTCTCAAGCAAGCTTGAATTGGCTTTCGCTTAAACGCAAAATTAAGTCCTTGTTGAACGGAACCTTCGGTACGCTTTGCTGCTGCTCATTCTACTCTTTATGGCGAACACTCTCCCCCTCGTTTGTAACGAAGGGTTATTGGTGAAGCGTTTGTAACGCTACGTTTATACTAAAATACAAATTCAATGACATTGAAAATCAGAACACAAAGTTAGTCTGGTTTTTTTCATTGGCATTCCGCTCACAAGTTTCGTTATTATCTACCTAAAACGATACTTTGAGTCTATAAAGCTGAATGATAAAGTGTAAGAGTTTAATGCTTGGCATAAATTGATAAGTAATGAACAATATATAATGTCGTAAAAATAAAAAAGAATAGCACGCGGATTTGACGGATTAAGCGGATAAATACGGATTATTTAAACGGATTGAGAACTGATTAAAGTCATGTAAACATGACTGATAATACCTAAGCAATTGAAAATCATTCCGATTTATCGGAACCAACGGTCATCGACCAACGGGAGATAATTAAAATCCGTTTTTTTATCCGCTCAATCAGCGTTTATCCGCGTTCCATTCTTTTTCTATTTAACACAATAAATACGACATTATTTCCTTCCACTTACTTAACACATTATGTTCATCATTAAATCTAAAACTTTGGTGTAACAGTTTGAGTTTGTTTTTGATAAATGTATTCTTTAGGCGACATTCCATAAAAACTTGAAAAACAGGTGGAGAAATAGGCTGGCGAACTAAATCCAGAATCATAAATTTTCAGAATGAATATTTATTTGAAATAAAGATTCATACTGAAAATTGCGTTTACAGTTTTTCAAATTTATAATTCATTGTTTAATAAACGTTTGTCGAACTTACTAACTCTATTTAAGGTTTGTTTATCCAACTTGTTATAAAAAATAGCTTTCGCCAACAGAACATATAAGATGTAATAACAATAAAGTTGATTATCTTTGTTCGTCCAAAAAAAACATACATTTATTCCCATCATTCAATCATCTAAGAAGTTCTGAAAACGAGCAATTGTTCTAACAACTTCTTGGTAATAAATTGTATGTGCAATTAAGAATTAACATGGATTTCACAAAATATTTATTAGGTTTAGTATTTCTATTCACTATTGTGGTAGACAGTTTTTGTCAATCTCAAGATAATTTAGCCAGCATTCAAATGACTGGCAAAGTGCTTGTTATGGGCGAAAGTCAGGATATTGCTTTGCCATTTGCTTCCATCCGCTTGCTTGCGATAAAAGATAGCACTTTTATTATGGGAACAACTACCAACGAAAACGGACAATATAAACTACGATTAGAATCGGAAAAAGAATATTTGCTTTTGATTTCGTGTTTGGGATATGAAACTATTTATCAGACTGTAAAAGCCAATCCAAAATCCATATTACCAGACATTTACCTCAACGAAAAATCGGTAAAACTATCCGAAACTATTGTTGTAGGTAAACGCGCCGAAATGGAGGTGAAAACCGACACTTTGGAATATAATTCTGCGGCTTACAAATTGCAACAAAATGCGGTAGTTGAAGATTTACTTAAAAAACTGCCTGGAATTACCATTAGCGAAGAAGGAAAAATTTTGGTAAATGGCAAAGAAGTTAAAAGAGTGATGGTGGATGGCAAAGATTTTTTTCGTAGCAATCCCAATCTTTCCATCAAAAATATTCCTGCAAGTATAATGGATAAATTGCAGATAATTGACGATAAATCAGAGCTTTCTAAACTTACGGGCGTTGATGATGGTGAGGAAAACGTTGTGATAAATATTACTATTCAAAAGGACAAAAAACGTGGCTGGCTGGTGAGCAATAATCTTGGTGGTGGTTCGGAACTAAAAGGAGTTGAGGACAATATTTTGCGATATTCAGTAAATAGTTTTGCTGCCCGATTGATTAACGAATCGCAACTTGGTATTGTGGCTAATGGTAACAATATCAACGGAATGAGCGTAGGTGGTGGCGGCAGTTCCAGTGGTAGTGGTAAGCCCGGATTAAATTCGTCGTTTTCTGTTGGATTAAATTACTCTTCGGGCAAAGATGAAAAAAAAACACCATGGACATACAATAGCGATTTGTCTTATGGCTTCAACGAAAGGATTTTACGACGCACTTCCATTCGTCAGTATTTATTAAAAGACAGTACTTCCTTTCAAACAGATACTATTAATCAAACAACTCGTGAAACAGGGTTACGTTTCAGTGCCAAAATTGAAAATCGTTCGATTAAAGGTTGGGTGTTTTCGTTCAATCCATCTGGTTCAATATCCACTAATACCCGCTACGACACTGGTTATACCTTACTACAAGCTGGAAATATAAATCGCGATTCTGTGAATTTGAATCGTTATATACGTACCTCAAATACACCAGGAATATCTTTTGGTGGTACGTTTACTGTATCGCGCGATTTCGAAAAAAAAGGACGTAAATTATCCATGAGCATCGACTCGCGATACACAAACAACGACGGTTCGGGAACAACTAATGCAGCATATTTTTATTACCGCAACAAAGTAGGAAGTCAATCGGTTAAACGAAATCAACAATGGGAAAACAATACTGCCAATTTTAATAATAGGATGTATCTATCTTATGTTGAACCAATTACTCCAAAACATTTTTTGCAATTTGTTTATTGGATTCGGTCAAGTACAAACGATAATATTATCAATAATTTTAAACCAGACCCAATCACTGGAGAATACACAGTTTTGGATTTACCATACAGTAGAAGTCTGAATAACTTATCATTAACCCAGCAATTAGGTGTTAGTTACCGTGGTATGTTGAAAAAAGTGGTTTATACTATTGGTCTCGATTATAATCCAAACTATATACGAAGTAGAACCTATATACAAAATGGTTCACCGTCTGGAAACGATTCAATAATAACTTATTTTCCTGGACTGCTGACATTTAATTATGCCCCAAATGGTTATTTGATGTACACTATTGGCAAAGGTAAAAGTCTTCGTTTCGATTATAGAGGACGCTCAGAGTCACCTTCAATAAGTCAACTAGACCCATCGCGCAACGAATCAAATCCTACTAATATCCGTGTTGGAAATCCAAATTTATCACCCCAATTTACGCATTGGTCGCGCTTACGATACAATACTAACAAACGCGAAAAACAAGAATCGTTTCAGATTAACGTTGAAGGAAATTATATTCTGAATGATATTATAAATTATACAAGTTATAATGACACAACAGGAATAAAAACCACTTCGCCTATCAATCAATCAGGCTCGTGGAACGCCAATACTATGGTTATGTACAATCGACCAATTTCAAAAAACTTTCAAATAAATAATTATACACAGGCAAGTGTGAGGAATACAATTGGTTTTTCGTCTGTTGGAAAATCGTCGAGCAGTGTAAAAAACGTTGCTACAACTATGTCGATACACGAAGATTTGAGTTTGAGTTATAAGTGGGAATGGCTGTATATTATTACAAAAGGTTCATATCAATTGAGTACAACTACTTATTCGTTGGAAAATATGGCCCCAAAAAATAACACTTCAATTGGTGGTATTGTTACTGCACAATTTACTTTACCCGCATCATGGAACATCAGTTCAGGCCTCAATTTTCGGAGACTTTCAGGATATTCAACACAATATGATAGAAATGAGTTTCTGTGGAATATCGAAATTAATAAATCAATATTGAAATATAAAGCTGGTACTATTACTTTGCTCTTAAATGATATTTTGCAGCAACAATTGAGTGTAACTCAACTGATAGCGAGCAACTATGTTGAAGATCAGCAATTCAACACCCTAAAAAGTTTTGCAATACTTGCGTTTACCTACAAATTTAATACTTTTGGAAAGAAATAATTCTTTATAATAAGTAATGGACAAAATATAATGTCGTAAAAATAAAAAAGAATAGAACACGGATTTGACGGATCAAGCGGATAAACACGGATAATATTTAAACGGATTGAGAACTGATTAAAGTCATGTAAACATGACTGATAATACCTAAGCTATTGAAAATCATTCCGATTTATCGGAATTAAAATCCGTTTTTTTTTATCCGCTCAATCAGCGTTTATCCGCGTTCCATTCTTTTTCTTTTTAATACAATAAATACGACATTATTTCCATCCACTGACTTATAATAAGATTTATTCCTTTTCAATATAAATTGCTCAAATTCAATTTTTTTCAATAGTTTGAAAAAGCAATACCTCGATTTATTTGTTTTTGCGGGCTTTGAGCTCAATGGTTCTAATTTTGTCTTTATACAAATTATGACCATTCATTTTTACCACATCTAATTCAGCATCAGAGTTTTCATCCCATCGGCGACATAAGTAAACCGATTCGTAAATACGTCCTATTTGATAATTGCGGCTTATACCTAGTCCCAACGCATAATCTTCGCCATAACTAGTATTTGGAACTTTTATGCTACGAAGTACTGGTGTGTAAAATGCGCGTGGTGCTCCCAATCCATTGATTCGCAACGCATTGTTTCTTCCATTTTGAGGTGTCCATTCTTTGTGGTCGATGAGTCCTGGAGGAATAGTTTCCATTTTAAAATTGGTCATGGTGTACGAGCCAATTACCATTGCGCAATTTTGTGCGTAGAACGCATCAACAATAATTTGCAAAGTATTTTCATCTTTATAAACATCGTCGCTATCCAATTGAACTGCAAATTTTCCACATTTATCGCTATCAACACCAACATTCCAACAACCACCTATGCCCAAATCGTTACGTGTGGGGATAATATGTATTATTCTATTGTCGAGTGCTGCATAATGTTCTATAATTTCAGTTGTTCCATCGTTCGAAAAATTATCTACAATAATTAAGTTGAATGGAAAACTTGTTTTTTGTAATAATACCGATTTTATGGCATCTTCAACAGTTTTCACACGGTTGCGAATAGGAATAATAACAGATGCTTCTACAGGGAAACTTCCTTCGTCGAATGCAATATCCTTAAATACAGGCGCCAAATATGCACCAATTTTCTTCAAATGGTCGGTGCAAGCTGCTTCCATTTCAATTTGAACTGCACGATTTTTTGGGTCAACATAATCGAATTGCTTCTCTCCACTTTTGCGTGTATCAAGCTCAATTTCAGAATACAAGTACTCGTTAATATGAAATAACTCTGCTTGTTGCGAAACTTTTAAACGGAGGTTATAAAGTCCTGCAAATTCATATTTATCGGTAGTTTCAGCAACTGCTTTTTTTAAATTTTCGGAGTTGTAGAACAGTACAGAACCAAAATTGAAATCATCGCGCAAGCTTCCTTCTTGATAATCGATTAGTGGAAGATTGGAGCGCACTCCTTCTGCAATTTGATAATAATCAGCATATACCAACCCTGCATTTGTACTTTGAGCAATATAAAAAAACCTCTCCAAAGCGTACTGACCAAGTTCAAGCGCACTGTTTTTGGTATAGATTAACGAGAACTGTGTAGTTGATTTCGCTGCAATTTTTTGCACTGTTTCGCTACTTTGCAACGAATCAATTTGAAGAAACTCGCAACCTTCAATACTTGATTTTAATGCAGAATTGCAAAGCAAATAAATCGTATTCACAAGTTTAGATTGCAATAAGTTTTTTGCTGTCTTTTCGGCTTGTGCTGTATCGGTGTATGCAATAAAGCAGTTGATTAAAGAATCACTCGATTGTTTTGACATTGATTGTGAGGAGTTTATGTTAGTATCAGTTTTCATATTTTCTGTGTTATATTATTTATATCTTTAAATATCAAATAGTGAATTCGGACAGCATTCAATTTTATTTCAAATACTTGCTTTTTCTAATTATAAGGATGAGAAAAAGTAATTGTGAACACTAATTTGTCCTTGTTCTATACTATCTGACTGTTGAAATTTAGACGGCAAAAGTAGTTCTTTTTTTTTATGTACAAAAGTCAATACAAACGTTTGCAGATAATATGAGTTTTATACAATATTGTTTTGGTTGAGTGAGTATTTTTATGTTCTTTTGCAGTCAAATTTGAATGATAAATAAAAGATAAAATTATGATACTAATTGCCGATAGCGGTTCCACTAAAACAGATTGGTGTGTACTTGACAATGCAGTTGTTTTGAAACATGTTTACACAAAAGGAATTAATCCTTTTTATCAAACACAAGAAGAAATTGCGATTGAAATTGAAATAAATCTTGTTCCAGAGCTAAAAGATTTAAACATCCAAAAAATCTATTTCTATGGAGCAGGATGTTCTTTTCCCGAAAAAAAGCAGTTAGTTATTTCGGCATTAATCTCACACTTCAATAAAGCTGATATTGAGGTAGAAAGTGATTTGTTAGGTGCAGCACGCGCTCTGTTTGCTAGTAATGATGGCATTGCTTGTATTTTAGGAACAGGTTCAAATTCGTGTTTCTACAATGGGACTGAAATTGTGGAAAATGTATCCCCGTTAGGCTTTATTTTGGGAGATGAAGGAAGTGGAGCTGTACTTGGAAAAACGCTCATTGCCGATTGTTTAAAAAATCAACTTACGCCAAAACTGAAAGATAAATTACTGAGCGACTATAAATTAACGCCAGCTATAATTCTCGACAATGTATACAAACAAGCATTCCCAAATCGGTTTTTAGCAAAATTGACACCATTTATACTTGAACACATCGATGAACCGTCAATATTTAATATTGTGTACGATAGTTTTGATGCATTTTTTGTGCGAAATGTAATGCAATATGATTTTGAAAACAAAAAAGTAGGATTCGTTGGTTCTATAGCATTTCACTTCCGCGACACTCTCGAAATAGTTGCTTCCGAACGTGGAATTGCAATTTCTGAAATTGTTCAAAGTCCTATGAATGGGCTGGTTGAGTATCATAAAAGACCCCTAATCCCTTAAGGGGAATAAGAGATATTACCTATGAAAATAAAAGAGAATAACGAGAATAAACAAACCGATACTAACTTCAACTCCCCTTTAGGGGTTGGGGGTTTAAGCATTGGGAGTCATTCATTCATAAAAATAACCGAACAACCTTCATTGCATAATGATCTTGACAAAAAAACAGTGAGTCAATTACTTAATGAGATGAACGAGGAAGACAAAAAAGTGCCTTATGCTGTCGAAAAAGCAATACCTGAAATTGAAGCATTGGTCGAAAAAATTGTTGTGAGAATGAAGCGCGGTGGACGTATATTTTATTTGGGTGCTGGCACTAGTGGTCGGCTTGGTGTGCTTGATGCTTCCGAAATTCCACCCACCTTTGGCATGTCGCCACATTTGGTGGTAGGATTAATTGCTGGTGGTGAGCGAGCATTACGCAATCCGGTAGAAAATGCGGAAGATGATCTCAATAAAGGCTGGGAGGAACTAGTTGAACATAAGATAAATAGAAATGACACAGTGATTGGCATTGCTGCTTCAGGCACAACACCTTATGTAATCGGTGCTTTACGAAATGCACGTGCCAATGGAATTCTTACGGCATCGGTTTCATGCAATCCCAATTCACCTATAGCACAAGAAGCGGAAATTAAAATTGAGGCTATTGTAGAACCTGAATTTGTAACTGGTAGCACTCGTTTAAAATCAGGTACTGCACAAAAGTTGATTTTAAATATGATTACAACGGTAACAATGATAAAATTGGGGCGCGTAAAAGGCAACAAAATGGTGAATATGCAACTGTCGAATGCTAAACTTATTGATCGTGGTGCACGCATGATAGTGGACGAGCTAGATGTAGATTATGAATTAGCTAAAAATTTATTATTAATTCATGGTTCTGTTAAAGATGTAATTGATAACTATAGTGTCATCGGTTAACTGTTTTGAGTTTTTTGAAAATGCAAACGTTTGCAGATAAACTTATTAGAGTTTATATTGATTAAATGATTATTGTACTCAAAAACAAAGAATTAAGATTCACCACTAAGATACTAAGTGCACTGAGTTACACTAAGAATATTAGCTGAAAAAAAAACACTAAGGAAAAACATAAATGTTTTTGTTTATATTGCAATTGTTTCTCTATAAAACATTTATGTTTTATACTTAGTGGTCTATATTTGATTTAAAATTAAACTTAGTGAACCAACGGTCAGC
>CAIWCC010000156.1 GCA_903911085.1 uncultured Bacteroidales bacterium | reverse complement strand
GCTCTACCAACTGAGCTACTTTCGCAATTAATTTTTTTGTTGATAAATAATTTAATTCCTTGTCAAGGTCGTATCGTGTCGACTTTTGGGGCAAGGTCGTGCTCTACCAACTGAGCTACTTTCGCAATTAATTTTTTTGTTGATAAATAATTTAATTCCTTGTCAAGGTCGTTTCGTGTCTACTTTTGGGGCAAGGTCGTGCTATACCAACTGAGCTACTTTCGCAATTTGAAATAAAATAATTATGAAATCTTCATTTCATAAGTTTGTATAGCAATTTGTTTTTTCAATTGCAGTGCAAAGATAGTGCGTTTTTGAGAATATGCAAATACTTGAACAAAAAAATATCTGATTTTTTTTTCAATTTCATGTTTCAATGCACCTAACAAAAACGATTTCAGAAACTTAAATAAGATACAAAAAAATAAAAAACATTTTTTATTTGCATTGAGTCAAAAAGAATGCTATGATTATTGTAATTTTGTATCCAAAACTTACATAAATCATGCTAGAAATTAACAAAGAAGACAATAAAAAACTCAACAACATTTCGAAAAAATTTAAAAAAGCCATAAATGATTACCTATTAATTGAAAACGATGATCATATTCTTATTGGTCTTTCGGGCGGTAAAGATTCGTTGGCATTAGTGGAATTGTTGGGCGAAAGAATGAAAATATTTGTTCCAAAGTTTAAACTAACTGCTGTTCATATTTCTGTTGATAATATTTCGTATCAATCCGATTTAGATTATTTGAAAAACTTTACTGCACAGTTCGATATTCCATTTGTTCATCATATCACGCATTTTGACGAAACAATTGATACACGAAAATCGAAATGTTTTTTGTGCTCTTGGCATAGACGAAAAGCTTTATTTGAAGTTGCAAAGACTTTGAAATGCAATAAAATAGCTTTGGGTCATCATTTGGATGATATTACTGAAACTTTATTGCTAAACATAATTTATCAAGGTTCATTTTGGCACAATGCCTCCAAAATTAAAAATGGACAAATTCGACATGACCATTATACGTCCTCTAGCATTAATTTCTGAGAAAGAAATGAAAGAAATGGAGCGTATCCGCGATTTTCAAAAACAAATAAAAAATTGTCCTTTCGAAAAAGACTCTTCGCGACGAGATGCTAAAAACTTAATTTCAGAACTCGAAAAATGGAATCCTGATGTTAGACAAAGTTTGTGGGCTGCCATGGAAAATATTAAAACTGACTATTTACCAAAAAAAAATACTAAACCCATTAATTTTACAGACAATATTTAATTATAAAAAATTGAGCTATAAATAAATATTTTTTAAAAAATGCTTGATTTACCATAGCATTAGCGATAATTTCTATTTTAAACTTAATGCTTATAAATTTTCAATTAGGAGCTATAAATTACAAATTATGAATGCATTATATACAATCTTGCTTTTAATTCTGTCAAATATATTTATGACGTTTGCTTGGTATGGACACTTAAAGTTACAACAAACTGGTACTATTAGTAATTTACCATTGTATGGTGTTGTTCTATTTTCATGGTTTATTGCACTAGCAGAATATTCATTTCAAGTTCCAGCCAATAGAATTGGATTTATTGGCAACGGTGGCACTTTTACTCTAATGCAACTCAAAATAATTCAAGAAGTTATTACGCTTTTGGTATTTATTGTATTCTCTACAGTAGTGTTCAAAACTGGTGGTTTACACTGGAATCATTTAGCAGCATTTGTATGTTTAGTGCTTGCTGTTTATTTTGTTTTTATGAAGTAACAATAGTTCGTTATAAAAAATGTTTTTTTTGAACGCTAAGACGCTAAGTTGCAAAGTCGCAAAGAAAAACTGAAAGTTTTTGTCTTAGCGTTCTTTCTCTTGGTTGTAAATATCTGGCATTTAAGACTTAGCGGCTTTGCGTTTACTCTTTGTTTGAGTAAAGCCGCAATTAGTTAAATTATTCAATTTAAATCATTGTTAATCAATTAGATTCGACTTTTAATAACGCCCCATTGAAGTAACAAACGTTGATAATTTTCAATTATTTATTGACTTAGTAAAATAATAAACACACAGGAGCACCAACTTCAATTTGCTTTCCTGTATTTGTCAAAATTCCAGACTTTTTATTACGTTCAAAAATTATAATGTTATTACTCTGTTGATTGGCAACAAAAATATATGAACCATCGGGTGTAATAGCAAAATTTCGTGGTCCTACACCTCCAGACGAAATTTGTTGACGAAAAGTCAATTTTCCATCATTGTTCGTCGAAAAACAAGTAATGTTATTTGCAGTTCCTCTATTGGTAGCATACACAAACTTACCATCGGGAGAAATGTGAATATCTGCTGAACGGTTTACAATATCTTTATTATTATCAACGGTAGTTTCTTGAATTAACCGTAATTTACCTCTTTTTATTTCCAAAACCGACAAAGTTCCATCAATTTCTTGTAACAAATATATACATCTTCCGTTTTTACTGAAAGTGAGATGGCGCGGACCACTTCCTAACTTAACAGTCAGACTATCAAACGGAGATAAGATATTTTTATCGTTTTTAGAATTATAATTATATACAGTAACTTTATCGATACCAAGGTCATTGCAAAGTAGAAATTTATTATCGGGAGTCATTATAGCCTGATGAACATGTGGCTCGTTTTGACGTTCGGAATTGATACTCTTCCCTTTGTGTTGAATTAATTGTAAAATATCTGTCAGCGAACCATCAGGTTTTATACCAAAAACAGTAATACTCCCACCACCATAATTTGCTGTAAAAACATGTTTTGGGGTACTACAAATATAGCATGGCCCTTTACTTTTTGTCAATGAAGTGTTGATAAATTGAAGCTTTTCATTTTTTTTATCAAGCAAAAAAGCATTTGCTGCACTTCCATTTGCACTTTCGCTTACTGCATATACAAATTTTCCATCGGCACTAATATTCAAAAAACTTGGATTTGTTATTCCTTTTGTCACCGATTTTTGTGTTATTAATGCCAATTTCATATCAATAGAGTAGGAGTAAACGCCCTCACTTTTACCTGTGTTGGTATAAGTGCCAATTAATAAACGATAAACTTGATTCTGAGCAAATACTGTTAGTGTGGTGGCTAAAATAAATATAATTATAATAATTCGTTTCATTAGTTCAGTTTTATTTTTAGAATAATATCCAACAGGTTTTAAAATAATGACCCCTGTCTCATTATATGAACAGGGGTCGTAAATAATTCTTGTAAAGAAAACCTATTTCTTTATCAATTTGATATTTTTTGTTCCTTTATTCGTAGTTATTTTTGCACAGTAAATGCCATTTGAAAGCGTCTGAACTGATATATTTTCATTCTCTTTAATTTGTTTGCTTAGCAATGTTTTTCCATTCAAGTCAACTATAGTAAGATTTGAAACTTCTTCAATACCTTTTACAGTAATGAAATCTGATACCGGATTTGGAAATAAACTCAATACTTCATTATTATATTTTGTCAATGCAGTTGTAATTTCTATTATGTTTTCAAAATCACCCCATTGGCTAGCAGCCTTATAAGCAGCTTTTGTGCCTGAAGGTACATACAATTTGCATAAACTGGTACTTACCCCTCCAAATACATTTGAACCACCTTCTAAAATTACAGGAGTAGTTGGATAAGCATACACAGACGTTAAATTAAGGCAGTTTTCAAATGCATAATATCCAATTGAAGTCATCGATTTTGATATTTTGACACTTGTTAAAAGACTATCATTTGCAAAACATGATCCTCCAATAGAAGTTACACTATCTGGAATATTTACACTTATTAGTTTACTACAATTAAAGAATGCACCATCACCGATTGAATTTACAGAATTGCCTAAAGTCAAACTAGTTAGGTTATTACAATTACGAAAAGCGTTATTCTTAATTGAAGTAACTAAATTGGGAATAACTAAGCTTATTAGAGATTTGCAATTTTCAAAAGCAGACACGGCAATAAAAGTCACAGATTTACCTATAGTTAAATTATTTAAACCAGTACAATTTGTAAACGCAAATGGTGCAATTTTATTTATTGAATTTGGTAAAATAATCGTTTTAAGTGAGTTTTTTCCTGTTGAGTCATTCACTGTAAAGGAATTTTCAGGTAATACATTTTCTGTGTACCATTTTGTTGCTCCCGAAGGTCCATCAGTTCCATTATATGCCATAATGCTAACTGCACTTAAATCCAAAACGGCTAGTTTTTGTAATGAATCACGCATACATTTTATATCCCTAGCATCAATTGAACCAGTTACAATTAAGTTGGTAACTGTTTTTTTCTCTGTTAATGATAGCAATGAGTCTAACTTGCCTGGAATCGTTACATCAATTGTTTTTGAAATTTCTGCTGACAAAATATTTGCCATCAGTAATAATAACGAAATAAATAAAAGTTTTTTCATGATAATTGATTTTTAAATTAATAATATGATAGTGTATAATTTTGTGTTATAGGTTTGTAATGTATTCACAGTAAGATTTTTATAGAAGAATTGCACAAAGATAGCAAATTTACGAATTATAACAATAATTATTTTATTTTTTTTATGCCAAAATTGAATGCTTTTTTGTAATTGCGATTAATAAATTTATTTTTTCGTCATTTACTACCTATAAATTAACCATTATTATATATATTTAATTATACGTATTTCTTGATTTCGTCTTGTGTGATACTAATTTCTCATCAAAATTGAGAAAAAAACAATTTTGGTATACTTTTATAAAAGTTCAAGTCTTTTTTAAGAAACTTCTGGTCTTTTTTCAAAAACTTCAAGTCTTTTTTGAAAAACTTCAGGTCTTTTTTTGAAAAGTTCAGGTCTTTTTTTGTCACTTTTTGGGCAAAAAAAATACCTTCGAAAACCATTATAGTTCTCGAAGGTATTATTTATTATCAACTGTCAATTAAGTATTCGATATCCCGTTTATAGGGACTAAATTTACAGTCTAATCTTTTGTGTATTCTTGCCTACACGTACCACATACAAACCTTTAGTTAGGTTATGTAAAGTGATTGCTCCGTTCACCAATTCCGATGATTGAACTTTTGAACCTAATGCAGAGAAAATTTCAACAGTTGTACCGTTTGCTACGTTTGATACCAATAAGTTTTTTCCTGAAACTGTAGCATTGAAATTAGCGGCAGAAGGGTTATGAGTGCCTGCTGCTACAGTGGCTGTTGGGTCGAATAAAGTTGCCCAAGTTGTTGCTACACGGATACCATCAAGTTTTAACGTTGGAGCATTTGTTGAAGAACCTTGTCGAATATTAATAGCACCAAGACCAACTGCAGAAGGTACTGTTGGACCTCCAACACCACCATTAGTTGGTGTTGAACTAACAATCCAGTCAGTTGTAGGCTCAGCACTCATTGCAGGATTAACAATTAACGAAGATGTACCTGTTAAAACATCTACTTTAACGACAATTAAATATGTTGTATTTAATTCATAAATTGATGTAGTATATGTTGCAACTCCGCTTGTTGAAATAGAAGCATTTGCAATACCAAATGCAATTTTACCAGCATCTAATTTAGCATAAATTCTACCAAAATATGCAGAAGTTGATCCAGGTTCACCCAAGTGAATAAAGTAATCACTTGGAGCTTGTGCAGCTGAAAGGTTTACAAGAACTGAAAAATAAATACTGCCAGATTTTTGAGCTGTAAAAGATTTAGTAATATCTTGACCATTATTAGCCAATGACAATTCTTGTCCAATACCAGATGAAGGGTAACCAGAGTAGGAAATTGAAGTGGCACTTACATTGATTGGGTTAATAACCGATGTTCCTACAATAGCCCAACTACCTTGTCCAATCAAAGCGGACCCAGAAGCATAGTCAAAATTTTCATTTACGAGAAGTTGACCTTGCGCAAAAAACGCACAAGCTACAAATGATAATAATAAAGTAATTTTCCTCATGATGTTTGTTTTTTTTAGAGTGTATAAATTGTTTTTAAATTATGAGGACAAAGATAATGTATATTTATTACAAAAGCAATACATTTTCTCTAAATTAAAAGATTTTTTTTCTGTTGAAATTAAATTGATATTTTGGGTGTTTTATGCTAAGAAACCGATACATTTCAATGTTTTGATTGAAAAGGTATCGGCTTCGTGAACTGATATAATTGAAAAGAATAACTTGAATAGCTATGTAAGTAATAAAAATAATATTTTGTGTTTATTCTTGGTTCTAAAGGCTTATTGTAAAATCACTTTTTGTGAGTTTTTACCTACACTTACAACATACACGCCACATGGCAAATTATTGGTTTTTAGAGTATTACTTGTGAGTGTGGCTGTTTGAACTTTTACTCCAGAAGCATTAAATACATCTACAATTGAACCTAATTCAGCGTTTATTTGCAATATATTTTTAGCTATTACTTTCACGTTGAAGTCATTTGCAGTGTTGTTGCTTAAGCCTGCCTTAACTTTTTCACCAAAATAACGATTATCAAAAATAACAGTAGAATTGCGGTGCGAGCGAATTTCAAAATCGAATTCGGTAGTTGAAGCTGGCGCCACAAAGTCGCATGTATATGTGTGCCATGTTCCCATATTTCCTTGTAAATACAAAGGATTTCCAGCTACTGATTTTAGTTTTTCAAGAATTCCTTCGGCCGAAAGTTCAGCATCGGTCAAATACTTTGTACCATTTAAAAAATTACAATTGATACTTGCATCTGTGCCATCGCCAGTTGCTACATAATAATCCACACTCAAAGTATAAGTTTTACCAGGAGTAACGGGTAGTACTTGATGAAAACCAGCGTCATTTGTTCCATCGGTCACAAGTTTGAAAGCACTAGTGCCATTGCTTACAATTGTTTTTTCTTGAGATACAGTGAAACTTGTGTTTCCAGAAGATGCTACCCATAGCGAGGGTTTACCATTTATCCAACCTTCGAAACTTGGATTAATAACCAAATTCTGTGCATTTGCAAATAAGGCAGAAGCAATAAACGAAAATAATAGAGTTTTCTTTTTCATAAAGTTTTTTTTGAATGTAAATGTTTTGTTTATAAAATAATGACAAAGATAATGTATAATTGTTCGAAAACGTTCATTTTTCATATCTTTTTAAATCATTTTTTTTGCTTGAAAAGAAAAAGTTGTTATCTTGCTGAATTTCAATTGAATTCACTTTTGTTGACAGACCAAATAATACCCAATTGTTGATAAATAATGGAATTTCATCTTTCGATTTTTTTTGAAAGTTTATAACAAATCATCTGTTTGCAAGATAGTAAGCTAAAAAAATATTATCTTTGCAATTATTTTAAATTTATAATAGATGGTAGAAATGTTGAAACCCGAATATATATTTGAGACAAGTTGGGAAGTATGTAATATGGTGGGTGGTATTTATACGGTTTTGTCAACAAGGGCAGCTACTCTGCAAGAAACGCATTCTGATAAATTGATATTTATTGGACCCGATGTTTGGATTGAAAACGAAAGCCCTTATTTTGAGGTAATTCCACAGAAGTTTAACGATTGGATATTGTTTACTAAAGCTGAATATGGTTTAAATATAAGGGTTGGACGATGGACAATACCAGGGAAACCAATTGCAGTATTGGTAGATTTTACTCCTTTGATGACTCAAAAGGACATAATTTATGGTCATATTTGGGAGCAAGTGGGAGTAAATTCGATAGCAGCTTATGGCGATTACGACGAATCATCCATGTTTGGATATTCGACAGGAATAATTATTGAAAGTTATTATAGATTTTTCAAATTAAATGCAAAGCACCAAGTAGTAGCGCACTTTAACGAGTGGATGACAACTTTTGGTGCTTTTTATATTAAAGAGCATTTACCAACTGTGGCCACGCTTTTTACTACTCATGCCACTTCTATTGGACGTTCAATTGCAGGTAATCATAAACCTTTGTACGATTATCTGACCGAATATAATGGCGACATTATGGCTTATGAATTGAATATGACATCAAAACATTCGACAGAGAAAGTTGCTGCACATGCGGTGGATTGTTTTACTACTGTAAGTGAAATTACAGGTGTGGAATGTGAGCAATTGCTTGATAAAAAGCCAGATGTGATTACTCCAAATGGTTTTGAAGATGATTTTGTACCAAAAGGAAAGAAATTTACAGCAGCTCGTGTTGCTGCCCGCGAAAAATTGAGAAGTGTTGCTGAAACTTTACTTGGTTTCAACTTAAGCGACGATGCTCTTTTTGTCAGTACCGCTGGACGATATGAATATAAAAATAAAGGCATTGATACTTTTCTAGAATCACTAAAATTATTGAGTGAGTACAACAATTTGGCTAAGGAAGTGGTTGTTTTTATAATGGTACCAGCATATATCAAAGGTCCACGCATTGAACTTTTGGAAAGTTTGAATAATCCAGCAGCGAAATTCGATTCAATCAATAGGTTCACAACTCACGATTTATATGATTATTACAATGATAATGTAATGTCAGCCATTCATTGGTTTCATTTTAGTAATCAACAATCGCATGCTGTAAAAATTATTTTTGTGCCTTCGTATTTGAATGGTTCTGACGGAATATTTAATAAATCGTATTACGATTTATTGATTGGAATGGATTTGACAGTTTTTCCATCTTATTATGAACCATGGGGTTATACCCCTCTCGAAAGTATTGCTTTTTCGGTGCCTACAATTACTACCAATTTGTCGGGTTTTGGACAATGGGTGTCGCACAATTTGCATGACTTGAAACAAGGAGTGGGGGTGATTCATCGTTCGGATTATAATGGGTTTACTGTGGCAACTCAAATTGCCGAAATGATAAGTCAATTTGCAAGTTTAGACGAAAAAGAAATAAAAGCTGTACGTAAAAAAGCTTCTGTAATTGCTGAAAAAGCACTTTGGAAGCATTTTATACAATATTACGATACAGCCTATCATATTGCATTAAGTAAAAAGAGTTTGAGAGTTTGAAGGGTTTGAAAAGTTTGAAGAGTTTGAAGAGTTTGAAATTTATGAGAAATCTTTCAATGCAATCGTTTGAAATTATTAAGTTTGTATTAAAGATTAAATATATCGGTAATTTGTAATTTTAATATTAGTTTTGCAACACAATTAAAAAAGGATAGAAAGAAAATTATTATTTGAAGTATTAGTATTTTTTTAAAGATAAAATCGTATGAAAATTAAAGTTAACAGTGTAAATGAGATTAATTTAAGGGAAATAAGTGTAAAAACATTTTTACCTGACAGTTTGACTAAATTAGAAGAGATAGCTCAAAACCTATGGTGGGTTTGGGATAGTAATGCAAAAAATTTATTTCGTCAGATTGACAAAGCGGCTTGGATTGAAGCAGCTTCAAATCCTGTTCAGTTATTAAATATTCTGCCTTACGAAAAACTTATGTCGATGGGTAACGACGTTGAGTTTATAAAAAAAGTAGATGCAATATATGCTGATTTTAAAGCGTATGTAAATACCCCAAAAAACAACTCTAAACCAAGTATAGCTTACTTCAGCATGGAATATGGTTTGACTGAGGTTTTGAAAATATATTCGGGTGGTTTAGGAGTTTTGGCTGGCGATTATTTAAAAGAAGCCAGTGATTGCAATATTGATTTAACAGCTGTAGGATTTCTTTATCGTTACGGTTATTTTACTCAATCACTGTCGGTTGACGGACAACAAGTTCCAATTTACGAAGCACAAAATTTCAATAATCTACCAATAACACAGGTAAAAGATAGTAACGATCAACCTATTGTGGTTGAAGTTCCATATCCAGGACGTACTGTCTATGCATATCTTTGGAAAGTATCGGTAGGACGTATTGCACTATATTTATTGGATACCGATAACGAAATGAATAGTGAATACGACCGTTCTATCACACATCAACTCTACGGTGGTGATTGGGAAAATCGTATGAAACAAGAATTTTTGTTAGGTGTTGGTGGTATTTTGGCATTAAAAAAGTTGGGTATCGAAAAACAAGTTTATCATTGCAACGAAGGACATGCAGCATTAATTAATGCTCAACGATTGGTTGATTTGATTGCTGATAAAAAATTATCATTCAATGAAGCATTGGAAGTAGTACGTTCAAGTTCATTATATACAGTTCACACTCCAGTTCCTGCTGGACATGATAGTTTTGATGAAGGTTTATTCAATAAATATATGAGTGAATTTCCTTCAAAATTACAAATTTCGTGGGATGAATTTATTGATATGGGACGTGAACATCCAGGCAATCATAACGAAAAATTTAGTATGAGTACATTTGCTTGTAATACTTGTCAAGAAGTAAACGGTGTGAGCTGGTTACATGGAAAAGTGTCACAAGAAATGTTTCAACCAATTTGGAAAGGTTATTTTGCCGAAGAGTTGCATGTTAATTATGTAACAAACGGTGTTCACTTGCCAACTTGGACTTCTTCTGATTGGAAAGCAATATATGAAAAATACTTTACCAAAGCATTTTATGCCGATCAATCAAATATGAAAATTTGGGAAGGTGTATATAAAATTCCAGATCAAGAAATTTGGGATACTCGTATGCATTTGAAAAACAAATTGGTAGATTATATTAAGGTTCAATTTCGTGAAAATTGGTTGAAAAACCAAGGTGATCCGTCACGTATTGTATCAGTTTTGGAAGCTATTAATCCAAATGCATTAATTATTGGTTTTGGTCGTAGATTTGCCACCTACAAACGTGCACATTTACTTTTTACTGATTTGGAAAGATTGGAACGAATTGTGAATGATCCAATTCATCCAGTTCAATTCTTATTTACAGGAAAAGCACATCCAGCTGATGGTGGAGGTCAAGGATTGATAAAACGTATTTTCGAAATTTCGCGTATGCCGCAGTTTTTGGGAAAAGTTATTTTCCTCGAAAACTATGATATGCGTTTAGCAAAACGTTTGATTTCAGGTGTAGATATTTGGTTAAATACGCCTACTCGTCCATTGGAAGCTTCTGGAACGTCGGGCGAAAAAGCGCAAATGAATGGTGTTCTCAACTTTTCTGTTCTTGATGGTTGGTGGCTCGAAGGATATGTTAAAGGTGCAGGTTGGGCTTTGACCGAAAAAAGAACTTATGAAAACGATTTTCATCAAGATCAATTAGATGCTGCTACAATTTACAGTATGCTCGAAAATGAAATTGTACCACTTTATTTTGCGAAAAACACAAAAGGTTATTCACCAGAATGGATTCAAGTTATTAAAAATTCTTTGGCCGAAATCACTCCGCGTTTTACAACAAAAAGAATGATTGACGATTATATTGCTAAATTTTACACTAAATTAGCCTCTCGTTCTGCTGCTCTGAAAGCAAATGACTTTAGCAAAGCTAAAGAAATTGCAACTTGGAAAGAAAAAATTGCTAAAGGTTGGGATCAAATAGAAATTATTTCGGTAGATGTACCTGAAAAAATGATTCACAATCCTCAAGTGGGTGAATTGTATAGTATAAATATTGTTATAGATTCGAAATCAATAGATGACAATGGTATTGGTATAGAGCTAGTTGCTACTAAGTTAGGCAAAAATAATGTTGATACCTTGTATAATGTTGAGGAACTAAAATTAGTGAAAACTGAAGGTTCAATACTTTATTTCAACATAGACAAACAATTAAATATGGCTGGAACATTTAAGTATGGTTTCCGTATGTACCCAAAAAATGAAGATTTACCACATCGTCAAGATTTCTGCTTTGTAAGATGGATTTAACCAGTGATATTTTATTTATTAATTTATTGATAAATACAGATAAAAAAAAAGACCGATAGCTCGGTCTTTTTTTTGTCTGAATATATTAAAAATCTTATTTGCTCAATCTTTCCATAGCTTCTACTGTAGCTTCACGACTGCCGAAAGCAGAGAAACGCACATAACCTTCGCCACTTGCACCAAAGCCAGCGCCAGGAGTTGTTACGATATTTTTTTCCTTTAATAAGTAATCGAAATACTCCCAACTTCCCATACCTACAGGTGCTTTAGCCCAAACGTAAGGTGCATTTACACCACCAAAAATTGTATATCCAGCTTTTGTTAAACCATTGCGAATAATTCTAGCATTCTCGGTATAAAAATCGATAAGTGATTTCACTTGTTTTTTTCCTTCGGTACTATATGTTGCTTCGGCAGCACGTTGTACAATGTAAGATGTACCGTTAAACTTGGTACATTGACGACGATTCCAAAGTTTATTAATCGAAACTTTCTCACCATTTTCCGAAACACCCATTAATTGTTTAGGAACAACAGTATAGCCACAACGAGTTCCAGTAAAACCAGCAGTTTTAGAAAAACTACGAAATTCTATTGCAACATCTTTTGCACCATCAATTTCATAAATACTGTGAGGAACATTTTCTTCGGTGATAAACGCTTCGTAAGCAGCATCGAAAAGTAGAATTACATTATTTGCTTTTGCATATTCAACCCACACAGTCAGTTGTTCCTTGGTTAGAGTTGTTCCAGTTGGATTATTTGGATAGCAAAGATAAACTAAGTCTACTTTCTCTGTTGGAAGTGCGGGCACAAAATTATTTTCGGCATTACATGATAAGTAAACCAAATTTGTCCATGCGCCACTTTCGGTAGGTTCACCAGCGCGACCACCCATTGCATTAGTGTCCACATAAACAGGATAGCTTGGATCGGTAATAGCTACACGGTTATTTTTGTCGAAAATATCACCTATATTTCCAGTGTCGCTTTTTGCACCATCACTCACAAAAATCTCATCAGCCTCAATAGAAATACCTTTAGCAACAAAATCATTTTCAACAATTGCATCTCTCAAAAATGCATAACCTTGCTCTGGGCCATAACCTCTAAAAGTGCTTGCACTGCGTTGTTCGTCGGCAGCTTTAATCATTGCATCCACTGCTGCATCGGGCAATGGAAGACTCACATCGCCAATTCCCATTCTAATAATTGGAGCAGTTGGATTCGCTTCTTTGTGTTGTGCAACTCGTTTCGCAATTTCCGAAAATAAATAAGTTGCAGGAATTTTTATAAAATTCTCATTAATTTGTGCCATTGTTTTTTAGTATGACTCCTATTCCCGAAATTAGAAATAAGAGAAATTAGTATTGATTATTTATTTATAAATTATTTGTGTTTATGCCGATTAACTCCTATTTGCGAAAATTTGTGTAATTTGCGTTCAAACATTTTGTTTTCTGGCTTGTTCAGGTTTGGAATCAGATTTCTCCTTCAAAAACAGTAATTGCGCCACCTGTTAAAAATACATGATTGTTTGATTCGTTCCATTCAATAATGAGTTCGCCACCTAGAAGTTCAACAGTAGTTTTTCTTGTTGAATGACCGTTGAGTACACTAGCCACAACCGATGCACAAGCACCAGTACCACAAGCCATCGTTTCACCAGAGCCACGTTCCCAAACACGCATTTTCAAACGATTTTTTGAAATTACTTCAATAAATTCGGTATTGGTACGACGAGGAAAAATTGTTGCATTTTCAATAATTGGACCAAGTTTAGGTAAATCCAGTTTGTGAATATCATTAATAAATATCACTGCATGAGGATTTCCCATCGAAACACAAGTGATATTATATGTCATTTCGGTGTTAAAAGCTACGAATTCGTTGATAACTTTTTCTGATTTTAATGTTGTTGGGATGAGGGCACTTTCTAAAATTGGTTCCCCCATGTCCACTGTTACACTTTCCACTTTATTATCAGATCCTACTTCTAACTTTAGAATTTTAATTCCAGCCAATGTTTCTAGTGAGACTTCCTTTTTGGTAGTTAATCCTTTGTCGTACACAAATTTACCTATGCAACGTGAAGCATTACCACACATTTCGGATTCTGAGCCATCAGCATTAAACATTCTCATTCTAAAGTCGCCAACTTCTGAAGGTAAAATAAGAACTAAACCATCTGATCCAATGCCCTTGTGTCTATCGCTATATTTAATAGCAAATTCAGCGGGATTGTCAATTTGTTCTTCAAAACCATTAATGTAAATATAATCGTTACCGATTCCATGCATTTTAGTAAATTTCATCTTCCTATGTCTTTTATTTTATTCAGTATTTTCAAAATAATAATACAAAAATAGTCATTCCATAATCATTCTCAAAGAAGTAGATTTAATCGTTTGTAAATAATCAGTTATAATTACAAAGTATAACTAAAATGAATATATTGGTAATAATTATATTGTAAGACGAGTTAATATGTTTTATAATGATTATTAATGATGCGATCAGTATACAAATTGAAATTTAAGAAATTTGTGTATAATGAAAATGAGGTATGTATAAAATTTACTAGGGAGAAGCGGTTTCCTAACCGCTTAATATATATTTTAAGCGACTGGGAAGTCGCTTGTCCCTTGTGTGATTTCATTTTTCGTTGTTGACAGAATTGGAATTGTATCAACCTGAATAGCAAAACGGCTGAAATTCAATAAATGAATTTCAGCCGATTTTTTCAAGTGTTCGTTTAAAGTTCCAATTTTGTTTTGAGCAACTATAATTTTATTGATTTTAATTTAGCAACGTAAAAGCTAACGCATTTGATAATAAGGTATGCAATTGTCGCTACAATTTACGAGGTGAATTAATGAAATGCTAATATACGAATTTAATTCTTGCCATTAATTGTAAATTTTTCAGTTTAATTGTACTTATTTATTGAATTCCGAAATGTCTGGTTCATTTAAATTCATATCAGTTTGAGTATTACGATATATTTTAGCAGGATTCTGACGTGTATCAAAAACATCCGTGATGAAAAGCTTTTTATGTTGGATTTTATATATCACTTTGTAATTTCCTCTGATAATAAAACGATACTCTTCATTTAAGTGTAAAAGGAATGTTTCAACAGCTCCCGATTGAGGTTGAAATTCTAATTGACGGGTTGACTGCAGAATACTATTTTTAATGTTATTTGCAATTTTAATATTGGCATTATCTTTATAGTATGTAAAAATATCCTTTAACGAATCAAGTGCGAATTTTGTCCAAAACACTTTCATATTTACCAATTTTGAGCTATTTTTTCTGCCTCGTTTTGTGAAAATAATCTATTTTCGTCAATGTCGGTGGAAGCCAATTGAGCTCTATTAATAAGTTCTTTTGGGCTAAACTTTGAATGTTTTGGACGATGCAATGATTTGCTAATCAAATCTTCTATTTGTTTAAAAACTGCATCGTCATTCATAATAATTAATTGTTCAATTATTTTGAGTTTAGTTTCTTGTGTTGTTGAATGAATCATAGTTTTTATAAATTATTGGTTATAAGTAACACATATATAATTAAATAGGCATACTGATTATATTATCAAAAGCTAACGTATTTGATAATAGGTGGTTCAATTGTCGCTGCAATTCACAAAGTAATTTTATGAACTGCAAATATATGAATAGTTTTCTATATTTGCACTGTAAAATTTGAAATTATTTTTGTGTTTAATACTCTTCATAATCCCTCAAAATTACAAGTTAGATGATAACACTAAAGTTTCCAATTTAAATAAAAAAGGATTTTGAAAACTAAAAAACGAAATTTGTAATGTAATATCTAATTGAAAATTAATTATTTATTAAATTCGATCTAGTTTAAACTGCAAAAAAAATCAAAAAAAATCAAGCATATATGATTCAAATAAAAAAAATGTAGTATTTTTACAACCGAAATCAAAACTAAAATTCATGGTATATAAATTTACAATGTTGTCTGATGAGGCAGATGACTTTCTTCGCGTTATTACAATTGATTCGGAAGCAAAATTCATTGATTTGCATAACGCTATTCTCGATTCGGTAAAGTATGAAAAGAATCAAATGACTACTTTTTTTATTTGTTCTGATAATTGGGAAAAAGGACAAGAAGTAACCTTGGTTGAAATGGAATCGAGTTCAGAATATGACAATTTAGTCATGGATGACACCGTTTTAGAAGATTTATTGGTGGATGATAACCAAAAATTACTTTACGTATTCGATATGATGTCTGACAGGGTATTCTTTATGGAATTAACAGAAATTATTCCACTTAAGAACTTGGATAAAGCAGTATGTATAATTTCTGAAGGTGATGCTCCTCAACAAATTATGGAAGATGAAGGTATTGTTATTGCTCCAAAAACTATAATTGATGAAAATTTTTATGGTGATGAAGAGTTTGAATTAGATGAATTAGACGAAGAAGGTTTTGGCGAAATGAATTTTGACGATAATAGTCTTTTTTCTGAAGATCCAAAATTCTAATATTGTTCAAATAAATTGTAAAAAGACAGAAAATAAACTGGTTTTATTTTCTGTCTTTTTTGGTTATTAACTTCCTATTTCAAATAATTTTGTAATATAATGGACGAGTCAAATCTAATTTATCAGCAAAGAAATAAAACATTGCTCGTAATTCTTGGCCCAACAGGTGTTGGTAAAACAAATATTAGCCTGCGCTTGGCAGAACATTTTGCATGTCCAATTATCTCTTCTGATTCGCGTCAATTTTATCGGGAATTAAAAATCGGTACTGCTGCACCCACTGCTGAGCAACTTAACAGAGTAAAACACTATTTTGTTGGTTCTCATTCAATTTTTGATGAATATAATGCTGGACAATATGAGCAAGATGTAATTCAAATGTTGGATGAATTATATTTAAAACACGATGTAGTTATGTTGGTGGGCGGGTCAATGATGTATATAGATGCTGTTTGCAATGGCATGGACAATATACCTACAGTGAATGCTGAAACTCGTACTTTTTGGCTTCAACAATTTGATGAAAAAGGATTGGAATTTATTCAAAGTGAACTAAAACGACTTGATCCTATTCATTATGAGCAAGTTGATAGACAAAATCCTAAACGAATTTTACATGCTTTGGAAATATGTAGTATGACTGGTAATCCATATTCCAGTTTACGTACAGGCGAAAAAAAACAACGAAACTTTAATGTTATAAAAGTTGGGTTGAACTTGCCAAGACCAGAACTTTACTCGAGAATAAATTCCAGAGTAGATGAAATGATGAATGAAGGTTTACTTAAAGAAGCTGAATTATTTTATTCAAATAGACATTTAAACACCTTAAATACTGTAGGATACAAAGAGTTATATGAATATATGAATGGAAATTGGACGCTCGATTTTGCTGTAAATATGATAAAACAAGATTCTCGCCGGTATGCAAAGCGCCAACTTACATGGTTCAACCGTGATGTTGATATACAATGGTTTGAGCCTAAAGAAGAAGAACAAATAATTCAATTTGTAGACAATAATATTGCTCAAAAACAAATTTGATATGATTATTAAACAAGATATTTCCTTACTTCCATATAACACTTTCGGTATTGATGCCAAAGCTGATTATTTTGTAGAATATTGTTCTATTGAAGATTTGCAAACCGCTTTGCTATCAGAAATTGTAAAATTAAATAAAATTTTCCATATTGGTGGTGGAAGCAATTTGTTATTTTTGAATGACTACAAGGGAGTGATTCTTCATTCAGCTATAAAGTTTATCGAAATAATAAATGAAGATACCGATTATGTGTTTATAAAAGTTGGTTCGGGTATTGTTTGGGACGATTTTGTTATGTATGCGGTTGAAAATGGATGGTGTGGAATTGAAAATTTATCGCTAATACCAGGTGAAGTGGGAGCGGCGGCAGTACAAAATATTGGTGCGTATGGTGTAGAGGTACAAGATTCAATTGTTAAAGTAAATGCCGTTGAGATTAGTACAGCTCTCCAAAAAACTTTTTCGGTAGCAGATTGTAATTACGGTTATCGTGAAAGTATTTTTAAAAATGAATTGAATACAAAATATATAATTACTTCAGTAGAATTTAGATTAAAAAAGAAACCAATATTTAAACTCAATTATCAGCATTTGGAAGAAGAGGTTCTGAAATCAGGTGAAGTAAATTTGAAAAATATTCGTAGTACTATTATTGATATTAGAAAAAGTAAATTGCCTGATACTAATGTATTTGGTAATGCTGGAAGTTTCTTTATGAATCCTGTTATAACAAAAGAGCTTTTTAACGAATTGCAAAATCAATACCCACAAATTCCACATTACTTTGTTTCCGATGCAGAAGAAAAAGTGCCAGCTGGTTGGCTTATTGACCAATGCGGTTGGAAAGGTAAACAACTAGGAAATGCCGCAGTTCACGACAAACAAGCTTTGGTGTTGATTAATAAAGGAGGTGCTAAAGGACAAGAAATTGTCTATTTAGCACAACAAATTCAAGCATCTGTAAAATCCAAGTTTGGTATTGAATTACATGCCGAAGTAAATTATATTTAGAATAAAAAGCAATAATCAAAAATGCTATTATTTTTGATTATTTGCTTAAAATATCTTTCTCTTGTTAAGCTCGGCTTGGTATTTTTTAGCATTCACCTGATGTTCTTCCCAAGTTACAGCAAATTTATGTAATCCATTTAATGTTTCAGATGCACACATGTAAATATAGTTGTGGTGACTATAATTAAGAACTGCATCAATGCCATTAGGAGTTACCACACGAATTGGACCTGGAGGTAAACCAATATTTTTGTAAGTGTTATATGGCGAAACGGTGCGTAAATGTCCAAACAGAATTCTTTTAATACTAAAATCTCCCAATGCAAATTTCACTGTTGGATCAGCCTGCAAAGGCATTTTAGTATTTAAACGATTGATGTAAAGTCCAGCTACCATTGGTCGGTCGGCTTTATTGTTCGTTTCTTCTTCCACTATTGATGCTAAAGTACTGACTTCAGCTTGAGTTAAAGGAATGGAATCAGCTTTAACTTTTCGTTCATCTGTCCAAAATGCGGAGTATTCTTTGTTCATCCGCTCAAATAATTCTTTAGCATTTGTATTCCAAAATACTTCATAAGTATTTGGTATAAAAAGTGATATGGATGTATAAGGATTCAAATTATATGTCGACAAAAAGGCAGAATCGTTTAGTAATTTCAAAATGCTAACAGAATCGGCCATCAATTGCGATCCTAAACGTCCTGCCAATTGTTCTTTGGTACGAATATTATTAAAACTTAGTTTTACAGGCGTTTGACGACCACTTCTCAAAATTCGCACCAATTGAAAGTTATTCATTCCTGACTTTAATTCATAACGACCAGAACGAATTTTGGCACCATAACGAAGCAATGCAGACACTTGTTTGAATGACGATAAATTATAAACATTAGCCTTTTTGTCTAATAATTCAGTAACGTTTTCAAAACTACTACTGTCAGGTATGCACAAATAATCTTTTTCGTCTGATTGAAGCGAGATGTTTGGCGCAAAAAAAATGTAAACAATGTAGGCTAGCACAGCAGATAATGAAATAGCAACCCATTTAAGTGCTTTGAATTTTTTTTTCTTAGCTTTTTTAGTCATAAAGTATTCTTTGTTTTTTTATAATTTGGAGTGCAAAAATACAAATTTCTTTTGATATAGGTAAAACTGAAAGTATATTACATTTTTTTTTAATCATTTTTTTTATTCTAAAATACAGAATTTCAATTAGTAAAAAAATATGAATAATAAAATAAGAACAATGAATAATAAAATGGTTTGTATAATTGGAAAGTCTTTTCTATCTTTGCACTCGCTAAACAAAAAAAGCGAAGGGAAGTTTGGGTGAGTGGCTGAAACCACCAGTTTGCTAAACTGACGTACGGGCAACCGTACCACGAGTTCGAATCTCGTAGCTTCCGCCAATAAAAAGGCACTGAAGGCGATTGTAATTTTATTACAGTCGCCTTTTTTCTTTTTCGCAATATGAAATATATAATAACAAAAATCAAGAAAGCAAATTGAAAATAAAGGTTTATGAAAAATTTCAAAAAATAGAACTGATAATTCTTTTGACAATTTTAACTTATTCATAGTAATTTTTATTTCATAAAAACGTTATTGATTCAATGCAATTAATTATCAAGGTCAAACTGTCTGATTTTGGACTAATCGCAAATATTCAGTATATTTGCAGACTGATAAAGTAGTATTAAATAGCTTAAAATTCAAAGAGGAATGATAGATTATATAAAAGGAGAAATTACGGAACTTACACCTGCCAATGTGGTACTTGAAACAGGAAATATTGGATATTTTATTCATATAACTCTGCCTACTTTTTCCGTTCTGGGACAACAAACTACAGCCAAATTATTTGTTTATGAAGTTATTCGTGAGGATGCTCATGTACTATTCGGCTTTTTGTCAAAAACTGAACGTCAACTTTTTTTACTTTTAATTTCGGTATCTGGTATTGGTGCCAATACTGCAAGAGTAATTATGTCATCCTATTCAGCGCAAGAAATTCAGGAAATGATAGCCTCTGGTAATGTGGTGGCTTTAAATGCAATCAAAGGTATTGGAACTAAAACCGCACAACGAATAATTGTTGATTTGAAAGATAAAATTGTTAAAGGTGTGGGCGGAAGCGAAATGCCAAATGTGATAATAAGCGCACAAAGTGAACAAAAAGAAGAAGCCGTTTCTGCATTGGTAATGTTAGGATACAATGCTGCTGCATCTCAAAAAGTTGTTGATAAAATACTTAAAGACCAACCTACATTAAAAGTTGAGCAATTGATTAAACTTGCTCTAAAAATGATTTAAAATTACCATTTCATTATTAAACTCTTAACCTCTCAAACTTTTTTTTCTATGATTTTGAAAAATAAAGCTTTCCCAATACTTCTTTCATGCTGTATAATAATTAGTTCTGTGTACGCTTTTGTTACTGCTAGCGAACGCACTGACCAAGTATTGCAAGCACCCGAAAAAAAGGCAGCGCCAGTTGATACAACAAAGAAAGTTACTGTATCATTTCCTATTAAAAAGTTCACTCAAAATACAATAGAAGAGCTGAGTACGGTATATCCTCTTGATGCGCCAAAGCCTAGTAATGTAAAATCGGTGGTAGAATATGATGCAAAATCTGGAAATTATGTCTTTCGCACTTTTGTAGGTGATAATGAAATTGCTACTCCATTTTTAATGACGGATCAAGAGTATCGCAATTATTCTGCTAAGCTGGATATGCAAAAATACTGGAAAGAAAAAAACTCAAAATCAACTGTAAATAACGAAGATAAATTTTCAATTTCCGATATGAAGTTTAATATCGGACAAGCTGATAAGATTTTTGGTGCTGGTGGAGTTCAAATTAAAACGCAAGGTTCTGCTGAATTATTATTTGGGTTCAAAACCAATTCCATTGAAAATCCAGCCCTGACTGAACGAATGCGCAAAACAACGATTTTTGATTTTGACGAGAAAATTCAACTCAATATTACTGGAAAAGTTGGAGATAAAGTTAACTTTGGATTGAATTACAACACTGAATCAAGTTTTGATTTTGATCAAAAAATGGTGAAATTGGCCTACAAAGGCAAAGAAGACGATATTATTAAAAATATTGAAGCTGGAAATGTGAGCATGCAACTAAATAGCTCACTAATAACAGGTAGCACTGCTTTGTTTGGTATAAAAACAGAGTTACAATTTGGACGACTAAATGTTACTGCAATTGCTTCGCAACAAGAATCAGAAACCCAAACTGTAAGTTCAAAAGGTGGTGCGCAAACTACTAAATTTGAAGTAAATATAGATAGTTACGATGATAATAGACACTTTTTTCTAGGTCATTTTTTTAGAGATAACTACGAAAAATCGATGAGTAAATTGCCTTTAATTTCATCGGGTGTAACTGTAAATCGGGTAGAAGTATGGGTTACAAATAAACGTGGAAACTACGAACAATCTCGTAATATTTTGGCTTTTATGGATTTAGGTGAAAATTCAAGGACAGATAATAGTTACTGGAAAGGTACCGAAACATTGCCTTACGCTCAAAATAAAGCCAATGTTCTTTATGATAAAATAAAAACTATTGTTGGAATTCGTGATGTTCAACAAACAAATGATTTGCTAAATAATTTTGCGTCTGCAAATGGAATTGACGGTTTTAATGGTGGTGAAGATTATGAAAAAATTGAAAGTGCACGAAAACTTGACCCTTCTGAGTACACTCTCAATCCAACTTTAGGTTTTATTTCTTTGCGAAATGTCTTAAATCCAGATGAAGTTCTTGGGGTAGCGTACGAATATTCACTTGGTGGTCAGGTTTATCAAGTAGGTGAGTTTGCAAACGATGCGTTAACTGGCTCCGATGCTATAATTGTAAAACTTCTCAAAGGAACTGCACAATCGCCACAACTTGCATTGTGGGATTTGATGTTAAAGAATATTTATAACTTAGGGGCAATGCAAATTCAACCCGAAAATTTCAAATTGAATATTGTCTATAGAAATGATTCTGTTGGTACTGATATGCAATACATTACCGAAGGTGCAATAAAAAATAAATTGTTGTTAAGGGTAATGAATCTCGATAGATTAGACACTAAAAATGCTACAAATCCCGACGGAAAATTCGACTATGTTGAAGGCTTTACTGCATTATCATCTTCGGGGCGTATTATATTTCCAGTACTTGAACCTTTTGGATCACATCTAGCTAAATCCATTGATTCGCTGAATGTTAACCCAAAGTTAACCGAAAAATATATTTATCAAGAATTATACGATTCCACATTGGTTGTCGCCCAAGAATTTAGTGAAAAAAATAAATTTCGTTTGGTAGGAGAGTATAAAGCGACATCTGGTTCAGAAATTAGATTAAATGCGATGAATGTGCCACGTGGTTCCGTTTCCGTAACAGCTGGTGGTGCCAATTTGGTCGAAAACGTCGATTATACTGTCGATTATACCTTGGGAAGTGTAACCATTATAAATCAATCACTTATTCAATCGGGCACAAAAATTGATGTTAAACTTGAGAATCAATCTATGTTCAGTATGCAACGCAAAACACTTACTGGAACACATTTAGAGTATCAATTCGACAAGAACTTTAGTTTGGGTGGTACAATAATGCACTTATCCGAAATGCCACTCACGACCAAAGTTAACACTGGTAGTGAACCGATATCCAACACAATATGGGGCATGAATACTTCGTGGCGAACCGAATCGCAGTGGCTAACAAATATGTTGGATAAAATACCGTTTGTAAATGCCACAAAACCCTCTACAATTGCTTTAAATGCAGAATATGCTCAATTAATACCAGGACATTCCAAGGTTGTTGGTGCAACAGGTTTAGCATATCTCGACGATTTTGAATCGACAAAAACTACCATCGACATTCATTACCCAGTGAATTGGTATTTAGCAAGTACACCATCCTATTTTCCTGAATCTAAATTTAGTAATAATGTTGATTATGGAAAAAATAGGGCACTGTTGGCTTGGTATTATGTTGATCCATTATTTAATTCTGATATATCGTCTACGCCAAAAGATATCAGAAACAATCCAGATGCAAAATCGAATCATTATACAAGATTTGTAAATCAACAAGAAATTTTTCCAAATAGACAAAGTCCTGTAAATCAATCGTCTAGAATGACAATTATGAATTTGTCATACTATCCAAATCAACGTGGATCTTACAATTTAGATGTGCTTCCATCAAAGTATTCCAAAGGAATGAACTTAGCCGACGGCACTTTAAATTCACCAGAAAGTCGTTGGGGCGGAATTATGCGTAAATTGGATGCTACTGATTTTGAAACTTCTAATATTGAATATATTGAATTTTGGATGCTTGATCCATTTATTTACAACAAAACAAGTAAAGGTGGAAATTTAATTTTCAACTTAGGTGATGTGAGCGAAGATGTGTTGAAAGATGGAAAAAAATCTTTTGAAAATGGTTTGAGTTTCAACGGAGATACTACTAAAACTGAGTCAACTGTTTGGGGACGAGTGCCTAAAACCCAATCAACAGTAAGCGCTTTTGATAATGCAACTGGGGCTCGTCAAAACCAAGATGTAGGATTGGATGGCTTGACAAATGCTAACGAATTTATTTTTCCAGCTTATAAAAAATATGTTGAGGATATTGATAAAAATGTATCAACTGCTGCTAAAAATAAAATGAAAGTGGATCCATTTTCGCCATTAAATGACCCTGCAGGTGATAATTATCAATATTATCGACACACAGATTACGACAACGCCCAAGCTGATATTATGACACGTTACAAACGATATAATGGTGTGGAAGGAAATTCGCCTGATGCAACAGACGTAACAGAAGCTTATGGAACTTCGGCATCTTCATTGCCAAATATTGAGGATATAAATTCGGATAATACATTGAACGAATACGAAAAATATTTTCAATACTTGGTGAAACTTTCACCCGATCAAATGAAAGTGGGTGGAAATAAATATATTACCAGCGAAATTGAATCGGAAGTGAAACTTGAAAATGGAAATGTTGAAAAAGTAAAATGGTTTCAATTCAAAATTCCTATTCGTGAATACGATAGCAAAGAAGGAAGTATTCGTAACTTTAAATCTATTAGGTTTGTAAGGATGTTTCTTACTGATTTTCAAGATAGTACAACATTACGTTTTGCTACTCTAGATTTGGTGCGTGGCGAATGGCGGTCGTTCAACAAACCACTTAACGCTATTGGTGCTGCACCTTCAACTGGCGGTAAGTTAGATGTTCAAGCTGTTAATTATGAAGAGAATACTGACAAAAAACCTGTGAATTATATTTTGCCTCCAGGTGTAACGCGCGAAACAGATCCTGGTCAACCTCAATTGTTACAACAAAATGAGCAGGCTATGGTTTTGCGAGTTACAGATTTGCCTGCTGGCGATGCAAAAGCTGTTTACAAAAACACAACATTTGATATGCGTCAATATAAAAGATTGCAAATGTTTGTACATGCCGAAAAATTAATTGATGATATTTCTAAAGATTCATTGAGAAATCATGAACTAACTTGTTTTGTTAGAATTGGTTCCGATATGGTGAATAATTATTATGAATATGAAATTCCGCTGAAATTGACGCCAGCAGGATCATATTATGGTATTGATGCAAACGCGCCAGACCGTAGTATTGTTTGGAATCCCGATAACATGTTCGATTTTTCGTTTCAAACACTTACTAACGCTAAGTTGAAACGTAATAAAGCAAAACAGAATGAAAATGAAAATGTTTCGAATTTACTTCCGTATGTAGTATATGACCCAGACAAACCATTCAATAAAATATCTATAGTTGGAAATCCATCAATATCTGATGTTCAGAATATTATGATTGGTGTGCGTAATAATAGCACAATGAATAAATCGGGTGAAATTTGGGTAAATGAGTTACGTATGTCCGAATTTGACGAAGCTGGCGGATGGGCTGCAATGGGAAATTTGGCTGTAGGTTTATCCGATTTAGGTTCAGTGAATTTTTCGGGACGTGTAGAAACTGCTGGTTATGGCGGTCTTGAAAGTAACGTAATGAACAGACGTTTAGATGATTTGTACCAAATGAATTTTTCAACCACATTAGAATTAGGACGTTTTTTACCAGAAAAAGCTAAAATTCAAATTCCAGCATATTTCTCGTATACAAACGAAACATTATCGCCTAAATACAATCCACTTGATCAAGATATTTTGCTTTCGGATGCATTAAATAATACAAACAATGTGGCTGACCGTGACTCACTAAAATTAATGTCGCAAACTGTTAACACTTCCAAGAGTTTTAATATCTCAGGAGCAAAGTTAAATATTAAAAGTAAAACTCCTAAGTTCTATGATCCAGCAAATGTAAATTTTACGTATGCGTACACCGAAACCAATCAACACAGCTCCGAAGTTGAACAAAATATGGTAAAAGATCAACGCGCAGCTGTAGATTACAATTTTTCATTTAATCCACAACCTTGGGAGCCTTTCAAAAAGACTAAAGCTTTTGCATCTCCAGCTTTAAAACTAATTAAAGATTTCAATCTGAATTATTTACCGTCATCATTGAGTTTAAATACCAATATGAATCGTCAGTATTCTCAGGTAAAGTTGCGCGACCTTAATGGCAGTTCGTCAAATGCAAGTGCAGTAGATGCATTGGCATTGACTTCAAGTAGGGACTTTATGTGGAATCGTCAATTTGATTTCAAATACGATTTGACTCGCGCTATAAAATTCAGTTTACAAACTGCAATGAATGCGAACATTATCGAACCTTATCGTTCACCCGAAATTAACCCAGAATATTACAAAGAATGGCGTGATTCGGTATGGTCGAATATCAAAAAGCTTGGTACTCCATATACTTATCAACAAACATTTTCGGCTTCATGGAATTTACCTATCAATAAAATTCCGCTTTTCGATTGGGTAACTGCCAATGCATCATACAATTCCACTTACAATTGGAACAGGATGGCGCAAATTGAAGGTGCAAATCAACTGGGTAATATTGCTACCAATATGGGTGCATGGCAAGGTGATGGTAGTTTAAATTTTGAGAATTTGTATAATAAATCGAAGTATTTGAAACAAGTTAACCAACGTTTTTCTGCACCAACAAGCAATTCAAAACAAAAATTTCAACCAAGAACATTCACTCAAAAAATTAATTTAGAAAAAAACAAAGTAATTTCCATTAATCACCGTTTGGGAACTGAAAAATTCGCATTTTCAGCTGTCGACAAAAATGGTAAAACAGTTATTGTTCCATACAAATCTAAAAATGCTACTACAATCGAAATCACCCCAAAAATGAATGTTGACAGTGTTTTAGTAAAAGTTGTAAGCGAAGATCCTAATAGTCAAAATGTTGCAAAATCTACTGCCGATATTATAGCACGTACATTAATGATGGTTCGTCGAGCATCATTTACTTATCGTGAATCTAATAGTTTGGTGCTTCCGGGATTTTTTGGCGAACCAGGAGTTTTAGGTCAACAACAGATTGATGGAATATCTGCACCAGGATATGCTTTTACTTTTGGTATTCAGGAACCAAATATAATTGAAAAATTCAGGAAAAATGGTTGGTTAAATAATGACACATTGGTTGTTAATCCTGCAACTACTGCATTTACTTCCGATTTCGATTTAAAAGCTTCAGTTGAGCCAATCCCTGGTTTTAAAATTGATTTGAGTGCTAAACGTTACGTGGCTTCTAATACCACCACACAATATATGTTTGCTGGAATGCCAACAACATTTACAGGTAGTTACAATATTACTTTAATGGCATTGTCAACCGCATTTAAACCAATTGGTGTTGCCGAAACAAATTATGAATCAGAAGTTTTCAGAACATTCTTGAGCAATCGTGAAGTAATTAAAAATAGATTAAATGCCAAATATAAAGGTACTCGATATCCAAATGCAGGTTTTTTGAAAGGTAATAATTTGGGTAATTATGATTCTAACAACGGTCAATACAGTGAAAATTCGGCCGATGTGCTAATCCCTTCATTTTTGGCTGCATATACTAGCAGAGACATTAATTCAGTAGAAACAAATCCATTTTTATCCTTAGTAAGTATGTTGCCAAATTGGCGAATCAGTTACGATGGTTTGTCGCGTATTGGTTGGATTAAAGACCATTTTAAATCGATAAGTTTAACACATGCTTACACCTGTCGATACAGTATTGGTTCCTACACTTCGTTTTCAACTTGGGTTGCTATGGATAATGATAACAGTGCTTTGGGTTATGTGCGTGATGTTAAAACTAACAATCCAATACCATCTTCTCCTTACGACATTTCTAATGTGTCGCTAAGCGAGCAATTTAGTCCGCTAGTTGGGGTAAATGCTGCCATGAATAACAGTATGACTGCAAAATTGGAATATCGCAAACAACGAAATTTAGCATTAAATCTTTCGAGCACGCAACTTATAGAAGCTGCTACCGACGAATTTGTTGTAGGGATGGGTTATGTTTTAAAAGATTTTGATGTGATTTTGAGACTGAAAAATGACAAACAAACTCAAATTAAAAACGACTTGAAGTTAAGTGCCGATTTGTCATATAAAGATATTAAAACATTGTTGCGCAAAGTTCAAGAAGATATTACTCAAGCTTCAAGTGGAAATAAATTATTCACACTCAAAATTATAGCCGATTATGTGTTTAGTTCAAAACTAAACATTCAGCTATTTTATGATAAACAAACAAGTTCACCACTTATTTCTTCTTCATTCCCAGTTTCGTCAACTAACTTTGGTGTAAGTTTTAAATTTATGTTGACAAGATAAGTTTTTTAACACAAACTCTGTAGTATTCAAATAACAAAAACTTTAGACAATTGAATATGGAAACACAATTTCAATACATTGTTTCGCTTGCGAAACAATATCATGAATACTCTGAATATAATGCAGATTTATTTGCAGCAATTAACGCATTACCAGAAAGTGTAGTAAATGATATTTATTCCGAATATGGTGACCCAGAACGTGATTTTAAACCAGTCAATTTACTACGTGCAGAGATAGCCAGAAAACTTCTTCAAGGTGAATTAGTTACTGAAAACCTTGTGAATGAAATAAAAGAAAAAATACGAATAAAGGATATTGAATACTTCAATAGTTATAATGAGAGTTTTCTTATTCAGCTCCGTGATTATCCATTCAATAAAAGGGACTTATTTGCAAATTGGCAAAAATATTGGAGTATTTTTCACACCTATTTTTATCGAGGAGTTATAAAAGAAACCGTTCAAACTTACTTAGAACAATTATCCAAAGACTTACAAGTAAAATTGAATCTTAATGACTACTATACCTTTCACACAGTAGATTTTCAAGGTGCATCAAATTTTGGAAGCGAATTTTGTTGGTTAGCATTATATCCAATTACAAAAGAATCTCACAAGGAGTGTTATCAGTTTTTTATTCGCTTGGGTCAAGAAAAAAATAGTGTTAGTAGTGTGGCTGGTCAAATTGCAGGTTGGTCAATAAAAAATGCTGTACCGAACGATTTGAGACCAGTTGAAAACTATGAAGATACTTTGAACGTTTTGCAAAAACTGAAACCAATAATTACTAAACTGAACAAAGAAATTAGAAACTATTTTAAATTTGCTCCTGGAAGTCAAGCTTCTGAATGGCAAAGGTTTTTTACAGAAAGTATTATTGCGGGCAATTTTGAATTTAGCGACTTAGCTATGTTTAGTACTGGTGAAGAAATGAACAGATCAAGAGGGCTTCCTGATGATAGTATCTCAAATACAACTTGGAATGCATGGCTCTTCAAAACAGCGAACATTGATGATGTAGTGTTTGCAACAAAAGGCGTAAATACCTGCTTAGGCATAGGAATTATCAAAGGAAATTATAGCTATGATAAAATTGCTGAAAACTACAAACATAAAAGAACAGTAAAATGGATTACCGATAAAGTATATCAATACAAAGCTGACTTAAAAGGATATAAAACACTTTTTAGACCCGATACTTTCAGTCCAACCAAAGTATACGAGTTTATTTTGAATGAATATGCTAGATTATATCCTGAATTAACCTCGATATTTGATGAAAATAATTTAAAATATACAGTTGAGAAAGTTGTTGTTGGAGCAGTTGCCGAGCCAAATGACGAATACGAACAAGAGCATGAAGAAAACGAACCTTTAAACTTTTGGTGGCTTAATGCAAATCCTAAGATTTGGAAAATTGGAAATGATCAAATTGGAGAATTACAGACATATACTACTCACAATGATGATGGCAATAAAAGACGTATCTATAGATATTTTGAAATGTTTAAAGAAAACGATATTGTAATTGGCTATGAAAGTTCTCCTTCCAAAGCAATTAAGGCTATATACCGAGGTACAAAAGGAATATTTCACAAAGAAAATAAAGAGCAAATTGAATTTGAATTAACAAGAAAACTGCCCTATCCAATTTACTGGAATGAACTAAAAAACATAAAAGGCCTTGAGAATTGTGAAGTTTTCAAAAATAATCAAGGGAGCTTATTTAAATTAACAGAGGATGAATTTAATATTATTCAAAGTGTTATTGATGAAAGAAATGATTTTGTTGAATTCGTTTCTCCCGCATCAATAAAAATAAAATATGAATTCAATAATGATACCGATAAACCATTCATTAAAGAGGAAAAATTTCTTGAAACTGTAGAAATCCTTAAAAGAAAGAAAAATATAATTTTACAAGGCCCTCCGGGTGTTGGAAAAACATTTATAGCCAGAAAGTTAGCTTATGAAATGATGAAAGAGGTTAATGATTTCAATATTGAAATGGTTCAATTTCATCAATCTTTTAGCTATGAGGATTTTATTCAGGGACTAAGACCAACACTTAAAGGTAATTTTGAATTGAAAAATGGCTTATTTTATACATTTTGTCAAAGAGCCATAAATCAACCTGAACAAAATTTTTTTTTCGTAATTGACGAGATAAATAGAGGAAACCTAAGTAAAATATTTGGAGAACTCATGATGTTAATTGAAGCAGACAAAAGAGATGAGAAGTTTGCTTTGAAGTTGACTTATGCAGAAGATGAAGAAGACCGCTTTTACGTTCCACAAAATCTTTATATAATTGGTACAATGAATACGGCTGACCGTTCATTGGCAATTGTTGATTATGCTTTAAGGAGACGTTTTGCATTTGTAACTTTACCACCAGATTACGGCGATAATTTCCGTTCGTTCCTATCTACTAAAGGTTTGACGACTGGATTGGTTGAGCATATTTGTTCAACAGTTACAAAAGTAAACAGCAAAATTAAAGAGGATGTAAATCTAGGAGAAGGATTTCAAATTGGACACAGTTATTTTTGCACCTTCCAAACCAATGAGGATGAGACTAAATGGTGGAATGAGATTTTAAATTTCGAATTAAAGCCACTTTTAGAAGAAATCTGGTTTGATGACTTGTCAAAAGTTACAGAAATAATGAAGCAACTTTCAAGATAAAATATGCAAATCCCTATTGAAAATATTTATTTTCTGCTTTGCTATGCTTGGAATAAGCTAGATGAGAAAGAGCGTGTAAATGTTTCGATTGATGATAAAACTGAACTTCTTGACTTATTTGCAAAGATTTTAATCAACGTCACGAAAACCCTTTTAAAAAGGGGAATTGATAAAAATTACATTGACCATAACGAAGAACTCACGGGAGTTAAAGGCAAAATACAGATAAGTCAAACTTTAAAAAGCAATTTACTTGTAAAACAAAGAACAATTTGCACTTTTGACGACTTTTCCTCAAACATAATTTCAAATAGAATTCTAGTTTCAACTATTTTCAGACTGACTAGAACAAAAGGACTTGAGAAGGAATTAAAAAACGAACTGATTGCCTTACAACGAATGTTATCAGATATTGACCAAATAGAAATAACAAGTTCGCTTTTTAAACAAGTAAGATTAAACAGAAACAATCGATTCTACGGCTTCGTGATGAATGTTTGCCAAATTATTTATGACAGTACTTTACCGTCAGAGGAACAAGGAAAATATAAGTTTTCTGACTTCACTAGAGTCGACAAAAAAATGAATCAGCTTTTTGAAGCATTTATCAGAAACTTTTATAGAATTGAACAGAAAAAATACAAAACAGTAAAAAAAGAAACAATTAAATGGCAGTTTGACAATTCAGACAATGAAAGCTACCAGTATTTACCACAAATGGAAACTGACATTACGTTAGAAAATGAAGAAGAAAAAATAATCATAGATGCCAAGTTCTACAGAGAAACTATGACTATTAACTACGACAAAGAACGAATTAAATCAGCAAATCTATATCAGCTATTCAGTTATCTATTAAACCAACAGGACATCAGTTCAAAGACACTGACAGCGACTGGAATTCTGCTTTATCCTACAATTGAGACTGACTATGATTTAAACTTCAAATACAACGAACATAAAATTCAGATTAGGACAGTGAACTTAAACTCAAATTGGAGAGCTATATCGTCAAGATTAAAAGAAATTGCAAACACCTAGCACATAATAGCATGCCAATTATTTAGTAATAGTTTCCTTTTTAGGTTTGTTTACTGATTTCAGAGCTTAAATTAATAAAACATAAATCAAATGAATGAAATATCATATATTCATATATAAGTTTTATTTTTGTAGAAAAATTTTACCGATATGAAAAAAAAAATAATTTTAGTCTTAGTTGCAATCACATTGTCGCTAGGTATTTACGCTCAAATATACGAACCAATTAAATGGAAGCAAGTAATCAAACAAACAAGTGACAAAACTGCTGACATAATTTTTCGTGCAAGTATTGACGAAGGTTGGCATTTGTATGGTTTAAATATTCCAAAGGATGGGCCAAGAGCTACATCTATAGTATTTGAAACATTAAGTAATGCCAATAAGGTTGGGAAACTTTTAGCACCGTCAAAACTTCAAAAAGCTTACGATGCCAATTTCGATATGGAACTGAATTGGTACATTAAAGAGGCTATTTTTATACAAAAAATTTCTTTCACCGATGCTTCCACTGTAAAAATTAAAGGCTATGTGGAATTTATGGCTTGCAATGATCAAAGTTGTTTACCGCCTTCGCAGGAACCTTTTTCACTTGGAATAAATGCTTCTGAAGAAATAAAACAAGTTGTCACAAAATCAATAATTCCTTCGTTACCAACAAATTATTGGAAACCTGTAATAAATGAATTAAAAAGTTTTGGCGATTCAAAAGGTAATAATGGCACAACTTCACTTTGGTTGATATTTCTGGCAGGATTACTTGGCGGCTTCTTGGCTTTGTTCACACCTTGTGTTTGGCCAATCATTCCCATGACAGTCAGTTTTTTCTTGAAACGATCGAATAATAAATCACGCGGTCGTCGCGATGCGATTTTGTATGGCTTGGCAATAATTATTATTTATGTAGTTTTAGGACTTTTAATTACACTAATTTTTGGAGCTAGTGCTTTGAATAGTTTATCCACCAATGCCATTTTTAATCTTATTTTCTTTGCACTTTTGGTGGTTTTTGCAGTATCATTTTTTGGTGCATTCGAAATTACATTACCTGCTTCGTGGAGCACAAAATTAGATGATAAAGCTGACAAAACGGCTGGATTTGTAAGTATTTTGTTTATGGCTTTCACTTTGGTATTAGTATCATTTTCGTGTACAGGCCCAATAATTGGTACATTACTCGTGCAAGTTTCAAGCACTGGTTCGCTATTAGCTCCAGCTATTGGAATGTTAGGATTTGCAGTGGCATTATCCATTCCATTTAGTCTATTTGCCCTTTTTCCGTCGTGGCTCAAAACCTTGCCTCGCTCAGGTGGATGGCTCAATTCAGTAAAAATTGTTTTAGCTTTTCTTGAACTAGCATTGGCACTTAAATTCCTATCAGTAGCCGATTTAGCCTATGGGTGGCGAATACTCGATCGTGAAGTATTTTTATCCATTTGGATTGTGATTTTTATACTACTCGGTTTATATTTACTTGGAAAACTTCGTTTTGCACACGACGATTCGTCTAAACATAGTTCAGTATTAGGTGTCTTTTTATCTATCATCTCTTTTTCATTTGCAATATATATGGTTCCAGGTTTATGGGGTGCACCATTAAAATCTATAAGTGCTTTTGCACCACCATTGTATACGCAGGATTTTAATTTATTTAACGAAGAAGTTCATCCAGCATTTACCGATTATGAACAAGGAATGGCTTTTGCTGCCGAAAATAAATTACGAGTAATTCTCGATTTTACTGGTTTTGGATGTGTTAATTGTAGAAAAATGGAAGCCACTGTTTGGACTGATCCTATTGTAAAGTCATTATTGAAACAAGATTTTGTATTAATTTCACTTTTTGTAGATGATAAAACTGCTCTTAATCAGCCTTTTGAAGTTATTGAGAATGGACGCACAAGAAATATAAATACTGTAGGCGATAAATGGAGTTATTTACAAAGAATTAAATTTGGTGCCAATGCTCAACCTTTTTATGTAATGCTAGATAATGAAGGTAGACCAATCAATAAATCGTTTACTTTTGACGAAAATCCAGCTAATTTCGTTAAATGGTTGAAAATAAAGAAGTTTTAAGAAGTGAGAAGTTAGATGTTGAATTAGTAATTTTTGGTTATTAATGTACAATTTGACTTGTTTCACTAACCATAAATTCAATATTTCTGCCATTATGCCACCCGACTTCTGCCAAAAACGGAAATCGGGTGTTTTGGCAAAATAATTGATTATAATTCTACTATAAAAAATAATTGAACAATAGTATTAAAATTGTAATATGAAAAATAAAAAACATACTGAAGAAAATTCAAATGGTGATGAAACAGTTCAAAATGCAAATTCAGCTCAAACAAATGAAACAGCTGAACAAGCTGCTGAGGAAATAGTAGATGAATTGCAAACAATGAGTCAAAAATGTGCTGAGCTTAATGACAAGAACTTACGCCTAATGGCAGAGTTTGATAATTATAGAAAACGCACACTCAAAGAACGAATGGATTTGTTGAAAACAGCAAGCGAAAGCGTATTAGTAAATATGCTTCCATTAGTTGACGATTTTGAACGCGCCATTAAAGCTATGGAAACTTCGGAAGATGTGCAAGCTGTAAAAGATGGTGTTGATTTGATTTATTCAAAATTTATTTCCTTTTTATTACAAAATGGTGTTAAAGCAATACCTTCTGAAAATGAAGTATTCGATACTGAATTTCACGAAGCAATAACTACTTTTCCAGCTCCTACAGAAGAAATGAAAGGTAAAATAATTGATTGTGCATCAAAAGGTTATACTTTAAATGACAAAGTGATACGTTTCTCTAAAGTTGTTGTAGGCGAATAATTTAGTCAGCATTTTATGAATAATGACTAAAAACTACAATCTCAACTTTACCCACTACAAACTACAAACTACCAATTAAAAATGACCAAAAGAGATTTTTACGAAATACTAGAAGTGTCAAAAAATGCTTCTGCCGATGAAATTAAGAAAGCTTACCGAAAAAAAGCCATCCAATATCACCCTGACAAAAATCCAGGAGATAAAGCTTCTGAGGAAAAATTTAAAGAAGCTGCAGAAGCTTATGAAGTACTTAGCGATCAACAAAAACGTCAACGATATGATCAATATGGTCATGCTGGAGTAGGTGGTGCTTCTGGAAATGGTGGTTTCGGAGGAGGTGGAATGAATATGGATGACATATTCTCACATTTTGGTGATATATTTGGTGGCCATTTTGGTGGTGGTGGTTTCAGCGGTTTTGGTGGAGGACAACAAAGAGGTGGCCAACGCACACGCCGTGGCTCCGATTTGCGTGTAAAAGTAAAGTTAAATCTTGCTGAAATTGCTGTTGGAGTTGAGAAAAAAATTAAAGTTAAAAAGCAAGTGTCATGTTCGCATTGTAATGGTACAGGTGCTGCACAAGGCTCAGCAACAACAACTTGTACTACTTGTAATGGACAAGGAAGAGTTACACGCGTACAAAATACAATATTAGGACAGATGCAAACTGCTGCCGAATGTCCTACTTGTGCTGGCGATGGAAAAATTATTAAAGATAAATGTTCACATTGCGCTGGCGAAGGAATTGTACGTGAAGACGAAGTAATTACAATTAATATTCCTGCTGGTGTAATGGAAGGAATGCAACTTTCGGTCAACGGAAAAGGAAATGCGCCTCGAAGAGGTGGAGTGAATGGCGATTTATTAGTATTGGTAGAAGAAGAGGCTCATCCAGAGCTTATTAGAGATGAAAATGATTTAATATTCAACTTATTATTAACTGTTCCTGTAGCAACTTTGGGTGGATCCATGGAAGTTCCAACAGTTGATGGTAAAGTAAAAGTAACAATTGCACCTGGAACTCAACCTGGTAAAGTTTTACGTTTACGCGGAAAAGGACTTCCAAGTGTAAATCGTTATGGAACAGGTGATTTATTAGTAAATATTGGAGTATACATTCCAGAAAATTTGAATAAAGAAGAAAAAATTGCTATGGAAAAACTTGGAAAATCAAGTAATGTTAATCCAAACGCATCTGCTTCTCGCAATTTCTTTTCTCACTTTAGGAATATGTTTGAATAATATTTAAATACATATGTTTTTATAAAGTGAATTTTAAAGTATTTTCGGCTAAATTTCAATAAGAAATTTAGCCGTTTTTGTATCTAACTTATTTTGATTTTTTTTAAATTGTAGTGATATATTGCTATGTAATTTGTATATTTGCAACTCAAATACGTTTATTATTGAATTTACTAAAAATAAATATACACATTGTTTCTATAGTTTGATTATCAATTATTTACTTATCAAAAAAAAATAATAACACATAAGTTTTTATATAAGAAATTTTTTTTCCATAAAAATAAACATGTTTATAATTCAAATAAATATACATTACTAATTTTAAAATCCATTATGAAAACAACGAGAAAAAATTTACCGTTATTTATCTTTGCAATTGCTTTACTTTTCAATTCATCCTGTAAATCGAAAGAAGAATCCATTTTTATTCCTGTTTTGACCACTGTAGACATTACTGATTTAACATCTACAACCGCCAAGTCAGGTGGAGTTATAGTTTCCGATGGTGGTGGAACTATTACATCTAGTGGTGTTTGTTGGAGTACTAAGGACAATCCAACAATACTTGATAGCAAAACAACAGACATAGGAACAGGTTCATTTGTAAGTACAATTACTGGAATTTCAAATACAAAAGTTTATTATGTGCGTGCTTATGCAACTAACTCTTCGGGTACTGGATATGGTAATTCTGTAGCTACTATTATTGTTGATGGTTCAGGCAATATTTATAAAAGTGTAAAAATTGGCACTCAAACTTGGTTAACTGAAAATTTGAAAACAAGTAAATATCGTACTGGTGAAGACATTTCAAATCAAGACACTTCGGCTCTAGCATGGGAAAATGCTACTTATGGTGCTTGCTGTGACTATAAAAATATTCCTGCCAATCGTGAAATTTATGGAAGACTATACAATTGGTATGCTGTTAACGATTCACGAAATATTGCGCCAAAAGGTTGGCATGTGGCTACTGATGCTGAATGGGCAACACTTGTTACTTATTTAGGCGGAGAAGTTTATGTTGGTAAGAAATTAAAAGAAACTGGTACTACACTTTGGAAAACAAATCCTGGCGAAGCAAATGGAAGCGGTTTTAATGCTCGTCCAGGTGGTATGCGTATTTTAAATGGTGATTTTGGTTTTATTGATAAAAGTGGTTTTTGGTGGACTGCATCTGAAAACACAAGTACAAATGTTTGGTACTGGAGCTTAAGTACAGATAGTCAAGAATCTAATAGAGCGTACAGTTCTAAAGGTTATGGACGTTCGGTTCGTTGTGTTAAGGATATTTGATCAATTTCTTCAATATTGAATATTTAACAAACTAACTTTACAAGACCACCATTCAAATTTTTGGAATGGTGGTTTTTTATTTCTAATTCAAATTGATAAATGTAATAAGTTACTTTTTTATATTATTTACGCTATCTTTGCAACATGAAAATAAATTCGGAAATTATTGATAAATCGCTTGCAAGCATTGGAATTGAAAATCTAAATGCTATGCAAAATGCCACTTTGGAAGCAAATGAAAAAAACAAAGATTTGATTTTATTGTCACCTACTGGCTCGGGTAAAACTTTGGCGTATCTATTACCTGTTTTAAAAAGTATGAAAACCGATAGTCAAAAAGTACAAGCATTGATATTGGCACCTTCACGTGAGTTGGCTCAACAAATTGAACAAGTTTGGCGAAGTCTTGGCACAGGATTTAAGGTAAATACATGCTATGGTGGTCGTCCGTCTAATGGAGAGAAACGTGAGCTGATGGTGCCACCTGCATTGTTAATTGGCACGCCTGGGCGGTTACAAGACCATATTGAACGTGGAAATTTTGATGTTTCAGATATAAAAACCTTAGTGCTCGATGAATTCGACAAATCATTAGAAATGGGCTTTTCTCAGCAAATGGAAGCAATTATTAGTCGCATTCCCAACTTGGAAAAACGAATTTTAACTTCGGCAACCGATGCTGTTTCTATTCCTGCTTTTACTGGAATTCAAAATCCTATTAAACTTGATTATTCTGAAAAAAATAATATGTTGAAAGGTTTGAAAGTATTTTCGGTAAAGGGAAAAAATAATGATAAAATGGATTTACTCTATCAGTTATTATGTTATTTGGGCAACGATAGTACGCTTATATTTTGCAATCAGCGCGAAACAGTTGAAAAAGTTAGCATATACTTGATGGAACGTAGAGTTAGTAATGAATTTTTTCATGGTAAATTGGAACAACCTGACCGCGAAAGAGTATTATCTAAGTTTCGAAATGGTAGTTGTACAGCATTTATTTCAACAGATTTAGCATCAAGAGGTTTAGACATTCCTGAAATAAAAAATATAATTCACTTTGATTCACCTGTACGTTTAGATGAATTTGTTCATCGAAATGGTCGTACAGCACGCATGGAAGCAGAGGGTTCGGCATTTGTTTTGTTAGCAGAGAAAGAAGAATTACCAGCATACATCACACCATTACCATTAATTTTAACTTTGCCAGCACTTAGTTCTATGCCACCCAAACCTGAATGGGTTACACTTTATATTGGTAAAGGAAAAAAAGATAAATTGAGCAAAATGGACATTGTTGGCTTTATGTTCAAAAAAGGTCAATTGGCTAAAGATGAACTAGGTATGGTAGAAGTAAAAGAATATTATTCATTTGCAGCTATCAAGATATCTAAAGTTAACGATGTTTTACGATTGGTAGAAAATGAAAAGATTAAGAACATGAAAGTTAAGATTGAAATAGCTGAATAATAGCAAATTAAGAATTAAATAATTAACACTCAATATTATGAAAATCAAATTTATTGGTGCAACGCGCGAAGTAACTGGCAGTAAACACTTGATTACAACAAACGAAGGAAAACGAATTTTACTCGATTGTGGAATGTTTCAGGGTAAGGGAATTGAAACTGATGGGATGAACCGAAATTTGGGTTTTGATCCTGCCACTATAGATTATCTAATACTTTCGCATGCACATATCGACCATTCTGGTCTAATTCCTTATATGTATAAAGGTGGATTTAGAGGATCAGTAATTTGCACGAATGCTACTCGCGATCTTTGTTCCATTATGTTGGCTGATAGTGCTCATATTCAAGCATTAGATATTCAAAGATTCAATGAAAAAAGAGCAAAGCATGGTTTATATCCTGTGGAACCACTTTATAGTACCGAGGATGCTGAAGCTTGTCTAAAACTTTTTATAACAGTAGCTTACGACAGAAGATTTTACATTAATGACAAAATTAATGTGAAGTTTACGCATACAGGTCACATTTTAGGTGGTGCAGTAGTAAACTTGGAACTTATAGAAAATGGTGAAAAAGTACACATTGCATATACTGGTGATATTGGTCGACAACATAATAGAATTCTTCATCCTCCAACAGCTTTTCCACAGTGCGATTACCTAATTACTGAATCAACTTATGGAGATCGTTTGCATCCAGTAGACTCAAAAACAGATGATGAGTTGTTAAATATTGTGATACAAACTTGCATTGTAAATAAAGGTAAGCTTATAATTCCATCATTTGCTATTGGAAGAACCCAGGAAATTGTTTATGTGCTTAATGAGCTATATAATAAAGGTAAACTGCCTAAAATTAACGTTTATGTAGATAGTCCACTTTCAGTAAATGCTACAGAAATATTCAGAATGCATACAGATTGTATGAACGATGAAGTAAAATTTGTGTTAAAATACGATTCTGACCCATTTGGTTTTAACTCTTTACGTTACATCAAAAAACTTGAAGAATCAAAAGCTTTGAATAGTAATAATAAACCATGTATTATTATTTCAGCATCAGGAATGTTAGAGGCGGGACGTATTAAACATCATGTAGCCAACAATATATCAAATGCTCGAAATACTATTTTAATAGTTGGCTATTGTACGCCTACATCTTTAGGTGCACGTATTCAAGAAGTTGGATTAAGAAACATTTCAATTTTTGGTACAGAACATGCAATCAAAGCTCGAATTGTGAAAATTGAAGCATTTTCGGGACATGGCGATTATCAAGAAATGATAACCTTTTTAAATTGTCAAAACAAAAAGCAAATCAAAAAAACATTCCTAGTTCATGGTGAATATGATGTTCAAAAAGCATACAAAGATGAATTATTGAAATCTGGTTTTCAAAATGTCGAAATTCCTGAGGTAGGAGAGGAGTTTGAACTATAAAATACCATTCCTAATAGTAACTACTCAGCACTCATCAATTATAATTGGATTGGTTTTATTCAACTGATTTATAGTTAAATATCTATCTTGCATCAGCGGTTCTGACTATGCATATTGAGTATTTGGAGATTCCGTTTTTTCGGAAACCCACATTGGAACTTACGGAACTGCGGATAAAAGTGAAATTTTTCACAAGTTATTGATTTACAACTCGACTTCGTTGAATTGAAATCAATAACTTGTGAAAAATCAGGGGTAATGAATATTTACGCCTGAATATTCAAATTACAAACTTTATACATATGAAAAAATAATAAAGGTTACATTTTTATCGATACTGTTGTATGAAATTCCTTTAAATAAAATGGTTCAAAATATGCTACATCTACAAACTTTTTTTCAAAAAATGACTTTTCGGATAATGAAATCATATTTTCGGCCAATGGAAACAAATCGTCAATAAATCTAGCATTTGAATGAGTAATAACTGATTTACATTTCTCGGCGCCATTTCCAAAAAAGTATACAGTTCTTTTGTGTAGTATTTCAGTATATGCATCATTATCAATTACATCCGCAGATATTTCACGTTCAATATTACCACAACTATTGTAAAAAGCAGCATAAACTTCCATTCTTCTGGCGTCAATCATTGGGCAAAATAACGCACTTTTATCAATATCTTTACTATTTAATGCTTGAGCTGTTAATACTTCCAATGAGCTTATAGCAATTAATGGAATATCAAGACCATAGCACAATCCTTTTGCTGTAGAAACACCTATACGCAATCCTGTGTATGAACCAGGGCCACTACTTACAGCAACTGCATCTAGTTTTCGTGAATCAATTTTTAAAAATGCCATAGCTTCAGCAATAAATACACTCAATAAAGCTGCATGATTCATTCCATCGGTATTTGATTTTGAAAAAATGCAATTTCCGTTTTCGCTCATTGCTATTGAACAAACATTAGTAGAAGTTTCAATATTTAAAATAATCATTTATTTTTATTTTTAAATGTCTATAATTCTGATAATCAAAAATTATCAGTAATAAAATTTGGCAAATCTATTAATAATAACAAATTCCATTTGAATAGATTATATCCTTTTTTGCGAACACAAAGATAATATCATTATATTCATTCTGCAAAAAAAATTATTTACGAAATCATTAAATTCTTGTTCTCATAAAATAAACTCAAAATAATTAACATTGCGAGTACTATCATTTATTAATTTTTATATCATTTTGATTATTATATACTGATAAACAACATTTTACTTTATCATTAGGATATTCGCATATTGATTTTTTAAAATTAATTACAGACTCAAACATAAAATAAAGTTGCTTTAGCAATAAATGGATATTTTTTCTTACTTTTGTAGGTTATAAGTATACAAGTAAAGTAATGTTTATATAACAGATTAAATACTGAATCAAAATTAGCAATAATCTTATAATCAATACAATAAATTCATTTTTGTGAATCAATCACATTGAGAATACTTTATTTTAAATTAATTATTGCAGCTATTTGTTAAAAATACAATCTAACTTTGATAGATAAACAATTCAATTAAGAAATCATTTTATAATGAACAAATAAGTGCATTGTAATTTGAGCCAACGACAAAGTTTACATATTCAATATCAATATCAATTCTTATATAATGATTACCAATCAATTACCAAATCATTTTGTTTATAGCAAAAATGTTATAGAATTTGTAACTGTAGCAGCAGAAACTTGTTTGTTTTTGGAACATGCCAACGAATTTTCACAAAATGACTTTGTTCAAAAATCGATAAAAATTTTACCACTTCTCTATTTAAAAGCCTCATTATTGGACATTCCTGAATCAGTTTTTGATGATGGTAATGAACACTTTGTTTCGGAAGAAGATTATCAGTTTGTACGTGAGCAAATTGAGAATTTATTAGGCAGTGAAGATTCATATTTAGAGGTTTTTCATCCAGATATGGCGTTGAGTGATACACCAATTGTTGCATTTGTATCGGAAAATTTGGCTGATATTTATCAAGAATTGAAAGATTTTGCTGCAAGCTTTCAGTTGGCAGATGAAGATATAATGAATGATGCATTAGTGGCTTGTCTTGAAGCATTTGGTGAACATTGGGGGCAGAAATTATTAAATGCATTGCGAGCATTGCATGCGTTGCGTTTTAGTGATGGTTTTGGTCAGGATAGCGAAATTGAAGTTAGGTCTAAACATACTAAAATTGATAGAAATTCATTTCTTAATTTTCTTCAGGATGATGACGATGAAATGAATAACTTGTTATAATTATTAAAATTACAAATTACAATACTGAACGTTTTTAAAATGTCTTATTGTCAATTGATTAGATGCTTATGTTGAAAAATAAAATAACAAAAGAAGAGGTAAATACATTGCCTGTGGTGATTTTTGAAGGTAAGATAACGCTTGTAGACGATTTGTCGAAAATATATTCTGCTATCCAAGAGCTCCGTAAAAGTACTGTGGTGGGAATCGATACCGAAACTAAGCCATCTTTTACGCGTGGAACACATCACAAAGTGTCGCTCGTTCAAATTTCGACCTTAGACCATTGTTTTCTTTTTCGGCTTAATCTAATTGATTTTCCTACTGCACTTGCTGAATTTCTATCCGACGAAAATATAAAAAAAATTGGACTTTCGCTTCGAGATGATTTAACAGGATTGAATAAGCGACATATTTTTAAACCAGCTGGCTTTATTGACATTCAAACAATAGCAAAAAACTACGGAATAATGGAACTCAGTTTGCAAAAGGTTTATGCTATTATTTTCCAGAAAAAAATTTCAAAAGCTCAAAGACTTACCAATTGGGAAAGTGCTGAACTTACTGAACAACAGCAGCGATATGCAGCTACTGATGCTTGGGCCTGTTTGCAAATTTACTTGAAATTAATTACAGAAAAAAAGCTCTCCAAACAAGAGGTTGATGAATTAGTTTTAGAAGGATTGCGTGCGCAACAAGCTTTGAGTCAACGACCAGAACCACCTGTAGTTTAGTTTTTTTTTACAATTTAACGAATAAAGTTTTACTGTTTGAAAATTCAAACGATGTATAATAATATAAAATAACCATTACTTAATAAACCAAATGATTACCATACAACTCAAACCAAAAAAAGAAGAAAGTTTACTTAGATTTCATCCATGGGTATTTTCGGGAGCAATTCAAAAAATTGAGGGTCAACCAGCCGAAGGTGATTTAGTGGAAGTGATTGATAATAAACGAAATTTTTTGGCCATTGGTCATTATCAAATCGGTAGTATTGCTGTTCGTGTAGTCACATTTGAAAAAGTGCCAATTTCATTAGATTTTTGGAAGAAAAAGATTCAATTAGCCTATGCAATGCGACTATCACTCGGTTTAGTGGATGAAAAACTGAATAATACTTTTCGATTAGTTCATGGTGAATGCGATTCACTGCCAGGATTAATTGTTGATGTTTATGCTGAAACTGCTGTAATGCAAGCACATTCTGTTGGTATGCACGAAACGCGTGAGATTCTAGCTAAAGCCATTGTAGAAAATGTTCCGCAAGTTAAAAATGTGTTTTACAAATCAGAAACTACATTACCATTTAATGCACCCATTACCCCTGAAGATGGTTATCTTATTGGAAAAGAAACAACTAAACTTTCTGCCATTGAAAATGGATTAGAGTTTCATGTGGATTGGTTGCGTGGTCAAAAAACTGGTTTTTTTGTCGATCAACGTGAAAATAGATCATTGCTTGAACGATATGCAAAAGGCAAATCAGTTTTAAATATGTTTTGTTATACTGGCGGTTTTTCGGTGTATGCTCTCCGTGGTGAAGCCAAATTAGTACATTCTGTTGATAGTTCTGCCAAAGCTATTCAACTTACCGACAAAAATGTAGAGCTAAATTATCCAAATGACATTCGACACAAATCTTACGATGAGGATGCATTTAAATACTTGAATAATTTGCATAATATTGAGCAAAAATATGATCTAATTATTCTTGATCCACCTGCATTTGCAAAACATAGAGATGCATTGCGTAATGCTTTAAAAGGATATAAAAGATTGAATGCTAAAGCATTCGAGCAAATTAAACCAGGTGGAATTGTATTTACTTTTTCATGTTCGCAAGTAGTAAGCAAAGAGCAATTTCGACTAGCTGTTTTCAGTGCTGCCGCTGAAAGTAAACGAAACGTTCGTATTTTACACCAACTTTCACAACCAGCAGATCATCCAATTAATATTTATCATCCAGAAGGTGAGTATCTCAAAGGGTTGGTACTTTGGGTTGAATAATTTTTTGTTATTAGTGAGAATGAACTTTATTTTTGATATAAGTTAAAACAGTTGATATAAAACTAATTAGCACTAAAATAAATATATTATTAATTTTTTTTC
>CAIWCC010000155.1 GCA_903911085.1 uncultured Bacteroidales bacterium | reverse complement strand
TGATTAAAATTTTTTTCAAATTATAATGTATTTTTATCGATAAATATTAGTCAAATTCAAAGCTATTATTCCATTTTGAATATAGTAATTATTACAATAAAATGTAGTATAAAATACAGTTTTACAATTGTTTACAAAATATTTTTGTTTTATGTATTGTTATAATAAACAATTTTATATCTTTGCCATTCGTATATATTAAAAAATTCATTTTAACGAAAAGAATTATGATTGAATCTGTTTACAAAAATGCAAAAATTCTGATAGTAGATGATATGGTTTCAAATATCGAACTATTGGAAGATTTTCTTTATAGCAACGGCTATAAACACATTAAAACAACTACTGACTCCAGAAAGGTTACAAATTTAGTTTCTACATTTGAACCAGATTTAATATTATTGGATTTGATGATGCCAAATATGACTGGATTTGAAGTTATGCACGAGTTGAAAAAAATAATTTCTCCAAACGCATACCTTCCAATATTGGTACTTACAGCCGATATTAGTACCGAAACAAAGCAAGAGGCTCTTACAGTTGGTGCAAAAGATTTTCTATCAAAACCTTTTGACCTTAATGAAGTGAGAATCCGTATCAAAAATTTACTCGAAACGCGTTTTCTTTATCAATTATTGGAAGATCAAAATAAATCTTTAGCCATAAAAGTTGAAGAACGTACCCAAGAACTCTTGATTGCTAATATGGAATTGGAGGCTTTAGTACAAGCCAAACTCGAATTTTTGAATATTATTAGTCACGAGATTCGAACACCTCTAAACGGTATAAAAGGTTTTACTGAAATCTTAAGAAGCCGTATTGATTCTCCACAATTACAAGAATATCTGTATTATCTTGAAGTTTCTGCTGAAAGACTTAAAATGTTTTCACTTCAAGCATTGCTGATTACACAGCTAAGAACCAATGTTTATGAATTAGAATTAGAAGAAATTCCAATTTTAATGCTAATGGAACTTACTAAGAAAAAACTTAAAGCAAAAATTGATAAAAAAAATATTATTATTGAATATCAGTTAGATAACGGTGTGAATACTGTTAAAGCCGATTCTAAATTAATTCATATTTGTTTCGAAAGTTTGATTGATAATGCAATTAGATTCTCACCAAATAATGCAACTATTGTTATCAAAACTTATTATGATAACAATAATTACTTCATCGAATTCATTGATAATGGTTCAGGATTTTCTGCTGTGGCACTAAAAAATTTGTTTAAATTTTTTGGCGTTGGCGAAAAACATGTTGATCAAAATACTGGATTAAATCTCGCACTAATTAAGTTAATTATGGATGCTCATCAGGGTGAAATTTTAGTTACAAATAATGAAACAACTGGCGCTACTGTGAAATTGATATTTAAAAGATAATTTTTCATTATTCAATCATTATTATATTTAACTGATTAACTATGAATTATAACCAAAAATCTAAAAATGAGCTAATTGAAGAATTGAAATTATTGAAATATGAGAATGAAAGATTAAAATCATTGTCTGATGCAAATTTTATTCATAACGAAAGTCATGGAATAAGCGAATTGCGTTATCATCATTTTTTCGAAAATAATCAATCCATCATGTTGCTAATTGACCCAGAAACTGGTCAAATACAAGATGCAAACTTAGCTGCAACCAATTACTATGGGTGGACGAGAGATGAAATGTGTAAAAAAAATATAACTGATATTAATACACTTTCTGCTGATGAGGTGAAAACCGAAATGCAAAATGCGATAAAGGATAGAAGAAGGCAATTTTTTTTTAAACATCGTTTGGCAAATGGAGAGATTCGTGATGTAGAAGTTTACTCAGTTCCATTAAATATTGGAACAGCAACTTTTTTGTATTCCAATATTCACGATATATCTGATAAAAAACAAATTGAAAATGAGATAACAATAAATAAAGAAAAATATGCAAAGGCCTTTATTACTGCTAATTATGGAGTTATTATTACGCGAAGAGACGATGGAAAACTAATTGAAGTTGATGAAGCTTTTGAATCAATTACTGGCTATAGTCGCGAAGAAGCATTAGCAAATACTTCCCAAAGTTTAAATTTATGGGCAAATATTTCAGATAGAAATTTAATGCTTGAAGCCCTAAAAAACTATGGACGTTTTTCGGAGATGGAACTACAGTTTCGGAAAAAAAATGGAGAAATTGTTTTTGGTTTAATGTCGGCTTCAATGATTAAATATAACAATGAAGATTGTATTTTTTCTAGTATCATTGAAATAACAGATAGAAAGATAGCCGAACAAAAATTGAAAGTTAGTGAGGAAAAATTTCGTACAATTTTCGAAACAGTACAAGATGCTTATTATGAAGCAACTATAGATGGAATTTTGCTTGATGTAAGTCCTTCTATTGAAACAATTTCTAAAGGTCAATTTACGCGTGAAGAAGTTATAGGTAAATCATTTGTAGAATTTTATGCGGATCCAAAAACTCGTAATAGTTTTTTTACTCAATTATTATCTAAAGGTAAAGTGATTGATTATGAGTTGATGTTTACAAATAAAGATGGTTCAATAGTGCCAGTTGCTATTTCCACTTCCCTAATTTATGATTCGGAAGGAAATCCTATTAAGATAACTGGAAGTATGCGCGATATATCTGAGCGAAAAAAAAATGAATTATTATTACAAGAAAGTAAAGCTCTATATCTATCAATTCTTAATGCATCGCCCGACGATATTACTATAACTGATTTGAATGGTAATATTATTTTTGTTTCTCCCAAAGGACTTTCGATGTTTAGGTATGATAATGAAGAACAACTAATTGGAAGAAATATGAGTGAATTTGTGATTCCAGAGGACAGAGAGCGTGCTCAGACAGGAATTACGAAAATGTTTCAAGGATATTCTTCTGGACCTACAGAATATAAAGCCATACGTGGTGATGGTACCATTTTGGACATAGAAGTAAATGCTGAATTTATTAGAGATAATAATGGAGAAATTACGAAAATGGTTTTCGTAGTTAGAGATATTAGTGATAGAAAACTTACTGAAAAGATAATTCGTGATAGCGAAGAAAAATATCGTTTACTCATTCAATCTCAGTCCGAAGGAATTGGTTTAGTAGACCAAAATGAGGTATTTATTTATGCAAATCCAGGCGCTGCAAAAATATTTGAATCCGAAAATTTAATTGGAACATCATTATATGTTTTTTTATCATCTACTGAGATAGAAATTATAAATCAACAAACTCAAAATAGACGAAATGGCAATTCAAATAATTATGAATTACCAATTACAACTTCAAAAGGAAATATAAAATATTTAAGAATTAGTTCAGAACCAAAATTCAACGAAAATGCTGAATATGAAGGTTCTTACGCAGTTTTTATTGATATTACCGAACGTAAAAATGCCGAAATACTTCGCGATCAGCAATTGGTATTTACCAAAGCTTTGAATGAAATATCTGAAATAATTATTTCTTCCGAGAATTCAGATGAAATACTAGAAAATGTAAATGCCATAATAGGCAAAACTTTACAAGTGGACCGAACGCTGATATATGATATTTCTTTTGAAAAGAAAGAAATCTACGGTTTGTGCGAATGGTTCAGACTCAATCATCCCGACATAACCCCTACAAAAGGCGTGTATCCTATTGACATGTTTATCAATTCATTAACTGAAGTAGAGAGCACAAAATCATACATTGAAAGTCATAGCAATGAAGTGAATAAGCTTTTTGTTGAAGATGGATCGGGAGCTGTTTTACATCAACAAATGAATATTAAAAGTTTGTTTTGGTATCCATTTAGCTTTTACGAAAATGGCTTATATTTATTAACTTTAAATCAAATCTTGGAGCCAAGAATTTGGACTTCGGAAGAAATAGGCTTTATTGCTTCTGTTGCTAATCAGGTAAATTTGGCATTGATAAAAATACGTTTACTCAACCAACAAAAGAGCATACAACAAGAGCTTGAAATTAGCGAGGAGCGTTTTCGTCAAGTGGTGCAGCAAAGTCAAGAAGTCGTATGGGAAGTGAATGCCGAAGGACTTTATACATACATTAGTCCTCATGCTATTGATGTATATGGTTATACCACAGAGCAAATTATAGGTAAAATGCACTTTTACGATTTGTACCCCGAAGCGAAACGTGAAAATATTAAGCATACTGCCTTTGAAGTATTTAACAAAAAAGAAAGTATTAAAAATTTTATTAATGAAATTTTAAATACCCAAGGTAAAGAAATTATATTATTAACAAATGGTATTCCAATATTAAATCAACAAGGTGATTTAATTGGTTATAGAGGTGTTGATATTGATATTACGAAGCGAGTAGAAGCCGAAAAAGAACTTTTGGAATTAAATAATAATCTTGAGTTAAAAGTTGAAAAAAGAACGCTACAACTTAATGAAGCTAATATAAAACTCGAGAATGAATTAAAAGAAAGGATTCTGATTGAAAGCGATTTACGTTGGAATAAGTCATTATTGGAATTAATGTCCAATTCTTCACCACTTGGTTTTTTAGTTGTGGATAATAGAACTGACGAAATTTTATATTTCAACCGCCGATTTTGTAAAATTTGGGGCATAGAGCAGTTGGAAGTGCAAATGCAGCGGGGTGAATTTAAAAACAATGATATAATACCCTATTGCTTGCCTGTATTGGCTGATATACCTGCTTTTGCTGAATCGTGTATACCATTACAATTTGTTGAGAACAGAATAGTATTGGAAGATGAAATTGCATTTACAGATAATAGAACTGTACGACGCTTCAGTACCCAAATAAGGGGCGAGAATGACGAGTATTACGGACGGTTTTATATTTTTGAAGATATTACAGATCGCAAACTTGCAGAATCAGCATTACTCGAAAGTGAGCAAAGATTTTCATTGTTTATGGACTATTTGCCAGCTTTGGTTTTTATTAAAGACAGTGATAGCAAAATAATTTATGCTAACAATGCCATGAATATTGGTTTAGGTGTATCTGATTGGATAAATAAATCATTATTTGAAACATTTGACCATGACACAGCCGTAAGAATATTATCAGATGATAAAAAGACTATTCAAGAAGGTTATCAAATAATTGAGGAAAGTTATAATAATCTTGATGGAAAATTACATAATTACGAAACACAAAAATTTGCAATTCCAAGAGTGGGCAAAGAACCATTGTTAGGTGGCATTGCACTGGATATTACCGAACGGAAGCAGGCTGAACTTAAGATTTTGCAAGCCAAAGAAGAGGCTGAAAAAGCAAATATGGCAAAAAGTGAATTTCTATCGCGGATGAGCCACGAGTTACGCACACCAATGAATTCCATTTTAGGTTTTGCACAGTTGCTGAGTATGGGTGAGCTTTATGAAAGCCAGAAAAGAGCGGTAAACCACATTATGAGTAGTGGTAAACATTTGTTAAATTTAATAAATGAAGTCCTTGATATTTCACGCATTGAAGCAGGTAGATTAGTCATTACTCTTGAACCAATTCAGCTCAATGGAATTTTTGAGGAAATGATTGATATTCTTAAACCCATGGCTATCAAACAGCATGTTGAATTTAGATTAATAGAATCTTATAATAATAATTTGTTTGTATATGCCGACCGCCAAAGTTTAAAACAAATTTTACTCAACTTATTGAATAATGCTATAAAATACAACAAAGAAAACGGTTTAGTAACCATAAAAACTGAAGCAAAATATCTGAATAACATAGACATTGTAAGATTTTCAATTTCTGATACCGGTATCGGAATAAAAGAAGATGATATACCAAAATTGTTTACACCTTTTGAACGAATAACAGCTTATAATACCTTGATTGAAGGAACTGGTTTAGGACTTTCGGTGGTTAAAAAACTTGTAGACGTAATGGGTGGAACGTGCGGTTTAGAAAGTGTTCTGGGCGAAGGTAGTACTTTTTGGTTTGAACTGCCACTTGCTGAAAGCCCACAAGAAATACAAGAAATTTCGGAAATAAACAAAATATTAAGCGCCGATTTAAATAAAAAGCAAGGTACAATTTTATATATTGAGGACTGTCTGTCGAATATTGAATTGATTTCACAAATTTTTTCTACCAAACTGCCTAATATTAAGCTTATAACTCATACATGTGGCAACGAAACAGTAAAATTAGCGTTAGAGCACAAACCAGAATTAATACTTTTAGACTTGAATTTACCAGATTTAAATGGCAGTGAAATACTAAAAATGATACTTCAAAATGATAAAACAAAACATATTCCTGTTGTAATTCTTAGCGCAGATGGTATGCAGCAACAAGTTGATAGATTGATAAAGGCTGGAGCTAAAATGTATTTGACCAAGCCGATTGATGTAAATGAGCTTCTGGAGGTAGTAGATAAGAGTATTTAATCATATCTTTATGACAATGAAATGTTTACGTTATGAATGATACTGTGTCATTAACATTCAGAGAATGGTAGTAAAACGAATTTTTCGCTTTTTAGGAACTTGCATCTGACAGCATTTGAGAATAAAAATTTTTGAAATATATTATGAGAACAAATAAAATTTTAACGATAATTTTCCTGTTATTAAATCCAGTAATTTCATTTGCTCAATTAACTTTGACGGTGGAAATTAATGAGCTACGAAACAATAATGGAAATGTTCTCTATGAGCTTTTTGACCAGAAGCATAAAAGCTTAAAAGTTGGTAATAAAGATATTACCAATAATAAGTGTGTTATTGTGATTGAAAATTTAAAACCAGGAAAATATGGTTTTAACTATATTCACGATGAAAATAAAAACAAAAAGTTGGATACTAAAATGTTAGTTATTCCCAAAGAAGGATTTGGTTATTCAAATAATCCAGTTGCCAAATTTGGTCCTGCCGACTTCGAAAAATGGATTTTTGAAATGAAAGATAATACTAAACTCAATTGTAAAGTAACTTATCTGAATTATTAACAAACTACTCTAACCCCTAAAGTGAAAGAGAAATTAGTTTTGATTTATAGTTTGCAATAGTAATCAATTTCCCTTTAGTACCTTATCTTTCAATTTCGTGTATTTTTTGGCATAATATTTAAATATAAGTCATTATATCAGCTAATTATAGTTATCAAAAATATGAGATTTTGCAGTCTTACTATCGAGAAAATGGCATCTTCGATTTGCGTTAATTTGCGTAATTTGCGTTCAAACCTATTGTTTCAAAAATAAGCAAGATTTGTCTTAATATCAAAATACGAAGTATTTTAAAAATCCGTTTTTAATCCGCTTAATCAGTGTAATCAGCGTTCCATTTCTTTATTTGGTTCTGGCTTGTCCAGCTTAGTGTTTAGGGGTCTTTTTCAGCACATTATCCGATGCCAATTTTCCAGTTAATATAGAAATAGGCAAGCCTGCAGGGCTATATGTCCATTGCCCCGCTTGAAATATATTCGGTAAAGGAGTTTCCACCGATTTTGCAATGCCTAACATGCTATTTACAGCTGGCATATAAGGGTTGGTAAATGCCCAACCAGTAATGCCACCTTCGGTATTTCCTGTAAGTTTTTCGATGGTAATAGGTGACGACGAAAAACACCCGAAAATTTTCATTTTTATTCCTGGAAATATACTTTCGTCCATGATTTCTATGGTTGTTTTTTCCAAAAATTCTTTTATTTCGGCTGTCCATCCAAAGTCATCAATTTTTTTAGCCAAGCTGTAATCGTAAAGCAAACTCACAACTAATCCAACCTGACCTTGGGGAGCTAAATCGGCATCGCGCAGTACGGGAATTGCTATTTCAAAAGTATTCAGTTTAAAATAATTTTCGAGGTATTTTTTCACCTTGTTTTTGAGTTCAACATTGTCATGCTCAATGGTTTTCATTTTTATAAAAGCTTCAATATCTGCTTTTTCAACCGTTGCTAAACCTCTTTTATCGGGAGTATAGAAAAAATGACCAGTGCAAATTTCCTCAAAATATGCTTTGCTTTCATTCACCGAAAGATAAACTGTGAATACGGAATCGCCTCCTTTTAGGTCTTTTAGAAATGCTCTTTTTTGGGTAATTGCGTGCACTAAGTTTTGGTCATTTAGCTTTTCCACAGGAATGTTATTGTACAATTGTTTGAGGTCGCCAGCCCAAATTAAATTATTGTAATCGGTTCTATTCCCCAAATTATCAATTACATATTTCTGTTCTGGATTCAAACTTTGGATGGTAATAGATGTTTTAATTTCACCACTATTCGACAAAATAAATTGTTCCAATTTCTCAATTAGTGTTGCTGTTCCACCTTTGGGATAATGATAATCGAGATATAAACTAAAATAACTGAGAGCAAATGAAGTTGGGGTTTCTTGAAAAAAATGTTGGGCAATAATGTCAATTAGCGATTGATTTTTTGTAAATCGTTGCAAATATTTTTCAACTGGTTCTTGCAATTTTTTTATTTTACCAATGGTAAAAATGAATTTAAACATCCATGGCAAAATCACTTTCAATAAGTATTTTTGATTGTCTTTAATGTCCAAAAAAGCAGGATTATCAATGCCATAAAGCACATCCATATAACCCATTATTTTTTTTATTTCACCAATAATTGCCTTAATATCAGTCGAATTATCAGGAAATTGAGCAATTAAAAATTCTTCATATTCGTCTACACTTTCTTTACCTTTTAATTTTAAAACTTTATTACCTATTCCAATTGAAATATTACTCTTAGTAAATTCTATTTCTATTCCAAGTTGTTTGAGCATTGGAAACACAATACCCGAATTTTCGATGGAGCGTAATCCTCCATCGAAATATATTCCATTTCGTTGAAATGTTTGCACTAATCCACCTACTTTGTGCTGACGCTCGAAAAGCATAACCGACTTACCAGCCTTTGCTAGATAAGCTGCTGCTGTTAAGCCTGCTACACCACCACCAACTACTATTGCATCATACTTCATAAACGTTTTCCTTATCGAGTTGGATTAATTTTTTGCTTTTTTCAAATATACGCTTGCCTAATTCTCTGTTAAGAGCGTGAGGTGCTGGCATTTCTTCGTTAGTTAAATTATAAAATTTTCCGCTTACTCCTTCCATTTCAGGCGATGAAGCTAAGTAATATATTGCTTCTCCCGAAATTTCTGGGTTTTTCAGGAATGGTTGCATGAGGTATTTCGAAAACCAATTATAAAATTTACCATTATAACTACCAATATTCGATTTTACTGCTCCTGGATGCATTGCGTTAATGGTTACACCTTTGTTTTTGAGCAAATCGTTCAATTCCCATACAGTCATTAATTGTGCGGTTTTGGATGCGCCGTAACTTCCATAACCGCCATATTTACGATTTTCCCAATTTAAATCATCAATTTGTAGACCATTGAACCTGTGACCCTCCGAATTTACTTGAATAATGCGCGATGGTGCGCTTTTTATCATTTGTTTGAGTAAAATGCTTGTCACCAAAAAAGAAGCCAAATGATTCACCGCAAATACCTTTTCATAACTATCTATTGTTAGTTGACGAGTTGTGAGGTGAATGCCCGCATTATTTATAAGTACATCTATTTTGGCATATTTGGCAAGAATTTCTTCGGTAGCTTTTTTTACTTCACTCAAATTGGCAAAATCTGCCAGAAAATATTCTGGTTCGTAAGATGATAATAATCGAATTTCTGCGCAAAGGTTTTCTGCTTTTTCTTTGCTGCGCACCAACATTACTATTTTTGCTCCCGCTTTAGCTAAACGTATAGCTGCTTGATAACCAACTCCAGAGGTAGTTCCAGTTATCACACATATTTTTCCGTCCATCGAAGTTGTCGAAACTTTTTGAGGTAGTCGACCAGCTCTTATAAAGTCTAATTCAGGGGGAAATTCAAATTTTTTGCTCATTTTATAATATTTTTTTGAACGCAAAATACGTTATTTTCATTAATAATATTCTTGAATATCAATAAATTATTTTTTGAATTGTTTATTTGCGCAATTTGCGTTCCAATTTTTTTCTAACAATCAACCAAATTTTTTTACTAAAAAACGACGATACATTTTGTTCCAATATGGAATGTTATTGAAAATATCGCCCCATAAATCATAATAATCTCGCTGTTGGAGTATATGTCCATCATCGCTGATAGTCAATTTTGTGGAACCATACATAGGTGTGCTTGGGTATTTTTTGAACATCATAGTCATTATCCAGTCAAAAATTATTATGTTATCGTTTTGAGCTATTGACACAATTTCCATATTAAGCTGGTGTGTGCGCTTCGTTAGACGGTTACACATCGCTGTAAAATCTTCAATTCCTTCAATGCGCTGAATAGTATCCTGAAATATAATATCTTTGTGATAATAGGGAAAAATATGCGACCAATCAGGTTTCCCTTCCGTATTATATGTCTTTGACCATAAGTCTTTTACTATTTCAATATTGATAGGTTTAAATGCCGTTAATTCCTCCATTGATGTATGATTTTTTAAAGTTAAATTTGTAAATGAATTACGAAAAAAATTATTTTCCTAATTTTTAATGTCCAAACTATTGCTCTACCTAACTAAAGTAAGTACTTTTGGGCAATATATATTGATTTTTAAAACAATTAGCCTCATACAAAGTTCATACTTTAAATTTTAAAGATTACCAAATGGCAACAATTTCATCTAAAAACTTGGCAGTTTTTTTAGGATTACTAAACTTTAAAACAAAGGTTGAAAAATCGTTTCATAATCCAGTAAGGACTAAGAAGCAATTGGTTTCAGCCAAATTGTTTAAAAAGTTTGATGTTTCTGAATTTAAGATAATGGAGAAATCGGTAATTACCATTCAACCTAAAACTAATGTTTCGGATTTTCATATACTATTTTTTCATGGAGGTGCATATTTAATTGAGGGAAGTGCTATGCATTGGAAAATTGTGGAGAATATTGCTTCAAATGCCCATTGCAGAGTAAGTTATATCGATTATCCATTGGCTCCAGAGCACAATTATAGATTTACTTTTGACATGGTGCAACAAAGTTACGATAAACTTACTAACGATTATCCGCACGACAGATTTATGCTTATGGGAGATTCGGCAGGAGGAGGATTGGCTTTGGCTTTTGCACAGAAATTGGTGAATGAAAATGCTGCAATTCTGCCTGAAAAAAACATATTATTTTCGCCATGGCTCGATTTGTCCATGCAAAATCCAGCTATACGAAAGCAAGAACATTTAGATAAAATTTTGCCGTACAATGGATTAGTGTATGCGGGTAAACAATATGCTGCAGACCATGATGTAAACCATTTCTTACTATCGCCCATTAATGGAGAAATGATGGATAGAATTGGCAAAACACTGGTTTTTTATGGTACTGACGAATTATTTTATCCCGATTGCCTAAGACTTAAAGAAAAAACCTCTGGACTTGCGAATTTTAGTTTTCGTGAATTCCAAGGTATGCAACACGATTGGGTAATTTTTCCAATTCATGAGGCTAAAGAAGCACTGGAAATGGCTGTGGAGTTTATTAATGAATAATTCTATTTCGCCAACCAAAGCGAAAAGAACCGATCATAAACATAAAAACTGCCATCGTCGCCTTTAAGTATTAATGTTTTATCAATAAGTGCTGATAATGCTAACTTTACGCTGCTTGGTGCTGTTAAAGCATATTTTCGCATAAAATTTGATTCGTAAGGCTCCAAAACTTTTTTCTCCCTTGCAATCGCTTTCAGTAAACGCAATTGTCCTTTACTTATTACCTCGCAATACGTTTTGAATGTGGCATTTTCTTCTTGTAATACATCCGAAATTATGGTTGCAACATCTTGTTCGGTATATTCTGGTTTTGATAATGCAAATAATTGATTTAAAATAAATTGTATATACCATGTATGCCCCATTAATACACTGTATATAGAATCAAAAACTTCAGGAGGTAATGTTTTGTTGTATTCCCCAAATAAATTGGTTGCGAAATTCCGGTAGGTTTCGAGTGGAATTTCGTTTAAGCCAATTTTTTGTGTACTTTGGTAAAAAGGACGATTTACCGACGAAAACATTGCATCCATCAAGTGTTTTTTACTGCCCGCAAAAATAAACTTAACATTAGGAATAAACTGCATGTAGGAGCGTAATAATGCTTCAACTCCTTTTTCGGGATATTCAGTTATTTGTTGAAATTCGTCGATTGCAATGTAACATCTATTTCCTGAGGCTTTTAGATAATCAAAAATTTCCTGTAAACCTGTTTCTGTATTATCACTTTGAATATTTAACGAAATAGATGGAGTTCCTGAAATGGAATCGAAGGTAAACGAAGGTCGAAAACTTTTAAATACTGAGGATATGTTTTTTAACATCAAATCTACATTCGTATCCATTTTTCCAACAATGGTTTTACCTAGTTGTGAGACAAAATCGTGTAAATTTTGAGTCGAAAATATATCGATATAAAAGCAATGAATCGATTTATCCTGTTCGCCAAGTTTATAAAATACATGATGAATCAAACCGGTTTTACCAATGCGTCGTGCACTTATTAGCGAAATATTTCTATCGTTGGATAATGCTGAAATTATTTTTTCGGTTTCTAATTCTCTATCACAGAAATAGGTAGGACTATGATAACCAGCAACGATAAAAGGATTATTTGGAGTTTCTTTCATTCCCATATTACTTTCTTTTTATCACATAGAATGTGAAGCATAAAACATGAAACATAAAACATGAAATGCAAAAGTAATCATTATTATTGATTGTACAATCAATGACCTCATGTTTTATTTTACCCTTATTGCATTTAATATGATTAGTAAACCGCTGGACTTGTGAATTTTAGTTTTCGAGAATTTCAAGGTATGCAACACGATTGGGTAATTTTTCCAATTCATGAATCTAAAGCAACACTGGAAATGGCTGTGTAGTTTATTAAAGAATAAAATGAAAAGTATGAGTTTTAGAGCGTTTATCTTTAATGATTAATTTGGTCGTAGTTCAACGCTCAAGCCCATTGCAGCTGCTAGCTTATAAAACGTAGCAATCGAAGGTACAATTAGTCCGCGTTCAATGCGTGAAATGTAGCCCTTATTGGCACCAATTCTTTCGGCTAATTGAGCCTGAGATAGTCGAGAATTTTTGCGTGCATCGAGCAGAATTTGTGCATTATAATCTTCCCATGCTTCTTCTATTGCTTTTTCTCTTGTTGATGAACCTTCAACTCCAAAAACTTTCTCTAGTTCTGCACTTACATCGTATATTTCTTTATTGTTCATAATATTCTTTTTTTAATTTTATTGCTTTTTCAATTTCATTTTGTGGTGTCTTTTGACTTTTCTTTTTGAATCCATTAAAAAGTACCACTATTGTATTTCCATCATATATAAAGAAAAGACGAAATTCGTTGTTTCCGTAATTCACCCGAAATTCATAAATACCATCACGAATAAATTTTATGTAGTGATATGGTATTTTTTCATTATTTTCAAGAATTAATAATCCTTTCCTAACTTTATTCTGCTCTTCATTTGTAAGGCTATTCATAAAATCCTTATAATAACTGCGAAATGCTATGATTTTTCTTTTCATGCTGCAAAGATAGTAAAGTTATATGATAATACAACCAATGATTTAATTTTCTTAGGTTTAATATATCATTTATTATGTTCAGATCTTATTTTATATGTCTAATAATGTGATATATAACATTTCAGATAATAATATTGCTACAATAATAATGTTCTGGCATGAAGTAGAGCAACTTCTTGGCTTGCATCCACTTTACAACTGTTGACAAACGAAACCTCTTTATTGCTGAATAATTTTAAAAAGTTTATCATTCCGTCTTACCAACTCATTAGTTTTCATTGAAAAATAAGTGCCTTTTTCTACCTTTTGCACTGGTTTAAGTTCCACACGGATTTCTCTTACGGTGTCTTCGTAAGCACCAGTGGTTTCGCCGGTAACCAATATTTCATCGCCAACATTCAGATTTTGAGCTTCTAAAAGAAACTCAGCAACACCAAGTTTTTGAAAATAATTTGTGCATTTACCAACATACATTTTTGTTTGTGTGGCGCTTGATCCGTAGTTTTTTGTCCATTCTCCTAATTTTTGACCAAGATAATAACCATTCCAAAAACCACGATTGAATACTTTACTAAGCTGTAAGTCCCAAAAAGCTACTTTTTCTTCAGTAAAAGTTCCTTCGATATATGATTCTATAGCTTCTTTGTAGCAAGTTACTACTGTTTTTACATATTCGGCACTTCGTGCTCGTCCTTCAATTTTTAAAACTCGTACGCCCGATTTCAACATTTCGTCTACAAAACCAATTGTTTTCAAATCTTTTGGCGACATAATGTATTCATTTTCAATATCTAGTTCATTATCAGTTTCTTTATCTTTGACAGTATAGGAACGACGACAGATTTGAGTGCAAGCACCCCTGTTTGCTGAAACATTTTGAGCATGCAAGCTCAAATAACATTTTCCCGAAACCGCCATACACAGTGCTCCATGACAAAACATTTCAATTCGAATTGGCTTCCCTCCTCGCCCATTAATATTTTCATTTTCAATGGCTTGATAAATATCTGCTACTTGTTTCATATTAAGTTCGCGTGCCAAAACTACTACGTCGGCAAATTGGGCATAAAACTTTAAAGCTTCAACATTTGAAATATTCAATTGGGTTGATAAATGTACCTCCACTCCTACTTTATTAGCATATATTAGTGCAGCCACATCGGCAGCAATTATTGCCGAAACATCAGCACTTTTTGCTACATCTATTATTTCGCGCATCAATGTCAAGTCATTGTCGTACAAAATTGTATTAACTGTGAGATAGCTTTTTACGTTGTTTTCTTTACATCTACGAACTATTTCGCGCAAATCTTCAGTACTAAAATTACTGCTCGATTTGCTGCGCATATTTAGTTTTTCGATACCAAAATAAACTGAATCTGCACCTGCTTTGATGGCTGCCGATAGACTTTCCCAAGAACCAGCTGGAGCCATTATTTCGTAATCCTCAACTACCCCTACCCCTTTAAGGGGAATTGGATTAGTATTGTTTTGTAAATTGTCATTCATAATTTTTATTTCAAATAATCAGTAGTAATTTAATTCCCCTTCAGGTGTTAGGGGTTTTTATGGTTTTTTTGGAGTTAGTTTACTAATTGTAAAGTTCACTCCCACTCTTATTTGTTGGTATGGAAAATCTTTTATACCATATTGATATTGAGTAAAATAAACCATTCTTTTTGTAATTATTGATAATTTGGTGGCGTAAATCAATGGCGCATCGCCATAGTCGCTCGCAAAATTTCTATTGGTATGTAACCATCCACTGTAACCCGAGATAGTGTTTTCCAATTGCCATTGTTTATTTCCAACAATGATTTTTCCACCATACATAGGAGCATCGTCTTGTGTGCTATTGGTTGTTTCCCAACATAAAAAACCAGCATTAGCTACTGCTTTTATTTTGTCAATAAATTTGCAATTAGTTACAATTGATTTACCTAATTCAATATCAAAATAATATCCAGGCGTGTCAAAATAACGTCTTTCTTGGAAATTTGTTCCAGATGCGGTTTTCAGAGTACTGTTTAAAATTATGGCGGGTAGAAACTTTTTCTCTTTTAAAAGTAGTATTCTCGTTTGAACGTAAATATCGCCATTGGCATTACCGGTAGTATTTCCGTTCATTCCACGTTGCTTACTTAAGGTATCTGTAACTTGATAATGCTCTAAAATTGATGACCAAATTTTCATCGAAACACGCTCGGGTAGGAGAGGGACTTCAATTTTTAGATATCCATTTTTGGTAATATCGCCTGTACCAAAGTAATAATCGCCCATTAAACTAATTGTTGTTTTTGATGGAATACTTGCATCAGTAAATTCTGGAACCGGATTTGCATTGGGACCAAACCAAGCAGGTGAGTATTTTGCTGTTTGAGCCCAAATACTTGGCAATGATATACATATTAACAAAATCAAAATGATATTTTTCATACAAACTGAGATAATATTCGACTACAAAGATAGATAATACAAATCAAAATTCATTACTCATAAATATTTCCTAACTTTGCAGTCCGTTTTTCTCAAAATTTATGAAAATAGCTAATTTACAATTTCCCGACAAACCCCTTTTTCTTGCTCCAATGGAGGATGTTACTGATCCTGCTTTTCGCTTATTGTGTAAACGTTTTGGTGTGGATATGCTATATACTGAGTTTGTTTCTTCGGAGGCTTTAATACGAAGCGTAAACCGAACACAACAAAAGCTGACTATTTACGAACAAGAACGTCCAATTGCCATTCAGATTTATGGACATGATCCTGAATCTATGGCCAGTGCGGCCCGAATTACCGAAGAAGCTCAACCTGATATTATTGACTTAAATTTTGGATGTCCAGTTAAAAAAGTTGCAGGCAAAGGGGCAGGAGCGGGGCTACTCAAAGATATTCCACGCATGTTGAAAATTACCAGGGATGTAGTTAATGCAGTAAAGATTCCTGTTACAGTTAAAACACGTTTGGGTTGGGATGACGATAGCAAAATTATTGTTGAATTAGCCGAACGTTTACAAGATTGTGGTATTGCTGCTTTGACAATTCATGGGCGTACTCGTGCGCAAATGTATAAGGGTGACGCTGATTGGACATTGATTGGTGACGTCAAAAATAATTCTCGGATGCATATTCCAATTATTGGAAATGGCGATGTTACTACTCCAGAACGTGCCAAGGAGTGTTTCGACCGTTATGGTGTGGATGCAGTTATGGTGGGTCGTGGTGCAATTGGTCGCCCATGGATTTTTGCGGAAATTAAAAAGTATTTCGAAACTGGCGAACAACACTCAATTCTTTCGTTCGAGGAACAAAAATCAATTCTAAAAGAACATATTATTGCTTCAGTAAAATGGTTAGATATTGATGAAAATACAGATATTGAAAGTGTTTCAAATCAAAGATTAAAAGGCATTATTCATAGTCGACGTCACCTTGCTTCAACTCCTGTATTTAAAGGAATTCCAAACTTTAAAGAAACAAGAATTGCTATGCTTAGGGCTGATACTTTGAATGAACTTTTTAGAATAATTGATGAAGTGGAAGAGCCAAATTCTTTTCATATTTAATTATATTATAAACAATTTCCCTTTTTTTCTGTTTGTTTTCTGTATATTTATTATTTATCTAACAACTTTATTTAGTTTTGCAGACTCAAATAATTAATTCTTCCACAAAATGAACAAACTATTTATCCCAATTATTGCTTTAGCATTTATGACAACTGCATGTAACACGCAAAAAGATACAGTCAATAAGGCTGGCATCGACATGGCTAATTTAGATACTACGGTATCGCCAAATAAAGATTTTTACCAATATGCCTGTGGTGGTTGGATGAAGAATAATCCACTCACGGGTGAATATTCTCGTTATGGCAGTTTCGACAAACTGGGCGAAGATAATCGATTGCAACTAAAAGGGTTGATCACTGAAATTGCTGCTAAACCCGCCGATAATGGTACTATTGAGCAAAAAATTGGTGATTTGTATAATTTGGCTATGGACAGTGCTAAATTAGAAGCGGATTGTTACAATCCATTAAAAGCTGATTTGAATAAAATTGCTTCTATCAAACAAATTTCAGAATTATCAAGTTTATTACCCGATTTATTGCTTTCGGGAATAACACCTTTTTTTGCACTTTATGTAGATGCAGATGCTATGAGTAGTAACGATTATCTATTGCAAACCTATCAAGGTGGTATAAGTTTAGAGGAACGAGAGTATTATTTGGATAACGATGCACACACCAAAGAAATTAGGGATAAGTACAAAATTCATGTTGTAAAAATGTTCCAATTGCATGGATTTGCTTCCGATATTGCCACTAAAAATATGGAGTCGGTAATGTTGATTGAAACACGTTTGGCTAAAGCTGCTTATGATCAGGTAAAACTACGTGACCCACATGCTAATTACAATAAAATGACAGTTGCCGATTTGCAAAAAATGGTACCAGCCATTAATTGGAATGTATATTTTAGCGCATTAGGTTTAAAATACACAAAGAACATAAGCGTTTCGCAAAAGGAATCACTTGTTGAGGTAGGAAAAATTATCGAGACAGTGCCGTTAGAGGCTCAAATAGCTTATTTACAATGGAAAGCAATTGATGGAGCTGCTTCTTATTTAAGTGACGAAATATACGCTCAAAACTTCGATTTCTATGGTATGACATTATCTGGAAAAAAAGAGCAATCGCCACGCTGGAAACGTGCAGTAAGCAGCGTTGATGGTTCATTGGGTGAAGCGGTAGGACAAATGTACGTAAAAAAGTATTTTCCAGCCGAATCTAAGGAACGTATGCTTAAATTGGTAAAAAACTTGCAAATATCTCTAGGAGAACGCATTAATGCATTACCTTGGATGGGTGATTCTACAAAAGTAAAAGCCATTGAAAAACTAAATTCATTCTACGTAAAAATTGGTTATCCTGATAAATGGAGAGATTATTCGAAATTGGAAATCAAGAAAGATTCATATTTTGCTAATATACAGCGTGCCAATCGTTTTGAAGCCGCCTATATGTTTGCCAAAGCTGGCAAGAAAGTTGACAAATCGGAATGGTTAATGACTCCACAAACCGTAAATGCATATTATAATCCATCTACCAACGAAATTTGTTTTCCTGCTGGAATTCTACAATATCCATTTTTTGATATGAAGGCTGATGATGCATTTAATTATGGAGCTATTGGAGTGGTTATTGGACACGAGATGACGCATGGTTTTGACGATCAAGGTTGTCAGTTTGATAAAGAAGGCAACTTAAAAAACTGGTGGACTGCCGAAGATAAAAAGCAATTTGATGTGCGTGCTAAAGTACTTTCAGATTATTTTGATGCCATAGAAGTAGCACCAGGAGTAAAAGCCAATGGTAAATTTACTTTGGGTGAAAACATTGCCGATCAAGGTGGTTTGCAAGTATCATTTCAAGCTTTTAAAAATGCTACTAAAGATGCACCGCTCCAATCATTGTTAGGAATTACACCCGAGCAACGTTTTTTTATATCTTATGCCAATGTTTGGGCAGGAAATATACGCCCTGAAGAGATTTTAGTGCGAACTAAGTCTGACCCTCATTCGCTAGGTAAATGGCGCGTAGATGGCGCTTTACCACACATTGCAGCATGGTGTGAAGCTTTTGGTACTAAGCAGGGTGACAATATGTTTGTACCTGTTGAAAAAAGAGTTTCAATCTGGTAGTATATAGAACATTAACTTCTTTATTCCCCTATATTTGTGCCAAATGACATCAAGTATAGAATAAAAAGATAAAAGAGTTCTTTGAAATAATGTTATAATAGATGATATTTGCAATCAATTGCGCATGGAGTGTAGGCGAAGCGTAGCGAAGCCGAAACGGAATGCGCAATTGATTGCAAGGGTTTGATATTTAATACTTACGTTTATGATAAACAATTCATCTATCCACAAATGGGACAGGCTACGTCAAAAGCAATTAGACACTCAATTTACAAATCAGTTACAAGCAGGTATGAATTGCTCTATGTTTGAAGCAAAAGCTATTCTAAACTTAGTTTATGAAGTGTATAGTCCGTTTTTTGATAATAGTGCTGGCATGAAACCCGGACAATTGAATTTTGAGGTGGTGTCTATTGAAAACTCACCAAAAGAGCAATTGTCTAATTGTCAAATGCAAACTGTCGTTCTAACTCTGGATGCAGGCGAAGAAGATCTTCTTATTCGTCAAAATCAAGGAGTTATTGAACTTCGTCGCCACCGACTTGAACGCATCAGTAATGAGGCGTTTCAACAAGGCGGATTGCTAACAGTTGAGGATATTGCCAACCGATTGCTAAACTGTGGTGAACGTACCGTTACACGCGATTTATACGCATTAAAGCAGAAGGATATCATTCTGCCATTGCGTTCTACAATCAAGGATATGGGACGTGCCATTACCCACAGAGAGTTGATTGTTCGTTACTGGCTTTCAGGAATGGAATTTTCTGAAATTAAGCGAAGAACAAATCATAGCATTGAGGCTATTGCCAACTATGTGGATAAGTTTAAACGAGTGATAGCACTGGCTAAAGATAATTACGAGATTCATACAATTTCATTTTTAGTGAAAATCTCAAAAACTTTAGCACAACAGTATTACGACTTGTTTGAGAATGCAACAATTGTGCAACAACGTAAAGTGGAGCTGGATGACCTTCTAAAAAAAAAGATTGTTCAACCCTAAAAAACGAATTAAAAATGTTACGTCAACCTGATGGAATAAGAAAATATCGTACTGCGCACGATCGCTTTCTTAAACCTGCAATTGTCAATTTCTTTAAACGCGAGTTCTCAGGTTACTTTGGACCTATTGTGTGTCAAAATATTGCTGATGCTCTTATTGATATTTTTGAAAAAAACGCTCCACAAACTAACCGCATTAAACACGGACAAGTATTGTGGAATGCTTTGGACAAAAACACCAGAGCCGACTCTCCTAATCGTAGATACGTTCCGGTGGTACTTTCGTTAGTTACTGATGAGGATATTGATCTCTTTGAAAAAGAACAACCTGCAAAACAAATACGCAAACAACTAATCGCAAGGATTATTCGTGAAGCGTACGATCAAGGAGGAATTCTTTCAACAAGAGATATAAGCCTTATCATGGCAACTAACGCTGATTTAATATCCAGGCTTAGAATTGAGTACGAAACAGAAAATAAAACTGTTTTGCCTCATACAGGTGTAATACATGATATGGGTTCTACTATCACACACAAAGTACAGATTGTGTACAAGCACGTGGTAGAGAAAAAATCAACTAATACTGTTGCGCGAGAAACAAATCACTCACAAAAAGCTGTTGATCACTATATCAATAATTATCACAGGGTTAAAGCCCTTGTCGATGACAAGAAGGATATTGAATTTATTCATCTGGCTACTAGAATAGCCAAACCCGTTATCTTACAATATCAAAATATTATAAACAATTATGTCAAAGATCGCTAATTCTTTCTTATTTATACTCAAAAGTCAAATGACTTTATC
>CAIWCC010000154.1 GCA_903911085.1 uncultured Bacteroidales bacterium | reverse complement strand
TACTACGAATTTATTTGTTTAATATAAGTCACTTATATAAAAATAAATGAATTTTATTTTATTGGTAATAGCACTTTAGAACTATGTTCACCGGCCTGAATTATATAAATCTGACCAGATGGCAAATCACTAATTTTCACAATAGTAGAAGTAGGTGAAATTGTACGAACACGCTGTCCAACAAGGTTATAAACATTGATTGACATTTGGGTAGTAGGTATTAAGACATAAATTGTTCCATCATCATTTTTTACTCTAAACACATTTCCAGGTTTGTCTTCCAAGGTTACCAATTGAATAAGATTTGAGAAGTCAGTGATATTTTCGTATTTGATTGTATTGTCTGAGTTCAAACATTTATCACTTGCTTTTAATTTATAATAGTAGCTTCTTGAAGGTAATAAACTCATTAATGTATCGGAAGTTATTGTATCGGTTGTTGCGTTTACCCAGTAATTTTTCAAATTATATTCAAGATTTTTATTAAATGTAACTATTACATCGTCGAAAGTTACAGAACCAGTTCCTTGTTTGTAAGTAAATCGGAATCGATTATAAGTCTTTGATTCATCAAAACTATAATTTTTTACGCCTTTTAATGTGCTTGTAACTGCTATACTGTCCACTTTTGTCCACTTATTTTGTTCGTTCTGTGCTTCTATTAAAAAGCCGCCATTATTTCCAATTAGAGAATGAAGATTAAACGAAAGTTGAATTACAGGAAGAATATATTTTTCTGTTATTACATTTTCACCCGTATTTGAAAATTGCAATGCAGGAGTTTTGGCTCCTGAATAAACGGAAGAAGTAGTAATAGTATCAATGTTAAAAACCCAATCAATTGGCGCTTTCATACCATTATCAAATCCTTCGGTCAAATTGGATGAACCGTCGGATGTATTGTAAGCCGTTAAGTAATAACCTGTAGCATCGTAAACAGATTTCCAATTGGCAATAAAACTACCGACAGTAAGATTAGTTGCAGGTTTTGCAGTAGGTGTAATAACTGATATTTTTCGAGTAGATTTACCTGATAAATTAATTTGAATAGTTTCAGCATTTGTTGATTTTAACAGCAAAATATCAGTATGGGTTTCACTAAATGATGGTTGTGTAGGGTTGTATCTTATCAGTATCTTTGTGTTTGAAACAGTGGAACTTATAGGAGATAATGTAATTGTTTTTGCCCAAGCTGTTTCGGGATCAGTATCCCTTTTTATTTCATAATGTTGATTATTATTGAAAGATAAAGTTATAGCAGATGACAATAATTTTCCATTTACTACTATTGTTTGACTATTTGAAGGAGTACCTTGAACGGTAATGAAATTTGTTAGGCTTCCTGTTGTATTAATAGTTGGAATATCGCCACCTCCCATAAGGCGGAAAGTCATATAATCTGTACTTTTCACAATGTTAGTGAGCGGTCTTTTTATATCAACTCCCGACCATGTTGTTGGTGTAAACGCTCCCGAAGTAAATGCTGTACCAGTACTTAAAGTTGAACCGGTCAATGGTTGTAAATATACACGCATGTGACTGCTAGCTGATTGTGAAGTGCCCGTATAGTTATTCGGAGAATTATTATTCCAAGCAGCTTGGTCGTAGTCGATATGCCAAATTAACATACCTTCAGCTGGCAAATAGGCATCCCAACCTGTTTTTTTTCGATATTCTACCATGAAAAATTCTTTAGGACTCGGATTTGCACCATTCAAATTATGTGTTGTAGCCGAAAATAAAAAAGCTTGATTTTTGGTATCAGTAGGTTGTGTTTTACCTTGGTAAAGAGGGTTTAATGTTAAGCTTGCTCCAAAACTATATTGCTGTGGAGTTAAGTAACCTAAAAAGAATCTGTCGTAAACTGAATATAATGGTGGGGTTCGACCAGAATTATTATATGCTCCACCATCCATAATATCCCATGTTTCTAAGGTGGTTTTACTTTCTGTTGTATGATAATAATCGACCAAACCCAAAACATGTCCAAATTCATGACAGAACGTACCTACGCCACACATACTAGTGCCCGATGCTCCTTTTAATTCGGAAGTACAAGCATAATTATTTACAGTTTTTCCATCAAAAATTCTGTTGTTAGGGTAACCACCACTGTACAAATCGAATCGGTGTGGCCAAATTGTATTAGCACTTGCACCTTCAGCTTCATTATAACCAGCATAATACACAAAAACATTATCTACATACCCATCATTATCAACATCATAATTAGCAAAATCGACAGAAGCATTTGCGGCTGCACATGCTTCGGCTATCATATATTCGGCTTTACCATCATCCCCATTTGAAGCGTTTGCACCATAATATGCAATATTATTTGCAAGAGTAAATGGACCTACCACGTCAAATGTAGGTGCAAATTTTCCATAAGTACTTGCCATAAAATAATCGCGTGCAGAGCCAGTTCCACCATTTGCACTATATCCATCTTGATTTAATAAATTCGTAAAAGCTACTTGAGGAGAGGGAGTTTTAAAAACATTATCACTAAAATTTACCAAAATAACTAATGCTCGAGGTGAGCCAATAAGAGGATAACTTTTTTGAGGTGAAGAACTTGATATATTGCTTCGGGAGCGCATTGCTCGTCCGATTAAATTTTGTTTGCTAAGATTCAGATTTGGAGTCAATTTACTAACAAAAGCTTTTTCGGCAGGCAGTCGTTTTTCTATATTATTAGCTTTAATATTTGTGCAAATAAGTTTATTGTTAGCATCAAGTTGGGCATAAGTATAAACACCGTCCGAATTGGTTTCGAGTGCAAAACCATCCATTGTAGTCTTATAATTAAAATTTTCATCGCCATGTAATCTGATCGTTAGTTCTGTGCCATCAGGCTGAGTCACAGAAATGGGATTTGGTGTAGCTGGAACAGAATAAATGTTTGATATAGTAAGTATTAGAAACGAAAAAATAATCACCAAACGTGTCGTTGTTTTCATAAATATGAAATGTTTGTATTGCAAAGTTAATCAGATTATACTATTGTAATGAGTTTAAATAAAATTCAACTAAATATTAAAACAAAACGAAATTATTAGTCAATTATTGTCATCAAATTAATTGAAAACCAGGATTGACAAATTATTTTTTTGTCGAAAATGTAATTTACTTTGGATATTTCTAGAATAATAAAATTATCCTTCCAGTTCTTTAAATAAATTTGCTGTTTCTCGTTTGTAAATACCAATTCCAGCTAACAATGCTCCAATTACTGTAGAAAAAACTCCTGGAATAAAACCAATAAAAAAAGTAGTAGTGCTGATTTGCGCTTTGATGATACTTGGCATCATCATGTTAGAATTTCGCATCATATTGCGAGCATCTATGCCAAAATGCTCCATTGGCCATGAAAGAACCAAACCGATAGCAGTGCCTATAAATGAGCCGATTAAACCAACCAACAATGCTTCGACAATTAACGAACGATAAATTTCATGTTTGTTTTCACCAATTGCAAGTCGTAGACCAAATTCACCATAACGTCGTAAACCACCTACTAAACCAGCATTCCAAAGGACTATTGACATGGCAAAAACGAAAATAAAAATAATGATAAATTGTGCATTTTCAGAATATGCTATCATAAAATCCATTCCAGCAATGCCACTCATGGGCGACATGGTAAGTGAAAACTGATCCGATTTTTTCGAATTATCTGTATTGTACTGATTTGAAATTTTTATTGCTTTTGAATTGTTGTATGTTGACCCTGAGAAGAAACCCAGTACTTCACCAGCTGCATCCTCCATATTAAGTGCCTGTCTAACATCTTCTATATCAGCTAAAATAAGGCCTTTGTCCAATGCTGAAGTTCCAAAATGGATAGTTCCAGAAATAACAAAATTGTACATTGCCATATCACCATACATGGAGTTAGAAATCAATGTCACACGGTCACCCAACTTCAAATTCATTTTTCTGAATAATTCATTGGTAATGAGAATTTCATTTTTTTTTGTTGGAAAATGACCTGTAAGTAGCTTTGACTTTAAATCCATACGGTTAATTTCATCGTCATTACTTATCAGATTAATTCCCATACCCATTACATTACCTTGCGAACGGGTTTTACCTAACGAATCGGGGGCGTCAAGCAAGCCACCAAACTGAATTCTATCTGTCCAAATAATATCTGGATAGGATTCTTTCAGCTTTTTCAAAACTTCCTTAATTCCAACTATTGCATAGTCATTGGGTAATTGCGAAAGATTTTCTTTATAAGCTTGAGTCGTAACTTTTACATGTCCTGTCGAAAATTTGGCTGTAGTTTCAATACTGTCACTGAAAATTCCGCTCATATACGACTGCAAAAAAACAGTAATCATCACTCCCATCGATACAACAATTATTGGAAGTAAGCTTCTGCTTTTGTCGCGCAACAATCCTGTTAATAAGAAAGCCCATTTACTACTATAAAAAGATTTATTTTTATGTTGTTTTTCCATTGTTAATCAATTTTATGATTCATTCAAATCAATTTCAAAGCCGAAGTGATTTATATATTATTTACTTCACTTTTCCTCTAATGGCATCTGTTGGATTCATTTTTGCAATTTTGCGTGCTGGTAAATAACTCACTATTGCAGTTACAATTAAAATAAATATCATAGTATTTATAACCAATGAAGGAGTAATTGTAGCATACATTGTATCGGCCATTGGAACACCTATTTCGCTAGCATCCATATTGAAAGAATAACCTTTTTTAACCATAAAATACATGATTGGTGTTCCCCATATTGCACCAAATGCAAACGCTAATAATGCATTTATAGTTCCTTCGAGCGTAAAATGCCAAACAACTTGGTTTTGAGTCATGCCAAGAGCAACCAATGTTCCAATTTCGCGTTGCCGACGAAAAATTGATAATGTTTGTGTATCGAATATTGCTAACATTGCCAATAACAAAAAAATAACATACATAAAACTTGTACCAATCGATTTAGTTTTCACCAACAACATTGTCGATTCTGTAAGTTTTGTAACTGTTTTAAAATCCCAATCCTTTACCTTTTGTGATTTAATTTCAGGCGATTTAATCAATAAATTGGCACAATTAAAATTCATAGTCATTTGTTGAAGTCTATCGAGCGGTAACCACAAATTTCCATTATCAACAGTTGGAATAGATGTTTTAAAAATGCCAACAACTCGAATGTCAGCTGCTTCGAAAGTACCATTTTTATCGCGCCAACGTAATGTTACTACATCATTCATTTTCAACTTTGTTTGTCGTGCCATAAATGCACCCAAAATAACTGGAATTTCATTTCCACCAGCCGCCAAATAAGGAGTTTGGGAAATAAGTTTACTTGTAGGTATTTTCAGCAATTTCTGATTCGGACGAATTCCTTTTAGTAAAACGCCTTGCATTCTGCCGTCGGGATAGATGCTACCTTGTGAAACTAATATCGGCTCAATCATTTGATTATCAATATATTTTTTAAAAGCAATAGGAATTTCAATCGTGCTTGAATCCAATGAAAAGGGATCGAAAGGATCGTATTTTGATTGCCAATATTGACCATCGGCAATTTCCCACTTTACGGTATCGTCTATTGCTTGATTACTCCATCCTTGCAAAATTCCTTGCAAAATTATTATCAACACAAAAGAAATTGAAAGAACAAACACATTGAGCCAAGTTTTCAAACCATTGCCAATTAGGCTTCTAAAGGCTATTTTAAATAATACAAATAGCCCTCGAAGGGGAACAAAGTTACTCCCAACCCCTAAAGGGGAGTTGAAGTTAGTTTTATTCATATCTTTTTCGGTCATAATAATTCGATTTTATAACATCACTTTTTTAGTTCCCCTTGAGGAATTAGGGATCAAATTATTTTTTTGTCTTCCAACACTTTACCATCTTGCAATTTTATAATCCGTTTCAAATATCCAATTACTTTTTCATCATGAGTTGCAAAAATAAAACTTGTATGTAATTCCTCATTTAATTTTAGCATCATTTGCAAGATGTTATGAGAGTTAGCTGAATCCAGATTTGCAGTGGGTTCATCGGCCAAAACCAATAAAGGGCGCTTAACCATGGCGCGTGCTATGGCCACTCGCTGACATTCACCGCCAGACAATTGCGCAGGACGAGAGTTAACTTTGTCGGTCAAACCTAACCACTTGAGAGTTTCCATAACACGCAATTTACGTTCTGCAACACCCATATTCATTAAAAGCAGTGGAAACTCTACGTTTTCGTACACTGTATATACTGGTAATAAATTATAATTCTGAAAAATGAAACCTAGTTTTTCTTTTCTAAGTTGTGCAGCTTCTTTAGCATTGAGTTTTCCTACCGAATTTCCTAATACTACCACTTCACCCTCGGTAGGAATATCCAAAGAACCAATTATATTTAATAAAGTAGTTTTTCCAGAACCACTAGGACCTACCAATCCTGCAAATTCGCCTTCGGTAAATTTAAGATTTACTCCATTAAGAGCTGTAAAAAATCCGGAACCGATTGGAAATTTTTTTACAAGGTTATTTACTTCAACAATTGTTTTCATTTTCTTCATTTATCTTATTAAATATTCCGTAGTTGACTAATGGAAAAAATTGAGTTAAAAATTATAATTTACCATTAATTGAACTCCTTTTCCAGCGAATAGATTTTTGCTTTGCGATTGTATTGTAAGCAATTGATAATTAGTTGGATTCAAATACCCAAAAGCATAAAAACTCCAATTGTCATACGTTCTGCTCCAACTAAAATAATTGTACCATAAATTCTTAACTGGCAAAAAGAAAGCCATCGCAGAAATATTATCCAATATTGAAACTGGATAAGTGAAAATACTTCCAATTAAATTCAATGTAGTACCTTTAGATAAAATCTGATTACCAACATGATACCTAAAATATTCGAGGGTCGCTCCTACTCCATTTCCAATTGGAAAAGTATAATCGGCACCTATATTCCAAGCATCTTGAACTTTTGGCAAATTAAAAGGATTAGATTGTAAAAAAGTTACACTAGATTCAAACCACAGTCCAATACCAACATCCCATTTGCCATCCAGTCCAAAGCGTTCTTCGTTCAATAAGGAATTTGATTGTTGATTTGGCACTTGAACTTTTCGATAATTGTTGCTTAGAGCTAATTGTCCATGCCCAACTGGTAATTGCAAACGCCCACCCAACTCAGGTTTCCACTGTGCTGTGCCAAACATTTGATAACCTTTGGCGTTTTTATTTCCAATTAATGACCAAAGCCAAAGATTTGCATTATTCTTAAAATATAACCGACCTAATGCACCGTAAACACCATCTGTCAATTGTAAAGGGTCACGTACATCCATTCCATCGAACCACATAAGCGGACGAAATATTTTTGCTGAACCAAAATTTATCTTTTGCAAACCAGCACGTATTTCCCAATTCTTTCCCGAATATCGAGCCCATATACGATAAGGTTTTAACCGCCCCATAATACTATCGAAACGCAAGTTTGTAAAATTCACTGATCCATTAATATTCAACGAAGCTTCAAAATCAATTTTTGATTGAGATGTAAAATTGTGCTTTCCTAAAAATGTTGGCACAAATCTACCACCAAGTTGCATCCCGAAAGGATTTTCAATCTGACCGATTCCCCAGCTTGTAACTTGGCCGTTGAATGAAATAAAAGTCGAATCATTCTGAGCCACTAATTTACAAGCACTTAATACAACAAAAAGAAGAATTTTTTTTTTCATTTTGTGAGCATAAGTTTAATTTCAATTTGTTGACGAAAACACAATATCATGTTTTTACAAGCAAATTTTATTGACGCAAAGTTAAGTATTAAATTGATATTTGATTACTTTACACTCAAATATAAAGATAACATATTTGATTTTTACGGAAAACGGAATTCATTGATATAGTTTTCACCATGTATCATCAAATTTATTATTAAAATTCAAAGTAAAACTTACTATAAACTGATAATTAATTACATTTTTCTTTTATACTTTAAATCAAAAAACGAATAAGACTTAAAACAGAAATATGTAACCGATACAATTATTTAACAAATACACTTAGTTTTTTCATCTTCAAATAATATATCTTTGTACTCTCTTATAAATTGGTATCAATATTTATTGGAATCAATTTAAACGACATTCTTATAAACATACAATTTGTATGTTGTAATACACTAAATATCAAACAAATCAGTTCTAAATAGACTTATTATAGTCGGTTTTGAGTTGAGCTATAACTTTTAAATAAAAAATGGCTGAGAAACGAAATTACAGTAAAAAACCATCAACACCTATTCCAATTCCAGCCAATGAATTTGGTAAACTTCCACCTCAAGCTCCTGAACTAGAAGAAGCTGTGTTAGGTGCAATTATGATTGAGAAAGATGCTTATTCCCTAATTTCGGAACTTTTAAAACCAGAATGTTTTTATAAAGTTGCGCATCAAAAAATATTCGAAAGCATAATGCATTTAGCTATGCATCAGGAGCCTGTGGATATGCACACAGTAACTGAGCAATTGCGAAAAAGTGGTACTATAGATGATGTTGGCGGTCCATATTATATAACATTACTTACAGCCAAAGTATCGTCGGCTGCCCATTTAGAATATCATGCACGAATAATTGTCCAAAAATTTTTGGCTCGTGAGTTAATACGCATAACAACCGAAATTCAAACAAAAGCATTTGACGATAAGTCCGATGTTGATGATTTGATGCAAGAAGCTGAGGGTTTGCTATTTGAAGTATCTCAACGCAATCTCAAAAAGGATGTAACACAAATTAATCCAGTTATTGACGAAGCAATTTCTCGAATGCAAGCTGCTGCTAATAAGCAAGGTGCAAGCGGCGTTGCTACAGGTTTTCATAGTCTTGATAAAATCACTTCAGGCTGGCAACGATCAGATTTAATCATTATTGCTGCCCGTCCCGCAATGGGAAAAACTGCTTTTATTCTTTCGATGGCAAAAAACATGGGAGTGGATTATAACCAACCTGTTGCAATTTTCTCACTCGAAATGTCAAATGTTCAGCTTGTTAATCGTTTGATAATGAATGTATGTGAGTTAGAAGGTGAAAAAGTTAAAAATGGACAGTTAGACGCTGAAGAATGGGCAAAACTAGACAGAGATATTAAAAACCTTATTGATGCTCCAATATTTGTAGATGATACACCTAGCTTATCAGTTTTTGAATTGAGAAGTAAAGCGCGCCGATTAGTAAAAGAACATAAAGTTCAATGTTTAATTATTGACTATTTGCAGTTGATGAATGCAAGTGGAATGGGATTTGGAAGTAGAGAGCAAGAGGTAAGTATAATTTCTCGTTCATTAAAAGGTTTAGCCAAAGAACTAGATATTCCAATTATTGCACTTTCACAGCTTAATCGTGGTGTTGAAGGACGTTCAGGTCTTGAAGGTAAGCGTCCACAGCTTTCAGATTTACGTGAGTCGGGAGCTATTGAGCAAGATGCCGATATGGTTTGTTTTATTCATCGTCCTGAGTATTATCATTTAACAGAAGATGCACAAGGAAATTCATTGCTTGGTATTGCCGAGATCATTATTGCAAAACATAGAAATGGAGCCACCGGCGATGTACAATTGAAATTTAAAGGTGCTTATGCTAAGTTTATGAATAAAGATGATAACGACAAAGATGATAATCAATTTAGCAATGGATATCAAGTTATTTCATCTAAAATGAATGATGGAGGGGATAATTTTTATGGTGATCCTGCAATGTTACCTCAACAAGATTCTAGTCCATTTTCGGGTGGAAGTAAGGATGAAGTTCCTTTTTGATAGCCATATAAAGTCACATATAACCTACACTTTGAATTAGGTAAAGTATTGATCGTAAAAAAACTCCCCTCAAAATTACAATTACAATAAAATATTGAACTTGTAATTTTGAGGGGAGTTTTTTTTCTCAATTAAGTGGGTTATTTCTTTTTTTGAGGTCCTATTAATTCAATTAATCATCTTATTATTCTGCTTAGAATGATATTAGATTATTCATTTTCAGTTTCTTCAATCTTTAAACTTAGTGTATTTAGTGGGTTCTTTTGTGATTTTTGTGTAATAGCTATACCACAAAGAAACACAAAAAATCAACACAAAGGTTCACAAAAAGAAATACAATATCACCTCAAAAAAATAAATACTTTTTTTGTCGGAAAGCGATCAAAAACCACTATAAACCATTCTCAAAGTCATCGATTTTTTTAATTTCTTACCATTGGAATCTACATCTTTCCCACTTCTAATAGTTACTGCACTCATTAAATACTGCTGTTTTACTTTAGTTAAATTTCCAGATGCATCAACCACAACTTGAACAGGTACTAACCGCATTTTAAATTTATTATCTATTACATTATTGATATTCAACTCATTTGCAATTAATGTAGCTAAATTAAATGTATAATAATTTGCTGTAGTTGTTGAAGTTGTATATTGTCCCAACACAGCACAAGTATCTGAAGGAAGTTCATTGTTTTCGAAAAAACGTTTAACAGCACTTTCTTTGATTAATAGCAAGTATTTTACTGTTGGTTGAGCCAAAGTAGTTTGATCTACTTCACTCGCTTCAACACGTAATAAAGCACTATTTAATGTTTGCTTTTTCCCGCCTATAATTGAATCCATTTTATGTTGAATACGTTTTAACGGAAGATTTACTATAGTTTGAATATTTGCTGGCGAAGAAATATAATTGATAGTGTCCCTATCTTTTTGCGCCAAATTTAATTTGATACGCTCAACGTCTTTATGTACAAATCTATTAACTTGTCTAACACCCGAGTTAGCAGGAAAAACCAAGTAATCTTTTACAGTGATAGTAGTATCTTTGTTTGCTGCAGTTTTTGTGTTATACGTATAATGATAATAACTAACCATGTCAATCTGCGTAACATTCAAAATTGTAGACGCTCCAAAATTTGCTGTGATATACATTCCTTTAAATAAATCTAAAAATGCTTCATCGGTCAAAAATCTGGAAGGAATACCTTTAAAGAATCTGTCTCTAAAAGTTTTAGACAATCTTATTGATATTGAAGTAGAATCCTTTCGTATATTAGATGCATCTTTTACGGTAAAAATGGTATCTCCAATACGGTTATTGTCATTTATATCGGCATATAACGACGGTTTTATGTTCGACCAATATTGTTTTGAATAATCGAATGTAATTCCCTTATTCATTTCATATACACTAACTTCCATTGGTGAACTCTTATCTCCAAAATAACTATTATAACCAAGTCTCAATACTAATGAATCTTGTATTGCGTCTTTTAGTTTTGATAAGTCATAATCAATTGGTCCCTGAACTTGAGCCAAAATATCGGCTTGAGTAGAACCATATTTTTCATCATAAAACGACCCAAGCAAAAAAGAATCAGGTTTTGATACAATTGAGTCAACAAAAATATTTTGTGTAGAAACATGAAATGAATCGGTACCAACAGCAATTTCATCAGACGCAGGTTGAACAGAAGCACCAACATTTGTCAAAGTATCGGTACACGACAAAACCAATAATGACAATAAAAAAACACAGACAATTGAACTAGATTTCATGTAAAAATGAAGAAATTAAGTTGTAAATTTTAAAAGAACTAAATGAGAATTACATCAGGCTATCATAAAATTGAACATACGCATCAGCATAATCTTCAATTGACTGAAAAGGAAGAAATTTCATATTTTTTGAAGCGACGTAACTAAGTACATCTTCATTTACTATAGGGCTCGATTGAATTACACCGTCTGAATAATCTAAAGCAAGCTTTGTAAGTGCAACAAAATCAATAACTTTATCATCTACTTGTTCAACGTGTTCTTTTTCAATTCCATCGAGCATTAATCTTTCAGCAAATAAGTTCCTAAATGGAGTTTTAAATTCGTCGCTAAAGATTGAATAAACTACTTTAGAGTGTTTGAAAAAAGGATCATCGTTGAAAGCTTTTTTGATATACAATGGGGCTAATGCAGTCATCCAACCCTGACAATGAATTACGTCTGGTGTCCATCTCAGCTTTTTAACTGTTTCCATCACACCGCGTACAAAAAAGATAGTACGTTCATCATTATCGTCATATTCTTCGCCCTTTTCGTTGGCAACAGTATTCTTACGATGAAAATAATCGTCATTATCAATAAAATAAACTTGCATACGAGCTGCTTGGATTGAAGCAACCTTAATAATCAATGGGTGATCTGTATCATCGATAATCAAATTCATACCTGACAATCGAATTACTTCATGCAATTGATTTCGACGTTCGTTTACTGCCCCGAATTTCGGCATAAATGTACGTGTTTCACGTCCTCTGTCTTGAACTGCTTGAGGTAAGTACCTCCCCATGTTTGCTAATTCGGATTCTGGTAAATAAGGATAAATTTCTTGCGAAATGTATAAAACTTTTGTAACTTTTTTCATGCTTATTTTTATCCGATGCTTATAAAATAATTTTTCGGTATGCAAAGATATATAAAAAAAATCGGATATAAACAAGATGTTAAGTACAAAATGTTAATCGATCTATGTAAATTTAGTATTTCGTTACGAGCAGAATTAACTAAACATTATTATATAAATCACTCAATCAAATGATTAATAAATTTTGGTTTTCAGAATAAATATTCAAAATTCTTTCCTTATTATAAAAGTTTAACTCATTAAAAATTACCTGAATCCGAACAAAATAACAGAATAAAACTCAAATAATCTGCAACATGTGCTTTTTTGTTGAACTGTATGTTTCTCCAATTGTTCATATATTGAATGATAATACAAATAAGTTTTACTACTTTTGCAGGCGTTTTTTTATGGCAAAGCAACACTCAATTTTTATATCTTCAAATTTTGAATAAAATATGAAAATAATTAAAACGACAAAGGAACTTCAAACAGAAATTGAATTAATAAAAAAAGCAGGAAAAACCATTGGGTTTGTTCCCACTATGGGCGCATTACACGATGGACATAAAGCTTTAGTAGTTAGAAGTATTGAAGAAAATGATTTTAGTGTTGTAAGCATTTTTGTAAATCCTACTCAATTTAACAATGCCTCTGATTTAGAAAAATACCCTCGTAACTTAGACTCTGATGCACAAATGCTTGATAGTGTTGGCTGTAACTTGATTTTTACACCCACTACCGACGAAGTATATGATGTAGACGATATAAGAAACCGTTTTGACTTCGATTTTGGTGGTCTTGATACTGTTATGGAAGGTAAGTTTAGGCCTGGTCATTTTAATGGTGTAGTTCAAATTGTGAGTAAATTATTTCAATTGGTTCAACCCAATAAAGCTTATTTTGGAGAAAAAGACTTTCAACAATTAGCCATAATACATCGCATGGTTGAAGTTTTGGGTTTTGATGTTGAAATTATTGATTGCCCAATTGTTCGACAAATTGACGGGTTAGCTTTGAGCAGTAGAAATGAACGCTTAACAAGTGAACAACGTAAAAATGCAGCGGAAATATCAAAAGTATTATTTAAAAGTCGTAACTTTGTAGCACAATTATCAGTGCAAGAACTTACAAATTGGGTTATCAATCAAATAAATACAGTAGCTGGTTTAGAGGTTGAATATTTCGAAATAGTAGATGTTGTAACATTACAAACTGCCAATTCATGGGATAAACCAAATGTTGGTTGTATTGCCGTTTTTTGTGGAGAAGTACGTTTGATTGACAATATTAGATACAGTATATAGAATTAAAGACTTTAGAGCAAAGACATGACGTCGGATTTCAATACTTTACCAAATTAAAAGTGAAAGATATAAATGACGTTCAATATAGAAAAAAGATTTAAGAACAAAGACTTAACACAAAGTATTTGAGCGGGTTAAAAATTAAATTATTTGATTAATTCGTTTTGTCAAAATAATACATAAATTTCAATTTACAAATTCCTTGAATTGAAAATTACGAATCAAAAAAAACAAAATCATGTTAGTACACATTGTAAAATCAAAAATTCATAGAGTAACCGTTACAGAAGCCAACTTGAATTATATTGGTAGTATAACAATTGACGAAGACTTAATGGATGCTGCCAATATTATTGCAAACGAAAAAGTAAGTATAGTAAATAATAATAACGGCGAACGATTTGAAACTTATGTCATTACAGGTAAACGAGGTTCTGGTGTAATTTGTTTAAATGGGGCAGCAGCTCGCAAAGTCCAACCAGGTGATATTGTCATTATCATGGCTTTTGCAATGATGGAAATGGATGAGGCAAGAACATTTAAACCAGCAATAGTTTTTCCCGACACCGTTACTAATAAGATAATTAGCTAATTGTAACGAAGATATTTGCTGTCAATTCTAAAAAGATAAGTTGCAGTTATTGAAAAAAAATGAAATAAATTTAGATGAAAGTAGTTATCATAAAATACAATGCCGGCAATATACGTTCGGTTCTTTTTGCATTAGAACGTATTGGTATAGAGGCTATTGTAACTGACAATCCGGACGAAATACGTGCTGCCGATAGAGTTATTTTTCCAGGCGTAGGAGAAGCTTCATCCGCAATGAAATACCTCAAAGAAAAAGGGCTCGATAAATTAATTTGTTCTCTTACACAGCCTGTTTTAGGAATTTGTTTAGGAATGCAGTTGATGTGTAGCCATTCCAGCGAAAACGAATGCAAATGTTTAGGTATTTTTGACGAAAAAGTATTACGTTTTCCTGAGTCTGGACAAAAAATTCCTCAAATTGGGTGGAATAATATAACTAATTTAAAAACTTATTTGTTCGACGGAATTCCAGAAAATGCCTATATGTATTTTGTTCATGGTTATTATGTTGAGTCATGCAAAAATGCTATTTCCATTACAAATTACATCGATAATTATAGTTCGTCATTACATAAAAACAATTTTTACGCAGTACAGTTTCATCCCGAAAAATCAGGTGAATTTGGACAAAAGATTCTTGAGAATTTCATAAAGGGAGAAATTAAATAACCACCAATTTTTAATCAAAAATTTAAGTCTGCATTATCTTCAAAATTCGAATTTAAACATTTATAAATGACTTTCGACATACAATATACCGACTGTAAAAGCAATGCCAGAGCAGGAATAATAAGTACCGATCATGGAATTATTGAAACACCAATTTTTATGCCTGTTGGTACAGTTGCATCTGTAAAAGCCGTTCATTTTCACGAACTTAAGGACGATATAAAAGCTCAGATTATTCTTGGAAATACCTACCATCTATATTTACGTCCAGGAATCGATACTTTGGAACGTGCAGGCGGCCTACATAAATTTAACGGTTGGGATAAACCAATTCTCACAGATAGTGGTGGATTTCAAGTATTTTCATTATCCGAAAACCGAAAATTAAAAGAAGAAGGAGCTACTTTTCGTTCGCACATAGATGGCAGCAAACATCTTTTCACTCCCGAAAATGTTGTGGACATTCAACGAGTAATTGGTGCCGATATTATTATGGCATTTGATGAATGTACACCAGGCACTGCCAATTTTGACTATGCAAAGAAATCGATGGAAATGACACACCGCTGGCTAGATAGAGGTCTGAAACATTTCGACGAAACTGAACCAAAATACGGCTATTCTCAAACATTTTTTCCTATTGTGCAAGGTTGTGTGTATCCTGATTTGCGAAGACAATCGGCCGAATTTATTGCATCAAAGAACAGAGACGGCAATGCAATTGGCGGATTGGCAGTAGGTGAACCCACCGAGATAATGTATGAAATGATAGAGGTAGTAAACGAAATTCTGCCCAAAGACAAACCACGTTATTTGATGGGCGTTGGAACACCTCAAAACATTTTGGAAGGAATTGAACGTGGAATTGATATGTTCGACTGTGTAATGCCAACACGAAATGGCAGAAATGGAATGCTTTTTACTTCACAAGGCATAATGAATATAAAAAATGAGAAATGGAAAAACGATTTTTCACCGCTTGACGAATTTGGAACATCTTACGTCGACTCATTTTATTCAAAAGCATACCTCCGACACTTATTTATTAGCAAAGAATTGCTGGCCATGCAAATAGCATCTATTCATAACCTTGCTTTTTACTTGTGGCTTGTTACCGAAGCGCGCAAACACATTCAATTGGGAGATTTTTCGGCATGGAAAAAAATAATGGTGGAGCAAGTTACTAGAAGACTTTAATCGCGTTTCGTGTTCTGCGTTTCGCGTTTTGTGACACATTTATAAATCTACATTTACTACAACATACTTGTTTGGTATAAAAAATATATGAAAATAAATTATCGAATATTCGGATTAAAACGAATTGATACTTATATAATTAAGAAGTTTTTGGGGACATATTTTTTCTCAATTAGTTTAATTTTGAGTATTGCTGTGGTTTTTGATTTAACCGAGAAAATTGATAAATTTTTTGAAAACAATGCACCCTTAAAAGCCATTGTTTTTGATTATTACATGAATTTCATACCGTTTTACATGAACATGTTCAGCCCACTGTTCACGTTCATTGCGTTAATTTTCTTTACGTCTAAAATGGCAACTAATACCGAAATTATAGCTATTTTGTCTAGTGGTGTAAGTTTCAGAAGATTAATGGTACCCTATTTTTTATCAGCAGCATTAATTGCTTCAATTTCATTTGTAGTAGGTGCTTATATAATTCCACCGGCCAACAAAAAAATGTTGGTATTTGAAAATGCATATATTCGAAAATTTAAAAATGAAAATGCAAATAATGTTCAAATGGAAGTTCAAAAAGGCGTAATTATGTACATTGAAAGATACGAAATTTCGTCGAATACCGGTTATCGATTTTCGTTAGAAAAATTTAAAGGTAAAAAATTGGTTTCACGACTTACTGCTCAAACAATTTCGTGGGACTCGGCTTATAAATGGAAAATAACTGATTATTTGCAAAGGGATTTTAACGGAATGCGTGAAAAAATCACAAAAGGGTTCAGCAAAGATACAACTATAAAAGTTCAACCCGAAGAGTTTTTTATTACAGCTAAAGAAGCTACACAAATGAATAATACTCAGCTTAGTAATTATCTCAAAAAACAAAAAGACCGTGGAATTGGGAATATACAAGCTTTTGAAGATGAGTATTATAAAAGGTATTCAATGCCATTGGCTGCTTTTATAATGACATTAATTGGAGTTTCGCTTTCGTCGCGAAAAGTACGTGGAGGAATAGGATTTCATCTTGGTATAGGACTAGCATTGAGTTCAATATATATATTATTCACAACTATGTCAACCACTTTTTCGGTTAGCGGTACAATGTCACCATTTGCAGCAGTTTGGCTACCGAATGTTGTTTTCTTATTAATTGGGATATATTTGTATAGAACTGCACCTAAGTAATTTTATTACAATAAGTTATATCTTATTGAATCACCTTTTTCCAAAAACTTGGAAAAAGGTGATTTTTTATTTTAGCTATTTTACTCCATTCATAAGTTTTTGCAACCATTTTGAAAGACCAAAAAGTATAATAGCGGCCATACCTGACATAATTACAAAAAGCATAAAGAAATCGTATAAAGTTGTGATTTGATAGCCTAATATTGATTTTGAAACACCATTTTCGGGATACAATCCACTAAGCATACCCGCAAATTTATTTGCAGTTGCATTAGATAAATACCAAATTCCCATCAATAATGAGGCAAAGCGCATTGGTGCCAATTTATTCACCATCGACAATCCGATTGGTGAAAGCATTAATTCACCCATGGTGTGGATGAAATACAAACTAGTTAACCATAAAATGCTGACCTTTACACCAGGTTCAACATTTTTTACTCCTAAAGCAATTACTAAATAACCCAGAGCAAGTAAAAATAAACCCATTGCTTGCTTAACAGGTGAAGCTGGATCAAGGTTTTTCTGACCCAATTTAGTCCACAACATTGAAAGAAGTGGGGCAAAAAGTACTACAAAAACTGGGTTAAATGACTGAAAATAACTGGCAGGCATTTCCCAACCAAAAAGACTTCGATTGGTTTGTTCATCGGCAAAAAAGGTGAGTGAAGCACCAGCTTGTTCAAACGCCGACCAAAAGAAAATTACAAAAAATGCGATTATATAAATCACCCAAACGCGTTGACGTTCAATTTTGGTGAGCGAACGGTCGGAAATGACGTAAGCAGGAATTATGATACACAAATCGAAAATCGCTGCACCAATTATATCAAAATTCATAGCAAACCGAAATACAGAATATAAAACTACTGCTCCAATTCCCCAACCAACTAATTCAATCAGGTTTTGATTTGTGCTTTTTGAAGGAGCAACTGGTTTTTCGGATTGATGTTCAGTTACTTTACCTGCTGCCACAATTCCTAACTGCTCGCCATCGGGTCCAACCAAATATTTATTTTTCCAACCTACAAAAAGTATTAAACTACACATCATTCCTAATGCTGCAGCCAGAAAACCCCATTTAAAATCAGCAGGATTGCCCGTGTCACCAACAAATCCACAAAGTAATGGAGCAATAAATGCACCTACATTTATTCCCATATAAAAAATTGTAAATGCCGAATCAAGTCTCTTATCACCAGGTGCATACAGGCTGCCAACCATAGTTGTGATATTAGGTTTAAAAAAACCGTTTCCAAAAATCAACAAAGCTAATCCTGCATACATAAGCCATTTTGCAAATTCTGAACTTTGAATATTCAAAGCACTGGCAAACATAAATAATTGACCCAACACCATCATCACAGCACCCCATAAAATTGACCGGCGCATTCCCCAATATTTATCAGCCACATAACCGCCAATAAGTGGAGTTAAATATACCAAACCTGTATAATTTCCATAAATGGTAGAAGCTAACTCTTTGTCCATCATCAATGCTTTGATGAGGTAAAGTGTAAAAAGTGCACGCATGCCATAGTAGCTAAATCGCTCGGACATGCCAGTTGCAAAAACGAAATACAGCCCTTTTGGGTGACCTTTTTTGGGTTCGTTTGTTGACATAATATTCTTTTTTGTTTAAATTTTTAGAGAAAAAAAATGAACGCTTTATTTATGGCGTTCACCGATTATTATATAAATTTATATTTATTGCAAAAATATACATTTCATTTGTATATTTGATAATTTCAATACGCAAAAAACACATTGTTAAACATTTTCTATGCAATACATAGTAATGTTTTTTTTATTATCGTTTTTTTGTAAGCTCAATTGATACGCAATCAACCCTTCCTCCAAGTGGTGGGTTTTGTTTCGAAATTTTTACCTTTAATTCCTGAATTTGAGGAAATTGACAAAAGATATTATCAATAATTCTCTGTCCTACATGCTCAATTAACTTGGCTGGAATTTCCATTTGTGCTTTTACAACATCATATACCAATTGATAATTTAATGTGTGCTCCAAATTATCAGTTTGTCCTGCTTGATAAGTATCTAAATCCATACTAACACAAACAATAAATGTGTTGCCAAGAGTTTGTTCGTGGTGCAAACAGCCATGGTAAGCATGGAAAAACATATTTTCTAAAGTTATTTTGCTCATATTTTTTGAATTGTAAAATTTATTAATACCTAGTTATCAGATTGAAATATCAAATTCAGTCTTGGTTCTTGAATCTTATGTCTTAATTCTTAATTCTTAATTTTTAATTCTTCAATCACTATACTCTCAAAATCACCGTCGGATACAAAAGTACGAATTTTATCTCCTGTTTTAACTTGATTGGACGAAGTAATACGCTTTCCATTGAAAGTAGAAATTGTGTAACCATGTTTTAACAAAAACTTAGGTGAATGAGTTTCAATGTTTTTTTCGAGCAATAAAAGTCTATTATTCTGACGGACTAAAATCATTTGAACATTTGAATGCAAACGACTTCTATGTATTTTGAGCAAGTGAGCACGTTCTACAACCCAACTTTTTAATGTCTGTTTTATTTGTAACCGTATTTGATCAATACTTCTAATTTCGTTTTCGATTTTATTTTTCACAAAAAAACGAATTTCCGCAAAAACATCTTCTAAATCATTTTCAGCATCTTGTAAATTTGAAATCAAGTACTCAGCAACAGCTGTTGGTGTTTTAAGGCTGGTGTGTGCCACCAAATCTAAAATAGAAATATCACGTTGATGACCAATACCAGCTATTATTGGCAATGGAAATTGAGCGCAATTTAATGCCAATTGATAGGAATCGAAACACGCCAAATCGGTGGTTGCTCCTCCCCCACGTATAATTACTACAACATCAAATAAATCAATATTTTCATATATTTTTTCTAATGCTTCAATGATTGAATTTTCGGCTTGATCGCCCTGCATTATTGATGGAAAAAGTTTTGTGTAAAACACAAATTGTGAAGGATTATTATTTAATTGATCGAGGAAATCGCCAAAACCAGCAGCCGTTGCCGAAGAGATTATTGCAATTCGTTGAATTAGTTTCGGTAATTCTAATTGCTTATTCATTTCCACAATTCCATCAGCCTCCAACTGCCGTATAATTTTCAACCGACGCGCAGCCATTTCGCCTATAGTGAAAGTAGGATCAATATCACGCACATTCAAACTAAAGCCATAAACTCCATGAAATTCCACAGTAACTGCCACAAGCACATTAAGTCCTGCACGAAGAGATTGGCCAGTGCTACTTTCAAAATAAGGCTTAAGCATGCGGTAAATATTGGCCCAGATAGTTGCTTTCGATTTTGCCAATAAAGTATCAGAATTGCTGTCTTTTTCAATCAATTCCAAATAACAATGACCACCTGAGTTATCACGCAGTTCGCTAATTTCGGCACGTATCCATATAGGAGTTTCAAAACCCGAGCGAATGGTTTCTTGAATTTGTGTGGTAAGATCAGAAAGAGTTATTGAATTCATTGTCTATTCGTTTCGTGTTTCGTGTTCCGTGTAAATAATTCATAATTATCTCAAATCATCAATTATTTTATCACCATTTTATGTGTACTAGTTTTTCCGTTACCATAAATATTTAAAATATACATTCCTGGTTTTAAATTATTTGCCAACAAAATTGTTTCTGGATAAATAATTGGTTGACTCATTTGCAAACTGCCAGTAATTGAAAACACATCAACCGACATTTTAATATCTTTGCCAAAATCTAACAGTCTGATATGAATTGTTTTATCATTTTCATCAAATGCAAGTAATGCACTTTCTGTTTCTGTAAACTTAATAGCATTAACAAACGGCAACTTTGACATTGCCAGTTGAAAATTTGGAATTCCATAGCCGAATTTAGAGTTTGAGTTATTATAAGTACTTCCACTTTCAAAAACAGCTTTAAGTAAAGCATCAATATTACATGGAGGATAAATTGATTTGGAGGCCTGTAAAAAACATGCCATCATACCAGCTATAATAGGCGATGCGTAAGATGTTCCGTTACCAAAAGTTGGAACTCCATTAACATTTACGAAAGCAGCTGCCGTTCCCATTGCACAAATTTCTGGCTTCACTCGTAAATCGGAACTTGGACCAAAAGATGATGTTGAGGTTGATGCGCCTGTTGAAGTAACCGAACCCACAGTAACTATTCCTTCGGCATCGGCAGGTGAACCAATATAATGCCAAGGTAAATCGCCATCATTGCCGGCACTATTTACCACAATTATTCCTTTTTTTGAAGCCAAAGTAGCAGCTCTACTAGCACGTGAAACTTTTCCATTCATATCGGCATAAGTAAAATTCATGCTTGCATCATCAAATTTAGTATAACCCAGTGATGAATTCACAATATCAACACCAACGCTATCTGCAAATTCAATTCCAGCACACCAAAAATCTGTTTCAACAACATATTCGGTGGGATCATATTCGGTTCTAATAAGCCAAAAAGAAGCCTCAGGAGCAGTCCCCAAATATTGATTTGGCAGGTTTCCTGTCATTAATGAAAGCACATTAGCACCATGCGAATCTTCGGCATAAATATCTGAATTTGTATTAATTATGTCTTTAGTTCCTAGCAATCTACCTTGTAAACGCAAACTATCAAAAGCTGCATTTACATTTACATTATTAAACCCTGCATCTAGAATTCCGACTACTATATTTTTTCCTCTGTAACCAAGATTGTGCAGATATTTTCCATTTAATTGGTCTATTTGAGTTGTTGCCGTTCCGTAATTAGAAGTAGTTGTAATATTTTTAGATCGTCTTGTAGGCGATAAAACGGCACCATCAAGTCTACCTGTATATTTCACAAATTTCACAAAAGGCAAAGTACGCACCAAACTCATTTGGGATGAGTCAGTTAGCAAAACAGTTGCCCCATTCATCCATTTGCTTTTACAATGAACATGAATTCCTAAATCTTCAATTTGCTTTAAATATGCTGGATTAATAGGCAAATCGGTAGAATCAAAAACTGGTGCGCGATGTTCGCGTCGGGCAATAGAGAGTGCCGATAAATACTCCGAAGGTTTTGATAATGAATAGGGTGAGTTATTTTTATCCGAAAATTGAACATAAAAATAATAACTTGTTGTAGCTTGAACAATAGAACTTATAAACAAAACTAATATACAAATTAATGAAGTTTTTAACACCGATATTGATTTGATTTTCATAACTGAGATGTTTTATTGGTACAAAAATACGATTTTTTTTCTAACATAGCCCAATCCAAATATAAAATGCATTTACAATAATTTTTTATTACAGATTAACACTTAACAAAATAGATTGTTGCATACACTTTTTTTTGTACTTTTGTAGTCAAATTCCATTATAAAATATGAAAATATTAGTTCTTGGTGCCGGAAAAATGGGCACATTTCTCACTGATGTAATGTGCATTCAGCACGAAGTTGCACTTTTTGATGTCGATCCGAAGCGCTTGCGATTCGTATTTAATACGCTGAGAATGACCGAATATGAAGAGATTCGTGAATTTGAACCAGAATTGGTAATTAATTGTGTCACTCTAAAATTTACTATTGAAGCTTTTCAAGCCGTTTTACCATATCTACCAAAAAACTGTATTATTTCGGATATTACTTCTGTTAAAACGGGTATTCAATCCTACTACGAAAGTACTGGAATGCGTTATGTATCAACACATCCAATGTTTGGGCCAACCTTTGCAACGCTTGATAATTTGAGTACGCAAAGTGCCATTATTATTTCAGAATCAGACCATTTAGGAAAAGCATTTTTCAAAGATTTGTATGGCTCATTGAAGCTTAGAATATTTGAATATACTTTCGACGAACATGATGAAACAATTGCCTACTCATTGTCTATTCCATTTGCTTCAACTTTAGTTTTTGCTTCAGTAATGAAACATCAAGAAGCACCAGGAACAACTTTTAAACGACACATGGATATTGCTAAGGGTCTTCTGGGTGAGGATGATTACTTGCTTTCGGAGATTTTATTTAATCCGTACACTACAATACAAGTGGAAAATATACGTGCTGAATTAAAAGTGCTACTGGATATTATTGAAGAAAAAGACAGTGAAAGAATGCAGGTATTTCTCAAAAAAGTGAGGAAAAATATTGAATAAATTTGAATGCATACCCATTTAATTTGAATTGCTAAATTTAACAAATTACTATAAATTCAAAAATTAATTATTATGGAAACAAAAGAACTTGTATTAGATGCAATGAAAAAAGCTGGTGTGCCTGTTAATGCAGGAAAATTGGTTGATTTAACTGGCCTCGATCGCAAAGATGTGGACAAAGCCATGAAACAATTGAAAGCTGATGGTAGTATTGAATCGCCAAAAGTATGTTTCTGGCAACCTAAATGAGATAATCTATTCTAAAAAAAAATCGCTTATGCAGTTATGCTGAGCGATTTTTTTTATATCATTTTACAATCAATGCTGAGAAAGCGGTTTTCCTTTCTCACCCATAAAAAAGGCAATCAATACTACATCGTCTTTTCCATTATTAACTCCATTGTGTAAAGTATTCAAAACTTCAGAGAATGAGGTGTTTGGCATGAATTTCAAAGCTTTTCGTTTTTCAATTTCAACGGTTAAAGTACCCTGCAAAACATAAGCAAAAACTGGAAAGCTATGTTTATGCCAGCCAGTAGATTTTCCAGGAGGAATTGTAACTTTTAGCATTGTTACTTCGTCGTTGGCAAAACTTGGATATTCAATTTTTTGACCAATGGAGGTTGTATCTGTTTTTAAAATTGGCTCCAATTTCACATCTTTGTTATATTGCGATTGTGCTGAGAAACAAAGAAACAGTAGTAAAAATAATAATGTTGATGTTTTCATAATATAATTTTGTTGATTCAGATATTTAATACTTAACTTTATCTTCATCTTTCATCCAGTTTTCAAAAGCAACAATAGCTTCATTTTGAAGTAATTGCGTAGTCAATAGTTTTCTTTTTTCTGGTTTTAAGTCAATTTCGTCATATATAAATGAATCGTCAAAACCAATTTTTTTAGCGTCAGTTTTGGTATTTCCATAAAACATTTTATCTAAATGTGCCCAATAAATTGCACCCAAACACATTGGGCATGGCTCGCACGAAGTATAAATATCGCATCCTGCTAAATCAAAAGTACCTAATTTTTTTGAAGCTTTGCGAATGGCAGTGACTTCTGCATGTGCCGTAGGGTCAGTATTGGCTGTGACACGGTTTACACCAGTTGCAATAATTTTTCCGTCTTTCACTATCACAGCTCCAAATGGTCCACCACCATTTTTAATATTTTGAATAGACAAAGCAATTGCTTTGCGCATAATTTTTTTATTGAAATCCATAAATATAGTTTTTATTGATTTGAAAATGCATAATTGTATAGAATCTAATCATTTACAAGATAAATTTCACATAAAATTAAACATTCAATAACTTAAATGGAAATTGTAAATGCAAAGATACATTTTATTTTTAAATGTGATAAGATTAATAAAAATGATTTTAGTTAGATTACTGCTAACTAATTCAAATAGAATCTTCTGCTAAATGTTGAGAAAAATAATATCATCCTATCCAATATTTTTTGTATGAATTGTTGATAAATATTCAGGGTAATGAAACAATTTATAGCAAGAAAACCCTTATATTTGTCACCGCAAAATACAAAAAAAACTAGTATTAATAAATTCAACAACTTTATGAAAAAATTGATTTCTTTTTTTGTTGTGTTAATGATAGCTCAACTATCATTTTCGCAAGCAATAGTGAAAGGTGTGGTGGTAGATAAAGCCACTAACGAAGCTCTAGTAGGCGTAACGGTTTATAACTCAGCCACTGGTACTGGTGCTAGTACTGCCCTAGATGGCAGTTTTGCACTTAAACTTCCTTCGGGTAAGCATGAATTAACAATATCGTATATTGGATATTCTACTAAAAAGCTTCAAGTTTCGGATACAAATGCAAAATTAGGAAACATCATGCTCGAAAGCGAAAGCATTGGACTGAATGATGTTACAGTAACTTCATCAATTGCCATTCGCCGCAAAACTCCTGTAGCGCTTTCGGTAATTGAACCTATTCAAATTGAAATGAAGCTTGGAACCCAAGAATTTCCTGAAATATTAAAATCTACACCTGGAGTTTATGCCACCAAAACAGGAGGTGGATATGGCGATTCGCGTATTAATGTGCGTGGTTTTGAATCAGTTAACACAGCTGTTATGATAAATGGTGTTCCTATGAACGATATGGAAAATGGTAAACTTTATTGGTCGAACTGGGCAGGTATTAGCGATGTAACACGTTCGCTACAAGTTCAACGTGGACTAGGCGCTTCTAAAATTGCAGCGCCAACAGTTGGCGGAACAATAAATATTGTAACAAAATCGACTGAAGCAAAAAAAGGTGGAACCGTTTCATATAGTTTAGGTTTAGATGGTTATACAAAAAAAATGTTTTCGCTATCAACAGGCTTATCGCCAAAAGGTTGGGCAATATCTATGATGGGTTCAAAAACTTCGGCTGATGGTGCTGGTTTTATTCAAGCTACTGAATATGAAGTTTATTCATATTTTTTGAGTATCTCAAAAATAATAAATAAAGATCATCAAATATCATTTACTGGTTTTGGAGCACCACAGTGGCACAATAGGCGATATGATCAATTATTAATATCAGAATGGGCAAAATATGGTTTAAAATATAATTCGGGTTATGGTTACGACATGAATGGGCAAACCAAAACATTTAATCAGAACTATTCCCATAAACCACAATTTACATTGAATCATTTTTGGACAATTAATGACAAATCAAGTCTTTCTACAGCATTATATTCATCAATTTGCAGAGCTGGAGGTGGTGGTTCTGTAGGTGCAAATAGAAGTGAATCAAATGGTTCAAATGGCGGAATTGTTAGCACAAAATACAGAAAAATAGATGGCACATTCGATTATGTTAAACTTATGAATGAAAATGCCTCAAGCGAAACTGGTTCGTTAATTGCCTCTCAGTCAAGCATAAATAACCACAATTGGTTTGGTCTATTATCAACTTTTAGCTCTACAATTTTGGACAAATTTGATTTTCAAGGTGGTATAGATATGAGATATTATCAAGGAATTCATCAATCTAAAGTTACCGATTTACTTGGTGGTAAATTTGTGATTGACCCAGCTAGAGCAACTGGAAAATTTAAAAATGATGCAGCTTGGGTAAATGAGAAATTGATGGTTGGTGATATTACCTATCGTAATTATTCGGGTTTTGTTGCACAAGAAGGTGTTTTTGGTCAAGTTGAATATAACGAAGGAAAATTGAGTTCATTTGTTTCAAGTGCAGTTAACAATTCATCGTATTGGAGAGTTGATAATTTTTATTCTGATAACGTACGTTCCGCTACCGCTAATAAGCTGGGATACAGTATTAAAGGTGGTGCTAATTACAACATCAATAAACAACACAATGTTTTTGCAAATATTGGTTATTTCTCTCGTACTCCATATTTTTCAAGCGGGATATTTCTTTCAACCGAAACGAGCAATGCATTAAATTATTCTGCAAAAAATGAACGGGTATTTTCGACTGAACTTGGATATGGATTCACTTCGAAATATTTTTCGGCTAACGTAAATTTATATCGTACCAATTGGATGGATAAAACAATGATTAAAACTTTAGATCCAACTGACCCCGAAAGTGGAACGATTAATTTGACTGGAGTCAACGCTTTGCATCAAGGTATTGAGATTGATTTCAAATCAAAACCTTTAGTTGGTCTTGAAATTGGTGGAATGGTTTCGCTCGGAGATTGGAAATGGAAAGACAATGCAACTGGATATTTATTTAACAGAGATGGACAGCCAATAAGCACTACACAGCAAATTGTGGAAATGGAAAGTCCGGACCATGCTTTGGTAACTGTAAATTTGGATGGTATAAAAGTGGGGAATTCAGCTCAAACCACTGCCAATCTAAATACCAGTTATGAATTTATGAAAGGTTTAAGCGCTGGCTTAGATTTCACTTATTATGCTAGAAATTATTCAAACTTCAATGTGTTAATTAATAATTGGGGCGTGAATAAATTTAGTCAACCATGGGAAATTCCTGCAGCAAGTGTTATGGATTTTAATGCCAATTATAAATTTGATGTTGGCACTTTTAAAGCAACACTTTTTGGAAATATAAACAATATACTAGATGTAATTTACATAACTGATGCTCAAGATGGTGGTACTCATTCTTGGGATACAGCAACAGTTTTTTACGGCTTTGGTCGTAATTGGTCAATGGGATTAAAACTTACATTCTAAAAAATTAAACATTACTACAATGAAAAAGCTAATAAAATTATTTTTATCACTTTCACTACTAACGATAATGTCAAGTTGTGAAAACTATAACGAACATAACTTTCCAGGTTATAGTGATTTAGAACGTCCCAAAAACGTAACTACATACGCCTATCAATTGACTGGAACAGATTTTGAATCAATTGGTAAATTGGTAAAAGACTCTGCAGAGCTAATAATTACTGACAAAAATAAAAGTTTGAAAAGCAGTGAAGCAGAACTAGCAAAGGCTACAAATAAAGCCGATAGCACCACTATTCAGGATCAAATAGCTAAATTAAAATCTGAAATTGCGAGTTTAAAACAGGAAACAAATTATGTTGCAGGAATGGCAATATTCAATAATAAATACTTTTCAAATCAATATCCAGTTTCAAAGTATGCTACAGCATTTTTGAATAGCAAATATAAACTTGCTGATGTGGGTTCGACAGTTTCACTCACTTACAAATATAGAGATGACGCTGATACATTATTAATTACAAATGCATTAAATAAATATACATTAACAATTACTGATTATGATGCATTGGGCGAAGCATTAAACCAACCAGGAAAGAACAATTATTTTAATTCTGCCACAAATCCTGATATTTTTATTCCGCGCTTACTTATCACTAAATATCCTTTGGCTCAAAGTGGTGATTTAAGAATGATTAGGTATCAATTTAACGATGGAACTGCGACTGTTGGAAATTATACAATTTATCAGTTTAATGGTACAAATTGGATTCCAAATTCAAAAACTGAACAATTCGTATTTACAACTTCAAGAAAATGGGAGTTTGACCCAACTTTAGTTTTTGAGCCTTTAAAACCAGATTATTTAATGCTAATGATGTATATGCATGATCATGATGGTGAGAGACTTCCATTGTTGGAAGGTTATAATGATTGGACTGAAAAAGATACTGCTCGATTTGTTATTAATCCTAAATATCCACTTGTTGATAATAATTATTCTAGCATTTTCACTGAGTTTTTCTTTGGAACAGCTCAAAATTATGCAAATATTGATATGTATATTAACAAACGTGTTTATTCATCCGACTATGCATTACAATCATATTTCAAAACTGTGGATAATGATGCTAGCATGGATGCTGATGCTAAAAAAAATGCAAAAAATGCGTTTATGGAAAAACGTGTTAAACAAGGACTTGCATTATTACTTTCGTTAAAATATCCGACCCTAGAAACTAAAGTAAAGGGCATTGACCAACTAATAAAGATTCGTGTTCAACTATATGATGGAAATAGATGGTATTGGGAATATAAATATAAATGTGTCGAAATTGGTCGTTTTGAATATGTTGATCGAATAAAGTGGAAATAAATAAAAAAAAGCTGTCATCTCACCGATGACAGCTTTTTTTTATTCTAAACCTAACCTACTTATTTTTCCAAAAACACCAATCCATTTTCATCAGTATCTACCACAATGGTTTGATCGCTATGTACTTTACCTGAAATAAGTTGTTTCGATAAATCGTTGAGCACATATTTCTGAATAGCACGTTTCACTGGTCGAGCTCCAAATTGTGGGTCGAAACCCAAGTCGGCTATCATGGTCAAAGCACTTTTGCTAACTTCCAAGCGAATGCCATTTTCAAGCAATGTTTTTTGCAAAATATTGATTTGCAATTGCACTATTTCTTCAATTTGCGTCAAATTCAGAGGTGCAAACATCACCAATTCATCAATTCTATTCAAAAACTCAGGGCGAATGGTTTGTTTAAGCAATTCAAAAACCTGTGTCTTTGTTTTTTCGAGTATTTCTAAATGATTTTTTTCGTTCATTTTCTCAAAACTTTCCTGTATCAATGACGAACCGATATTAGAAGTCATAATGATAATGGTGTTTTTGAAATTCACCATACGTCCCTTATTATCAGTCAATCTTCCATCGTCGAGAACCTGCAACAGAACATTGAAAACATCGGGATGTGCTTTTTCAATTTCATCAAATAAAACCACCGAATATGGTTTTCGGCGAATGGCTTCGGTCAATTGTCCGCCTTCATCATAACCAACATAGCCCGGAGGTGAGCCAATTAGACGTGTAACCGAAAACTTTTCCTGGTATTCGCTCATATCAATTCGGGTCATCATATTTTCGTCGTCGAACAAATATTCGGCCAATGCTTTTGCCAATTCAGTTTTCCCAACACCGGTAGTGCCCAGAAAAATAAACGAACCAATTGGACGTTTCGGGTCTTGCAATCCAGCTCTACTACGGCGCACAGCGTCTGAAACCGCTTGAATGGCTTCCTCCTGCCCCACTACGCGTAAATGCAATTCATCCTCCAAATGCAGCAATTTGTCTTTTTCACTTTGCAACATTTTGCGTACCGGAATGCCAGTCCAACGGCTAACAACATCGGCAATATCTTCACTGTCAACCTCTTCTTTTATCAATGCGTGAACTCCTTGCATCGTTGCAAGCTGCGTTTGAAATTGAATTATTTGTTCCTCAGCAGCTTTTATTTTTCCGTAACGAATTTCTGCAACCAATCCGT
>CAIWCC010000153.1 GCA_903911085.1 uncultured Bacteroidales bacterium | reverse complement strand
CCCCAAAAAAAACTTCTCAGGGTTAGATTAATCAAATAAAATGGTATACTTTTGAATTGAAATACTGGTATACTTTTCAATTAATATATACAGACACGCCGATATTCAAACCTCAATGGGATATATTCACGCAAGCCCCGAAAGCACTAAAAAGCAATTCAGAATACTGAAGGACTGGAAAGAAAAAGCCCGCTAAATTTTAGCGGGCTTTCTTGTCATTGTGTTAATTAAATATATCATCTCATTACCGCTCTCATATCTACTATTTTACCAGTACCGCTATACTTTCTCATAGCTGTACCAAAAGCCGATAATTTAGGCTTGGAAATGCTGATTTTTGTAGCCTTTTCATCCCTAAAGACTTCTTTTCTTTCTGTTTTCATAGTTATTTTACTTTTTTGCTATAAATGGACTAACAATGGCACGTATAAAGTCATCGTTCACACTTTCCATCTCGTTTTTGTCGTACAGATAAAGTAATATAACTTTCTCATTTATAATCTCGAAATAAAAAATTATACGACCACCGCCCCTTTTTCCTTTTCCTTTGCTTTTTATGTTTATTCGTGCTTTTCTACATTCGGATGTTATTTCATCTCCGATGTAAGGATTTTTTTCAAGTTCAGACAAAAAAAGTTCATAGTCACTTTTTAGCGACTTGTATTTTTTCGACAATCGTTTGAGCGTTTTTTCAAACTCGGTGGTAGTTTCAAATTTCATTTAGTAACTGCCTTGCCGATTTCAATTTTGTATGTCCCGCATTTGCTTCGCTTACTTCTTTTAGTCCTCGCTTAATGCCTCTTACTACCTTTTCTGCTTGCTTGTATGATTCAAAACGTTTGTATTCACGTTCTGTCATTTTTACTGTTATTGATTTCATATTTCAAATACTTTATTTAGATTTCTTAAGTTCCAATTAAAAAAGATAAAGCGATATTTAGTTTGTAGTTTTTAAATGTTCTTTTGCTGTCACTTTTATTGACATGCTATTAACTATACCTGCTGTGAAAACACTAATAAGAAAATCGTCAAATTTGTACTGTGTTCTTACTTCACAATCGCCACTTGCTGGAGTGGCAACAGATGATCTGCCTAGTGGTATTATTCCAAAAAGTATCCACAATTGCTTTCCTTTTGCATAGGTATAGGTTTCGCCTCGCTGTTCGCGATAGTTTCCACAGCTTGTTTTTGTTATCATACAAGAACTGAAGCTAAACGCAATCAATAAAGCAAACAAAATCTTTTTCATAAAAACACATTTTTAAAGTTGAATATTCTTTTTTAGTTCAACGACAAAAATATATTAATATTTCGACATACACAATTACAATTTAAAAATTTATTGCTTACCATATTTAAGTATCGGTGTGGCTGCTACATTATAGCCAGCCGTTTCTTGCTCCTCCAGTTGCTTAACCCTTTCTTTTAAAATAGCCACTTGCCCTGATAGATCTATTATCGTTTTCATCAATATACCGTCATTATCAATTGCTACAGTTGTAGTAGTGCCATTTTTGTACATTGTGCCCTGCCCCATTATTAACCACTCAGGCGAAATGTCTGGATAAGTCGTGAGAATTTTTATGATTAATTCTAAATCAATTGTTTTTGTTTTTTCAATTACATAATTGTTAAGCGTGTTGTAATTAAATTCAATTTTAAGTGCAAATTGCCGATAGCTTACTTCTTTTTCGTTAGAAATTAGCTTAATTCTTTCAATAACAGTTGTTTTCATAACATTTTTATTTAGAATGATTATAAATAATGAATTAATTATGTATATGTCATATATGGTATATATCTTTGCATTTTATTACTCACTTTTAAAAATTAGAAAATATGCCACTCATTAATCATTTCGCTTTAGGAGCTATTATTACTATTTCAATAGTAATTTTATATAAACTATTTATTGATAAACCCACTACCCCATCTTATTGGTATAGTATAGCTTTATTTTTTATGATTGCTAGCTTTATTTATACAATGATTTCATTTTTTTTGGTTATGTATTTTGAAATCAATAGTCTTTGATGAACCTCAATAGTACTAAGACAAATGTTGCTATTGTAATTACAAATACAATCCATTTTGATATTGTATTAACCAGTTCTTTACGTTTAATACTTCTATACCCTCCTCTCCGCTTAATAGATATACCTTTTGGAGTTAGTGTACAGTCAATTTGAGTTTCGATGTCAATCTCAAATCTAATTACCTTTTCTTTTTTCCTTAAAAATTCACATACTTCTCTATCTCTTGGAGTTTTGATTAGAATACCTTTCACATCGCTATTGGCTTCAAAAGGTTTTAAAATTAAATCCATTTCTTTTAAAGTTATTTTCTTTTTCATTGTATTGATTATTAATTATTTATCTTTATTTCTTATTTAGAATGAATATAAATAAGAAAATAATATGTCATATTTAGTATAGTATGTCAGATTTATTATATCTTTGTCCCCGAAATTAAAACAAACAATAAACAGCAAAGTTGTACAAAACACAAACTAAAAATTATCATTATGACAAACGAAGAAAAAGATTTATACTCTAAACCAAATAAAGACGAAATTTTAAAAATCGTATTACTATCTGGATTAATGACCACACGTTATCAAGCCTTAGCGTTTAGTGCCCAATTGTATTTTATCTTAAATACTAGACAACCAACGGAGGCTGAAATGCAACAGGCTAAAGCGCAACTCAAAGCAATTAAAGAAAATATACTTGAACTTCTGGAAGTGCCCGAAATAAAAGAATTATAATTGCCTTTTGAGCTCAATTAGTCGATCATACGCCATTTTTAAGCTATTTTCTAATTCATCAATCGCATCAGTGGATAAGGCATTATTTTGAAGCGATAGTTTAGCAATTTTGATAGATAATTCCAAATTTTTGATTTCTTTTTCAATTTCAATTTTTCCCATGATTAATTATTTTAAAAATTTACACAACATTGTACAAAATAACCCGCAAAGATAACCAATAAATTAATTATTATGACAAACGAAGAAAACAACATCGCAGAAGAATTTCTTAAGGACATGAGCCAAAGTGTGCTTTGCTCTCAATTATCGGTAATAGCTCTTACGGTTAATACCAATTGCATAACGGTAAATAATATGTTGATGGATATTTTATCGAATATGAAAGATACAACACCCGAAAATGCAAAACGTATTCAAGAAAGATTGGAATACTTGAAAGCACGTACAAAAGAAAATATAGAAAGTATGCAACGCCATTTATAACATCGCCTTGTATCTTTCTATTTCTGCAAGTCCTTCTTTCAATTGTTTTTCGTATTCTGCTTTTGCATCTTTAGATAGAAATGGTTCATTTATAAACCCTCTACATTCATTGTTGGTAAATTCTATCATTGCTATAGCTAATTCAATTTCAATTTTTCCCATGATTAAATATTTAAAAAAAATACACAAACTAAAAATTATCATTATGTCAAACGAAGAAAACAAAGCAAGCATAAACAGTATTGTAGAGCAACTTAATCAATTAGCTAATGCCTTTATTGAATTCAGGGATAGCTACACAAAGCCAGCATCCATTATTTTGCAAAAGAGCGAAATAACAGATGAAGATATGAGAGAGTTAGCCTCGTTAACGTTAAAACGAATTAAAAACTTGGAATTAGCTTTAGATTGTTTTTGATTTTTCTAGCAAGCTAAGTTCTTGCTTGCATCTAATAAGTTCAGCCTCTATAACTTTTCTTTCTTCAGCGGTTGTATTTACGTTAGCCAATGAAATTTTACAAGCGGATATAAGCCCTTTTACAGACATTATTTTTTCAATTTCAATTTTTTCCATGATTAAATATTATTTAAAAATTTACACAACATTGTACAAAATAACCCGCAAAGATAACCAATAAATTAATTATTATGCCACTTACAAGCAAAAAAGACTTAAACAAACGCTACACAGTCTATAAGAAGACTTTTAGAGCGTACGAAAAAGAGGGACACATGACCACACAGGCCATAATGAGAACCGCCATACATCACAATGTATCGCAAAGCACAGTGAGAAACGCATTACAGGTACTTGGCGTAATTGAAAAGCAAACCATAAAACCATCGCCAGTATGTCAAGCCCAGTAATCAGCCCCGACCAAACTAGCATTGCCATTGATGGTAAAAACTATGAGTTTCGCCAAAGCCCACAGCAACAGGCAGGCTCATGCGATTGTGATCATTGCGCTTTTCTGAATCACGATTTTTGCGGAAAAGCACCTTGCGACATTGAGCGCAAAGATGGTAAGATCGGATATTTTAAACTAGTAAAAGCCTAATAAACAATTCATATTATGGAAGTAGCATTATTTGTAAACGGACAAAAACAAGACTTAGAAGCGTTTTTGACTTCAATAGTTGAAAAAGCATTGAGCAAACACCAGGTGCCAGCCACCACTACTACAGAATTTGTAATAGAACCACAGCATTATTATGCCGTAAAAGATGAACGGTTACACAAACTGTTTGGCGTAAATGGTGCAAAGCAGCCTGAACGCTCCATTATAGCAAGCCTCAGAAGTGTAGGAATAGATCCAATAAAAAGAGGTGGCAAAGGATCGGTAATTTTTGGAAGTCAGATTAACGATTATTTCGCCAGAGTAAGTGTTAAACAAAACGAATTTTCACGCCCTAATTAATATCAGTTATGAAAGCAGCTACCATTATTTTTGCGCTCGTATTTTGCGCTTTTGCCATTATGTGTACTTATTTATACTTCACAATGCAATCGTTTCATTTTGCCCTGTTTGCAGTCATTTGCTATCTCATTAGCTACTTTATGTTTAAGGACTACAAAGCACAACGGCTATGATAACCACTAATTTTAATTGTCCGTTTTGCAATTACTGTATTAACGACAAAAATAGATGCTCCGTACTGGATAGAAACATCGACCAAGTGAGCGACCCTAACAGTTGTCAGTTTTTTATAGCTGATGGTGCAACGCTCAAAAAACGCTCCCGAATATTACTGAGTTTTGCAGCTAGCTTGATAGCCATTGTAACGCTTGTAATTTGGGCACTTAATCATTACCAAGTATGAACGCTCAACTTTCCATGTTTGATGTAAAACCCATCGAACACCGCAAACAAAACGGACAATACGGCACACGCCTAGAGGCAGCACTGGACGAAGCCCGAAAATGGAAAGCACTTTACACGACGGAAATTACACGTCAAAACTATGTATCTCGCAAAATGCGACTACTGGAAGAAGAAAATATAAGACTTAAAAAAGAGAATAAAAACCCTTAAAAATTAAAGATTATGCAAAGAAATTGGTTCAGTGTGGCAGTAAAATATGAAAAAACCGCCGAAGAAGGAAAAATAGTAAAAGCAGTAGAAAACTACTTAGTGGATGCCTTATCGTTTACCGAAGCAGAGGCACGGATAAACACCGAAATGAAACCGTTTATCAGTGGCGAATTTATTGTATCGAAAGTGCGCCGTGCAAGAATTAACGAACTGTTTACCACCAACATGAGCGATAAAATTTACAGCGCAAAAGTAATGTTTATTTCGCTGGACGAGGACAAAGGCGTAGAAAAACGAACTCCTTCAAAAATGATTACCAGAGCATCCGACATTGAAGATGCTTTCAAAAGCATTAACGAGGGTATGAAAGGTACAATGGCTGATTATGAAATTTACAGCATTACCGAAACAAATTTCATTGATATTTATGAGTATGTAGCCCCCGAAAAAGTGGAGGAGAAAAGCGATGACTAAAAAGGAATTTTTAAGCGGTAAAAAGTTTATGATTGCTGGACTTACTCAAATTTTTAAATATGAGAAAAAAGAAGATGCTTTATGTGCATTTAGCAACATTGACGGAAGTATAAAAAATCATCCAGTAGCTCTTGCATCTGGCGAAACAGAGCTATGGATAAATGATCTAAGAATTGGAGAAATTGAACAAACCATTTTTGTAAAGCTTGAAGCTTGCAAAATAATAGAATAAAAAACGTGCCCTACACAGTAGCTGATACCTGTCTGTAATAAAGCACGCCCCGCAAACCTAAACCGTTTGCGGGTAACTAAAAGCAAAACCGAACCTTTAAAGCGTAGAAAGCGAAATAATGCAATCCTACACCCCGAAAGGGACAAGGCAATCGTAAAGCGGGTAGAGTCCCGCACCCCACCAACAGAGATGTAAAGTGTGGGGAACCAGGGGAAGCCAATCCCAGCGGTCGAAAATGGGCGAAACGCCTTAGACCGCTGGAACTTCTTTTCTTAACTATCAATTATCAACTAAAATCTATCAATTTTCAATTAATGCTAAAACTACCATACATAAACACCCGCTTACATATTGGCCCAATGATGGACAATTACGATGTGTTTGCAGCGCAGTACAATGATGTAATTAACCAAAGGCGCAAAGACGATCCCGAAAATCAAGCCAAGCATCAAACCCTAAAGCCCACGCACCGTGCTTTGTTCAATGATTTGGTATTGGAAATGGGCAAAAAAATGTTTCAAAACATACGCAATTACGAAAAAATAAACGCCGAACAAGGCAATAAAAATACATTCAGCCTACTTACCAACACTATATGTGGCGATGGCGTGTTTGTGTGCTCAACCAATCGTTACCAGTTGTCGAAACACAACGCTAAAGAACTAAGCACCGTTTACCGAAACATCCTCCGCTTGATGGAAGCTGGCGTTATTACCCGCAAAGTAGGACACGGCAAAAAAGCAAATTTTGAGCTCCATATCAATGCTAATTTTCTTTTGGTATCGGACAAGGCAAACCCCGACTATAACCCCTTAAACCTGCAAAAAACAGCACCCACAGCGGGTTTTTCTTTAGTCCCTCAAATTGCAGAATGCAAGGAAGAAAAAAATGTTCAAGAACACTTAATAAATAAAATATATTCCGACGTGCCGTCTGTTTTAAATAGTAACGGTTCTGAAAGCTCCGAAAACAACGCAGCGATTGTGGATTTGAAAAGCATTGTAAAAAATTTCGAGAGTGTAGCTGGAGCATCATCGGGAACACAGGGGATGCCAACATCGGAAGCAAAAAGCCCAGAAACAGCCAAAATAAAGCCAACAGGGGGGCGTGGCGACGTTCAAAACATGATGAATGATCGCGATATTGATTTCCGCAAAGTGTTCACCAAAAAAGAGCCTAAGCAGTGGCACGGTTTCTTTAGATTGACCTATGCAGCTTATTTTGTGGACTATACCATACAAGCCATTTACTCAAAACGTGGTGTGGAGATATTCCCTGCTGCCAGAATTGCAGCCATCGAATATGCCGAAAAATATTATTTCCCCAATCCGCTTGCCAAAGATGTAGATACATGTTTTGTGCCGTGCCAAACTATTGACCAATATGCATTTAGACTCAATCAACTGATGTGGTGTGTGGATGCTGCCAACAGGTACGCTGCCAAAAATTCAGCTTATTTTGTGCTCATTTCCAAATATATAGACCTCGACAATGCAACAGGCTTGAAACGTACTTTTGACTGGTGGAAAAATGCCAAACAAAATGAAGCCGACAAAGCTAAAGCGTTGAAAAACATCAAAGAAATGAAAATGCTAAGCGCCAAACAGCGTGAACTTGCCGAGGGCAAAACTACGCTCATGGAAGCCGAAAATTACATCGAAAATCATTTACCAAAATATAAATTTGTGTTCAGACATTCGCTAGTAACCATCATTAATAAACTCGAAGAAACAAATGGATTGGAATAACCAGACAAACAACATCGGCACCAGGTTCAAACTTGTAGTGTATTTCTATCCCGATCAACCAACGGCAAATAAAACCTATTGGGCGTTTCTGTCCGACGAAAAAAAAGGAATTGCCATCCAGAAATTGACCGATAGAATTTTGAAAAAGCTAGTATTTGGACTCTACAAAACGGCTATATTTTACGATAATGGCAACGAAGTGCAACGATGGCAGGACGGTAAACAAATAAGTTAATAACTTTATAAAAAAACAGCATTATGAAAACTATTAAATTATCAGCAAAAATGATTGCAAGTATTTTGAATGAAGATGTACACAGAATTACTTCTGAAATGGAACGTCATTTCAGAGAGAAAATTCACCCAAAAAGTGTGTATGATTGTACAGGACTTAAAATTATGCGTGAATCGCAATTTGAAGAGCCAAAAATTGATTTATTGGCAGCTGTGATATGTCAATCAAACAATCTATTTATATTATTATTGCGCCGAATTGTTTCAAATCGTCAATGCATTCAAAAAATAAATTTAGTATCGCAATTTTCGTATTACCAGTACATATTAGAAGATAAATATGTGCAAATAGCTTTAGATAAATTAGCCGAATATCATGTAAATTTATTTGGCGATCGTACACTCGAATACAAAAGCTATTTAGAAAGTAAAACCACTCAAAAAAAAGTTGCAGTATGAAATTACCCACCACCATCAAGCCTAAAGATTTGCAGCGTATAACAGGTTTATGCTATGCTCAAAGTTTGAGAATAGCTCAAAAAATACGTTTTGTGAACGATAAAAAAAAGCATCAATACATTACACCGCAGGAAACCGCCGATTATTTAGGTTTACCACTCGAAAACATTGTATTAACGCTCGAAAACCATAAAAAAAACAAGTAAATACAGTGGATTTATTAAAGTAAATGTACGTTTTCAAAATGAGTAAACTAAGCAAAAACAGTAAGTATAAAATAATCACTATCTTTGCAAACATTTAATAAACAAAAGCAATGGAAAAATTAAATTTTATAAAATCAATTTATTTTGAACGGTACAAAGCGCAGCAGCCTATTACCTTACTCAAACATTTTAATAAAATAAAAGCAAATGGCACAAGTGCAGAAAAGTTTGATTTTTATTTTTCCAATTCAGCCGTTTTTTCGTCAATGATAGAGGGCAATAGAATTGATTTCGACAGCTATTTAAAATATACCAATTCTGGTATGAACAATAGCGGAAAATCATTTAAAGAAATTGAAGACTTAAAGACTGCATATAATTTTGCAAAAACTAAAAAACTCACACTAAAAAACTTTTTATTAGCCCATAAAAAAGCCACCAAAACAGTAATATCCAATGCTAAATACCGTGGTGCAATAAGAGATAAAAACGTATTTATTTATGGCGATGGAGTGAAAATTTATACAGGAGCAAATGTAGAAATTGTAAACGATGAAGTAAAAAAATTATTTGCCGACATTGAAATTCTTTTAAAACGAGATTTGACAATAACCGAAGTATTTTATTATGCATCAATGCTACATTTATCGTATGTAAAAATACATCCTTTTGCCGATGGTAATGGTAGACTTAGCCGATTGTTAGAAAAATGGTTTTTAGTGGCAAAGTTAGGAGATGAAGCATGGTTTATTCAGTCCGAAAGATTGTATCAAAAACGCATTAAATCGTACTATAAAAACGTACATATAGGAAGCGATTATTCAAATATCAACTATGATTACTCACTACCATTTTTATTGATGCTACCAATGGCACTCCGATTGAAATAAACGCATCCAAATATACTTGCTGAAACTGAAATAATAATTAAATTATTGAAAATCAATAAGTAAGCAAGTTGAAACCCGAAACTTTAAAATCATAAAGCGTTAATAATTATTAATTTTATTTTTATTCCAAATATTAGTTGTATGTTTGCAGTGCCAAATTATAATTATGAGTAACGCCAAAAACGTTACCCTTTTTCAGAGGGTTTTTTTATGCCCTTAAACGTCAATAAAACGACGGCTGTATTATTCCCTTGTGAATTTTGAGCGTTGCTCATGATTATGGTTTGGCGACCGGGGAAGAAGTGCAGCCGTTTTTCTGTACTCAAAAACGCCAAATCATAATCAAAATGAAAACAAAAAATCAATCCAACGCTGCAAGCGTTATTTCTTCTCACGACTGCGAAAATGTCGAAATTCTTTTCGGATTAAACCCAAGTCAACTTTATTTTTCTATCGGAAATTTTTTTGAACTTCCCCGTATGTGCTCCGTGGCACTTATGGAAATGCTCGAAGCTATCCAGCTCGGTAACGAAAAAGGCGATGATGTGTCTATTCTTATTGATTTTACAAAAACTGTTCGTATTCTTGTCGATTTGGAACGACTACAGCCAGTGTATGATAATTTCTGTTCCGATGCCGATCATCCGGAATTTGTGAGCGAACTTCACAACAGCCTGTTATCTATCGTTCAGGCGGTTGATGCTATCGGTTTTATTGATTTCTCCGCCCACGCCGCAGGCTCTATTTGCGATATTACCACCAAGCGGGCTTACGAAGATACGGTATGTGCGCTTTCGTGCATTTATGCCATTTACATTGCCTATATCAAAAGTATCTACAGTTTTAAGGTTCAACAATATGCTGTAATTTCTAAAAACTAACCGTATGAATGAACTTGTATTCCGTGGTGCAAACGACCAAGTAATGACAAATAGTTTGTTAGTTGCTGAAAAGTTTGGAAAAGAACACAGGCATGTTCTAAGAGATATTGAAAATCTATCTTGTTCTAATGATTTTAGACAGTCCAATTTTGGGCTCTCCTCTTACTTTAGTCAACAAAACAAAGAATTACCAATGTATCTAATTTCAAAAGATGGTTTTTCATTTTTAGTTATGGGATATACCGGAGTTCAGGCCTCTAAATTCAAAGAAGATTTTCTGAGTGGTTTCAACAAAATGGAATCAATGCTTAAAAGCGACGATTATATTTTGGCTCGCTCACAAGAAATTCTACAAAACAGGCTCCAGTTGGCTACTCAAAAAGTACAAATACTCGAAAGTACAGTGGAAAAACAAACGGAACAAATACAAATACTTGTGCCAAAAGCTACTTACACCGATGAAGTGCTGCAATCTACCACCACATTCACACTTACACAAGTGGCTCACGATCTGAATATGCGTTCGGTTTATGTATTCACCACATGGCTTGCCAAAAAAGGTATTCTATTTTATCAAAGCCGCCAATGGCAACCAACCGCCAAAGTATCAGGGAAACATTATTTTGCTACCCGCACAGCCAAGTATATAAAAAATGGTCAAGTGTGCAGCTCTCTAACTACAGTTGTTACCGAACTGGGGCGTGCATGGCTACATACTTTACTGAAACAGGAAGAATCAGCCGCTTGATATAGATTGTAAAAACTAACATAAACCAATAACCACTGTACAAAATCCGTACAGTGGTTTTTTTATGACATTATATCACATTATCAATCATTATATAACAAAAACATACATTTTAGAACATCGCTTATTTTTGCTTTATCTAAATTTGCAATCTCTTTAAAAACAAGTAAATCAACTAAAAACAAGTAAATCAACTAAAAATCATCATTATGAAACGCTAGGAAAAAAACAGGAGGGGAGGATTTTAGGCACGTCCGACAGTGCAGCCACTTGTCATAATCCCCGACCTTTCAAACTTCAAACATTTCAAACTTCAAACATTTAAAACTTATGTTCAAAAATCAATTATCAGTAGTACCAACTGGCGACGGCAGATTTGCCATAGCAGTAGACAAAGTGCCCACCGGACAAATTTTTAATACCAAAGAACAAGCAAAGGCGGAGCTCGAAAAAATTAGAGCCCAGCGCAAAGCAAAGTTACAAACCCCAAAAAACCAATAAAATGCTAAAAGCAGTAACATTCAAAACGGATTCGGAAGCCGTTGAACTATTTGATAAACTATATCAGATAAATACCGAAAGCAGACAAGGACTCACCAAAGGAGCGTTTTTTGAAGAGATGGTAAATCAGTTTGCCAACCCTAAAACTATTACCGATCCATTGCAAAAACTTGTTATAGAAGACTTACAAACGCAACTAGCCGATCAGCAAAAAGCCAATGATGATCTAAGTCAAGAACTCAACAATTATTTTGAGCAAAGCAAACACGAACTTACATTTATCAACAATGTACGCTCAATGCTCAGCCTGCAACCCGATGCAACAGGCGATGAAATAGTAACCGAAATAAGAGCCACACAGCAGCGGGCTATGAATGCACTAATTTCGCAACGTCCATTAAACGAAGATGAAATTCTGTTCAGTATTCCACAGCCACATTTGGCACTATTGCAAGAAACCGTAAAACGTTTGTCCGTAAAAATGGGAACCGACATTACCATAAAAGATGTATTGCTCGATATGTTTGCACGCTACACCATTGAGCAATTTTCGGAGTGGTTTTACCCCTTTGTTATCAAAGGCGATGATGACTTTAATACTATAACTGGATTCACCCAAAAACAACTAAAAGCATGGCTAAAGACGAAGTAAAAGAAGAAAAAATCAGTCCTCTTGTGAAAAATATGATAAAAGGAATGTTGCCAATGGTGACTAGTAATACAACTAAAATAAGCTTGTCACTTAAAGATTACCTATCCAAAATTGAGCTTATGGAATGGGAAAACCGTGCAGCAATACTGTTGATAATAGATAAAACCGACACGGCGCAAATAATTACCTGCACCCTCGATGCCGAAAATACGGTAAAACGCAGGTTATCAAAAGTTTCAATAGTAGAATTTATACAAATGCTAATAAAAAACATGTAAAAAATTATGGATTTACTAGACGAAAACCCCAACGATAAAAAAGATTACAAGTTTGCATCCACAGGAATCAATGACTATTTAGGCGAGTTAAACACCCCTAAGCAAGCACAAGAAATTGACGAGAATGACGGATTTGAAGAATTAGAAAACTTGCAACCGATAGACGATGAACCACTGGAAAAACTGAAAGCAAACAATTCAGTAGCCCATGCTACAGCATCTATAGTCACCATTACGCTCGATACAACCTTAAGCACTGCACTTGGACTGTATGCAGGCGACAAAGCCGAAAACTACAAAGCCGATCCCGACCAACGTGAAGAGCTGCAAGATGCTATTGCCGAATATGTAAAACTCAAAGGTGGCGACATTCCCCCTGGTTTCGCTTTATTTCTTATCATATTAGCCATTTATGGAGGCAAAGGAGCTGAAGCGTTCCAATTCCGTAAGCAACGCAAAGAGTCAGAAGCTAAAGACCTGCAAATAAAAGAGCTAGAAGCAAAGCTAGAAAAATTTAAGCTCAAAAATGCAGAATTCAAAAAAAGCGCAGAAGACATTGAGCCCGAAACCGAATAACTAAACTAAACCATTATCATTATGGAATCAATATATATAATTATTTTAAGTGCATTATTTTGTGCCGTTGCGTTTGGTTTGGACTTATACATCCGAAGAAAAAACAAAATGCCCAAACAGCCCGAAACTCCTTACGCTGATGCAATAACTAGACAAAGAAAGCTAAATCGCAAAGCTAAAACAAATAAGCTAGAGTACATAGGTAAAAACTATGCTAACAACGAACATAAAGCAATGATGAAAGCCAGACGACAAGGGCATCAATTGTATTATTATCATGGCGAATATTACCCCACAGGATTAATAGCAAATGGACGAACCTAAAATAACTGAACGTGCCGCCAAAATGACCATAATACTTGGAGCCAATGGCACAGGTAAAAGTACACTATTGCACGACATTATTACACATGGTAACGAAAAAAGCCTAGTAATAACGCCCGACGATAGTGAATGGAGAAAATATGCAGAGGTTGAATTATTAGAAAAAGATGATTTTGTTTTCAGTGGAGTACGACGGCACATTTTCGATCCACAAAAAAAATGTGGTACGCTCGACAAAATACACATGTTCAAAAAAGGCAAATTAATATTTGACGATTGCCGTGCCTATCTTCTTTCAGCTACCGATTTACGCATCCGACAGCTACTCATCCGCCGTCGACAGCGAATGGTAGATGTGTTTGCCGTTGGACATGGATTTACCGAAGTGCCACCAGTATTTTTTACGTTTGCCACAGATATAATTCTGTTTCGTACCACCGACAATATATTTAAGCGAAAAGACTGTTTAAAAGATTTTGAAAAAATGCTTGAAGCGCAAAAAAGAGTAAACGCAATGGCAGCTAAAAACCCTCATTACTACGAAGTAATTAAAATCTCATAAAAATATGGCTATAACAATGACCAAAGCGGAGTTTGCAGACCTATGTAAAGTATCAACAAAAAAGGTTCAAAGATGGTGCAATGTAGACTATATAAAAGAGCTCACGGCACTTGGTTATAATAAGTATCAAAAAATTTTTACCCCTTGCCAAACACAATTTCTCAAACAAAACATACTCGAATATACCGAAAAATGAAAAACGAAACCGTACTAAATTTTGGAACTAAATACTTTCAATTCAAACATAAAGGAAAAGAAGCAATTAAACATCTGATAAAAGTAAAAGAGGGTGAATGTATTTCTGCAATGCATCGGCATGGTATAGGGGATATAGATGTTGTTTGGGGAGAAAATGACAGCAAAAACAAAGGATTTGGATTAAAACACATTATAGAAAAGCACGGAAAAGAAATACTACAATTAGGGTTTAAAGTTGAAGATTTTATACCTATTATAGTGCAGTTTGGAGAATTGAAGGAAGTAAAAGAAAATGACAGAATTTCGCTAGAAGGTAAAATGTTTAGGATTGTAATTTCAAAAGCATATCATCAAGATGGACAAAAAATAAAAAAGAATTTCGTACTTACATCTTTTGACCTTAGACCACTAACAAAAAAGCCCTCAAAAAAATGAGAGCTTTTATATTTAAGCCATTTACCTAACATCTGACGTGGTAATTTTTACTTTAGAAACACTTACTCTAAAAACTTGATACAAAGTAAATCATATTTTTTCGTATTTCAATATTTTATTAATTATATTTATACAAAAATCAATCAAAACTTACTGTACTCAACCCCGAAACGCTTATGCTTGTGAAAGTAGGAGCGTTTTTTTTTTGTCAATAAACTATCTTATTCTATCCAAAACTATCTTTTGTGCGCCAAAAGTAGCCAAAGCGGAAAACACACAAATCGCACAATATAATTTTGCACCCGAACTACTCGACAGAGTAACCCATATAATGCATTATGCTTTATCGCGTGGCACAGGCAAAAACTCCACTATAAAAACCTGTTGGTAGAATTTTTTTTAATTACAATTATACAAACAACCAACAAAAACCAAAAACAAAATGAACAAAGTTTCAACCGTAGTTTATCTACTCATCGGAATCGCTGTACTTATTTTGGCATTGTCCATGACAAAACCAGAAGTTGTAGCTGCAACAGACAAAGACAAATCTTATTTAAAATTGTGGAATTACGGAACTGCGAAAGCATAACCAATCCCACTGAAAAACAAATCTTAAAAAACAAATCAAAAGAAAAATGAGTAATTTATCAAACCGTGCAACTGGAATGTTGCCACAACGCGATTTACGAACTGAAATGAGCAACCGCCGTAACCTAAGAGGTAGCGGACTATTAAAGCTTACCGGAGGCGGTGCAAGCGAACAAAACACACAGGCAGTAATGCAAGTAATTTTGACTAACTTAGATACCGAAGATCACGTAATAGCTATCCACCCCGGATTGTTATCGAGCGTAACCGAAATTCAAGCCATTGCTGGTGTTTCTGTAGATGCTATTGCCAAAGATGGTGCTGTAATTGCAAGCAAAGTAAATTGTAAAACCAAAAACACTACAAGTTTAGAGTTTTTCCAAAAATTCGTAAACAATAACCCACAACGTATTGTACGTATGCAGGTTAGTGCCAACGAAGCCGACCAACTTGATGAACCAATTGTATTGGCTAAAATCAGCCCGACCACCAAATTAGGTGATTTCCCTGTAACGCCATCGCACAACAAGAAAGCAACTGACACCAACGTAAAATTGGTTATTGTGGACTTGGCAAATTTCCAATTGGACGATCAATCTGTATTGTATACTAACTTACTTGCTGGTAGAACTTTGACCATTAACTTTTATCTTGGTGCTTGTCGCAACGATGCTGCTACTCTCGAAGAGTTAGCAAGTATTAACTAAGAAAGGAGGCAAAAATGGCTGAAACAAAACAAATTACCATTCTCGATTTCGTAGAATGGGTGAAACAGCAAGTAGATTTGGGCGATCTTTCAGCATTGATGACTCATTACGGTTATGCCGATGATAGTGTAGAAACTATAGCCATTGCGCTTGATGATACCGAGTTTCAAAGCGAATTTTTTACGCTACTCAAAGCTAGTTTAGAAGCTGATAAATCTTATCACGAACAGCAAAGAGCTGCTGGCGAATTATCGTTGCAAGATTGGTTAGAAATTGCCAAAAGTGAATCGTTTGTAGGTGTATCGCTGACAAATGGGTTTAACTGGAACGACTTACTTATTATAGCTCGCGAATCACTTAATGTGTTGACTAATCCTGCCGAAATACCTGAAACACCCGCACAAAAAGCGGAAAGGTTGCAAAAAGAAGCGGATGCTAAAAAATCATCTACATTTATGTGGATAATAGTAGCTGTGGTTGTAATTTCAGTAATTGCAATATTGCTTCTGGCTACCAAAAAGAAATAAGCTGTTTTTTTTTTATATTTCACATGAAATAGCCCACCCATAGAATGTGGGCGGGCTATTTTTTTTTATTTACCAAAAATATTTTATGAAAACGAATATCCCTAAATTTATTACTGTTGACAACAAAAAATATAATTTGTCGAAAACGGGCACGAAGTCTGAAATTGAAAAACACAAACAAAATTTAATTGATTTCAATGCTGATCAACGCAAAACCGCTGGCAAATCGTGGAGAAACGTTTATAAATATCGAGTAAAAAAGTATGGTAAAATCTATGCTATTTTTACAAATTAATTTTATTGTTCATCATGCAAATAACTTACGAGTACGACCCTTATCACCCTCAGTTGCAAGATTGCCCAGCGGGCACAAACCGATATACAGGATTGATAGTGATTAACCCTAATTTGTACGATAAACTAACACCTTTTCAACAAAAGTTTACAATACTGCATGAGTTAGGCCATATAAACCTACAAACCGACGATGAAACACTGGCTGATGCCTATGCATTCGACCGATTGGCAGGTACGGAATTTAGGAGCCTAAAACAATGCGTGGAATTTCTTGACGAATTATTAGATCCTAATTATTCCGAAAACCAAAAACGAATTGAAACACTCTACAAAAGAGCTGAAGAGTGGGACAAGAAACATTAACGAATTTACAATTATGAAAAATAATTTTATAGCATTCCTGGTACTTATCATTGCTTCTGTTGCTGGATACTTTTACTTTACCAAAAAAAGTACATCTACCACCACCGACAGTGTGGACGATGCTGTTATGGCAACACTCACAGCCTCTAAAGTAGCCACACTTACCGATGCACAAATACAGGCAATAACCCCTACTCAAAAATCGAAACTTGCACCCGATGTGCTTGCTGCTATATCTAAGCGTGAAGATGTTATAAATACGGCTATACAAAACGCCGAAGCCGATAAATTGGCACTAACTTACACTGATGTTATTGACCTCGAAAATCAGTTAGCAGCCGCAATAGCAAGAAATTCAAGTCAAACGCTTATTACGCAATTAAAATCTAAATTGGCTAGTGCCAAAACATTAGCGGATGATTTGCAAAAAGAAGAAAAAAGAAAAGCTGGAGTAAAATCAGATATGATGAAAATAACTTCAAGCGAAATAAAATCAATGTCTTTGGAATATTTAAGTTCTATAGATTCTGATAGTGAAAAATGGAGCTTTTTAAGTTATCAACAAAAAGGAGCGATGTCAAGCCGCCGACTTGAATTAGAACTAACCGCAAAAGCAGAAGCTATAACTCCGACTATGATTTCAAAATTTAGTCAGGATAAATTAAATGAAGTGAATGCTTCACCCGAATTTGGTTATTTTTTACCAGCTCAAAAAAATGCAATGATAACTCGTCAAGAAGTAATTACGGCTGATGTTGCTCAAAAAGCAATGGAGGCTAGAATGGCATCTTTGACACTGGCTGATATTAATAAGATGACATTAATACAATTAAAAGCATTTACCCCTATAGAGCTAGAAACACTTAAAATTGTAAATAGAACTGTGTATAATGCTATATCTGTCAAAATAGCAGCTTTACAATCGCAGCAGGAAAACGATGATGCAAATACCGCTTTTCAAATTACCTACAAAAACTTAACAGACAATCAAAAAGAAAATGTTATATCTATAGCTAAAGATTTAGCAGCAGACATGGATTGGTGGCAGACGGATGTTCATACATGGGGTTATTTAGCCGCGGCAGTCTGGTTAAACGATGCTGAATTTTATTATTTGATTTATTCTGCCTATGAGTATGTTGCTAACAGACAGTTGTTGGGGCATATTGAAGAGCAAGGGAACTGGAGCAAATGTAGTAAAGCGAATAAAAGAGACGGGAAAAGTGGTGATGATAATGTAAAAATGAAAGATAGTTTAATTTTTAGAATTAAAAACTTTCCTTACAAACCAGTTTAGCTATTATGCAGCAATATATCAATAGAATAAAAGCCAAAAAAGGCGAACCAAATGTACTTTGGCTTGGTGCTAGTGGTAATTTGTATCGCAAAGTGGCAGCTAGTATAAGAGATATACCAGGCACCGAATATCTGACATCTGGAAGTGCAAATTTGACTTTTAACGAAGAGTCAACTCATCCTCCAGTTATTACCAGTGCCACACCTGCTGAAGGTGGAAACATAATAGTGCGTAGACCGCCAACCGATGGAACGCCTCGCACGCTGGATGGTGCTATAGTGCCACAAGTAGGAGTTGATTACACCAATCCTAATGTGATTGTAGACAATACGCCACTTATAGTTATTGATAGGGAAGTAGATAGAGATGTGCAGGTTACAATCAATCAGCCAGAAACAACTGATAAATATGGCGAGTTTGGCGGTTTAAGCCAATTAGACCCACCAACAGTAAGCGGCACTAGTTACGATGTGATATTAACAGGCAATGAAGAGGATGCATTTACACCTCACTTGCCAGATGTGAATGTAATACAAGATTCAAATAATAATTTAAACAATTTACCAAAAATGAAACTAACATTAATAGATGTGACCAAAGGGACACAAAAAATTATTGAGTGCGATAGCCAAACCACGATTTTAGATGCAGGCGAAAATGCTGGAATAGATTTGTTTTATTCATCCAGGGCGGGTGCTGATAGTACTTGTTTAGCAAAGTTGGTAAGCGGTGCTGTAGACCAAAGCGCACAAAGTTATTTAGTTGATGACGAATTGGCGCAAAACCTAATTCTTATTGATGCTGCCTTTCCATTATCCGACTGTGTGATTAAAGTAAATTACGAAGGTGTTTTTTACGGTGGAGATAAAGAAATTTTGCCACAAGAAGCTAGCCCTAGTAATATAGGTGGTCCAAGTGAAACCACAGGTGAAAGAGAAGTTCCTATAGTTACCGATCCAGGAGATGAACCCATCACAAACCCACCAGCCAGTACAGCCAAACCCAAAACAACCAATAAATTATTTGTTGGCGCAGCAATATTAGCTGTAGTCTTTATTATTTACAAACTTATTAAATAAACCAAAAACTATGAGTCTATATGCGAAAATTGGAATTATAGTATTTATTGTAGTGATGATATTATTTTCAAAAATTTAAAAAACAAAATTATGAGCCAAGGAATGGGAATAGCCATCGTAGTATTTATAGTACTGATGATAGCATTTATGAAATCAATGTAAAAAAAACTTATACTATGAGTATGTTCGATTCGCCAAGTTACTTAAACAGAGTAGGCGGTACACTTAAAAATTATGAATATTTTTTAGCCTTAATCAATGGTACACTAACATCGACCGATGTAGATACCATAATGGGCGAAATGAGAAATTCAGTAGACATTACAGACGAAGACGAAGTAAATTTACTATCGCTTCTGAGCAGTAAATCTGTTACAGGAACTGACCAAAAAGCAGCTTCCGAAACCGAAACTGACAAACAAATTAAAACTTATCAATCGGAATTTAAAGCATGGTATATCAGCAATATAGTAATTATATCGCTCATTCAATGGCTATTAATATTCTTTTTGGTAGTAAAAATTTCAAACAAATAAAATTATGCGATACGGTTACGGTTACGGCGGTTATCCACCAATGTACAATCAGGGTTTAGGTGTGAAAGGCGTGTTGGTAGTTACTGCACTTGTAATAGTCTTTATTATTGGCATTTACTTCTATATGCGCAAAAACATACTATCTTCAGTAGAGGATCAATTGCCTAGCGTTACTACCGGAAAAGAATACACGCCGGATGAGGATCAAAAAGTACGCTATTTAGCTATTGCCATCAAAGAGGACCTTAGCCCTTTTATACAAATAGGGCATAACCTTAGTATTTACAAAGAGTTTTTATTGACATCTGATAAAGTTTTTGTAGGAATAGGACTTTATTATAAACAACTTGCAGGCGAAAGTATGCGCAATAGTTTTACCGATTCTAAATCGTCATTCTCAATAAACTTATCAGAAGGCTTTTTTGGTGAAAGTATGGAAGTGTACGACTCGATAATTAGCCGAATGAACGCTCTGAAAATGGTTTAAAATTATGAGAATAACACTTATAATATTGTTGGTCATTATGTTGAGCTATGTAACATATATCAACATTCCCGACACGGTTGAATATTGGGATTTTGAAGTACAATCATATAAATTAAATATCTAAACAAATATAATTATGGATACAAAAACAGCAATAATACTAGTAATGGTAATTCTGGTAGGTGGTGCGGTGGCAGCTTATTTCCTTATTAAACCTGGCACAAGTGGAAACAGTAACGATGGTACAAACGTATATGTTACTTCTACAGGTGGTGGCGGTGGGTCTATTGATCTTAATTACAACGGAAGTAGTGCTCAATGAAAATCAATTATAAATACATAATAGTAATATTGCTCATATTAATAGTGCCAACAGGTACATTTTGGGCAGTGGGTTACTTAGCCAAAAAGAAGCTTGACGAGGCAAAGAAAACGCCTGACAGCGACAATAGCACAATACCCGATAGCGACGGAAGCAATGACTATAACTCTGAAAATGACAATAATTTAGCATGAACAAACAACTTAAAATAACAGTGATTATCTGTGTGTTAGTAGTGTTAGCCACTGCTGGTGGTTTATGGTGGTACGATACGAAAAAGAAAACAGGCACGCCATCCAAAACCGATGGGACTTCAACATCTGGATCGGAAACGCCAACTGGAACCGTGTCTGTTTTCCCACTCTCAAAAGGTAGCGTGTGCGAAGAGGTTAGAAAGCTACAAGCCAAAATGAACGGCTGGATGAGTTACAATTATTTTACACTCACTACCAAGCCTAGCAGTCAGCAGTTATCAACCGATGCAATATTCGGAAAAAAAACGCTTGAATTTGTGCGTATAATCTTTAAAACCGATGTAGTAACCGAAGCTAATTATCAGTGGTTAATGGCACAAAATATCGACAGTATAGGTAAAAAACCAATTTGGCAAATATTCTAAAAACTAAAAAAAAACAATGGGAGCATTATCAGCATCGGTACAAGCCGAACTTACAGCAGACACATACATTAAACTAGCATTGGCATTGAGTTTTCCACTAGTGCTTTATGTGGTATTATTGGTAGTTACAAAAAACATGCGTTAATATGGCTGCAAAACAACTAGCTGGCGCAACCGTGGCTCTATGGTTAACCGATACTTCGTTTGTATCGCTGGCTTTATTTATAGGAATAATAATAGTAATATACTTTTTTATCAAATGAAAACAAGTTCCAACGGATTAAACCTAATAAAGAGTTTTGAGGGATTGAAGCTCACAGCCTACAGCGATAGCACTGGAACGCCTACAATAGGTTACGGACATACAAGCGGTGTACGTTTAGGACAAACCATTACTGAAGCACAGGCGGTGGCGTATTTGGCATCCGATGTGGCAAATGCAGAAAAAGCCATAAACAAAGGTGGCTACAACTTGAATCAAAATCAATTTGATGCACTGGTAAGTTTGCTTTACAATACTGGAGCTGGCATTTTGCCCAATTTTGCAGCTATGCTCAAAGCCGATCCAAATCAAGCGGGCATTACTGATAAAATGTTGAAATATGTTTACAGCAAAGGAGTATTTATACAAGGATTAGCCAACAGGCGTGCTAAAGAAGTGGCACTCTATAAAAAAAAATTCTATGACAACTTTAGACTATATAATTATTGCAATTTGGGTTGTTTTAGGCACTTTAATTATTTATAAAACAATTAAATAACTAATATAATATGATAACTTATCTCTATCCAGACGATGCTGGTGGTGAACCATATATCGAAATTCCATTAAGCGATTTAAGGTACTTTGATGACAAAGACCGTTTGCCAACATTGACCATTACCGACCAAACGCTCAATCGGCAATATTTGTGCTGGTGTTACAGAATAAAAGGCGTTGAATATTGGAAAATTTGCCGTATAACTACCACTACAAGAACCGTAATTAGTGGTCGTAATGGTGATGGTGATATTTTAAGCACCATCGAAGAAAAAGCAGTAGAATATCCAAACGGATATGCAAGCTACAATTTTAATATAGAACTAATTTTCTTGTACTCATATTCTATTTTGAATTAAAAGGCTATGAAAAAGACAGCAAAAACACTCACGGCATACAGTCAACCAGACGATTACTCATTGCGTGGCAAAAATTATCTGTTTGTAACAGGCGATGGCAAAGAATCTGAAAATGTGCGAGAGCTTAAAGATACTTATGCACTTGCAAAAAAAATTAGCCCAAATAAAATAGCTAAAAGTGCCACTAATAGAATGACAATTATTGTGGCACCTGGTATTTATACTTTTGGAACTTCAAAACTTGTGCTCGATACCCCTTTTATTGACATTGTGAGTCTTACAGGCAATTGCGATGTACTTATCGATGGAATTTCTATTACTGGAAACGATATTAATGTTCGTGGTATTGATACAGGCACAAATGCTTTTACCATTACTGGAACTAGTGTTACAGCCGAAAAATGCAAAGGGTTGAATTATGTGAGCGATGCACCACTGGATTTTCTTTTTGTAGATTCTTGGGATTCTGTGTCTAATGGCAGTGATAATGTTATAGGTCGTATCCGTATTAATACTTATGAAGGAGATGCTTATATGGCCAAACTTATAGCCGAAGGTGAAGAAAAAGCTATTGCTGGTTTTGGTTCAGTTCCCTACGTACCTATCTCTCAAACTACTATTTTCATTCATCCTACCACCTTTGAACGCTATATGTTTAATGGAGCTACTATGTTTGAATATAATGATGTAGATGGTGTTGTTCCTAAATGGCTGAAATATGAAGCACTACTTACACAAAATGGTACAGATGCACCAGTAGCAAGAGTTCTTAATGCTGATGAACGTGATTATTTGGGTGATATTTTATTTACAATTCCGATTGATTTTGGTAATTCTTTTGTTGCAAATAATAATAAACTTATTAAAGAACTATTATTTATTAATGGAGAAGGTATCGATCAAGATGGTGAATTTTGTAGTTTACGGTATATTGATGGAGATAGTCAAAATGGTAGTATTTTGTTTTGTTATACAGCTTGGGAAGGCATAAAATCACCATCAAGAACTGATTTTAAACTCAAACAACGTGTACGTGGTAATCCACCAAAACTTATTAGTGCTGAAACTAATACAGTAGGTGATAAAGTTATTCTTACGTTTGATAAGAAAATGAGTGGGTATAATATTGATATTGTGATAAGATATATTGTGCAGTATGCAGATAATCAACAATGCGGCTCAATAGAATTTGATAGTTTATCTGATAATATTATATTATGTAAAATTGAACCAATTTTATTCGGTCAAAATTGTACACTATGTCTGGCAGATCAAGAAATCGAATCTTTTGATTTTGGTTTACTTCAACTATTTGAAAACTTCCCAGTAAAAAACAACGTAACTGAATGACTATGATATTAGAAGTTTTACAAACAACCACAGTAAGTGAATATCTTACTCCCGCAATAGTGAGCCTTATAACCTTAGCCGTTGCGTTGCCAATCCAAAGCAAGTTAGCCAATAGCAAAGCATTGGAAACGCTCGAAACAGTGTATGGCAAAATAATAGACAAGCTAGAAAAGAGAGTTAAAACGCTAGAAGATAGCTATAATAGTAACCATTGCGAAAAAGCACCAACATGTAAAAACCGACAAAAATAATGAGCAAAATTCATCAACCAACACCCGCTCGATGGTCGCAACTAGCATCAGCTTGCACTGCTACAGGTGCAATTATACAAGGTACGGCGTTTGCAAGTCAGAACATATATTTATGTGCTTTAGGTTTAATGTTTCAAATATCAGGTATTTTTATTCCATTTTTTAAAGGAGATCAATCAAAATGAAAAAGATAATATATTTAGTATTTTGTATTTCGTGTTTCGTGTTAGTCCCTGGTTGCAAGCCTGCACAGCAAGTTAGCACTGATACCAACACTAATACCAATATCAATACCAATAAGGACACCAAAACCGAAACTGTTTATGTGACCGTTGCCAAAGATAGCGTTGTAATTCGTGATAGCGTGGTAGTTCGTCCCGATGGCAGTACCGACCGTTGGCACAACCAAACTAATACCCGCAAAAATACCGAAAAAATAGTTATTCGCATTCGTGAGCGACTTGTTATTACTAATACTAAAACCATTACCAAACAAACTACCACAACAAAATACATAGAAAAACCGCTAAAGCCGTGGCAAAAAGCACTCATTAATACAGGAATACTCAGCATTTTATTAGGAATTATTTTTATTATTTACAAACTCAAAAACAAATTCAAACCGTTATGAACAAAGGACTTGAAAAACTAAAAAGAATCAATGCACGTGCCAAAAGCATCCGTGTGGCAGGTGGTAGCACTAGCAAAACCATCACCGTAGTAACTTATCGCATTAAACAAAAAGATGCTGTAAAACAAGCTGCTAGAGAATTGAAAGGGTCTACCATTAAGACTCACAAACGCATCCGTAGACGCAAATAGAGAAACAGAATTAAAACCAAAACTATGAACTTGAATAACAGATTATTAATAGGAACTGCAATACTTTGCGTGCTAGGCGTAATCTGTTATTTTTTTTTAATCAAAAAAAGTATGATAGCACCAATCGCAGGGCGTGTAATGTCTAAATTCGGACAGCGCACCCATCCCATTACAGGCGTTATTAGTATGCACAACGGCACTGATATTTCCGCTCCCATTGGTACAGCGGTAATTAGTCCCGCCGATGGCACAGTAACTACAGTAAATTTTCATGCTACTGGAGGCAAACAAGTAGTAGTAACTCACACCAACGGCTACCGTACAGGTTATGCACACCTTAGCGAACAACTTGTTACGGCTGGGCAAAAAGTTACCAAAGGACAAGCTATAGCCAAAACAGGAAACACAGGCGCAAGCACAGGTCCACATCTCCATTTTACGGTTACTAATCCACTAGGTATAAAAATAGATCCTCAAACAATTTTTACATTTTAAAGAAAAACAAAAACTATGATAACGTCAAAAATTTTAGGAAAAAGCTACAAAACGAAAGCTACCTATAAAACTCAAATTAATAAGTATGAAAAAATGATTGAAGAATTATTGATAGATTTATTAAAATGTAAAGAACTTGGTTGGAGGCTATATTTGGGAGATCCTATTCTTCCTCAAATTAGAGAATGTCGGAGCGAATTAAGTAGAGTCGGAAAAGAAAAAACATCAAACTTATAAGTTGATTATATGCCAATCAAACCAAAAACAAAAGAAAGCGTCAAGAAAATAAAACTTGATAAGTTATACGATGTCATATATAGAACTTCTGGGCGTACAATGATAGCTAAAAATGTGTCTGCCAAAAGTAAAATTGGTGCAATGACAAAAGTAAAAAAAGAAATGAAAGCATCCTCCACATTTAAAAGATGTGTAGTGGCTATTGAAATATAAAACTAAACTAACAATTATGCAAATCAAAAAACCAATCGCCAAACTAGGCGCAAAAGAAACTCGACTTGGAGTAGAAGCGAAAAAGAAAAAGGTAAAAATTTGTAAGAAAAGTTCTTCAGCACGTAAAGTATTACAGTTGATGGATGCGGATGAAGATGCGAACTATAAAAAAGCATTGACCAAAGTACTTAAAGCAGATAAAAGGATAAGTAAGGTTAAGCTTGAAAAGGAGTTAGCCCGATATATTTAAAGCGATATAGCTATTATCATCACGAAATTAATATAAAAAAAACAGTCAAACACACAGAGTTTGTAGCGATACGCACTCAATAAGGTGTTTGACTGTTTAATAGGCTGCAAAGATACATATTTTTTAAATACATACAATAATATTAGAAATAAATGGCAAAATCAATAGATAAAAAACTTACAGATAGCAATTCTGAAATTTCAAAAGATGGCAGAGCGCAAAGGTATTGGAAAAATACGCCTCTAAAACGTTCAGCTAGTTACACAACCGATAAACCAGCCGAAACGGTAGATCAGTTTAAGGTCATAGATAAATACTCTCTCAAAGGTTTTGAGTATGGTAACTGGGTAAACAACAATGATCGTAACGATTTTCTGACAGCTACAACCGAAAGTTGTGAGGATTTGGCAAAAATACTGGGAACCAAAAACATCGGGTGTGATGGCACTATTGGTATTGCTTTTGGTGCCAGGGGACGAAGTAAAGCACTAGCACACTTTGAGCCGTGGACATTTATGATCAACCTTACAAAAGAAAAAGGATTTGGATGTTTGGCACACGAATACGGTCACGCCCTCGATTACTTTTTTGGAATGTACGTTGACCAAAACACTGGATTTACAGCCCTAAGCGGTGGTGATACCGTTCGTTCTCATATAGAGCCGATAGGTGGGAAGTTAAGACAATTGGCTATGCAGGTAGTAAATGATGTATGTAAAGACAAAGCAGGCAATAAAACAGCTACATATATACGATTAGAAAAAGAGTTTGGCGGTTCTGAATATTGGTTTAGGCGCAACGAGATATTTGCACGTACCTTTGAACAGTATATCAGATATAAAAAAGATAAAAAAGGCATTAAAAACACATTTCTCTCACAAAAGAAGTATGAAAATGGAGCATATTTATTTCCCGCTGATTTTAAGCGAATACTACCTATAATGGATAGCCTCGTTAAAGAAATGGCAGCATTTATGAATAACAAGAAAAAAAGTGTAGGAATAAACAGGACAAAAAGTAAAATCGCAGCAAAGTAAAAAAAATTGCATACAATATATAATAAGCGGGTACAATGTATAATTGTACCCGCTTTTGTTTTATGTTGTTTTGTAAGTAGTTGATAATATGGGCGTGGTTGGTATTGAGTTGCTCTACCAACTGAGCTAAAGAGGCATTGAAATTAGGTATTTATCCGTTAAAAATAACTATATTGAAATCAGTCAAAATTAATGTTATGATTACAATTGAACGTTATATTTTTCACATTTGTAAAATTTTTAATTTTATGAATAACGTTTTTTTTGTTGATTGGCAAAAATAAAGTATTATTTCCACATACACAATTATAATTCACAAATTTGGCTTTCACAATTTCGGAATATCCATTGGTTAATAATTGAAATGTTCTTTTGATGTAATAATAAACAGTTTATAACACCACCTAAGTCAATCAAAGTTTTAAAAACAAAAAAATGTTTGATTATAACGAAAAGTAAATTTCTTTGTATACCTTTGCAAAACAAAAAAAATGCAACAATAAAAACTTCAAAATATCAAATTTTTTATGGAACTCCAAGACAACCAATTAAACATCGAATTGTCAGAAGAAATTGCTGAGGGCATATATTCAAATCTGGCTATAATTTCTCATTCAACATCTGAGTTTGTAGTTGATTTTGTACGTATAATGCCAGGTACACCCAAAGCTAATGTAAAATCGCGTATCATTCTTACACCCGAACATGCAAAACGCCTACTTTTTGCGCTACAAGAAAACATTACCAAATTTGAGCAACAAAATGGAAAAATAAAAATTAGTGATAATGCATTTATGCCCCCAGTGCCAATGGGATTTGGTGGTGGTGAAGCCTAATCAAAATATTTCGATATCTAAATTGATATAAAATTTAAAATGTGGAAGAATTAAGTTTTGCTACTTAATTTTTCCACATTTTTTTATTCATTACTGAGCATCTAACTAAAATTTACTGCCCAAAATCTATTACCTACTCACTTAAGAATATAAAAAACGAGCCTAAATGTGGTGAAAAGTGCCTTTTCAGGTATTTATTGCACTGCACAAAAAAAGTCATTTTGTGCATTTTTTTTGTATAATAATGCTATCTTTCTGATTATCAAATGCAATAAAATTTATTTAAAATTATTCTCTATTTAGTTGATAATGAAGAATAATTATAGTAATTTTGTGCTCAATTTAAAAATAAAGAAAAATTTCTCTAATCATCATATATTTAACTATTTATATTTAGAATTTTAGAAGAAAAAAAGGATAAATAATCTATAACAAAAATATTAAAATTATATTTATGAAACCAACTCACATTGAGCATTTAGGTATTGCAGTAAAAAGCCTCGAATTGGCTATTCCTTACTACGAAAAAGTATTGGGATTAACATGTTATGCTGTGGAAGAAGTTCCAGAGCAAAAAGTAAAAACTGCTTTTTTCAAAGTAGGACAAACCAAAATTGAACTTTTAGAATCGACCGATCCCGAAGGACCAGTTGGAAAATTTCTGGAGAAAAAAGGCGAAGGCGTTCACCATATTGCTTTTGCAGTAGATGGCCTACAATCAAAATTAGATTTAGCGGCAGAACGTGGTGTAGCTTTGATTGACAAAACTCCTCGCAAAGGAGCTGAAGGATTAAATATTGCCTTCCTTCATCCCAAATCAACTTTTGGCGTGTTAACTGAATTATGTGAAGATCCTAACAAATAAGTAGTTAATTAGATTATTGGGCAAGAATTTAATAATTATTATTTAATCCCCAACCAATACTCAACCCAAAAACTTCATCAAAAATGGAAAATACAGAAAAGGTTAAAAACCTCATAGATTTGCGCGGGAAAGCGAAATTAGGAGGTGGTGAAAAAAGAATTGCGTCACAACATTCGAAAGGAAAGTTCACTGCACGTGAGCGCATTCACATGCTACTTGACGAAGGTAGTTTTGAAGAACTCGACATGTTTGTTACGCACCGTTGCAATAATTTCGGTCTTGAAAAAGAAAAATATCTTGGTGATGGTGTAGTAATCGGTCACGGAACAATTGATGGACGCAGTGTATATGTATTCGCACAGGATTTTACAATCTTCGGTGGTTCATTATCAGAAACAATGGCGTTAAAAATATGTAAAGTAATGGATATGGCCATGAAAATGGGTTGTCCAATTATTGGGATTAACGATTCTGGTGGTGCTCGTATTCAAGAAGGTGTAACTGCTTTATCTGGATATGCCGAAATTTTCGAACGTAATATCTTAGCATCAGGTGTTATTCCACAAATTTCAGCCATTTTTGGTCCTTGCGCTGGTGGTGCGGTATATTCACCTGCACTAACCGACTTTGTAATTATGACAGAGCAAAATAGTTATATGTTTGTAACTGGTCCAAAGGTAGTTAAATCGGTTACTGGTGAAGATATATCAATTGAGAATTTGGGTGGAGCCGATGTTCACGCACGTAAATCGGGAGTTTCTCATTTTAGAGTAGCCGACGAACAAACAGGAATTCAACGGATTAGAGAATTAATTTCATATTTCCCTCAAAATAATCTCGAAGAAGCTCCAATAGAAAATTGCTCAGACCCAATTAACCGTTTAGAAGATTCGTTGAATGAAATAATTCCAGACAATCCAAATTCGCCCTACGACATGAAAGTAATTATTGCTGGCATAGTAGACGACGGTAAATTTCTGGAAATTCACAAAGATTATGCACGTAATATTATTTGTGGATTTGCTCGTTTCAATGGAGTTTCGACTGGTATTGTGGCCAATCAGCCTAACTTTTTAGCAGGTATTCTCGACTGTGATTCTTCGCGTAAAGCAGCTCGTTTTGTACGTTTTTGTGATGCGTTTAACATTCCTGTACTTACTTTAGTTGATGTTCCTGGATTTTTACCTGGTTCTGGACAAGAGTATGCTGGTATTATTATTCATGGTGCAAAGTTAATGTTTGCATACGGCGAAGCTACTGTGCCAAAAGTTACAATCACAATTCGTAAATCGTATGGTGGTGCACATGATGTAATGAGTTCAAAACAACTTAGAGGCGACTTCAATTATGCTTGGCCTACTGCCGAAATTGCAGTAATGGGAGCCGCAGGTGCAATAGAAGTACTTGAAGGGCGTGCAATATCAAAAATTGAGAATGAAGAAGAAAAAGCAAGCTATATTTCAGCAAAAGTAAACGAGTATAAGGAAAAATTTGCAAATCCTTATGAAGCTGCATCTTACGGTTATATTGATGATATTATTGAACCTCGCAATACACGTTTCCGTGTAATTCGTGCATTCCAAGCTTTGCAAACCAAAAAGGTGGTTAATCCATTGAAAAAACATTCTAATATTCCTTTATAATTTAATTCAATTATGTATATATTAGCAACCAATTGGTCAAGTGCCTTCGATGTCGTAATCTTTGGTTTTGTAATGGTTTTTGTTATTTTAATTTTGCTTGTACTAATAATTAGTGGATTTGGAAAAATGCTAGCACCAACAGTGCGTGTTCCAAAAACTCCAAAAAAAGCAAATGAACAAAATAATAATTTTCCAGAAGAGAACAACGAAATAGAATATATTGAAGGTCATCTTTCAGCAGATTATAGTGCTGCCATAGCAATGGCACTACATTTATACTATTCCGATGTACACGATGAAGAAAGTCATATCATCACCATCAAAACTGTAGAAAGGCGCTATTCTCCTTGGAGTTCAAAAATTTATGGATTAAATAATTTAGTAAAATAATCAGTATGAAGAAATTCAAATTTAAAATAAACGAAAGCTTGTACGAAGTTTCTATAAATGAAATTGATAAAAACGTTGCAGAAATTGAAGTGAATGGTACTCCTTTTACCGTTGAGATTGAAAAACACGAAAAATCGGGAACTACTGCAAGTAAAAAACCTGCAGGTAAGGTAACACCAATTACAACACCTACACGTATCATTGCAGCTGAATCAATAAAATCTCCACTTCCTGGAATAATTATTAAAGTATTAGTTCAACCAGGACAATCAGTTAAACGCGGAAGTGTACTTTTGACAATGGAATCGATGAAAATGGAAAACAACATTTTGGCCGAAGAAGATACAATTGTAAAAACTGTACGTGTTCAACCAGGGCAAAGTGTACTACAAGACGATATTTTAGTCGATTTCGTAGGTAGTGAAGTTGCTGTTACACCAACTACTGCACCAGCACCAGCACCTAAACCAACGCCAGCACCAGTAGTTGAAACACCTCCTGCAGCAGCAAAACCGGTTCAAAAATCAAATAGTGCTTCAACTATAAAATCACCGTTACCTGGTAGTGTTTTTAAAGTATTAGTTTCTGTAGGTCAAACGGTTAATTCTGGTGATTCATTATTGATTTTAGAATCAATGAAAATGGAAAATAATATTCTAGCAGAAAAAAGTGGCACTGTAAAAACTATATATGTTCAACCAGGACAAACAGTAATGCAAGATGATGAACTTATTGATCTTGAATAATATGATTGTAAAATAAAAAATCAATGAGAACAAAAAAATATATTTTCTTGCTAATTGCTGTATTGACTGTGGGCATTTCGTTCAATACTTCAGCTCAAAAACAAGTACAATTAGCTGCACAAGCTGATACAACAGTTGTAGCGAACGCTACAACTGAAATTGCCATTGCTAAAGAGAACTTAAAAACAGAAAAAGACGGAACAATTTCCGAAAGTTTTATAAATTTTTTAAGGAGTACTGGCTTTGCCCTTCTATCATGGAAAGACCTGATTATGTTATTTATAGCCTGCATATTACTATATTTAGCTATTGTAAAGGGATTTGAACCTTTGTTATTATTGCCCATAGCTTTTGGTATGTTTTTAAGCAATTTGCCTGGAGCTGGATTATTTACTCCTGAATTATTTGCTGGTGGACATGTCGATTGGGGTAAATTTGCAAACGGTGCTGGATTGTTAGATTATCTCTATTTAGGAGTTAAGTTGGGTATTTATCCTTGTTTAATTTTTGTTGGAGTAGGTGCAATGACTGATTTTGGTCCAATGCTTGCTAATCCAAAAAGTTTATTACTTGGTGCCGCAGCTCAACTAGGAATTTTCGCTACTTATTTAGGAGCTATTGGTTTAGGTTTTTTGCCCAACGAAGCTGCTTCTATAGGTATAATTGGTGGTGCCGATGGCCCAACAGCAATTTTCCTTACCTCAAAATTGGCACCCGATTTGTTAGGCCCTATTGCTGTAGCAGCATACTCTTACATGGCTCTAGTACCTGTTATTCAGCCACCAATTATGAGATTATTGACTACAAAAAAAGAACGTGGAATTAAAATGAAACAATTACGCATGGTTTCAACAAAGGAAAAAATCATTTTTCCTGTACTTGTAACTGGATTTATTTCGTTATTACTTCCACCAGCTGCACCTCTAATTGGATCATTAATGCTTGGAAATTTGATGCGTGAATGTGGCGTAGTTGAGCGTTTAAGCAAGACTGTACAGAATGAACTTATGAATATTACTACAATATTCTTAGGCATTACTGTTGGTGCAACTGCCACTGCTTCAGCATTTTTGAACGTAAAAACATTAGAAATTCTGGCAATCGGTATTGTGGCATTCTCTGTAGGTACTGCGGGTGGAGTTTTATTAGCTAAGTTTATGAATTTATTCACAAAAATTAAAATCAATCCGCTGATTGGTTCGGCAGGTGTTTCGGCTGTACCAATGGCTGCTCGTGTTTCGCAAGTTGTTGGTCAAGAAACAGATAACAGCAACTTTTTACTTATGCATGCTATGGGTCCAAATGTAGCTGGAGTAATTGGTTCGGCGGTAGCTGCAGGTATTATGCTTACTATGCTTTCATAGAAAATTTATAATTCAACAAAAAAAATCCCAACGTTAATGCGTTGGGATTTTTTTGTTGTCAATCAACTTCATTTATCTTGGTTACTGCGCATTTATTCATGCAAACAATTACATATTAATTACATAAGTTATTTTAATTAATCCAACTTCATTATTATTAACGAAAAATGAATGGTTTATGTAATATAAATTAGGAAATTGCACGCAAAAAAATTGTATCTTTGCCAGTCTTTTGAAAAAAGTATTCAAAAAAAAGAAAACACAAAACAAAAATAACATATAAAAATACTGATATAATGGGATTTAATGACTTTCTTGGTAAAATTTTCGGGAGTAAAGGGCAGCGTGACTTAAAAGAAATCACGCCTTTTGTTGATAAAATAAAAGCTGTTTATGAAGAAATTACATTGCTATCGAATGATGAATTACGTGCACGTACTGAGACGCTTAAAATACGAATTCAAGACTTTGTGGCAGCAGATGTAACACGTATTGAAGAATTAAAAGCAAGTATTGAAGAAACAGAAATCAATCTTCGTGAAAAGATTTACAACGAGATTGATAAACTTGAAAAAGAAATTACAGCTAAATACGAAGTAGTGTTAGATGAGATTCTTCCTGAGGCTTTTAGCATTATGAAAGACACTGCTCGTCGTATTACCGAAAATTCCACATTGGAAGTTACGGCAAATGAATTTGACCGTGAACTTGCTACAAAATATGATTTTGTGAGTATTTCGGGCGATAAAGCCATTTATAAAAATGTTTGGACAGCTGGTGGAAACCTTATCAAATGGGAAATGGTGCACTATGATGTTCAATTATTTGGTGGTGTGGTACTTCACAAAGGAAAAATATCGGAAATGGGAACTGGTGAAGGTAAAACTTTAGTGGCAACACTTCCTGTTTTTCTGAATGCCTTGACCCGAAGAGGTGTACACCTTGTTACTGTGAATGATTATTTATCTAAACGTGACTCGGAATGGATGGGACCTTTATATATGTTCCACGGCTTAACTGTTGATTGTATTGATAGACACCGACCAAACTCAGAAGAACGCCGCTTGGCTTATCTTGCCGACATTACTTTTGGAACCAACAATGAGTTTGGCTTCGATTATTTGCGTGACAATATGGCCACTGCCCCACTCGACTTGGTTCAACGCAAACATAATTATGCCATAGTAGATGAGGTTGACTCTGTATTAATTGACGATGCACGTACACCTTTGATTATTTCGGGACCAGTACCAAAAGGCGAGGATCAATTATTCGAAGACTTGCGTCCAAAAGTAGAACGTTTGGTTAATAATCAAAAAACACTTGCCACTAAATACCTTGCTGATGCGCGTAATTTATTGAAATCGGAAGACAAAAAAATGCAAGAAGAAGGTGCATTGGCATTATTCCGTTCATATAAAGGTATGCCAAAAAACAAACCTTTAATTAAGTATTTGAGTGAACAAGGCGTAAAAGGTATTTTGCTCAAAACTGAAGAGTTTTACATGCAAGAAAACAATCGGAATATGCATATTGCCACCGATCCACTTTTCTTTGTTATTGACGAAAAACAAAATTCTATTGAACTTACTGACAAAGGTTTGGACTTAATTACTGATAATTCGGATGATCCTCATTTCTTTGTTTTACCAGATGTAGGAAGCGAAATAGCAGAATTGGAAAAAAGCAAAACACTTACTGCTGAAGAGAAACAATCAGAAAAAGACGAAATACTTCAAAACTATTCGGTTAAGTCGGAACGCGTTCACACTATCAACCAATTACTGAAAGCATACACCTTGTTCGAAAAAAATGTAGAATACGTGGTTATGGAGAATAAAGTGAAAATTGTAGACGAACAAACTGGTCGTATTATGGATGGACGCCGTTATTCCGACGGTTTGCACCAAGCCATTGAAGCCAAGGAAAACGTTACTATTGAGGCTGCTACTCAAACATTTGCAACAATAACATTGCAAAATTATTTCCGTATGTACCACAAACTTTCGGGCATGACAGGTACTGCCGAAACTGAAGCTGGTGAATTATGGGACATCTACAAATTGGATGTTGTGGTAATTCCTACCAATCGACCTATTGCTCGTAAAGACATGGAAGACCGCGTTTATAAAACCAAACGTGAAAAATACACTGCTGTTATAGAAGAGGTTGTACGATTAGTTGAAGCTGGTCGTCCAGTATTAGTTGGAACAACTTCTGTCGAAATTTCTGAACTTTTAAGCCGTATGCTTAATGGACGTAAAATAAGACATAATGTATTAAATGCAAAATTGCACCAACGCGAAGCAGAAATTGTGGCTGAAGCTGGTCAAAAAGGAACAGTTACTATCGCCACCAACATGGCTGGTCGTGGTACCGACATTAAACTAACCCAAGAAGTTAAAGATGCTGGTGGTTTGGCAATTATAGGTACCGAGCGCCACGAAAGTCGTCGTGTCGACCGTCAGTTACGTGGTCGTGCAGGTCGCCAAGGTGATCCAGGTTCTTCAATTTTCTATGTTTCGCTCGAAGACGATTTAATGCGTTTATTTGGTTCGGAGCGTATTTCGGGTATCATGGATAAGCTTGGTTTTGAGGAAGGTGAAATGATTGAACATTCAATGATTTCAAAATCTATTGAACGTGCACAAAAGAAAGTTGAAGAAAACAATTTCGGTATTCGTAAACGTTTGCTCGAATACGATGATGTAATGAATTCTCAACGTGAAGTGGTTTACTCTAAACGCCGTCATGCTTTGATGGGTGAGCGTATTGGGGTGGATATCACCAATATGATTTACGATTCATCGGATAGTATTGTAGAAATGGCTAAAAATAATGGTGATTTCAACGAACTTGAAGAAACATTGATGAAAGTGTATGCAATGGATGCACCATTTTCTGAAGCAGAATTTAACTCAACAAAAACACATGATTTGTGTAACAAAGTGGCTGATGCAGGTTTGGGTACTTTCAAACGAAAAATGGATAAATTAGCAACTGTTGCTTATCCAGTTATCAAACAAGTATATGAAAAACAAGGTCATCAATACGAAAATATTCTTATACCAGTAACTGATGGAAAACGTGTTTTCAATATTACCACACATTTGGAAACTGCGTACAATAATGAGGCGCGTGAAGTTGTAAAAGCTTTCGAAAAACAGACATTGCTCTATATTATTGATGATGAATGGAAAGAACATTTACGCCAATTGGACGAATTACGCAACTCGGTTCAGAATGCAAGTTACGAACAAAAAGATCCATTATTGATTTACAAATTGGAATCGTTTGGTTTGTTTAAAGAAATGATTGACAGCATTAACCGCAAAGTTTTGGCTGTATTAATGCGCGGTCAAATTCCAATGCGCGAGCCAGAGCAAGTGCGTGAAGCTAGACCAAGTCAACGTATGGATTTAAGTAAATTCCGTACTCAGAAAGACGAAGTAGGCAATCGTGGTGGTGAAGACCCAACTAAACAGGACACTCGCGAACCTCAAAAATCTCAACCAATTCATGTTGACAAATTACCTGGTCGCAATGATCAATGTCCTTGTGGAAGCGGTAAAAAATTTAAAAATTGTCACGGATCAGCTTGATAATTAATAATTGATAATTAATAAAATGCGCAATTGAATACCAAAAATATTCAATTGCGCATTTATTATTTTAGTTATTAAATCATTCTCCAAATTTTTATTTGCACTTTTTTAAATATTACAGATATGGCATTTCCACTCTCACACTTGTTCCATCACCGACTTTGCTTGTTATTATAAGATTTCCATCTAATAATTTTACTCGTTCTTTTATACCAATTAAGCCATACGAATCTTGACGTCCTTTGTGATTTTGGTCAAATCCTACCCCATTATCAATTACTTCCATAACTAACTTTCCCTCTATGTTTGTTAGTATTACTGCAACTTTTGTTGCCATAGCATGTTTTAAAGTATTATGAAGTGATTCTTGAAGTATCCTGAACAATGCTAATGCTTGATCGGGGTGAATATTGTTTTTTTTAATTGTATTCTCAAATTTACATTTAATATGGTGATTCTTCTCAAAATCATTAAGGTAAACCTCTGCTGCTTCCACAAAACCAAGTAATTCAAGCTGTTCTGGTCTTAATCCATTCATTATGCTTCGAGCAGATTTGTTGGCATTGTCAACTTGTACAATAAGTTGTTCTATCTCAGATATTAATATTTCGGGTATTATTTGTTCTGTCGATTTCAACACTTTTTTCTTAAACAAACCCAAATCCATTTTTAAAGCCACTAAATATTGTGCTAAACTATCGTGAATTTCGCGTGCAAGATTTGTTCTTTCTTCTTCACGCGCTTTTTGAAGATTTGATGCAAAATTTCGCAATTGTTCTCTTGAATCTTTAAGTTCTTCGTCTGCTCTTTTTTTATCGGTAATATCAAAGATTGCAGTTATAAAATAAAGTGGTTTTCCATCATTGTCACGTTGTAAAGTTGTACTAATATCAGTCCAAACAATTTTTCCGGTCTTGTGAATATATCTTTTCTCCCAACGTTTAGATTGCATTTCGCCTCTTAACATTGAATCAACAATTTTAATATTATATAATACATCGTCTTTGTGTGTGATATCTCTCCAATTTATACTTCTTAACTCATCTTCGGAATACCCCAAAATACTGCAAAAAGCATTGTTTACCTTTAATTTACCATCAAGTGTTGTAATTGATTTGCCCACAACTGAATTTTCGAAAAAGTTTCTGAATTTTTCTTCACTTTCTTTTAAGTGTTTTTCCGCTTTTTTGCGTTCTGTAATATCATTAATTACGACTAATGTTGCTGAGTCATCATTAAACCTAATCGATTTGGCTTGAATTTCAACATCCAAAATTCCTCCATCTTGTTTCAAATATTTTTGCTCCTGCATATCAATATACCCTTTGTCAGCTAGCTTTTTTGCATTATCAATTGACAATTCATGATAATCGGGATGAACAAAATCAAATATATGCTTACCTAAAAGTTCATTTTGAGTTTTTGATCCAAATAGTTGAACAGCAGCAGGGTTAAAGTATATGGTTTTCCAATCTTTAATAATTGTCATTGCCAAAGGCGAAAGCTCAATAAGGCTACGATATTCTTTTTCACTTTGCTTTAACAAGATTTCAGCCTCTTTTCGTTTTGTTACTTCGTTGAATGCTGCCACAAAATGATCGGGTTTATACTGATAACCAACACATTCGTACCATCGACCGTTTGACTCTAAAAACTGCTCAAAACGAATAGTTTCACCCGTTCTGGCTACATGACCAAACTTCCCAATCCAATCTGAAGGATCGTTTTCAATACCTGGAAAAGCTTGCCTCACAGTCATTCCTTTGGGGCTAACACCAGTCAATTCATTATAACTTTCATTGGCATCAATAAACAAATAATCAAAAGGATTTCCAGCTTCATCAAATATCATTCGGTGATATGCCACGCCTATCGGTCCCAATTCAAAAAGAGCTTTGAACTTCCACTCTGCTTCTTTAAGTGCTTCGTCAGCTTGTTTCTTTTCTGTAATATCAATAAAACTAATTACAATTTCCGTTATTTCATTTGCATTATTAAACATTGGAAAACCATTGACTGATACCCAAACAATGTAATTTTTGTTAGATTGAAGAATTCCTAATATCTGGTTTTTTATGGGCTTTTTTGCTATTGAGATTCGGTTAACAGGATAATTATCAACCGACAAATTGCTATAATCTTCATTTATAAATTTCCATGCTGGATCCATGGCCTCCTTGCCTTTCATTTGTTCTTTACTTAACCCCAATAATTCGGATGCTCTTGTATTACTTACTAATACAGAGGTATTAGGTGCATGAACTACTATACCAGCTTCTAGATTTCCTAACAAACCGCGGAATCTCAATTCATTGTCGTTAATTATTTTTTGAACACTATATTTCTCAGTTACATCCGAAAATACTAGAACAACTCCGCAAATTTCACTATTTTTGGTTTTAATAGGTGCTGCACTATCGGCTATTTGGTATTCGGCACCATTTTTCGAAATAAGAACTGTATGATTGGCAAGCCCTACTATTTCTCCATTTTCTAATACTTTTTTTACTGGATTTGCTACTGTTTCACGAGTTTCTGAATTCACAATTTTGAAAACTTCAGTTAAATGTCTACCTACTGCATCGACCAACAACCAACCACAAAGGTTTTCGGCAACGGGGTTCATTGCCACAATCAAACCATTATTATCGGTAGAAATTACTCCATCGCCAATAGAATGGAGGGTAGTATACAAACTTTCTTCATGTTCTTGAAGTAATGCATTTATTTTTTCTTGTTCTGTAATTTGTAACTTTAGTTGCAAATTGCTATATGCCTTCTCGGAAAGTTCATTGGCAAAAACAAACAGTAAATCAGCAATTTTTTCAAATTGTTTAGCTGACACAATAGGAACATTTTCTAAAGCAGCTTTAAAATCAGAAACATTTGCACCTATTTCAACTGCATATTGCAACATCTGCTGCTCATCCACTTGTTCATTTCTAACTTGTCCTATCAGCCAATTGGCAATATGTTTGCCCCCAACGGTAATTGATGCACCAGCATCCCACAGTCCACCACTCAAACATGGTTGAACAACAGCACCAGCTGGGTTATATCGCCCAATAATGGCATCTGATTTATAACAATTTGCACAACCTTTCTCAGTTTTTCTGATTATATTTTCACATAAATGTGTAAAGTTACTTGGTTTGGTAATGGGTTTTCCATTAGTATCTGTAATTACCGATGCTACACCATGTGCAAAGGCAAACAAATCTTGTAAACGCTGTATTTCAGCAAGATTGAAAATATCACTAAAAGTAGTTTCTTTCAACACTGTGTTGAGTTGCACTTTGGTTTCAACTTGTTTATTCATAGTATTACCTTATTTTTTTTTGATAATATTATATTGTTATTTTCTGTTACTAAAAACTTTGGTCTCACCCTCTGCCCCAATACGGTAATTCCACTCTTACTTTTGTTCCTTCGTCCACTTTGCTAGTTATTTCAAAGTTTCCATTTAGCAATTTTACTCGTTCTTTCATGCTTATCATACCGTACGAATTGGCTAATACTTTTTGATTTACATCAAATCCTTTCCCATTATCAATCACGTCCATCACTAATTTTCCTTCAGTATTTGTTAGTTGTACTGTTACCATGGTAGCCTTTGCATGTTTGAGTATATTGTGAAGTGATTCTTGTAATATCCGAAATAATGCTAAGGCTTGACTGGGTTGAAGGTTAGGATTTTCGAGTGTACTTTCGAACCGACTTCTAATATGATGATTCTTTTCAAAATCAGAAAGATACACTTGTGCCGCTTCAATAATACCAAGAAGTTCTAATTGTTCTGGCTTTAAACCATACATTATACTTCTCGCTGATTGGATAGCATTATCTACTTTATCAATTAATTGTTCCAATTCACCTATCAATTCAACTTGTTGGATAGATTCGTATGATCTCGTTATTTTATTTCTTAATAAACCCAAATCCATTTTAAGTGCTACCAAGTATTGTGCAACGCTGTCATGTATTTCGAGGATAGTTGATTCTCTTTCTTTTTCACGAACTGTTTGAAGATGAGATGCAAAATTTCTTAACTGTTCTTTTGATTCTAACAATTCCTCATCAGCTAGTTTACGCTCTGTGATATTACTACCAAAGCACGAGCCACCAATCACTTCGCCATTTTTAATAATAGGGTTCATCGAAATTCGAATATAGACTATTCCATTACCTGTTTCGACAGCATCTTCAAATAATAATTGTTTGTTACTAAGCACCGCATCGTATCGAGGTTTCCAAATAAAATGTAATGACTCAGGTAGCGATTCAACAAGGCTGACACCCAATTCTAACCAAACACCAAAATATTTATAAAACTCCTTTCGAAATACATCATTGACAAAAACGATTTTATAGTTTTTATCAAAAGCCCAAATGCTATCCATTGTACTCCCTAAAATTGCAGTAAAATTTGCACTATCTAAATCAACTTTTTCCTTTGCATCAACAAGTTGCATTTCCAGCAATTTTCTTAGAGTTATGTCTTGTGCAATTCCATTTAAAAATATGGGGTTTCCATTATCATCAAATCTTGTTTCGCCAGCTTCTGCCCAAATATATCTTATTGATTTATCAGGCATTACAATACGATACTCAATTGTTTTTTTTTTCAGCAAATTCTTTAGCATTAGAAGGCAAAACAATGTGCAAATCATCAGGGTGTATTATATTTGCTATAGCATCACCAAGTCTACCATTATATGATTTTTTATCAATCCCAAATATATTAAACATTTCGTCAGACCAAGCAAGTTCATTGGTATTTAAATACCATTTCCAATGTCCAATGTGCGCTATTGCTTGAGCTCTATTAAAATCATTATCCGAAATTTGAAGTTTTTCATTGCTTTTTATCAATTCGTTTTCAAGCATTTTACGGTCGGTAATGTCTTGAACTGTAACATTGCAATATTCTTTATTATCGGAAATAATACCCGTAAGAATAGCATATAAAGGCAGAATCTCATCCTTAGAGATTGTTACTTCACATGTTTGTTTAACAGTGCTAGCAAATACTTTTTCGATAAATTGATAAAAAATTGGTCTTGTATTTTGTGAAACAAAGAGAGGAAACTTTCTGTATTTGAATAATGAACGTTCTTTACCCAGCATTTTGGCACCAGCAAGATTCAACTCAATGATATCGCCCTTTTGCGTTAGTGTAAAATAGCCAATTGGAGCAAAATCGTATAAATCGGAAATTTTTTGTAATGAAATTTCAAGCCGTTCTTTTGTTAATTGCAACTCATCATTTTGCATTTCGAGTTCTATCTGATGCACTTCTAGCTCATGAATAAGATTTAACGATTCAAGCTCTGATAACTTCGATTGATTGTCATCCGATTTTTTGCTTACTATGGCTTCAGCTTTTTGGCGAAGTATTTTAGCATTTGGGTTACTGTCGGTTGTAATCATGGTATTAGATTTTAGAATAAAATTCTAATTGTATTTTGCAAAATGTAGGTTATAACTGCTTATAATATTTTACTTCAACTACCGCTTCAACTATTTTGTTTTACTGGGGCGCGACTAATAACACCCTTGCTAATTGAAAAGCCTTTATAGTCGCACTCCCAGTTGCTGATTCTAAACCACTGGAGCTGCAGGAGCTACTGGGGTTATGGTTTTACTTTTTCGTACAGCCATATTATTGGAATAAGATTCAATACGCAAATTGAGTTTGCTCACAAATGGTGCGTAAGCTGTTTCGCCATACACTACTATAAGTGCATTCACTTTTTCTGCAATTTTGCGGTAGTCTGCATCCATTTGGATGCGTACTTCTTTCATGCGTAGTCCCGTTTTTGCATCTTTTTCATCATAGCGTTCTATCGTCAACGCATCAAATGCATTTTGGTTGGCTTCCAATTCCACCACCCATTCTCCAATACCAGCTTTTGCCACATCGGCAGCGTAAGACCCTTTTAGGTCGGCAAGGAGTTTAATTATTGCTCCCGATTCCTTGTCGTAGGCTTTAAGCGTAATGTTGCCAATGGTATCGCGCATTACTTTGAGGCGAGTGGCAGCATTCTTTACATCCACATTGAAATGTTTCAACTTGCTTTTGATAGCATCATCCATTCCATTAAGCGTATTGTCGCGTACCGCATCAGCCGCTTGTATTAAATCGGAAATAGTACTTTTACGTACAAAATTCAGCGCTTGCTCCTCGTCGGCAATCAAAGTTGAAAATGATTCGTACTCGGCTGCAATCATCAAAGTTGCTGCTGTAAAAAACTGTATCAAACCGTTGACATCGGTTTGAAACTTAAAATGCTCTTCGTTAGAAAGGCCAGTTAAACTTAAATTGTTGATTTTCATTCTTTTTTTTTTAAATTATTATTAATAATAAACTGTAATCTATGTATACATGGTTAAATAAAAGCCTAAATATGGTTCAAATTGCTCAGCTCGATTGTTTCAATTCTCATCCAGTCATTCTGAGTACTCAGCTCGACTGTTTCAATTCTCATCCAATCATTCTGAGTACTCAACTCGTCAGTTTCAATTCTCATCCAATCATTCTGAGTACTCAACTTGACTGTTTCAATTCTCATCCAATCATTCTGAGTACTCAACTCGACTGTTTCAATTCTCATCCAATCATTCTGAGTACTCAACTCGACTGTTTGGTTTTTTTTTCGTTTACTTCGGCTTCAACTACCGCTTCAACTACCGCCCCAAGCCCCTGAAGGGGATGTGAAGTTAGTATTGGTTTGTTGCATTTATCTTTTATCCTTG
>CAIWCC010000152.1 GCA_903911085.1 uncultured Bacteroidales bacterium | reverse complement strand
GTAATTTATATTTTAATATTCTATATTAATTCTAATGAATTCATTCTAATAAAGTCATTAACAACCTACTTTTTGAATTTGGTAAATCATTAATAGACTACGTTGTTAATGCATTTCGAAAGCAAGTTACTATTTAGAATTATATGGCATTTCAACTTTAACTGTTGTTCCTTCACCCGATTGTCCTGAAATTGAAAATTTTCCATCTAACAAAAATGCCCTTTCCGACATACCAATAAGTCCATAAGCATCTTGTTTTATTACTTGTTGTTTGCTAAAACCTATACCATTATCTGTAATTTGTAAAATTAACTTTTTATCATCAATAAACAAATGCACTTTTACTGATGTCGCTTTTGAATGTTTCGCTATATTCGAAAGTGATTCCTGCAAAATCCGGTACAACGCTACAGATTGCTGTGTGTCTATTTCCAATTTATTTAATGAACTTATAAAATCACATTCAATATTATATTTCTTAGCAAAATTTGTTGTTTGCAGTTTAGCTGATTCTATAAATCCAAGTAAATAAAGCACTTCAGGTCTGAGATTTGACATAATTCTTCGGGCAGTATTTATTGTATTGTCAATCAAATTAAAAAGATCGTCAAATTTCGTCAATATATTTGCAATTGCATGATTGTCAATAGAATTCAAAACGTTTTTTTTCAACATTCCTAAGTCAATTTTCATCGCTATCAAAATTTGACCAAGCTCATCATGTATTTCACGTGCAACACCTATTCTTTCTTCTTCACGAACATTTTGAAGATGTGAAGCAAATTTTTTCAGTTCATCTTGTGCATTACTTAATTCTGCTTCTACTAGTTTTCTATCCGAAATATCTCTCACAATTACAACTGCACCAATGGCTTGACCCAATTCGTTTCGCATTTCATCTGCATTTACTTCTGCAAAAATTTCCGTCCCATTGAATAATTGAAAACGGTATTCTACAGTCCCAGTTGGATTATCAAAAATTCTTTCGAAGTGTTCTTTGGCTCTCTTTATATCTTCTGGAACTAAATATTCAAATATCTCGTGCCCAATAAATTCTTCATCGCTTTGACATCCATACATATTTACGGTAGAATCCGACACTTTAGTTATCCGACCAACTGTATCTGTAACTATTATTGCGTCAGGCGAAGCGCTTAGTATTGAGCGAAATAATGCTTCACTTTTTCGTAACGCCTCAACCATATTTCGCCGCTTTGTAATATCTCGAATTGTACCTATCATTTTAACAGGTTCGTTGGCATCATTAAAAATTAACTCACCCAAGCCATGTACCCAGCGCTCCTCATTGTCACTAGGCCGAAGGATTTTATATCTTTTGTTAAATTTAGTTCTATTCCCAATTACTTCATTTGCAAAGTATTCCGACATTAATTTTTTCCATTCGGGATGAATAATTGACTCCCAACTTTCAATTGTTTTAATGTAATTATCGTCTATGCCAAAGATGCTATCCAAAATCTCGGAACTTTCCCATTTATTATTTACAATATCAAATGTATAAGTACCTAGTTGAGCAATAATTTGTGTTTGCTTTAAAAAATTTTCACTTGCACGCAGAGCATCTTCCATTTGCTTACGAATGCTAATGTTTCGTCCAATGCCCAATATCCCAACTATCTGATTTTTATTGTTATATAATGGTAACTTGGACGACAACAACCAATGTTTTTCTCCATTTGGATCATCAATTGAACCCTCGCGATTGATTACAGGAATACCTGTTTCAATCAATAATTGGTCGTCAGCTTTAAATTTTTCAGCAAATTCTTCTGAATAAAAATCGAAATCACATTTACCTAACACTTCTGCTTCTGATTTTGCACCTAGTAATTTAACTTCTGCCTTGTTAGCTAGTATTTTATTGCCAACCAAATCTTTAGCATAAATTGTATCAGGAATATTATCAATTATTGATCGCAACAAAATCCGCTCGTTCTGTATAATTTCTTCTTTTTGCTTGCGTTCAGTAATATCGCGGGCAATTCCAACAATCCCAACTATTTTGTTATTTTTATCACGAAGTGGCACCTTAGAAGTGAGTACCCATTGAATTTTACCATCTGCATGAATTATACTTTCTTCTCTGTTAATCAATGAAGTGCCAGTTTCAATTACGAATTTATCATCTCCATGAAATTTTTCAGCTAGCTCTTTTGAAAAAACATCAAAATCATTTTTGCCAATCAAATCGCTTTCAGTTTGCTTATCAGCATTTAGTATATCAATTTTATTAGCAATTATTTTTCTCGATTCCAAATCTTTTATATAAATAGCGTCCGGAATATTGTCAATAAGTGTGCGTAATAGTAATTTTTCATTATCAAGTTTTTCTTCTGCCAACTTTCTATCAGTAATGTCAATAATAAACCCTTCTAATGCTTCAATCTTACCAGATGAATTAAAAATTGGCACACCCTGTTCCCAAACCCATTTTATCTCATTTGTTGCTGTTCTTATCTGATACTCACCATTAAAGGTTCCGTTTGTTTCAACTACTCTTGTCCAATCATGCCATATTGAATCATAGTAATCTGGTAAAATAATATCGTTAAACGACATTTTTTTGTTATGTAAAAAATCATCACTTTCATATCCTGTAAGCTTCAAACATCCTTGTGAAATAAACTCCATTGTCCATTCTCTATCATACTTACAACGATACGATACGCCTGGCAAATTGGATAGCAAAACAGATTTACTTCTTTCACTTTCAAGTAGTTCTGATTCAGCCGCATATTTCTGTGTTACATCAGAAAATACTAGCACAACACCTGAAATTTCGGAAAAGCTATTTACAATTGGAGCAGCACTATCTGAAATTTGATATTCGGTACCACTCTTCGATATTAACACTGTGTGATTAGCTAAACCTTCAATTTTACCACTTGATAGTACCTTTTCGACCGGATTTTCAACTTGTTCTCTTGTTTCTGAATTTACAATATTGAATATCTCGATTAAAGGTTTTCCAATAGCTTCTTGTAATTTCCAACCACAAAGATTTTCTGCAACTGGATTCATATCGGTTACATAACCGTTTATATCTGTGGATATTACTCCATCCCCAATTGAATGTAACGTTTTATATAGTGATTCTTCGCTTTTTTGCAAAAGTTCATTTGCCTTTTTACGCTCGGAAATTTCTTTTTTGAGTTGTAAATTTTTATATGCTTTTTCAGAAAGCTCGTTAACATAAGCAAAAAGCATATCAGCTACTTTACGAAACTGGCTTTGGGGCATTACGGGTACTTCATTCAAAGCGTCCAAAAATTCAGCTTTATCTGCTCCAATAATATCTGCATATAACATCAAATCCTGAGTGTCAGAGTCTTTATCACGAACTTGTCCTATTAACCAATTGGCAATATGTGTTCCACCTACCGAAATACTTGCACCAGCATCCCACAAGCCACCACTAAGACATGGTTGTACTATAGGTCCTGAAGTACTTGAACAACCGATTAATGCATCCGATCTAAAACAATTGGTACATCCAATTTCAGTTTTCCGAATAACATCATTGCACAACCGAGTAAAGTTACTTGGTTGAGTAATAGGAGTACCATCTGGTTTAGTAATTATTGAGGCAACACCTGTTGCATCCGAAAATAAATCTTGAAGCTTTTGCAGATCTTCAATTGAGAAAATTTCGTTGAACTGATACTTAAAGCTACTCTCTTGAGCTTTAGAAAATTGTTTGGTTTTGGTCTTCATTTGTGATTTTTAAAACTAAAAAATATAACAAATAAATTATGTAAAGATCAGTAAATAAAATAGATAAAATAGATAAAATAGAAATGTAACCATGTGTTTTTTATATGCAAATAAAAACTTAGGAAAACGAAAAATAATCAAATAAATATGAATGGTCTATTTTTTTTTAGTAAAGACAAACCCCAATATTATGAAAAACGAATTTAAACAAATCATCTGAACTTAAAGTCAAAATTCAAGTTTACACATAAAATGCTGAAATAATTTTAATATGGGCCAATAAAATTCCATTAAATTATTACTAAACAACATTTTAAATTCATCAAATCAATACATTAAATAAAAATCACAACACATTAATTATTTATATCACAAAATCAAATAATTATTTAATAAATAACGCAAAAGAACAGATC
>CAIWCC010000151.1 GCA_903911085.1 uncultured Bacteroidales bacterium | reverse complement strand
TAAAAAATGAAAATTGAAGCGATTAGGAAATCGCTTGTCCCTTGTTTACTTTCAATTTATGCTGCATGTTTGGGGTTTTGTTTTGAACGCAAATTACGCAAATAAAACGCCAATCAGAATCTGTATACTTTGTCTTTGCCCCCAAATCCCCGACTGGGGGCTTAAGACGCAGTAATTGAAGAATACAGAAACTTGATCTTGTCTTTGCTCTTTATTCTTTATTCTAATGTCTTTTATTATATATTATTCATTTTCAGTTTCTTCAATCTTTAAACTTAGTGTAATTAGTGGGTTCTTTTGTGAACCAACGGTCAGTGTAGCTAATTTTGTGTAATAGCTATACCACAAAGAAGCACAAAAAATCAACACAAAGGTTCACAAAAACACACAATAGCACCTTAAAAAATGAAAATTGAAGCGATTAGGAAATCGCTTGTCCCTTGTTTACTTTCAATTTATGCTGCATGTTTGGGGTTTTGTTTTGAACGCAAATTACGCAAATAAAACGCCAATCAGAAAAGAAATAATTAGAATGTAGCAATCCATTACTAGCTTCACATCCTTTTCAGGGGCTTGGGGTTTTGTTTTGAACGCGAATTACGCAAATAAAACGCAAATCAGAAACTGTATACTTTGTCTTTGACCCCCAAACCCTCGACTGGGGGCTTAAGATGCAGTATTTGAAGGATAACAAAGAAACTTGGTCTTGAAGCCCCCAATAGGGGGTTTGGGGGTCAGAAATTAATGTTTAAATATTTATGCCATAATAATCCCTTGCACCAATCAGTTGCCAATAGCTTTAGCTGTTGGTAATCAGAAAAATGAAATATAATTATTTGCATCTATCTTGTCTGAAACGCCATAAATTACCGTATTAACTTGCAAATGCGGTGTCTGTTCGATTAATTGGCAGGTTGTACTTGTCTGAATGTGTCATTTTTGTTTGTGATTTTTAATTCTTTTGTTATCAAATTGCCCCCATAGTGTTATTATTTTACACATTAAAATCAATTTTATTCCTCCTATATTTGCACCGTCTGAAATAGAAATTTTTGGACGAAAAAACCAAATAATCAAAATCCTGAATCGAAGTTTAAAAACTAAATGCTGAGATTCGCAAAAAAACAAATTTATTATGAAAAAACAATTCTCTCTAAAAAATGCATTTGTGCTTTTGGGTGTTGTCCTATTTGGGATAACCAGTATTACTAATGCTCAGACTGTAGTCCCAATTGGTGCATCCAGTCTGAACAAAACTATACAGTCAGCTTATGATGCCATTAAAACAACTGCTGTGTCAACCCCAATTTCAGGTGCTTATGTGCTCGAACTTCAAAGCGATTATGACCTTGACGGTGCAAAACTCGAAACATTTCCTATTTCTTTGACTGCAATTAATGGTGCAAGTGCTACAAATAACATTACTATTCGTCCTGCTACAGGAGTAAGTAAAATAATTACAAACACGGCATCGCCTGCCAGTTATACTTATACAACGACAGCTGCTTCTACAATTACGAAAATCAAAGTGGCTGATGTTACTGGAATGACTGATGGGATGAAAATAGCTGGTACAGGTATAACCAACGGAACAACCATAACAGTTGATGCAACAAACAAGATAATAACTCTTTCTGCTCCTGCAACAACATCAATGGTTGTTGGTAGTTTATTAAGTGTTGGAACAAATGCATATTCCGATCTGAATAATAATGATACAAATACGTCAGGTACCACTACTATTACATTCGCTACTGCTGTGGGTGCGGGTGTTGCAGTTGGTGACTTTGTTACAGGTCATGCTGGAATAGCAGTTAATACAAAAATATCTATTATATCAGCTGATAGAAAAACAATAACGCTAGATAAAGCTGTAGCAGCAAGAGTAACAGCGAGTAATAGAATTACTTTTGGAACGTATGCTTCAGTACCAACAGTTGTAACCAACTCAGTTGCTTTAAGCTCAGCAGCTAACCTAACAGCTGGTATGATAATGACTGGCGTTGGGTCGGCTATAGTTGCTTCAGTAAATGGTTCAACTATTACATTTGAAGGTGGATCTCTACCTATTGCTACCTCCAAGAGTTTAGTCTTTAGCAATAATGCTTCCGTATTCTCATTTGAGGGAGCTAGATTTGTGACTATCGATGGGCAATCGGGGGGAATTGGTGGTGCTAAAGCCTTAACGATTTCATCTACCAACACAAGCCCAGTTGCTTCTACTTTAAATTTCATAAACGATGCATATAAAAATATAGTTAAATATTGTACCGTTTTAGGTGCAGGGGCTTCAACAACAACTGCTCCAGTTTCTGGTGTTGTATTTATAGGGCCTACTACAGGAACTACAGCACGTGCAGGTTCTGCGCCCAACTTTACTGGTTCTGGTAACTTGTATAACACTATCGACAATTGTGATATAGCTGAGACTTCTGTAAATACATTGCCTTCCGTAGGTGTTTATGTGGTAGGTACTGCTACCTTTACCAACGAGGGAAATGCTATTACAAATTGTAATATAGCTAACTACTTTAACCCTGGTGCATTTATTTCAAGTGGTATTTACAACGATTTGAATAGTCAAACAACTACTATTACAGGTAATAAATTGTACCAAGCGGCTACAAGAACTTATACTGGAAATGGATTGCATTATCCAATTTATATAAATACCGCTGGAGCTGTAACTGCAATTACTGATAATGTTATAGGATATAGCAGTAGCATTGGAACAGGTAGAACGATAATAACTAATGGCGACCCTGTTTCGTTAACTGTGGCACCAAAATTTGCAGGTATTTTTATTAATAATTGTTTAGGTGGTACGAATCCAAATATTCTGGGGAATACGATTACCGCTATCGATTTTACCTCGGCTTCATTAGGTAGTGCTGCGCAAGGAGTTGTAGTGGGTATTTATCAGCAAGCTGGCAATTTAACAACAGCTACAACAGCTAAGCCAAATGTTATTAGTGATATAAATCTATATTATTCAGTATCTACAACAGCTACATTTGGTTTAGCTGGATATTCATATAGTTTTGGAAGTGGATCTGCAAGTTATAGTAATACTATTGTAAATGGTCTTTCTGCTATTCCAGTAGGAACGAACGCTAATACTATTATTGGAAAAGTAATAGGTATTTATTCTACTGGTTCTTATGGTGGTAGTGGGAAGATTAATAAAGTGTATAATTTAAGTTGTGGTGTTTCTGGTAGTACAGTAGCTCATACGGTTCAAGGTATTTCAATAAATATTGGAAGTAATCAAGCTAATTCTCTTGAACGCAATTTGGTGTATAATCTGAATGCCATTTCTACAGGTGCATCTATTATCAGTGGTTTGGCTTGTTCGGCTGGTACAGGTGTGTCAACGTACAAAAGCAATATCATTGCTTTAGGAAACGAAGTAACATCGGGTGCTGAAATTCGTGGCATTTACAAATCAACAAATACTAAAGATTTGATTTACCACAATAGTGTATTTATTGGTGGTATTGCTAGTGGTACAACTGCTAACACTTACGCTTATTATCGTAATGCAGCAACACCAACTGCAGCAGGAGAAAATATGAAAAATAATATTTTTGTGAACCAAAGAAGTGGTGGAACTACTGGTATTCATTATGCAATGAAAATGTTGAATACTGCTGATTATTCAGGTGCTTTTATTGCAGCTACGCATAACTTATTGAAAGTAGGAACTGAAACAAACAATAAATTAGCTTTTATTGGAACTGAAATTGCTGATTATACAGCATTTACAACTTCTTATCCAACATTTGCAACAGGTTGTACTAATGCTGACCCAAGTTTTATAGCACCTACTTCTGCAACACCTAATTTAGGTATTACACTGAGTTCAACTGTTGTTGATGCAGTAGGAACAACAATTGCAGCCGTTACCGATGACTTTTATGGTAGTGTGCGTGCGGATTTAACTGCTTGTGATTTAGGTGCAGTTGCATATATTTCTACAGCTACTGGACCAACTACAACAATTACTTCAACTGCTACTGCTAACACAAAAACAAGCCCAATACCAGTGGTGATTAAATTTAGCAATACAGTTACAGGTTTTGATGCTTCAAAAATTACTGTTTCCAATGGAACTTTAGGTACTGTTTCGGGATCTGGTAATAGTTACTCAGTTAGCGTTACTCCTTCAGGACAAGGTGTAGTTACAGTTGATATACTTGCAGGAGTTGTAATCGATGCTGTTGGAAATGGAAATATTGCCGGCACTTTATCAAGAACTTATGATAATGTGGCACCTACAGTAGCTATCACATCTCCTTCTGCCGAGTCGACTAATGCAGTTATTCCGGTAACAATTACTTTCAGCGAATCAGTAACAGGTTTTGATGTTACCGATTTGACTTTGGTAAATGGAGTTGCAAGCAATTTTGTGGCCGTAAGTGCTACAGAATATACAGTTGATATTACTGCGGCAGCTTTAGGGGATGTTAAAGTTGATATTGCAGCAGGTAAAGCAGCAGATGCCGCTACCAATGGTAATGCTATAGCTACACAATTGAAAGTGGCTTATGGTACTTCTGGTTTGGTGAATGTTAATGATATATTGACTGTTTATTCGGTAAACAATTCAATTGTTATTAAAGCTTCGTTGGGGCAAACTGCTCGCATCTATTCGGTAGGTGGTCAATTAGTAAAATCTATTATTTTAACTTCTAGCAGAGTTTCTGTACCTAGTGCAGCTGGATTCTATGTTGTTAATGTAGGAACTCAAAATACTAAAGTGTTGGTAAAATAAACCAATAGTTAGTTTATAATTGAATGATATAAACCTGTCAAGAGTTCAAACTCTTGACAGGTTTTTTTTTGAGGGGGGGAAGCGGAATTTTATAGCCATAATACAATTTTTATTATCCAAAACGGATTTACAGTACGATATTTACCGATTTTGACGCTAAAATAATGACAAGCTCAATTTCGGAAGTCTCTGAAAACATAATTCAAGTTACTAAAATGCACCCATTTTGTTATTATTTTATACCCTTTGTATTTAATATTCTCATATATATTTGTAACTCATTTTAATATATAATTATTAACCAAGAATCTGAGTTAAAAAACAAAAACTGAGGTTCGCAAAAAACATCCAAATTTATCATGAAAAAACATTTCTCGTTAATGAAAGCCTTTGTGCTTTTAAGTGTTTTCCTGTTTGGGATAACAAGTGCTAATGCCCAAACTGTTGTTCCTGTTGGAGCTGGTAGTACTAACAAAACTATTCAGGCAGCTTATGATGCTATTAAAGCTGCTGCTGTGTCAACCCCAATTTCAAGTGCTTATGTGCTCGAACTTCAAAGTGATTACGACCTCGACGGTGCAAAACTCGAAACTTTTCCTATTACTTTGAATGCGATTGATGGAGCAAGTGCAACGAATACTATTACTATTCGTCCAGCGGCGGGAGTAAGTAAAACGCTTACATGTACCACATCCTCAAGTGCTCCTATTACTTCGATTACAACTTCAGCAGCTGCCAATACAACTACGAAGTTTATGACTAGTTCTACTCAATTGCTAAAAGACATGAAACTTACTGGATATGGAATTAATATTGGTTCAGCTAACAATACAACTGTAAGTGATATTACAGATGGAGTAGTTACACTTGCTACAACTTTTTCGTGGAATGCATCTTTTAATGGAGCATACTCCACTATGATTGCTTGTCCTGCTACAGGTACAATATATAAGGCTACACTCCCAACTAATATCAATTCAACAACTTTAGACTTTCCAAATGCTAATATTCCTGCTGGCGTTGTTGCTGGTATGATTGTGGGAGGTAATGCAATACAGACTGGTACAACTATCGTTTCTGTAGCACCTTCATCTGTTGCTAACAAAACAAGAGTAGTAATTTCTAAACCTCTAGTAACAGGTAATCAGACTACACCAACCCTTTATTGTACTGATGCAGCAACTGGTATTTATGTTACGCCTACAGGATTTCAACTACCCGTAAGTGGTATTGATGGACTTACCGTTGGTATGAATGTTGCTGGCTCATTAGTTGGCGTTGGTTCAAAAGTAGTAAAGATAGTGGGTACAACCGATGTTTATACTACATTAAGTGGTACATTCACTGCTACCACCGCATTGATCTTTAGTACACCGGGAGCATTAAATCCAGCTATCAAGTTTGATGGTGCAAAATACGTTACTATTGATGGACAATCGGGCGGAGTAGGTGGAATTAAAAACTTAACATTGAGCAATACACTGACTTCAGTTAATGCTACAACTGTTTGTTTTGTAAATGATGCATCCTATAATACAATAAAATACTGTAATGTTTTAGGTTCAAGTACTTCAGTTACGTCTGCGCCAGCAACTGGTACGATATTTATTGGTACAACCACTGGTACTACTGCTCGTGCAGGTTCAGCACCTAGCTTTACAGGCTCTGGTAATTTATATAATACTGTTGATAATTGTACTATTGCTGATGTTGCTGGCGTTTTTCCTTCTGTAGGAGTTTACATGGTAGGAACTGCAACATACACCAACGAGGGTAATGCAATTACCAATTGTAATATTGAAAACTTCTTTAATCCTGGTGCATTTATTTCAAGTGGGGTGTATAATGATGTAAACACAAATACTACAACTATTACAGGTAATAAATTTTATCAAACCACAACTAAAACTTATACTGGTGCTGGATTACATTATCCAATCTATTTGAATTCTGGAGGTGTATTGACTGCAATAACCAATAATGTAATTGGCTATAACAGTAGCAATGGTACAGGTACATATACCATCGATGGAAACTTCGCACACCGTTTTGCAGGTATTTATATTAATAACTACTTGGGTGGAAATGCAACTCCAGTAGCAGGCAATACTATTACTGATATTAATTATACTTCCGCTTCTGCTGGTAGTGGAGCCGAAGGTGTTATTGTAGGTATTTTTCAAAAAACAGGAAATGGTATTGGCGCAAGCACTTTGAGTACTGCACTAACACCTAATACTATCAGTAATATTACGTTGAATTACTCAGTTGCAACTACTGCTTCATTTGGTTTGGCGGGAGCATCATATTCATATTATAGTGGAGCACACAATTTCTCATATTGTAATATTCACGATTTAAAAGCAATTCCTTCAACAAATACAATTGCAGGAAAAGTTATGGGTATATATACAGAGAACTCTTCAGGCGGCAATCTGAAATTAAACACCATTTACAATTTATCTTGTGGTACGCCGATAGTTTCGCCAGCTACAACTCCTTCAAACACTGTGGCACATATTGTAACTGGAATACGGTCAGGTAGTGCAAGTACACAAGCTGTGGAAAGGAATAGTGTTTATGGATTAAATGCCATTTCAACCGGAAATCCGGTAATAACTGGTATTACTAATACTGTTGGAACTTATCAAACAACAATTAAAAATAATATCGTTCGCTTGGGTTCAGATGTTACTTCTGATGCAATTATTAATGGATTAACTTACTCCATGGGAAATGTAAATTATAATGTGTTTAATTATCATAATACTATTTATATATCTGGTATTGCAACAAAAGCAGGAGGTCCTTCGAATATAACTTATGCAATGAACTTTGGAGGTGACAATGCAACTACATCAAATAGCAATATTCGTAATAATATATTTGCCAATCAAAGGACTAATTCTGAAACTGGAGGAGCGGCTAAGCATACAGCTTTCAGATTTGCATTCACTAAAGCAGATGTACTTAAAGTTCTAGATTATAATCTTTATTGGGCAACTCCTCTAGGTCGTTATGAAGGAGTAGGTGGTCCTATTAATTACGATGATTTAGCGGCATGGAAAGGGACTACACCAAATGACAAATTCTTCTTCACCAATGATGTAAATAGTATCGAAGGCGATCCAGGTTTTTTTAGTAGCACTGATTTACGTATTGCACTCACCTCAACAAAAGTTGATGCAGTAGGAGCAGCAGCTGGAGTTACCGATGACTTTTATGGCAGCGTGCGTGCTGACTTAACACCTAATGATATAGGTGCAGTAGCTTATGCATCTACAACTACAGGGCCAACTACAACAATAGCTTCAACGGCTGGTGCTAATACAAAAACTAGTCCAATTCCAGTAACTATTAAGTTTAGTAATTCAGTAACTGGATTTGATGCTTCAAAGATTACTGTAACTAATTGTACTTTAGGTACTGTTTCGGGAACTGGTAGTAGTTATTCAGTTAACGTTACACCTTCAGGACAAGGTGTAGTTACAGTTGATGTGGCTGCTGGTGTAGCTACTGATATTGCAGGGAATAGTAATGCAGCAGGAACTTTTTCGATAACTTACGATAATGTGGCGCCTACAGTTACTATCACATCTCCATCTGCTACAACCACCAACGCCGTGATTCCGGTAACAATTACTTTCACCGAAGCAGTTACAGGATTTGATGTTACCAAATTGACATTGGTAAACGGAAATCCAAGCAATTTTGTGGCTGAGGTTGGTGGCACTGTTTACACTGTTGATATTACAGCTGGTGGAATTGGCGATGTAACTGTTGATATTGCTGCTGGTGTAGCTCTTGATGCCGCTACCAATGGTAATACTGTAGCTTCACAATTGAAAGTGGCTTATGGAACTTCTGGTTTGGTGAATGCTAATAGTAACTTTACAGTTTACGCTGCTAACCAATCAATAGTAATCAATGCTTCTGCAGGTCAAACTGCTAACATCTACTCTTTAGGTGGTCAATTAGTAAAATCTCTTACATTAAATTCTAATAGAGTTACTGTTCCAAGTGCAGCTGGATTCTATGTGGTTAAAGTAGGAACTCAAAATACTAAAGTATTGGTGAAATAATTTTTTATTGTAAGATTGCTTACAAAAAAATAGTCATTATAAAACCTGTCAGAAATTAAACCTTCTGACAGGTTTTTTTGATGTATGTTGCTATACAGTTAGAGGACGGTATAAATCAACGTTTGTCACACCAAATGAATTATTATTGCTAAGTACATGACAAAAAACTGAAAATATCTATATTTAATTGATTATTAGGATTTAAAAGTGTTGTAGCAATAAATGTCAACCCATATTTGAAATAGCTTTTCGCCATTCTTCCATTATTGAGTATTCTAATTGGTTTATT
>CAIWCC010000150.1 GCA_903911085.1 uncultured Bacteroidales bacterium | reverse complement strand
TTTTAAGATTTTTTTTCAAAAACTAAAAAAAGAGATTGAATTAGTTTTCAATCTCTTTTTTTAGTTCAATTTTGATTATTTACTTCCTGTTAAACTTACTGAATAGTTTGTTAGACCGCCTCCAGTAATGTTTAAACTGCCTGTGTGTGACCCAATGGCTGTTGGGTTGTAAGTGATTGTGACATTATAACCTGCTTCAGCTTCTGCCTTTGTTATAGTAGTTGTAGGTGTACTAAACATGGATCCTGTAACATTCACAGTAAGATTTCCAGTTAAAGCCGATGCTTTTATTAATAGGATTTTATTTACAGAACCATTAACCTTGCCATAAGCCAAAGTTGAACCAGTACCAATCTGATTTGTTGCAAAAATTGTTGGCCCCGATACACTACCAGTTGTGAAAGTTCCTTGCGTACTATAAGCTGTACCAGCACTATTGGTTGCAAATGCCTTGAAATAATAATTTGTACCTGAGTTTAAGCTTCCAACGTAAGTGGTGAATGCGCCTGTGGTTGTAGCTGAGGCTGTTGCTTTTGTACCTGTACCGTTGGCAAATCCATTTGTAGTGCTATAATAAATTCCCGATTGAGTTATTGTTCCATTGCCTGTTGCGGAAATATTGCCACCTAAAATGGCACTGTTTGTGGTGACATTCGAAGAGCTTGGAGTGTTAATAGTTGGTAGTGTAACTCCACTAGATGAAAACACACCAGAAGTATTATTACCCCAAATATATTCTTCCAATCCAGGATAATCGATAAATGGATTTCGATTGTTTTGAATACTATATACAGCTTCATTGCGCAAAGTTTCTTTAGTACTTACTGGATCCTGGCGACTCCATTTAAGAAAAAGATTCATAGCATAAGTTGTTAATCCTAAGTTAGAACCATAAACAACTTCTGCACCACTTGCCCAATTTTGACAAACACTAGCGTAACGGGTAGCCATGTAAAAATAGGTGCGTGCAAAATCTCCTTTATACTCATCAATAGGTTCGAAAACAATATCAGCATAACCAGCAAAACTGGAAGTGCCTAATTTACATCCATTTGCAGATGTGTAAGATGCTGTTCCAACTTCACCGTAAGGATAATTGCTGCGATATCCATTCACCTTGCCATCGGTTGGATACACATTAAAAAGATCGCTTACCATTGGAGCAGCTTGTCCAAACCAACTTTGTGGTGACGTATGTTCACGGTTATAGCAATCACATTCAGCAGAATAAGTGCCACACTGAGTTGTCGAAAATGTAAAAGAACAATTGGAATACATATCCCAAATTTTGCCCGAAGCATTCATATCAGTGGTGCTGTAGGCAGTCCATAAGCCCCCATATCCAACATCTGTTGTTCCATTCGAAATTATGGATTCTAAAGCTGTGCGTAATGCAGAAGTATTCTTTCCGTTTGCATTGGTATAATAGCCAGTTGGTGCAGCAGCCCAGCTTAAAGAGCTGATAATAAGCAAAAAACAAATTGATTTAATACGTAGTTTCATCTGACATTATTTAAAAAATTCGAAATAATGACCCACAGTAATATTGAAGTCATTTAATTGTTGAGATGCAAATGTACGATATTTTTTGAAATTTGAGTATTATATGATTTTATTTTAATTGAGTACTAATTAATGGTACTACCCCGATAAGTCAACTTTTATTAAATGGTAAAATTGAACTAATATGCAAGCAATAAAATGTCACCTCAATCATTTTTGACATCATCAAAAGCATTTTTCTAAAACTTCAATTGTCTTTTGTAATTAGATGTACATCTTTAATACCAAAAGATGTACATCTATTGATATGAAAGATGTACATCTATTGCACTAATAGATGTACATCTTTTAAAGAAATATTCAAGAAGATTTTTATCACATTTAGGGTCTAATTAAATCATACAACTGTAACATAAATTCAATTAATTCTACAAAAGTATTTCTCATTTGGTGCAATTGTGGTTTTAGTGTTTTTCTGTGTAGGTTTGTATCATTTAATATTCATACAATTAGTGTATTAATAAGCTATTTTACTTATTACCATTAGCTCAACCAAAAATTGGAAACCATTGTGCTTGAAACAAATATCCAGTTTAGAGATATTAATCAGGCATTTACCGATATGGCAAGTCAAAGCGAAAAAAATAACAGATGATGACGCTTGTTCGATAGTTGTGGTACGAAAAATTACAATAAAATGTTATATCTTTGCAACAGATTAAAAAACAAATACAGATAATTAGAAAAAACAGATAAAATAAACATTTTCAACATATTAATTAAATAGCATTCTGCTATTGTTCGCACGCTAGAAACCTCGGAAATTTCAAATTAGCGAACGCCAAAAAGATTCAATAAGCAAATGCTTGCGCCAAACGGCGTGAGCTTTTGACTTATCTTTTGGCGTGGGTCTCCGAGGACCTCTAGCGTGGATAAGAATTTAGTTCACGCTTTTTTTGTGGACAAAAGTCTGAGGGCAATAGAGCGTTAAGCTTTAAAACCAAATAAATACACATGCCAACACTACAGTTTAAAGGAAAAAACATTATCTGGAATCACCACCTCAGCGTACCTTATCATACATTAGAAGAAGTAGAAGAATTGCACTTTCAACCCGAAAAAGGCAATGGAAATTTAATTATTGAAGGCGATAATCTTATTGCGCTTAAAGCTCTTTTGCCTGAATATGCTGGTAAAGTAAAATGTATATTTATTGATCCTCCATATAATACAGGGAATGATGTCGATGAAGGTATTGGTTGGAAATATTCTGACAAAGTAAACAGTCCAATGATTAATGAATGGATTGATAAAGAAGTTTCAAGAGATGATTTAACAAAGCACGATAAATGGTTATGCATGATTATACCACGATTAAAACTTCTCAAGGAATTACTTCATGAAAATGGAGCCGTTTTTATAACTATAGATGATAATGAGTATGCATCTTTAAAAACAATTATGGATGAGATTTTTAATGAAGAAAATTTTGTAGCTAATGTAGTATGGCAAGCCAGAAAATCGGTTCAAAATGATACTGATTTAAGTGTTAATCACAATTATGTCTTAATCTATGCAAGAAATCGAAGGCAAACAGACAGACGTTTGAAGGAATCTAATGCAAATTTGTGGTATAAGATGTCAGGATTTGTTTTAAAACCATTATTACTTGATAAGACTAAATTTAGTAATCCTGATAATGATTCACGTGGTTTATGGAAAGCTGACCCATTTGATGCACCAAATGTCAGAGAGAATTTAACCTATCCGATTATCAATCCACACACAGGCAAAGAGTATTGGCCACCTAAAGGCAGACATTGGCGAACTGAACAAAAGAATTATTTGAAATTATTGGATGAAAAAAGAATAATTTTCGGAAAAAATGGAAAATCAGGTCCACAATTAAAGGTCTTTTGGGATGATAAAAAAGAATATGGAGAAGTAGAAACGTCTTGGTGGGGTGATGGTAGTTATGATTCTTACATTGAAAACGATATTGATGTTGAAGATGCAATAAATTGGACAAATTATGGTACAACTACTAATGGTTCAAAGCTACTTCAACTACTTTTCGATTCTGAAAAAGTATTTAATAACCCAAAGCCTATTGAACTATTAAAGCATATTATTTCTCAGTCAACGAACAAAGATGATATAATCCTAGATTCTTTTGCCGGAAGTGGAACTACTATGCACGCTGTAAATGAATTAAATAAAATTGATGGTGGAAAAAGAAAGTGTATTTTGGTTCAGATGAGAGAGGACTCTGAAAATGAGCCAGACAAAAATATCTGTAAAGATATAACACGAGAACGTAACAAAAGAGCAATTGAGAAATACAATTACGAAAGCGGCTTCAAATACTTGAGGATAGGCACACCTATTGACCCTGAGAAGCTGCTAGAGGGAGTTCTTCCAACGTATGAGCAATTTGCAAAGTACATTTATTATCTTGGTACTGGTGAACATTTAGCAGAAGCAAAAAATATTAATTCCAGCTCTCATTTTGTTGGTAATCATGGCATAAAAGCATTTTTCTTAATTTACGAACAAGATGTTGACGCGCTTTCACGTCTTGCACTAAGTCTGCATATAGCGGAAGAAATAATAAATCAAAGTCCGAATAAACGGAGAGTTATATATGCACCAGCATGCTTTTTAGACAGTGAATATATGGAAGAAAAGCAAATTGAATTTGTATCCATTCCATACAATTTATTTGAACGCAAAATTAACTAATAGCCTTAAAACATATTACTTATGTATTTAAAAAAATATCAACAAAGGGTTATTGGGGAAATCAAAGAGTTTCTAAAGTCTGCGAAAGAAGAAAAAATACAATTAGAGAATGTGTTAAAACATATTCCATTGGAATATCAAAGTGCAATTGATAAAGATTATGTTCAAAAAGCGCATAATAGATTACAATTACCATACAACGATATTTGCAAAAATGGTTTGTCGGAGTTTTACCCTAGATTAAATTTGAAGGTGCCTACCGGTGGTGGAAAAACCATTTTAGCTGTAGAAGCCATAAAAGAATATCAGACCATTTTTGCGCAAAAGAAAACAGGTTTGGTAGTTTGGATAGTACCCAAAGAAATTATTTATAAACAAACTTTAGAACGCCTTCGTGACAAAGGGCACCCCTATCGTCAATTGCTTGACCAGGCAAGTGGCGGAAGAACCATTATTGCGGAAAAGAGTCAGAAGCTATCAAAACAAAACATTGAAGAAAATTTAGTGATTTTGTTTATTATGGCTCAATCAGTTAGCCGTTCCGACACAGCAGACGCACTAAAGGTTTTTAAGGATAGTGGTGGTTTTGATAGTTTTTTTCCACAAGATAACCGTTATGATTTACATTACCAGTGGTTGCAACAAGTTCCAAATTTGGATGTAATGTGGCGAAATGGAGAACAGGCTCAATTAATAACCAGTTTGGGAAATGCAGTAAGAGTCTCAAAACCATTTGTTATTATTGACGAATTCCATAAAGTTTTTACACCATTAGCTAAGAAAACAATAGACAACTTAAACCCTGAAATGATTTTAGGGTTAACTGCTACGCCTAAAGATGGTATGAATATACTTTCGAGAGTGTCAGGATTAGAACTTAAAGAGGAAGAAATGGTAAAGTTGGATTTACATATTATTCCACCCAACGGAAACCTTGATAATGACTGGAAAGGAATGTTACATTCATTGTGTCAAAAAAGAGACAATTTAGAACAAAAAGCAATAGATTTCAGAAGAGAAACAGGGCAATATATAAGACCTATTGCTTTGATACAGTGCGAAAGAACAGGAAATGACCAACGAGGAAAAGGATTTGTTCATAGCGAAGATGTAAAGGAGCATTTAATTAATGAAGGAATAAATGCTTCAGAAATTGCCATCAAATCAAGTTCGAAAAATGATATTGAGGATATTGATTTATTTTCGCACGATTGTCAAATCCGTTATATTATAACACGAGAGGCACTAAATGAAGGATGGGATTGTTCGTTTGCATATGTATTGGGAATAATTCCAAACGTGAATTCAAATACTGGAGTAACACAATTAATTGGTAGAATCCTACGTCAACCAAGAGCAAAAAAAACAGGAATAAAAGCCCTCGACGAAAGTTATGTTTATTACTCTAAAGGAGATACCAATGAATTGCTAAACAAGGTTATTAAGGGATTTGAAGATGAAGGTTTGGGCGATTTGGTGTCGCAAATGCAAGTGAGTAACAAGCCCGAAGTAAATCCAAAAAAGACAGTCAAAGTTAAAAATGAATTTAAAAAATATGAATACGCATTTTATTTGCCAGTTTGGGTTACTACTTTGGACAAAAGCGATAAATTCAGAACTTTTAAATATGCATTGGATATTAAACCGTATTTGGATTTTGAAAACTTGACTCTCTCAAAGGAGCAAATTGAACAAATTAAGAATTCTTTGAGTAATGAACACAAAGAAAAAAACACATTCAGCGTAACTATTGACAATCAAAGTCATATCTCACCAATAGCTGAAGAGATTGTTATTGATTATCAGTCAAGTATCAGCATATCCTATATTACAAGAAGATTTGGAGAGTATATTGAAAATGCATTTTTAGCGAGAAAAAAAGCTATAGAGTGGCTCGAAATTCTTAATATGGAGTTAGGTTTTGAAAATGTAATTAACTATTTTAGTTATATTACTGCGCTGCTAACCAAATATATAGAGGAATACAAACAGCAGAGAGAAGAGATTATTTTTAAAGAATCATTAGCCAATGAAACTATTAAATTGGCGATTACAAATGATAAAGAAATTGGGTTTAAAGTTCCAAATTCAGATGTTATAACTACAACCAATACCCCAAATCTATACAATTTGAATTTATTCGATGACGTTGAAGTAGCAAACCTTAATAGCCTAGAAAAGAAAGTTATAGCCGTTTTGGAAAAACAGGAAACAACATTATTTTGGTTTCGAAATAGAGTTGCAAAAAATTGGTATGCAATACAAGGTTGGCGCGAAAATAAAATCAGACCAGACTTTGTAGTTGCTAAGAAAAAAGAAAACGATGAATTAGAAATTGTATATTTGATTGAGAGCAAAGGTGAACATTTACTTGGAAACAACGACACAAATTATAAAAATGAAGTTTTCAAAAAAATGACTGAACAAAATAAATCTAAGAAAATTAAAACGTACCAAATTGAAATTGAGTTTGATATGCTAAACGCACCTGTTGAAGCATATTTAATTGAAGACCAGAAAGAAGAACAACAAATAAAGGAGTTAATGAAATAGTAAATTATTAAGAGATAAAGATTATCGTTAAAAACATTAAATCGAAGGAAGATTTTCTGAAAAAAAATCGACAAAAAGAACTAGCATTAGAAATTGAATCAGACAATAACCTAAACAAGTGTTCCGTTTTAATAGCAATTCCAACGAAATTGAATTAAAAGAAGCATGGAGAATGCGATGAATTTGTAACAAAAAAAGGTTAGTAAGTTTTAAAATCATACTAACCTTTTTTTCTCTTATATCGCATCCCGAAAGTTATCTTATCAGATTCATAATCAATAAACTAAAACCTTAAATAATTACTATAAATAAGTTTCGGGAATATGTTGGAGTTTAAACCAATTATTATTTTTATCTTTGCATCATTATTATAAATCATAACATTATGACAGTAACTGCAAGAATAAATATTGAAACTACAGCTGGACGCAAAATTTTGCGCGAACTTGAAAAACATCGTAAATTAGTCAAAATAGAATATCCCGAAATTGTGGCTTTAGAAAAGGAAAAAACATATACTGTTGAAGAAGTTTTTGATGAATGTTATGATATTCTTAGTGAGTTTTACGGTGTAGATGTACATAAATTATGAAAACTTACAAAATAATTATTTCAGAACAAGCCCGAAATGATTTAAAAAATTTAGCAATTAAAATTACAATTGATTATAATTCACCACTTACATCAAAAAAATACTTAGATGAAATACGTTTAAAAATAAATAGCCTTGAACACGGTGCGGAATCTTATGTTATTCAAACACGACCGTTCTATCGTCAATATGGGTTTAATGTTCGAGCAATTTATTATAAAAAAATGACAATCGTTTATTTGGTTGTTGATAATTTAGTTTATATCAGAGCAGTAATTATTTCAGATTCTATAAGAGGTCTATAACTATACAATAAAAGAAAATCCATAACAATCAGAATGTTATGGATTTTTTTTGTTCCTAATTTTGAAGTTTTTTTTTAAATTCCTTCCACCCACACTCGCAAATATATGATAAACAAAGGGCAACTCATCTGGAGTTTTATCTAAACTCAACCTGAAAGCAAAAGGACTAAAGCCGGTTATAGTCCCAACTTTAGTCCTTTTAAATATAAATTTGCTGATAATCAGCGTGAATAGTGGAGATTATCGGACTCGAACCGATCACCTCGACACTGCCAGTGTCGCGCTCTAGCCAGATGAGCTAAACCCCCATGTTTGTTTTTTTTATCAATAGAGGTGCAAAGATAAGGAAATTTTGGAAATTATGCGTACTTTTGTTTTATTTATTTTAATAAATCTTCAACGCAAACACAGGTAGCATGTTAATTTTCAATACAACATTTTTAGTTTCAGATAAAGTGCATGGGGCATGGATAAAATGGGTTCACGAAAAACACATTCCATTTATGCTCGATTCGGGTTTTTTCTCATTGCCACAAGTTGCAAAAATCATTGCCAACGAAGAGCAAGAAGGCACTTCGTTTTCTGTGCAGTTTCATGTGCTGAATATGGATATGTTAATATTGTGGAACAATGAATACGGAGCAGTTTTTCAAGAATCATTTTCACAAATGTTTGGTACTGAAGCACTTTTTTTTACCACTGTGTTGGAGCTTTTAGAATACTAATGATAAAAGAGCAAATAATATTAGGTATTGACCCTGGTACAACAATCATGGGTTACGGATTATTGAAAGTTACGGGCAATAAGGTAGAACTTATAGCCATGGGTGTACTCGATTTGAAAAAATATAGTAACCATTATTTAAAACTACAACGCATTTTTGCAAGAACTTTGTCGTTGATAGATGAATTTCATCCCGATCATTTGGCTATTGAGGCTCCGTTTTTTGGTAAAAATGTGCAGTCGATGCTCAAGCTTGGTCGTGCACAAGGTGTGGCTATGTCGGCTGCTTTGTATCGCGACATTCCGATAACCGAATATGCACCGTTGAAAATAAAAATGGCAATTACTGGCAGTGGTAGTGCATCAAAAGAGCAGGTGGCCGATATGTTGCGCCGTATGTTGAAAATTCCTCAGGCAGAAATGTTGCCTCAATTGGATGCTACCGATGGGCTGGCGGCTGCTTATTGTCATTTTCTGCAAGCAGGTCGCCCAGTTTCTGAAAACGCTTATTCTGGTTGGAAAGATTTTATTACCAAAAATGAAGACAAGGTTAAAAAAACGCCAAAACCAAAGCTGGACAAGCTAGAACCAAACAAATAAATGGAACGCGGATTACACTGATTAAGCGGATTAAAAAAAGGATTTTTAAAATACTTTGTATTTTGATGTTAAATCTAATCTTACTTATTTTCGAAACAAAAGATTTGAACGCAAATTACACAAATTATCGCAAATTAACGCTACTAAATATCGGATTTTCGTGCATTGTAATCAGTTGATATAATGACTTAAATTTAAATACTATGCCAATAAATTCACGAATTTGAAAGATAAGGGACTACGGAAATTTGATTAAATCGAAATAAATAAACACTGAAAAACGGATATCATCGATTTGCGAGAATTTGCGTAATTTGCGTTCAACCATTGTAGTTATAACTTGTTCAACTTAGGTTGGAATATATTTTTTGTATCTTTGCTATTCACAAAAAAATGCTAAATAAAAAATTTTTTGAAACGACATAAGGCACATATAATTTTTTATCCGATTTCTATTCTTTTTGGAATAGTTACATTTGTTCGTAACTGGCTATTTGACAAACAGATATTGACATCAACTAGTTTCAAAATTCCAATCATAAGTGTTGGTAATCTGGCAGTTGGCGGTACTGGCAAAACGCCTCATACTGAATTTTTATTGTCTTTTTTGCAAAATGAATGGACAGTTGCAGTATTGAGTAGGGGTTATTTGCGAAAAACAAAAGGTTTTTATTTGGCTGATGAAAAGTCGAACAGTAATACACTTGGCGATGAGCCATATCAAATACATAAAAAATTCCCAAACATAGTTGTTGCAGTTGACGAAAAACGTGTTCGAGGTGTAAAAAAACTTCAAGAAATTCATCAGAAGTTACAAATTGTTGTGCTTGATGATGCATTCCAACATCGTTATATTCAGGCTGGTTTGTCAATATTATTAACCGATTATTCAAATTTATATATAAACGATACTTTGTTGCCAGCAGGTAATCTTCGCGAGTACAAGAGTGGAAGCAATAGGGCAAATATTATTATTGTTACAAAATGTCCTACCGATTTAAGACCTATCGAAATGCGGATGCTGGAGCAGCATTTGATGCCGCAAACCAATCAAGCTTTGTTTTTTTCGTGTTTTCAGTACGATGAAGTGAGGCCAGTGTTTTCGGATATAATAGCTGAGAATTGGAATTTTAAGCGCATATCTGAGTTAAATGCTAACGTGTTATTGGTAGCTGGTATTGTTAATCCACAACCTATAGTTGAGTACCTTAGCAAATATACGAATAATATTGAGACATGTTTTTTTGAAGATCATCATTCGTTCGACGAGCGCGATTTTAGAAATATCCAGAAACTTTTTGATGCGATTGCAAGTACCGAAAAAATTTTATTGGTCACCGAAAAAGATGCTGCCCGTTTGGTGTCCAATAAATACTTTCCAGAGCAACTTAAATCAAAAACATTTGCTTTGCCTATATCAGTAAAAATACTAAATAATCAAGAAAATATATTCATTCAAAAAATTAAAAATTATGTTATTGAAAATTCAAGAAACAGCTAATTACATACTTTCAAAAGTTACAAGTAAACCATTAACAGGAATTATTTTGGGTACAGGCTTGGGCAATTTAGTAACTCAGATAACCGACAAAATTGAAATCCCGTATGAAACCATCCCCAATTTTCCGGTATCAACCGTTGAAGGTCATAGTGGAAAATTGATTTTTGGGAAACTTGGCGATGTTGAAGTGTTGGCCATGCAAGGTCGTTTTCATTACTACGAAGGTTATGATATGAAGCAAGTTACGTTCCCTGTACGGGTAATGTACGCATTGGGAATTCGGACTTTATTAGTTTCTAATGCTTCTGGTGGCGTACATCCCGATTTTGAAATTGGCGATTTGATGATTATTACTGACCATATCAATCTTTTTCCCGAACACCCTTTGCGCGGTAAAAATATATCCGAACTTGGAACTCGCTTTCCTGATATGAGCGAGGCATATTCTAAGGAGTTGATTTTGAAAGCCAAGCAAATAGCGGCTAAAAATAATATTAAAGTGGTTGAAGGTGTTTATGTGGGTACTACTGGACCAACATTCGAAACACCTGCAGAATATCGTTATTTTCGGAATATAGGTGCTGATGCTGTTGGTATGAGTACTGTGCCTGAGGTAATTGTGGCTAATCATGCTGGAATGCGCTGCTTTGGGATTTCAATTATAACCGATCTTGGAGTGCCTGGCAAAATTGTAGAAGTTAGTCATGAGGAGGTTCAAATAATTGGAAATTCCGTTCAACCGTTGATGACTCTTATTATGAAGGAACTTATTCAATAGTCTGATTTCTATTGTTATAATACTATAGTTTTTAATTAAAATTTCATTTAGCGTTAAAATATATTTGTTATGAGTGTTACACAGTTTGCAAAAATAATCGTTGTGTTGGTTTCTATATTCTTTTTTTCATCCTGCATAACCGATATGTTTGGAGTATCGGGCAAAGGTGCAATAATAACAGAAAATAGAACTGCTACAAATTTTCAGGCGATAGAATTGCTAACATCTGCCAATGTGGAAGTGTTAAGTGGCGACACTTTTCGAGTAGAAGTTTCAGATTATGAAAATATTATACAATACTTAACTTTGTCGGTTGTATCTAACACTTTAGTAATTTCCAATAATCCAACTAATAAAATTATATTAAACAGCAATGCAAAAGTGCTTATAACTATGCCCGATTCGTTGAAGACTCTTATTCTAACAGGGAGTGGAAATATGGTTTTGAATTCAACGTTCAAGGATATCCAAACAATACAAGTTACTGGAAGCGGATATGTTAGTATTAATAAAATGGTTGATCTTACAAAACTAAACGCCACGATATTAGGTAGTGGTGATATTTCGGCACAAGGAAAAGTGGGAACACTTTCGGCAGGTATCTCGGGTAGTGGAAATTTGAATTTATCGCAATTGGTGGCTCAAAATGCTACTTGTGTAATAACAGGAAGTGGAAATATATATACCGCCGTAAACAGTACTTTAAATGCAACAATTACAGGCTCTGGCAATGTTGAATATTCTGGTAATCCTACTGTTAGCACCAAAGTTACAGGAAGTGGGGCAGTAATAAAAAAATAGTTTTGGCGTAATTTTTACACAGTCAGTTAACATGCTATCCGTTATATAACAATAGTTTATACTGACTGTGAATAGTTTATTCAACCTTTCGATTAGTTGGTAGTACAAGTATCAAACTAGTGCTTCGCTTTATTTTCAAATACATTTATCTAAAGTAATTAGAGTTTATATAGATTTAACTTGTCGTTTTTTAAGCCAGCTTCTTTGTTCTTCAACTGTGGTGTTTGATTCCTCCATAATATTATTCCCCCCTAAAACAGTTTCTAATAATTTTCATTTTGTTTCAATTCTACTAAATTAGATAAGAACAATTTTTAAATATACTAATTTTACTTTAAAGTATTTGTAATGTAAAACCGTTTTCTCTTAGTAACTTGTTTGTTAATGGTTTGTCAATTTGAAGTGCTTATTTCAATTTTTTAGCTTTGTAATAAGTTGATTGCTAGTACGAGCTGTATTTTGTTGCTTGTTCCAAAAAACAATAATGAGCTAAAGAGTGTTATGTAAATAACTGCTCAAGAACCAGAAATTTGCTGTATAAAACGCATTTTTTTCGTACCTTTGCAGTCTTTATTTAAGGAATGATGACTTTTTGAAATGTAGAAGTTTCATTTTATGTTGAAATTAACTTATCGATTGATTGTATGTCAACAAATATAATAGACCAACTTACCCAAACAGATTATAAATACGGTTTTAGCACCGATATTGAAACAGATATTATTCCCATTGGGCTTAGTGAAGAGGTGGTTCGCATAATTTCTGAAAAAAAAAACGAACCAGAATGGATGCTCGATTTTCGCTTAAAAGCTTACCATCATTGGCTAACAATGAAAATGCCTTCGTGGGCGCATCTTAATATTCCAGATATTGATTTTCAGAGTATTGCTTATTATGCTGCTCCTCGCAAAAACGCACCACAAAGCCTGGACGAAGTAGATCCTGAATTGCTAAAAACTTTCAATAAGCTTGGCATTTCGATGGAAGAACAAAAAATGCTTTCGGGCGTGGCAGTGGATGTGGTTATGGATAGCGTATCGGTGAAAACTACTTTCAAAGAAAGTCTAGCCGAAATGGGAATTATTTTTTGCTCGTTCAGCGAAGCCGTGGAACACCATCCCGATTTGGTGCAAAAATATATGGGCTCGGTGGTGCCTTATGCCGATAACTTTTTTGCTACACTTAATTGTGCCGTTTTCAGCGATGGTTCATTTGTTTATATTCCCAAAGGCGTGCGTTGTCCAATGGAACTGTCCACTTATTTTCGCATCAATGCCATTAATACTGGACAATTTGAACGAACTTTGATTGTGGCAGATGAAGATAGCTATGTGTCGTACTTGGAAGGATGCACAGCACCAATGCGCGACGAAAATCAACTTCATGCTGCCATTGTGGAAATTGTGGTAATGAAAAATGCTGAAGTTAAGTATTCTACAGTTCAAAACTGGTATCCTGGTGATAAAAATGGTGTTGGTGGAATTTACAATTTTGTTACCAAGCGAGGAATTTGCAAAGGCGACAATTCAAAACTGTCGTGGACGCAAGTTGAAACAGGTTCTGCCATTACTTGGAAATATCCGAGCTGCATTTTGTTGGGCGATAATTCGTCGGCAGAATTCTACTCGGTAGCAGTTACCAATCATCACCAACAGGCCGATACAGGTACAAAAATGCTTCATATTGGCAAAAACACAAGCAGTCACATTCTCTCAAAAGGTATATCGGCTGGACAAAGTCAAAATAGTTATAGAGGCTTGGTGCGTATCAATCCGAAAGCCGAAAATGCACGTAATTTCTCGCAATGCGACAGTTTGTTACTTGGTGACAAATGTGGTGCTCATACATTTCCGTATATGGAAGTGAACAACGATTCGGCGATTGTGGAACACGAAGCAACAACTTCAAAAATTAACGAAGATCAGATATTTTATTGCAATCAACGGGGTTTATCTACCGAAACAGCTGTAGGACTGATAGTTAATGGATATGCAAAAGATGTGCTGAACCAATTGCCAATGGAATTTGCAGTAGAAGCACAAAAACTGTTGCAAATAACTTTGGAAGGTAGTGTGGGATAAACTTTTTTTAACCACATTAGGCACAATAGAAAATTTAAAAATATGAATTAAGAGTGCAAAACATACACTTAATTACATTATAATTTTTCGGAACTGGTTTTTGAATATTTTGTTTTTAATTTAAATTCAATTTTCTATTGTTCTTTTGCGGTTAATTATATCTAGTTTTTGAATTTTTAAAAATTGAAGAAGTTGCTTAATTGTTAATATATATTAGTTGTTACAGATTAAATCATCTTGAGTTTAACAGAAAGACTTAGATAGCGTAATATTTAAAATCGAAAGAATGTATACTACTAAAAAGGAAATTAACGATTTGTGTTATGAAATTTTAAGTGCTGCAATTGAGGTTCATAAACATCTTGGACCAGGATTACTTGAATCAATTTATGAAAAATGTTTAACTTTTGAACTTAGAAGCAGGGGATTTGAAGTAAAAAATCAAGTTGCATTACCTTTAGTTTATAAAGGAAACTTTTTGGAAACAGAGTTAAAGCTTGATTTGTTAGTTAATGATATTGTCATTGTAGAGTTAAAAACTGTTGATTGTTTCAACCCAATTAATGAAGCTCAACTATTAAGTCATCTTTTCTTACTCGCTCTACCAAAAGGAATTTTGATAAATTTTAAATGTAGAAATATTATGAAAGAGGGACAAAAAACATTGGTGACTAAAAGTTTTTTTAATCTACCAGACGGTTATTAAATATAATTAAAAATCAGCACAATATATTTCTGAAGAACACTTTATTGGCAATTCTATACAAATTATCAATATTGTGATTGTTTAATTTTCTATTGTGCCTATTGTGGTTAAAATAAAATGTTAGAAATTAAAAACTTACATGCCAATATAAATGGCAAGGAAATATTAAAAGGATTGAACTTAACGGTTCGTCCAGGAGAAATTCATGCGATAATGGGACCAAATGGTGCTGGTAAATCCACATTAGCATCTGTACTTACTGGCAATCCAGCTTTTACAGTTTCGGCTGGCGAAGTGAATTTTTATGGTAAAAAGTTATTGGAATTATCGCCCGAAGCTCGTTCGCGAGAAGGTGTTTTTCTGAGCTTTCAATATCCAGTTGAAATTCCAGGGGTTAGTATGGTCAATTTTATGCGGTCGGCTCTAAATGAGCATCGTAAATATAAAAATCTAGAACCACTTTCGGCTACCGATTTTTTACGAACCATGCGTGAAAAAAAAGAATTGGTTGAAATGGACAATAAACTAGCCAACCGTTCAGTAAATGAAGGTTTTTCGGGTGGTGAAAAAAAACGCAATGAAATTTTTCAAATGGCTATGCTTGACCCGCGTTTATCAATTCTTGACGAAACCGATTCGGGGTTGGATATCGATGCTTTGCGCATTGTGGCCAATGGCGTCAACAAGCTCAAAACTGCCGATAATGCAAGTATTGTCATTACTCATTACCAAAGATTACTCGATTATATTGTACCTGATTTTGTACATGTACTTTATAATGGTCAAATAGTGAAAACTGGTGGAAAAGAATTGGCACTTGAACTCGAAGAAAAAGGCTATGACTGGATTAAGAAAGAAGTGGATGGTGAATAAAATAAGTTTGAAGTTTGTAGAAATTAGATTTTTAGATGATCATGAACCATTAACTTACAGATGTTGACTTAAAAATTATGGAACAACAATATATTGACTTATACAAACAACATCACGAAAGTATAAAAAAACATTCGGCTGCGGTTATGAATGAATTGCGTGATGCTGCTTTTGCACTTTTTGAAGAATTGCATTTTCCAACAATTGAGTTGGAAAATTATAAATATACTGACTTAACCTCAGCGCTTTCTGTCGATTATGGGTTGAATATCAATCGTATCCCGATGCCAGTGAATCCTTATGAAGTGTTTACTTGTGATGTGCCAGGCATACATTCTTATCTTTACTTTGTGGTGAATGATGCATTTTATCCTGTTAATGATATTCGTAATAAAACATTGCCTGAAGGCGTGATTATTGGTAGTTTAAATCAAATTGCAGAATCGCATCCCGAGCTTGTAAAACAGTATTTTGGGAAACTTACCAGCAATAAGAATGATGGATTGATAGCATTTAATGGTGCTTTTGCTCAAGATGGTTTCTTTATGTATGTGCCTAAAAATGTGGTGCTTGACAAACCAGTGCAACTAGTAAATATTATGCGTTCCGATGTTGATTCAATGGCAAATAGTCACAATTTGATTATTCTCGAAGAAGGTTCAAAAGCCCAATTATTAGTTTGCGATCATACGGTTGATGAAGTACGTTTTCTTTCCAATAGGGTTACCGAAGTTTTTGTAGGTCAGAATGCTATTTATGAGCATTATAAATTAGAAAACACACATACCAAAACGACCAATCTTTCCACTTTGCTCATCGACCAACAAGAATCTTCCAATGTGTTGGCAAATGTTATCACATTGCATAATGGTCAAACACGCAATACAATAGAAATTGATTTGGATGGTGAAAACTGCGAATCATTGTTGTGCGGAATGGTTATTGCAGATAAAAACCAACTTGTTGATAATTTTACTTCCATCATACATAATAAGCCAAATTGTCAAAGTAGAGAACTATTTAAATATGTTTTGGACGATAGCTCTAAAGGCGGATTCACAGGTAAACTTTTTGTGGCAAAAGATGCTCAAAAAACTGCTGCATTCCAGACCAACAGAAATATATTGTTGAGCAAAACTGCAAAAATGCGCACCAAACCTCAGCTGGAAATTTATGCCGATGATGTAAAATGTTCGCATGGTGCCACAATAGGCTCATTGGACGAATCAGCAAAATTTTATATGCAATCGCGTGGCATTTCTGAGAATGAAGCACGGCTGTTGCTTATGTTTGCTTTTACCAACGATGTAATTGAAAATATCCGTATTCCAGCCTTACAAGATCGTATAAAAATGCTGGTTGAAAAGAGATTGCGTGGGGAGTTGTCGAAATGCGAAGGTTGCGTTATTTGTCAATAAAAATAAAGTTGTATATTTGCAAAATAATAAACTAATAATTGTATGCTTCATCCCACTATTCAAGCATTTATGCCTCAAATCAGAGACTTATTACAAAAACACAAAATAAAAAATGCTTTTGTTTTTGGGTCTGTGCTTACTGAGAGTTTTAACAATGATAGCGATGTTGATTTTTTGATAAATCTTCAAGAAGGATTGGATCCGGTTGATGCAGGTGAGCATTTGTGGAATTTAGAATACGAGTTAAGCGATTTATTAAAACGAAATATCGATATATTATCTGAGCGATCTCTTAAAAATCCATTTTTTATTCGCGAAATAAATGCGACAAAATATCCTATCTATGGACAATTTAACTAATAAAATTATTAAAGATATTTTGATTTGTATAGAGAATATTGATAACTACATTGGTGAAAATAAGGATTTTATTATCTATGATTCAAATTATTTACTTCAAGATGCAGTTGAAAGAAATTTAATTACCATTGGCGAAGCCATGAATTCTTTACTAAAAAAAAATCCACACATTACAATTTCAAATTCTCGAAGAATTGTGGATACTAGAAACAAGCTTACTCATGGTTACGATGAAATTGAAAATGTTCAGATTTGGAATATTGTTATCAAACATCTTCCGATATTAAAAAATGAAGTTGAAAATCTGCTTGTGTAAAATACAAATGTCAAATACTAAGATAATTTGAGTGTTATAAACTCAAAACTCTTTTGGATATAGTAACACCAAAAGAGTTTTTTTATTTATACTACAGTCAAATTTTTCCTTTGAAATCAAAAAGAAATATTTTTCTAACATCATGTTAATCAGCAAGAATGATTTAAAACAAAAATTTCAAAACCCTTTGCCTGGTCAAGGCTCGCATATCAAAATGGCTCCATCCAATAGAATGGAAGCGCTTTTTGGAATGCGTGATATGATACCTTTTGCAAAAAAAAGCGCTGTTTTAATTCTTCTTTTTCCCGAAAACGAACACCTGAAAATTATTTTCATTCAAAGAAGTGAATATGAGGGTGTTCATAGTGGTCAAATTGCGTTTCCTGGTGGTAAAAAGGAAGAAGCAGATATTGATTTTGTTGCTACCGCTTTGCGTGAAACATTCGAGGAAATTGGTGTCGAATCAAATAAAATTGAAATAATTGGGCAACTTTCAGATTTGTTTGTTCCGCCAAGTAATTTTCTGATTAAGGTTTATGTGGCATTCAGCTCCGAAAAACTTGATTATAATATTGATAAAAATGAAGTTCAATCGGTTATAGAAGCGAATATCGCCGATTTGCTTGATAATAAAAATAAATATGAAAAAGAATTTTATGCTGGTGCTATGGGATTGAAAATTTCAGCTCCGTATTATAAAGTTAATAATGTGGAAATATGGGGAGCAACGGCTATGATTGTTAGTGAATTGCTTGATATATTGACGACAAATTAAAACTCTTTCTTTTCTTTTGTACTATACTCAATAAAAATTGAGCAGTGATAAAGGTGGTTACGTAAATAAATTCATTTATTATCACAAAGTGCAAAAACGCGAAACGCGAAACCCGAAACTCTTTAAAATCAAATGATTGAAAAAATACGATTAAACAAATTTATCAGTGATAGTGGCTTATGTTCACGTCGTGAAGCTGATAAATACATAGAAACTGGAAAAGTGTTTGTTAATGGCCAACGTGCCCAAATTGGCGATCAAGTTTCTGTAAAAGATAAAGTAATGTTGAATGGTCAACGGATTGAAGCTAAGAAAGGTAATGATTTTGTTTTTCTGGCTTTCAATAAGCCTGTTGGCGTTATTAGCACTACCGAAATTGGCGTTAAGGACTCCATTGTTGATTATATTGGTTATCACGAACGTATTTTTCCGGTTGGACGGTTAGACAAAGAATCGCAAGGTCTGATTTTTATGACTAATAATGGCGATATTGTTAATAAGATTCTCCGTGCAGGCAACAATCATGAGAAAGAATATATCGTTACTGTCAATAAGCCAGTTACGGACGAATTTATTCAAAAAATGAGTAGTGGTGTTCCAATACTTGGAGAAACAACAAAAAAATGCAAGGTAGTTAAAGAATCGGTTTATGCTTTTCGCATTATTTTAGTTCAAGGTTTGAACCGTCAAATACGCCGAATGTGTGAGTATTTTGAATATGAAGTTCAAAAATTGGAACGTGTAAGAATAATGAATATCAATCTAAAAGGTATTCCTACAGGTGAGTGGCGCCAGTTACTACCTCAAGAGATGACAGATTTAATGGCAGCTCTTGTTAATTCAAGTTCGCATCACGAAACACGAAACCCGAAACCCGAAACCCAGAACTCGAAACCCGGAATGCGAAACACTGAACCCGAAACCCGAAACATAGAACGTGGAACACGGAGCGCGAAACCTCTTAAAAAAACTGATCGTTCTGCAAATCCGAATCCAAAATCAAAGGAATTACGGGGCCAGTCAGCAAATTCAACTTTTCAGAAGGGCAAAAGACCTTCAATGGGTGGTTTTAGTAAATCAGCTAAAAGTCGATCAACAAAAAGATAAAAAAATAAAACCCTTCAATTTTCAATCCAGAAAAAATAGAAGGGTTTTGTCATTTTTTTATACTGTTGTTAATTTACAGAGTCTTGTTTGATAACTTCCTTAACAACAATTACTTTATCAGCGTTAATCACTTTTGTTGATTCATCGCAATGTTTGTTGCATTCGTCGTGCATACAGCAATGTTGCATTCGGTGGCAAGGACGACAACTATTGAATTTTTCGGGTCCCATGGTAGACCATAAGCCTCCAAAAGTAAGTGCTGCTACCGATAATCCCACTAAAAATCTTGATTTTCTAGACATATTCTTTTTGTTTTTAAGATTAATTACTTTGTTGTTTCTTCTTTTTTTGAATCTTTACAATCGCACTTGCCATCATTGTTACAGTTGCAGTCGCAATTACAATCGCTACAGCATTTACACTTAGAACCGCATCCGCAATGAGAATGATATCCCGAATTGCAACATCCACCACCCATTTTGGTTTTAAATTCTGCATATTCCTCGTCGGTCATTTTTCTAATTTTGTCAGCCATGTAAAATAAACGTTCGTGTCTGCTACTAGTTCCACAACAGCCATGTCTTCTTCTACCACAATGTAGTAGTCTGATTATAATAAAAAAGATAAAAATGCCGAGCAATAAATGTGGCATAAAAAATGCAGTTGCTCCTACTAAAATACCAGTTGTTACGGTACATAAAATTGATTTTGTCATTTTGTTTTAATTTTAATTGTTATTCCTAAGTACATGACAAAAAACTGAAAATATCTATATTTAATTGATTATTAGGATTTAAAAGTGTTGTAGCAATAAATGTCAACCCATATTTGAAATAGCTTTTCGCCATTCTTCCATTATTGAGTATTCTAATTGGTTTATT
>CAIWCC010000149.1 GCA_903911085.1 uncultured Bacteroidales bacterium | reverse complement strand
AATAAACCAATTAGAATACTCAATAATGGAAGAATGGCGAAAAGCTATTTCAAATATGGGTTGACATTTATTGCTACAACACTTTTAAATCCTAATAATCAATTAAATATAGATATTTTCAGTTTTTTGTCATGTACTTAGTTGTTATAATTTATTTATTTTTCCACTACAGCATAAAAACATCGTAAAGCTTCTTTTTCTATCACTTTAAACGGTTTTATAAAAGTCTTTTCGTCGCGGGTTTTAGCTTGCGACAATGAAGTGCTATAAGCCGAAAAATCATCTCCAAAAAACTCACCAAAGGCATCCATTAACTTTTGTTTATTGGTAATTGGATTACCATCAGCATCCGCAAACAATTTGGCATCATACATTGCAGAAATGAGTTTGATAATATCGGTTTTTTTCTTTGAAGCGGGTTTCACTTTTATAGAATTCTCCTTCGGGGCTTTTTTCTGAAGAATTTTATCCTCTGATGGAACAATTTTAAGATTATTCTCCTGAATATATATCTTCCCTAACTCTTCATAATGCACCAACATAGACTTTACACTATGCTTTAGTATCGTTAGTCTGGAAGAAAGGTTTATGTAAATGTCATTCAATTGTTTGTACTCTTTAGAGCTAATATCAACATGAAAAGATGACTGATAATCTGTAAACTCATTAAACTCCATTCTGAATTTTCTCCAATTTTCTTCTATTCCGTTTTCATAATCATGTTTCCAATTCAAAAGCCGCTCAAACTTGAATTCAAATAATTTTTTTTGAAAAAATATCTTGTTGTAATCTTCCAATGTGTCCACAAACTCTACTTTTACCAAATCAATATTAATTCTTCTTAGGTTGTCAGTACAAATCTCAAGCTCTTTTGCAAATACATTTGGATACAAACATACAAATGGCTCTTCATCATAATCGGTATATATGCTTAATTCATGAATTGTTTCGTTGATTAACTTTATATATTCGTTGGTTACAGGGGTATCTTTCACGTGTGTAATTTGAGGTTTATTTATCTTTTACAGTATTTTGTTTTGTAAAATATTCTATTGTTAATAAATTAGCATTAATATTCAATTTTCTGTATAACTTTCAGACCCACGCTGACGCGGTTCTGCGAATGCGAGTGTTCAAATTTTTGAAATGATTAATCCAAAATGATATGGTTCAATTATAAAGGGTTGCTTGTCAATATGAAATTTGTGTTTGTCAAACCAATTCACAATTTGATCTGGTTTTGGTCTGATATTCAAGTCAGGACCTCGTGGTGTCGTAATGTCGCTTCTCCAATGGATGATTCCTATTTTACCTTCTGGTTTTAAAATTCGATAGGCTTCATTAATAAAGTCTATGGGCAAGTCGTGGTGCAAAATGTTGAATAACATCACGTAGTCAATTGAATTCTCAGGAAGTCCGGTTGTATGAGCAAGAATGTCTCTTTTCTCTAATCGTATGTTGTCAATTTGTTGGTTTCGGATTTTCTGCTTTAGATTCTCAATCATATCATCCTCAATGTCGAAAGCGTATAATTTTCCTTGAATCAGTTTTGATGTCGGAATTGTGAAAGTTCCGTATCCACTTCCAATTTCTACTAAGTCAACTATTTGTGAATCAATATTCAATTCAGACAACAGTAAATCTGTATTAAAAAAGTCATTCCATTTCGTTT
>CAIWCC010000148.1 GCA_903911085.1 uncultured Bacteroidales bacterium | reverse complement strand
AATCAATTACAATCAACAGTTCCAACTTAAAGTGTATTCTGTCAATGAAGGACTTTCGCAGTTTACTACAGGTAAAGTTGTACAGGATCATTATGGCTTTATTTGGGTAAATACTTATGATGGATTAAATCGGTTCAATGGCACCGATTTTGTCAAATACCGACATGATCCTTATAATAAAAGTTCAATAAGCGGCAATAGAGTAATTGAACTTGGAGTAGACAAAGAAAAGAACTTATGGATTGTAACTGAAAACGGAAGTGTAGACAGGTACGATTATCGAACTGATCAGTTTCAACATTATAAATTTGAGCTCCTAAAATCAGCAGTTGTTACAGAGTTTTTAGCCGATTCAAAAGGGTATTATTGGTTTGGAACAACAAATGGAATTTTTAAAGTTACTATCAGAGGCAACGAGTTTGTGGTATTAGCTGTATATTTTAATTCGACGACTCCCGATTACAGTAACTTTGTAATATCTATTCAGGAAACAAGCAAGGGGGATATTTTAGTTGGAACAATAAAAGGATGTTGGTTTCTGTGGCATCAACAAGGAAGCTTGTATACTCCCGGACAACTTATCAGGGATTTAAATATTAATTCTTTGTTTCGAAAAAGTAAAAACGAGATATGGATAGGTACTAATAATGGAGTATTTATATTGAATGATAGTGCTATAAAAAGGAACGGTCTAATTGATCCGGCAAGTCTAACCAGACTTAAAGACTATAATGGATTGGCTATTACAGGTATAACTCGCATTGATTCTTCAAAGATTTTAATCAGTACAGCCAATTCATTGTTTGTTACCGATGAGTTGATAAATACTAGTATACAACTGAATTTATCCGACAATTCTTTTTTTGTAAACAATGTAATTAACTCAATCATAGTAGACCGCACACAAACAATTTGGGTTGGATCACAGCAAAAAGGAATTGCCTCGCTGGATTTACACCAATTACCCGACCAAATTCAGAGGTTAGAGCAAACCAAAGGGATGTTTGTGAAAATGCTGTTTCGTGACAGTCAGGGACGTATCTGGATAGGTGCAAATTTTAATGGATTATATTGCTATAATTTACAAACAAATCAATTAATTAATATACCAATTCCAGGTATATTGCCTACATATATGGTTTTTTCGCCTTCGGTTGTTGAAGATAGTAACGGCAATATCTGGCTCTGTGTTAACGAAAGACTTTTTAAAATCAACACAGGCACTTCAAAGATTGAACCTTTTGATAGTCAAGGCATAAAGCTATTATCTCCGTTTGCATTAACAACCGACTCATACAATAGTCTGTGGATAGGTTGTACTAATGGTTTGGTGCGATATTTCCCAGTCACCGGTCATTCGGAGTTTGTTTCTATAGGAAAGTTATCGGACATGGTATCCTCTGAGCAGGTTAGCAGGCTTATAAATGACAAAAAACATAATGCACTTTGGGCTTGTACTAAGGATAATGGAGTGGTAGTACTCTTTTTTGACAAAAAAGGTAAAGTAAATAAAAAAGTCAGTTTAACTCACAAATCAACTCTTAATTCTTTAAATAGCAATCATGCGTGGTCAGTAGTTCTCGGAACTGATGGTTCTGTATATATTGGAACTGATTCGGGTCTAAACAAATGTATTGTTAAAAATGCCACGATTACTGTTACACCTTTAAAAGATTTGAAACTTGTGGGAGCTAACAAAATTATGATGATTGTAGAAGATAAATCGCAGAATCTGTGGTTAGGAACTTCACAAGCATTATT
>CAIWCC010000147.1 GCA_903911085.1 uncultured Bacteroidales bacterium | reverse complement strand
TCATTTAATTATAAGCCATAAAGGTAATCAATTTATTCCATTTATACAATACGTCAAAGAACTTATTTTTTTTAATTTTTACACAGCCTCTAAAGCTCCGGGATAAAACACCGCTCTGATTATAACAATCAAAATAATCTCTTTTTAAACTGGTGATTATTAATTGCGAAAAATTGGTGGTTTTTTATTTGCTAGTTACATTTATTCTATCTCTATCCCATCAATCTCCTTCATAATCCTATCTGTCTCAGTCAGTGCGACAATAATTTTCTGATAATGCAGAATGTCATCAAACTCCAAGGTTCTTTCTTTTCGGTCTTTCAGCCATTTTTGAGCAGGTTGGTAGCCACCAATGTAGAAATTCCACACAACTTCCGGTACGTTGGCAAAGTATTGGGAGTCGTTGATATACACATTTCCAACCACTCCACCCTGCGGGCACCCCTCTAAAGGGGAATAAGAGAAGCGCGGTTTCCGCACCACATTATCGCCATCCTCAGGATATTGGGTAATGTATTGTTCTACGACATCCGATTCCAACAAATGTATTTGTCTGATTTCTCCACCCAGTTTTACCAATTGCCAAAATGTATCAACATCTTTTGGATAAGGCACACGAGGAAAATCAATTTTCAAAAATTCTTTGTATTTTTCTCTGTAGGTGGGAGAATGCAACACGGCATAGATATAATCCAAAATATCTATCGGTGCAAATTCCCCAAATTCCCCTTTAGAGGGGTGCCCAGAGGGCGGGGTGGTTGATGAATGCCCGTAAGGCGGGGTGGCTTTTTCATTCGTAAACCTCAACCCCAACTTTTCAGCCATTTCATTTACAATGGCAAGGTTTAAATTAGGTGTGCGCTCTGCTGTTGTGACAATGGTTTGTTGGATGTTGGTTTCGGGATAAATATAAAGAGGGAAGAGAGGTGCATTATTACTTACTCTCATTGCCATAATTCCTTTTTCTACAATTTTATTTAAAACAAAAACATCACGCCACTCAATATCTCCTACAACTAATCTTGAGAAACAAAGACCATAGTTAGCTTTGATCATATGGTTCATAACATCCTTTCTTGGTCTAGCCATTAATCCATTTGTTTTTCCTGTATATATACAAAATCTATTATCAAATGGTCTGTATGAAATTGGACTAATAGTAATGTTTTTTGAACCTTTTAAATCTATTATCGCATTTTTAACCTTTTGTAGAGATTTAATAGGCAATACATATTCTCTAATAATGACTTCTTCATTTTTACTTTTTAAATCCTCAATCTGTTTTATGCATTCCTGTTTAGAATGCCTTATAACAAAATCATCAAATTCAGTTGCAATCCCAGAATTACTTAATAAAAATAATTTATCAATGCTAAAACCTAACTCATATTTTCCTGTTTCATCATAAGTCTTATTATTGAAAAATAAATTGGGGAAATTGGGGCTTAATTTATTCCAATTTAAATCTTTTAAATTATTTTCAATTAAAAAATCATATTTCGTTTCTCTTTTCCCATACAAATCAAACTGTAAAACCTTTCCCAATTCATTTTTCTTTTTTGTTCCTGTTTTTACAAAGATGTTAATTGAGACACCTTGCATGATATCAAATACATTTTGGTCAGCAGAACCATCTGGACATACCTCTTTTTTTCGTGCGTTTCCATGTAAATCTAAAATATAACTGGTATCAAAACTTTCTAGCAAATGCTTTCGCATTTGTCGGTGAGTTATACCATCAAGAAAACTATTGTTAGAAATATAAGCTAAAATTCCACTTCCATTTTTATCAATAAAATGTTATCCAAATCGAATGAATTTGATATAATCATCTGATAATGATTGTATATTTCTTTCCTGCAATTCTTTTTTATAATCAGCAGTTAAGTTCTCAATCCATTCACTTTTATTGTTACTACTTACACTATAAGGAGGATTTCCCATAATCACCATCACAGGCGTATCACGTTTAATACGATTTGCTTCATTGGCTTCCGAACTTAGCCAGTTGGCAAAAAGCGTTCCTGTGTCGGGATGGCTTTCTTCAAGGCTATTAGTGAGATACACCCTTAGGCGAGGATTATTTCCACCCCGCCCTTCGGGCACCCCTCCATTGGAGGGGAATGGTTTGTACCCAGTTTCGGTGAGTAGTAAATCCAGTTGCAGATGTGCCATTGCATAACTTGCCATCAGCAGTTCAAAACCGTTGAGCCGTGGCAAAAGATGTGTTTCCACATATTTGCTCCAAATGCCTTGTTGCCCAACAAACTTTTTGTGAATGTGCTTTACCACTTCAGCCAGAAAAGTGCCAGTTCCAGTGGCAGGGTCAAGAATTTGAACCCGATGTACTTCCTGGTCTATCTTTTTGATATTGTCAGTGTATCGTTTATCGGTAGATTGCACACCAACTTGTATAGTCGTTTTGCTGGTATCAGCCAATCCTTGTGGCAAGTCAAATTCGGTTTTCAGAATATCGTCCACCGCTCGCACTATAAAATTTACCACTGGTGCCGGTGTGTACCAAACGCCACGGGCTTTGCGGAGTGCAGGGTCATACTCGCTCAAAAATGTTTCGTAAAAATGGAAAATGGGGTCTTCCATTTTGGTGGTTTTTCCATAATTCTTCAAAATTTCAGCCACATTACAAGCAAGAAATATTTCCACTAATCCATCCACTATCCATTTTATACGGTCGTCCAAATCAGGTCCAGCTATATAGCCAAATAGTTTCCGTAGAAAAGGATTTGATTTTGGAATCAATTCCGCAGCCTCTTGTCGGCTAAAAGTGGGTAGTGTTGGGTCGTGCAGTCGTGCTGCAAACATACCATAAGCAATGGTTTGGGCATACACATCCGCAAAACCTTTGGGCGTAATGTCGTGAATAAGAATTTGTTTGAACGCTTCCATTTGGTCTTTCAGCGTGCTATCCTCTTGTTTTACTTCGTCACGTGTCAGTGCTTTTTCTATCACGTCAGAAAGTAATCGGGCTTTGGCAGCCATCATTTCAGCCAGTTTTTTGCTGCTTTTAATGGTTTGTCCTTTATGGGCGCAAAAGTCTTTTATCAGATTGGTAAAGGTGGCAAAGTTTTCGGGAAGTGAAACAATATCGCCACCCCGCCCGTCGGGCACCCCTCCGCTGGAGGGGAATTGGAGATTGCCAATACTCACTTTGGTAACAAATTCACCATCGTGATAAATATAAAAGTTCAAATAATCAGTAAAAATCAGATTGCCCAATGATGCTTTGTAGCGGTCGAACTGCTCCTTGTTACCATTCTTTTTTGCACCTTCCATGTCTTTATCGCCAATGTCTTTGGCTTCGATAAAACCCACTGGAATATCCTTTTTCATCAATATATAATCGGGCGCACCACATTTCTGCCGTTTGGGTTCGTTAGTTGCCGATATTTCGGGTACTATGCTTTCAATTAGTTGTTGTAAATCGCCTCTGAAAGTATGCTCGGTGGCATTACCCAGTTTGTAGCGTTTGTTGATATTGTCGATATATTGATCTAAAGTCATGTGAAGGAATTTTGTAATTTTCAGCTACAAAAATACACATATTCTTTTAGATAATTTTGGATTTTTAAAAATTTAATTTCCATTTCTGTTCAATAAAGATTTAGTGGTAATAAATCAGAATATTTATGATATACTTAAATTCGAGCAGATTTAGAAATCTCATTCCTTCTTCAATCAGTTTCAATCCGTAAGTAACCCTAAATTAATAGAGAAATTGTCGGAAAAAAGGACAATTTCCGAGATTGTTAATAGTGCGATATTTCAATTATTTCTTGAGCTTTCAATACCGTATTAACAATAAATTGATGGTGAAATTGTCGGAAAAAAGGACAATTTCACAGAATGTTAATAGTGCGATATTTCAAATAGTTCTTGAGCTTTCAATACGGAAGTAACCAAAAATTGATGGCGAAATTGTCGGAAAAAAGGACAATTTCGCACAATTGTAAATTGCCAATATTTTGATAATTTAAAAAACTTTTAATACGTAAGTGATTAGTAATTAATTGGCAAGTTGTCCGAAAACTGGACAACTTGCCAGTTACTTAAATTTAAATTAACATTTATATTTTTACTCACTAACAATTTGCAAGTAAACTATTTAACATTGACTTGCACCCACTAAAAAATAAAGTTGCGCATATTCAGCATTTTGCGCTTTTAATAATTAGATTGAATGTAAATTCTGTGAATATTCCTTTGTAACTGCCTATTTAATTGTCATTTAGGCAGTTTTTTAAATTAAATTTCATAGTAGTAAAAGTTAAATGAATTAGAAAATTTTATTGAAGCTAAAAAAAATAGATATCAAATGAAGAACTGAAATCTCATATATTAAATAATGGAAAAAAACACGTAAAAAACCAATTATTTAAAATATATAGTTATTTGTATATGTGGATATTACAATATTAAGAATTACACTTTATATCATATTTAACAAAATTATAATCAATTTGATATTTATCTTGTTTAACAACTCTATTTGTCCTTTTTTTGCAAGTTATCAACATATACTTTTGCAACCATAAATAAACACAAACAACAAGTAGGCAAGCTGTCCTACATTTAAGAAAATGATTATGACAACTAAATTTAATATAACTCACTTTTCCTTAGCGATCGCGCTAAACTGCTTGGCTCGACCACCAAACACTTTACAATGAGATGATGATACAACTGAAGTATCAGGAAGATTTGACTTTTTGACACATTTATATCACTTGTTCAATATAGTTTTTATCCACACCAACTCCAGTGTTCCTCCACATCAACTCCAGAGCAGTTTTTTCATCTGCCGTATATGGAAGGAAAACCAAAATGATAAAATAGTTTTATTCGATAAAAATTTAACCGATAAAAATAATGGCTAAATTTAATTCAAGTACCTTTGGTACAATATCTGGTCGCCACGGCAATGCTGTAGCCTCCATTGGCAAAGATGGACAAAATATCCTTCGACTGTATAAAGCACCATCAAATCCCAATACCAAAGCGCAAATTACACAGCGCTCCAAATTTGGATTTGCTAACTCCGAACTCAGTCCCTTTAGGGATATTTTTAAAATCACATTCCGCAATAACAAGGGAATGAACCAAGCAGTTTCTTATGCATTGAAAAATGCCATAATTGGAACTTCACCCAATTTTTCATTGGATTATTCCAAACTCTCTTTTGCTTGGGGTAGTATTCAGTTTCCTGATGATATAAATGTTGCTGTTCTAACAGGAACTACTATCAAAATAGATTGGGATACTACTTTAAGAACGGAGGATGAAACACCCGATGAACTTAATTTGGTATTGATGAACGCTGATTCAAAATTTACTATCCTCAGGGAAAAAGTTGCTATACGTGATGAAGGTACGGTTACTTATGAACTTCCACAGATGTGGGCAGGTAAAAAAGTAAATTGCTGGGTATTTTTCTCAACACCCGAAAGTAATCAGACTTCAATAAGCATGTTTTTGGGATTATTGCAATTGTAATTCCGATTTTTATTAGAATTCGTCCGTGTGAGTGTAACATACGGACGTTTTTGTATAAATAATTGAGCGGTAATAATTTGAACAAATCAAAAAAAAATAGCCCTGAAAATCAGAGCTATATTAATCATTTTTAATTTTAATCAGATATGATTATTTTCCGATACAGAATTTCCCAAATATATTACCTAATATTTCGTCATTTGAAATTTGACCTGTTATTTCACCTATAAAGTGTAAACATTCGCGAATATCTTGCGACAGAAAATCTCCTGAAATACCAATTTCAATTCCATCAATTACTCTACAAATGGCTGAATGAGCATGTTTTAATGCTTCGTAATGACGAACATTACTTATTACAACATCTCCTGAATTAATCTCGGGAAGCTGTGCAGCTGCAATTAAAGCTTTTTGAAGTCCATCGGTGTTAATACGTTCACGAGCAGAAACATAGATTCGCTCTCCTTCAAATTGTTCGAAAATTTGGCTGAGTACATCGCGTTCTTCTTCAGCAATTTTATCAATTTTATTAAATACAAGAATTACTTTTTTACCCACCGACCGTTTCTCAATTCGTTCTGTAAGCCATTCAATATGTTCCGAAACTTGAGTACAATCCAAAATCCAAAGTACAATGGATGCTTGTTCAATTTTCTGATAAGTACGCTCAATTCCCATACTTTCAATTTTATCTTTAGTATCACGTATGCCGGCAGTATCAATAAATCTGAATGTAATACCATTAATATTTATTGTGTCTTCAATCACATCTCGAGTAGTGCCATGAATATCCGAAACTATTGCTCTTTCTTCATTTAACAATACATTTAGTAAAGTAGATTTACCCACATTTGTTTCGCCAACCAATGCTACTGGAATACCATTTTTTAGGGCATTTCCAATATGAAATGTATCAGCCAATCCGTCAATAATAACCTCAATTCCAGATGCTAAACTTTTCAATTGTGTACGATCGGCAAATTCTACATCTTCCTCATTAAAATCCAATTCCAACTCCACCAACGAAACAAAATTAAGCAATTGACTACGGAGTTTACTCAGTTCGTCTGAAAAACCACCACGCATTTGATTTATTGCCATTCGATGCGAAGCCGCCGAAGTAGAAGCTATTAAATCGGCAACAGCTTCTGCTTGAGATAAATCCATTTTGCCATTCAAAAAAGCTCGCTGTGTAAATTCACCTGGTTGAGCCAAAACGCAACCATTTTCAATTAAGAGATGTAAAATTTTTTGTTGTATAAATATTGAACCGTGGCACGATATTTCCACAACATCTTCACCTGTAAACGAATGAGGTGAACGAAAAACTGTTATCAAAACTTCATCAATAATTTCATCATTTTCATTAACAATGCTCCCGAAAAATACAGTGTTGGCATTTTGCTTAAGCAAAGTAGAATTTTCATTTTTCGGACGAAAAATTAAATTGCAGTTTTTTAATGCATTGGGGCCAGAAACTCTTATTACTGCAATCCCACCTATTCCAGAAGCTGTTGAAATGGCTGATATTGTTGAAGCAAAACCACCAAAGCCCATATCGGAATTGTTGTTTTTATCATTTGAATTTTCTGTATTGATATTTTTGATTTTGCTCATAATTTAATTTTTTAATCTTTTGTAATAACTCATTTTCATTTTAAGAAGTTAAGCGTTCTTATATTCTATCCAAAACTGTTGTAACTAATTTTTCAATAAATGGCTTATAATCAGTAGTTGCAGCTTCCACTCTTCTATTCGCAATAATGCAACAAACAGTCATTGCTTTGTGTCCCATTAGTTTAGATAATCCAGCAATGGCCGAACCTTCCATTTCGTAGTTTGTAATTTTGTGTCTACCATAACGAAAGGTTTCAATTTTATCATTAAGTTGCATATCTGCCAAATTTAAACGCAACACACGTCCCTGTGGTCCATAAAACCCATTTGCTGAAATAGTTACACCTCTAAGCATATCATCCATACCAATTCTATTTACCAATTCTTCGTCAGCATCCACCACATAAGGTGCCGCCAATTGCTTATTCCAGTTTAAATGCAATTTCATAGCTTTCTCAAATTGCAAATCACTAACCGAATCGCGACCAGCATAAAAATTCAACATTCCATCAAATCCTATTGATTTTTCAGAAATCAAAAAACTTCCAAGAGGAATATCGGGTTGCATTCCACCCGATGTACCAATTCGTACAATAGTTAATTGACGAAATTCAGCCTTTTCGGTACGTGAATTCAAATCAATATTCGATAAAGCATCCAATTCATTCATAACAATATCAATATTATCGGTTCCAATACCAGTGGAAATAACCGAAATTCGCTTACCTTTGTAAGTACCTGTGATAGTGTTGAATTCCCGACTTGAAACCGAACATTCCTGGGTGTCAAAATATGCTGCAACCAATTCTACTCGACCTGGGTCGCCAACCAAAATTACGTTATCTGCCAGTTGTTCTGGTTTCAAATGCAAATGGAAAATACTTCCATCACTATTTATTATCAATTCGGACGGTGGAAAATGCTTCATGATTTTTGGTTGTTAAAGAGTTTATTATTCGTCTAATGAAAGACTACAAATATACACAATATTCATTTATAATACAAAATTAAATAATGAAGTCATCTTGACTTTTTGTTAGTTTTAATTTTCTTGAATAATATAATCATAAAAGCTATGTAATTGAAGCTTTTCCAGCTTGAAACTGTGTAATCAAATCTATTAAGTAGCGATCTGAAACTGTCC
>CAIWCC010000146.1 GCA_903911085.1 uncultured Bacteroidales bacterium | reverse complement strand
ATAATTTCGTCCCGATGGGACTTTTTATAAATAGCTTCGGAGAAGCGACATTATGGTAGTCAATAAGTTACAAGTATTACCAGAGCTCCTTAGGAGCGACATTATTTTTTCTTTTGTTTTTACCGGACAACAATAAAAAAAATATATTTAGCTCCAAAAATAAATTCTCAAAATGGCAATCAATACAACCAAACTTCTACTATAACAGATGGTTTTTCGGTTCAATCGTTTTAGATGAATGCGGAGACTCAAATTACGTCTTTCGATATGATTGGTAGAGTGAATGTGGGTATAGTGAAGTTTTTTGGGTATCAAATAACGGTAATTCTTCAATTTGTCGGTATATATTTTATGAGCTTTAGACAATTCCAAACTCTTGATTACCCGTTTTAATGTTTGATTGGTACGCCTACCCACATTAAAATCGGCTACCGTTTTATTTTCCCTATCCAAAGCGTACACTATCCAGCGAAGTCTTGATTTCTTGCCAATAAAGGTTCTCATCTCATCCACTTCATAGCTTTTACCCATTACTATGGGTGGCTGCACAATGCCTTTGGCTATACTAATAATTCGTTTGAGCAATGTAGTAACAGAGATACGCAGTATTCGAGCCGTACTTCGTATCCCCAAGCCCTCTTTGGTAAAAACGATGATGTCTTTATTCATATTGGTTTTGTAGGCGTTGTAGCTATAATCTACAATGAACCGTTTGCTACATGCTTTACAGCAATAGCGCTGTTTGCCCGTGCCTGTTTTACCGCTTTTTATTAAATGTTCCGATTGGCATACTGGGCAACTATGGCTAACGCCAAATCTGATACATGAAGGATGATTTTCGTCCATTGTGCTTCCTTTTCATTCGTTTTAAACCATTAAGTACAAAAAATGGTGAGCGTACACCCACCATCTTCCCATCTCTCTCTTTATTTTCTCACTGATTTTCAATTGTTTGGTTTTATAACGCCAAATCTGATACATTACCACAATACTTCCGCTTTTCTCAACACCTTTGTACTGCACTCCCAACGAATCGTAAAAATATGGTGATCTATTTCCAGCCTCTTTCATAAAGTTCATTGCCTAAAATCGTATCTTTAGGAAAATATTTTCCTTCCAAATATAATTCCCCCATCTCCATTAACGATGCTGGATCATTCAGAACCACCCCTGTTTGTAAATATTTGATTGCAATAGCTTTAGTATCTTCATCAATTTCACCATTACCATGATTGAATGCGGAAGTTAGACAAAAATACACTTCATGATACGCACGAGGATATTTGTATTTATTAGCCATAACAAGTGAATAAATCAAATATTCTTCACCATACTTTTCATTCAAATATGCTGTTGCCAACTCATTATAAGCTGCTGTATCCCCCTTTAATAAGACAAGTTTTTTTAACTCATCAATTGGACGTGTGTTATTCATTGTTATAACATCTACACGTTGTTCCTTTTTAGAATTACAAGAAAAAGAACATACTAAAATCAACATTAATAATATTATTGGTTTCATATCACTTGTTATTTAATCTAATTTTAAGGAATCAATGAAAACTTACCTGTCAAAACTTCTGGTTTATTCATTGGTTGCCAATCGCCTGAATGAGTTTCAGTCTTATTACCATTTAACAAATTAACCCAACTACCTTTTTGATCTAAAATTTCTGTATTTTTACCATTTAAATTTACAGTTTTAGTAGAATAACTACCTATTTCAGTGTCGTTTGAGTTATTGACTACAACTTTTTCTGTCGGTGCAATTATATTTGTATTTTTTAGACTCTTAGAAATTACAGCAGCATAAGAGGGAGCATTCTCATTATCTTTACCAGTTTCACAAGCATGTAAAATAATAGTAGTATGATCATTTTCCCCTTTATTTTTCCATGTTTTACTGTTTTTAGAAAGGAAGGTTTCAAATTGTTTTGGAGTTGATATCCTTATATCTGTCTTTTTCACTTCATCATAAACATACATTGACCTAGAATCACCATGTATCCAAAGATGAACAGCCTTATCATCTGGATATTTGTTTGCTGCATTAATTAAATGAGTGTTTTTTTCAACGTTTGGGTTCAAAGATATAATTTTCTCCCTTCCATCTGGGTCAATATATTTAATTGGATTGTTTTCAACATACACATAACTTGAAATATTCGGATATTTCTCCGCCAATTGATCCACACTATACCATATCCCATACTTTTCATCCTGATATCGTTGGCTAACGTAAAGCAAGCCTGTTTCTTCGTCGCGCTCTTTGCCGCTAAATAAGAAAGGAGTATGCCAGCTGCTCAGTGAGCGGCGTTCATCGATAAAAGTGCCACCGAATGGTACGTATTCCACGTGTTGTACAATATCGCCTGAAACGTCGGTTATGAGCGAACTGCTCCCTAAATGATCACTATGGTAGAAGTACGAAGCACTAAGCCCTGAAGAGGACGAAGAAACTATACTTCCACTTTTTTCAACGCCTTTGTATTGTACTCCCAACGAGTCGTAACGCATTTTCAGAGCTGCTGTTTGGGCAGTGTATTTGCCTTGCAGGGTGTCTTTTACTGGGTTGTTTTCTGGTTTAAATATACCCGAATCACTTACTTTGCTGGTTATGCGTTGGCTGCCCATATAAATGTGCTTGGTGTATTCGCCTCCGTTACGCACATTCAGATACGGACTAAGGTAAGCCGTAAAGTTGGCTGTACCAGTGCGTCCACCGCTTAACAATCCGTTTACAAAAACACCTTCGGCATCGCCACTCATTTTTACAGTGCGCTCACCTGCGGCATCGTAATAGTAGCTGGTCAGGTAGCCGTTGTCGCACGAAGCCAACAGGTGGTTTTCTTCGTCCCAAAGCAGTTTACGGGTGTTGGTCACTTTTAGTTTATCTCCTTGTTTTGTGCCAGTATTAATACTTAGCAGATTACCATTTGTATCGTATGAGAATTCAGACCTCACCCCCGACCCCTCTCCTTGAGGAGAGGGGAGCTGTGTCCCTTCGGTACGGTACGAATTTTCTGCAATATTACTAATTTGTTGGCAATTACCAGCATTAATGGTATAATTTAAATCGTAACCTGCTTTTAATGTTCCATCAAACTGCACACCAACTTGCTCAATATGTTGCGATTTGCTAATGATATTGTGCATATTGTCGTAACCCATTTCCAATGCATATTTTGCTGTTTTAGCATTTGCTCCGGTAAAGTTGCCATCGGCATGTTTCAGTCTGTACAGATTGTCATACTGATAGTTGTGTATCATTACTCCGCCCATATTATTAGCAGTAGTAGCATTGTTCTGTATGTTTACAATATTGCCTACACGGTCGAATTTATAAGTATTGTTCATTATCTGCTTATTAATCTTTGTACTCAGCACACCCAAGTTTTGCAGGTTACGGGTAGAGTCGTTGTAAGTATAATTGGTAACCGCGCCATTGCCATAAGTGAGTTTTGTGCGTTGTTCAAACTTGTCATATTTCACATCAGCCACATACACATTGCTGGTACTGGCTACACCTGTTAGCAACCCTCCCGTGTTGTAGGTGTAGTTTACCACTTCGTTATCGGGATAAGTCATACTTACTAAGCGGTTCCAACTATCGTAAGCGGTTTTGGTTACGTAGGTTGCCACTGCTTGGTTGGGTATTACCAGCGTGCGGCGCTGTTCGGTAACTTCGCCCTGCTTGCCATAGGTGTACTCCTGCACGCCGCTGCCGTCGCTAAGGGATTTGAGCCGTCCTGCACGGTTGCCTTTTGTTGGCCCTTTATCGTCAATAGTACCATACACGTATTTCACATCGTTTTCGGGGTGAAACGGACGCTTGGCCGAACAACCCGCGCTAACTACGCTACGAGGAACAGAGTATGACGGTAACTTTCGTCTGCTATATTAGCAATTTGTTGCTGATTATTAAGAAAACATATTACAAGTTCTATTCTCTGAAAAACTGGCACTAAAAAAATGGTGAGCATATACCCACCATTTCTATTCATCTGTTTTGTTTCTTTAGATTCTCAGATAATTATTCTACCAACGCCAAATTTGTAGCATTACCATCTTAGCTCACCTGATTAGGATTTCAATTGACAACGCCAAATTTTGCGTGTTATAAAGTTACCAAGAACACAAATTACGATAAAACTGATTATTATTAGAGCCGTTCTATATGGATGTATTAATAAACTATTATACCAATATAAAACTGCAATAATAAATAATAACATCCAATTAAAAAACTTGACTATCTTACTTTTTGAAATAGAAAATATTATATCTGAAATAGAAAATAAAAAGAGACACATATAGTTAAAATAGAATAAACTTGTACCCCATGCTAAATCAGTTTTCAGAAAAAAACTACTTCTAAGAGTGTATAGAGACAGTTGCGTAATAAATACAAAAGCAATAAATTGGAATAAAATAATTGTTATGAAAAAAATAATCTTTTTCGTTTTCATCTTGATGGATTAGCTAATTGATTAGGTGAAACATTATTGTTTGTCTTTAATTCAATTTTCTTTCCATTAACGATTGCATCATACCGTTTTTTCGCCCAATTTATAGCCCTATGAATCATTGAATTATCATAACTATTACTAGTGTCAGCCACTCCATTAAATATCTGACCATCCCCATATTCTTGTGCTGATTTAATGGTTTCTTTCTCCGCCGTTGATTTATCTCCATTTGCCTGCAGTTCATCTGTAAATTTATCAATTGCAAATGGAATTTGACCTATGGCATCAGCCCAATACGGTTCACCTCCGACATCAACTAATAAATAGCCATCACCTGGCTTTCCTTCAGCTTTCCAGTCTCCACTTCCTCCTTGTCTATAACTAATCATCCATCTATCTTTTTCAGCAAATTCGGCAATTTCTTTCCATGTAAAATGCTTAAGTGAATTGCTTTTTCTAAAATTTAATCCTAAACCAATTAATTTCATATAATTATTAGCTTTAGGTTCAAACCACTGTATTCCTCTTTTATAAGCCATTTTTGCAGAGATTGAGAAGATTTCCTTTTTGCCATCATCCAAAACAAATAAGACTACACCTTTATTAGTTGTAACATTTAACACCCTTCCATCTGGGTCGGTGATATTTAATGGATTATCTGCACAATACACGTAACTTCCGATATTCGGATATTTCTCCGCCAGCGGATCCACACTCAGCCACACGCTCGTCCGTGGGTCATAATACCGTGCACCGTAGTAGCAGAGGCCGGTTTCTTCGTCTTGCTCCTTGCCGTTGAATTTGTACGGTGTGCTCCATGTGGCGTTGCGTTCTTCTACAAACACTTCGCCGAAGGGCACGTACTGTATGTGTTGCACCAACTCTCCATCTTTATTGGTTATCAGACTGGAACTTCCTAAATGGTCGGAATGGTAGAAATAGGTGTCCCCAACCCCTGAAGGAGAGCTAGAGATAAGACCGCCAGTTTGTGCTGTTCCTTTGTAATTTACGCCCAGTGAATCAAAGCGCTCTTTGATTGCTGAAGTCAGTACAGCATATTTGCTTTGCAGGGTATCTTTTACGGGGCTTGTTGTAAATATCCCCGAGTTGCTTACCTTACTGTTTATGCGCTGACTGCCCATGTAAATGTGCTTGGTATAGTTACCGCCATTGTTCACCACCAAATAGGGTGATACATAAGCGGTAAACTTGCTTGTGCCTGTGCGCGCTCCGCTGAGTGCGCCGTTTACATATACGCCTTCGTTGTCGAAAGATTCTTTCACCGTCCGCTCGCCTGCGGCATCGTACCAATAGTTACTTACATAGCCATTGTCCGAAACGCCCAACAGGCGGTTTTCTTCGTCCCACAGTAGTTTGCGGGTGTTGGTGGGCTGTAACTTAGTGTCTTTTACCGTACCCGTGGCTGTGTAAATCAGGTTTCCGTTGGCATCGTACGAGAATTCTTGTTTCTTCTTGTTCAATGCTTCTGCAGGTGGCGTTGCAAGTTTTATACCTTCGTAACGGTAGTTTTCGTCTGCAATATTACTAATTTGTTGCGAATTACCAGCATTTATCGTGTAATTTAATTCGTAACCTGCATTGAGCGTATCGGCAAACTGTATTCCGGTTTGGCTAACATGCTGCTTTTTACTGGTGATATTGTGCATGTTATCGTACCCCATATTCAGCGTGTATGTTGCTTTTGGCTGGGTGGTGCCCTGATAAAACTCACCGTGAGCAGTTTCCAGTCGGTACAAGTTGTCGTACGTGTAGGTATGATTTATCTTACCTCCGATTTTATGACTTACTGTATTTGCTGCATCCATTTCAGAACCTAGGTTTTCAATCGATTTGACATTTCCTACTTTATCAAATTTATAAGTATTGTCCATCAATTGCTTATTAATCTTTGTACTCAGCACACCCAAGTTTTGCAGGTTACGGGTAGAGTCGTTGTAAGTATAGTTGGTAACAGTGCCATTTCCATAAGTGAGTTTTGTGCGTTGTTCAAATTTATCATATTTCACATCGGCCACATACTCATTGCTGGCACTGGCTACGCCTGTTAGCAACCCTCCCGTGTTATAGGTGTAATTTACCACCTCGCCATCGGGATAAGTCATTTTTTGCAAGCGGTTCCAACTATCGTAAGCGGTTTTGGTTACGTAGGTTGCCACTGCTTGGTTGGGTATTACCAAGGTGCGGCGCTGTTCGGTTACTTCGCCCTGCTTGCCGTATTTGTACTCCTGCGCTCCGCTGCCGTCGCTGAGGGTTTTGAGGCGTCCTGCACGAAAATAATTTGCAGCTCCTGCTTCGTCTTTTGTACCATACACGTATTTCACATCGTTTTCGGGGTGAAGCGGGTAATTGATTTCTTTCAACCTATTAAAGTCGTATTGATATTTAATAGGTTGTGCACTTGCATTCTTGAGGTTTGCAGTTAGCTTTTCTGTCAAGTTACCTGCGGCATCGTACTTAAAGGTGGTTGTGCCCGAAGCTGGATGCGAAACCGAGGTCCGACGACCAGTAAGGTCGTAAATGCTCACAGTTTTCTTACCCTTCGCATCCGTTACCGTATCGAGCTGATTAATCGCATCGTAATGGAAGTGAGTAATCAATGCACTGGTATCAATAGGATTTCCACTGGTATCGTATGCTTTATACTGCACCGTTTTTACCGTTTTACCATCTCCTGTGGTGTAGGTATCTTGATACTTGCCATTGGCATCGGTTACGCGGGTCAGCAGTTTGCCTTCGGCAATACTGTAATCCATTTTTGTATGTCTGTTATCGGGCGAAATGGTTTCGGTAACCCTATCGAGCACATCGTAGGTGCTTTTTGTTGCCGGTATTATATTATCGCCAAATGCAGGGTTAAAGACTGTTTTAGCTAGCTCATCCACCACCGGATAATAGGTTTCTTTTACCCGTCCAAAAGCATCGTACTTTGCTCTTCCACTTACAATCATTTTCGGCTGTCCGTCTACCACACTTTCTTTCTTTACCTGTATTGGTCGCCCAAAAACCCGTCCGACCGGATATCCCCCTCATTCCTTATTCAAAAGCTGGATGCCGCGTTGTTGGGATTTATTTTCCAATCCCATGACGTTATTATTTATAAACCTCATAAAGGAATATTTGAAATTGGACATAAATGGACAAAGTGAAAATAAATTTTGGTTTTTTAGAAATTAATGAAACTTGTATTTACATTTTACTTTTTTTTGCATTGCAAACTTACAACATTAAGAATTGATTTTAGGTATTAAATAATAACAAAATAGGTATAAATTTATAATTTACAAACTATTATTGCGACTTCAAAAATCAGGATATAAAATTAAATTGCGACAACAGTATAATAATCAGCTATAAACTAGAAGTGCACAATGGTGTTGGACATTTGATTTTTGCCAATAACAGGGTAACATAGTTTTGTTTGGTTAATTATTTGATTGAAAAATACAATGTTTTAATTTGTTTGCTCTAAAAATTTAGAAGGTTAAGTTTCAACAGAACTATTTGAGAATGTAACAATGACAAATAAATGCAATTCATTTTGTTAAAGATACTTTAAGTCTTTATTTTTGTTCTAAAAAATCATCTACTTAGTAAATGCTCCTCCCTACATTTTAATGGAAATATTATTTATATCGACAAATTCTCGCATCGCCTTTGGGAACTATTTGTCAGCGACTCGCACATTGAAGCTAATTTTTTTTCATCAATAGTTATCGGGATGAAATCAGTTTATTTTCATTAATCATTAAGGCATCCAACAATCCTCCTGACCACATGGATATATTGATTAGTTGAGCAAAGTTTGGCACTGTTGGGTGGGAACCAACTGTCAGCGTAGCTAATTATTTCTAATCCCACCCTATGTATTATGAGGAACCAACGGTCAGCATAAGATAATTGTATTCTGATAAACCATTTTTTTAAGAACGGATTAAAATTCTAAGAATACAAGAGTTGGGATTAGAAAAAAAAAATTAGCTCCGAATACCGAGTCGCTGACAAATAGTTCCCAACAACGAAGTAGAATTATTTATAGATTTAAAGAATATATCTGGTGTGACGGAGCGTCACATACTTGTGAAAGTAGCATTTACCCCTCGGCGAAGCTTTCACAAGGATGTGAAACCATTTCTGAGCACTAAAACAAGCATTCACAACAGTGTGAAAGTACTTTTTACCCCTCGGCGGAACATTCACATACATGTGACGGTGTTTTTGCCATATCGAATGAACTTTTTTGTCGGAATTTATATTACATTTGCAGCAGATTGCGAACTGGAAAACTATTTTTTAATCTGATATTTCAAAAAAAACTCTACTTTGATTATCGTAAGAGATATTTCGACGTTTAAATTATTCAATTCAAAAAATTATTATGAGAACATTAAATAAATTAATTATTATGGCAATAGCTGTATTGGCGGCTTCGTGTGCTGCAAAAGATGAAACTCCAATCATTGGTAAACAAACTCCAAAAATTCAAAACGGACTTTTGACTCCTGAAGTTTTGTGGTCGTTTGGACGTGTGGCGGGTGTACAAATTTCGCCCAATGGAACTAAGATTTTATATAGCGTTTCGTATTATAGCGTGGCTGAAAACAAAGGAAATTCTGAGCTTTTTGTAATGAATATTGACGGTTCTGATAAAAAACAAATAACCAAAACTGCCACTCGCGAAGCATCAGCCAAATGGATGAACGACAATGAACATATCGCTTTTTTATCGTCCGAAACTGGCTCTATGCAACTATGGACAATGAATGTAGATGGCACAAATCGCCAGCAAATTAGCAATAGAAAGGACGGCATTAACGATTTTGCTTTCTCGCCCGACGAAACTAAACTTCTTTTTGTGGCGGATGTAAAATACGGACAACGCACGGTGGATAAATATCCCGATTTACCTAAAGCAAGTGGAGTGATAGTGAACGATTTGATGTACAAACATTGGGATGAATGGGTTCAAACTGTGCCACATCCGTTTATTGCCGATTATAAAAATGGTACAATTGAGAATGAAATTGATGTTTTAAAAGGCGAACCTTTCGAAAGTCCGATGAAACCTTTTGGAGGTATTGAACAATTGGCTTGGAGCCCGGATGGAAAAACTGTGGCCTATACATGCCGCAAAAAGACAGGAAAAGAATATGCACTTTCTACTAACTCAGATATTTATTTCTATAATTTAGAAACTCGTAAAACTGAAAACAAAACCATTGGAATGATGGGTTACGATCAAAATCCTACTTTTTCGCCCGATGGAAAATGGTTGGCATGGGAAAGTATGGAGCGCGATGGATGCGAATCTGATAAAAGTCGCTTGTTTGTTATGGAAATTGCAACAGGTGTAAAAACAGATGTTTCCGCCAATTTCGACCAAAACTCAAACGGTTTGAATTGGGCAGCCGATAGTAAATCTATTTATTTTGTAAGCTGCCATCATGCATTGACGCAGGTTTATAAAGCTGATATTCGCGATAATAAAATCACACAAATTACCAATGGCGTTCACGATTATTCGATGGTGGCATTGGCTAAAGAAAAACTTATTGGAGTAAAACATTCGATGAGCAAACCCGACGAAATTTATTCCATCAATACCCAAAGTGGTACTGAAACAGAACTTTCGTTTGAGAACAAAGAAATACTTGCGCAACTAGAAATGGGAAAAGTGGAAGAGCGCTGGATTACTACCACCGACAATAAACAAATGCTCACATGGGTAATTTATCCCCCACATTTTGATAAAAATAAGAAATACCCCACCCTGCTTTACTGCCAAGGTGGACCGCAATCCTCTGTGAGTCAGTTTTGGTCGTTCCGTTGGAATTTTCAATTAATGGCTGCCAATGGTTATATTGTAGTAGCGCCAAATCGTAGAGGATTACCGGGTTTTGGACAACAATGGTTGGAGCAAATCAGTGGTGATTATGGTGGTCAAAATATGCTCGATTACCTTTCTGCCATCGACGCATTGGCAAAAGAACCTTTTGTAAATAAAGATAAATTGGGCTGTGTGGGTGCAAGTTATGGTGGCTTTTCGGTTTATTGGCTTGCGGGCCATCATCAAAAACGTTTCAAAGCATTTATTGCTCACGATGGAATGTTTAATTTGCCACAACAGTATTTGGAAACGGAGGAAATGTGGTTTGTCAATTGGGATTTAGGTGGTTCGTACTGGGACAAAGCCAACGCCATTGCTCAACAATCGTATGCTAACTCACCACATTTATTTGTAGATAAATGGGATACGCCAATTTTGGTGGTTCATGGCGAAAAAGACTATCGCATACTAGCATCGCAAGGTATGGCTGCTTTCAATGCAGCAATTTTGAGAGGTGTTCCCGCTCAAATGCTTATTTTTCCTGACGAAAATCATTGGGTTTTGCAACCACAAAATGCTATTCTTTGGCAACGTACTTTCTACGAATGGTTGGATAAATGGTTAAAGTAAAATGCTCTAAGGTTAAATCTTAAAAATGTGTGGGTTCTATTTAAAGTAAGTAACTGGAGAAATACGATGTACTATTTTAATCGGGGCTAGCCCCGCGCCCCACTCACTTTTTTGCCTCTTAAGAAACAAATTAATTGGGGACTAAACTCAATCCTAGTTTCAAAGCTTGATTTTGAATATATTTCATTCTTCTTTCTTTGAAATGCTGGTTATATTTTTCAATAGATATTGGACTGAATTCTATTTTGTCTTTTACCATATCGTAGAAGATCAGTGATAGTTTTCTTGCAGTTGCTTTATTGGCAACTGCCGGACCATTTTTAGCTTTCACTCGTCTATAAAACTCCCCTAACCAATTATCGCTTCTTTGTAATGCAAATGCAGCCATTAGAAATGCTTGTCCTGCTTTATTTTTCTTTTTAATTTTCTTAGACTTCAATAATTTTCCTCCTGAGATTCGATTATTAGGAGCTAAGTTTAACCAAGAAGCAAAATGCTTTTTAGTTGGCCATTTACTCATATCCAGCCCCGTTTCAGAAATGATTTCAGTGGCGATTAGTTCACTGATACCAAATATCTTTGTAATATCTACACCAATTATACTTTTCAAATAATTGGTAGCATCAAAATGAAATCTATTTTTACTATAAACTTTTCTGTCTTTTTTCTCTGAATCAGAACCAGAGCTTTCATTACCCAATGTATTAAGCACTTTCTCTATCTGAATATCACACTCATTAATTTTTTGTTTGAATATAAGATATAGTTCATATGCTTGTTTGAGTTCAAATAAATGCTCTTCCCTCCAATTTCCTTCCAATGATTTTATTAGCTCCTCTTTACTCGCTTTTACACGTTTATCTGCAAGTTCAGCTAATATAGTCGCATTTGTATATATTAATTGAAAAAGGTACCACCCATTAATTGAAAAGTATACCAGTGATTTCATCTTAACGAATAAAAATTTCGTTATAAAAGAATGATAAACATGTATACAAAACAAGAAATAATACTACAGAGTTATCGT
>CAIWCC010000145.1 GCA_903911085.1 uncultured Bacteroidales bacterium | reverse complement strand
TCACGATAACTCTGTAGTATTATTTCTTGTTTTGTATACATGTTTATCATTCTTTTATAACGAAATTTTTATTCGTTAAGATGAAATCACTGGTATACTTTTCAATTAATGGGTGGTACCTTTTTCAATTAATATATACAGGCAATGTCAGCCAGTTCTTTTTCGTTTTTCTCAACTTTAAATGTTTCGTATCCTTTGGTCAAGGTATTTACATCTTGTCCGCTGTTCCAGTCTAGTCCATTAATGTATTCCGTTAAATCTTCCTGCTCGTCCATCAAGTTGGCATTAGCACTCAGCAAACTAATTACCTGTGCTTTGGTCATTTTTTGCTTGGCTGGTTTCTTTTGCGTACTGTCGGCTATCAGGCTCATGATGTAGTCGTAGTCAATCACAGCAGAAGCAAAAAGTACAAATTCAAAATCCAATTGTTGAACATCGGGCGGTGCTTGGTCGCCATCTCTATGCTGTATAGCTCTTAATTTCTTAGCAGTTTCTATGTACGAACTACGGAACTCTTGCAAAGTTTCGGTAGGTAAAATAGCTTCGATGTTGGCTTGTTGCTCTTCGGTTATGTCGGTATATTGGTCTAATTGCGTTTTTAGTCGTTGTACTTCCTTAAAGTTTTTCACAAATGATATTTTAGCAGCATCGCCTTTCAGATTATACACTTCTTGCGGTGCGCTTACTAAATCATGCTCCTTCATAAATACGCCCAACGCTTCTACTGCTTGTTTGTATTTATCAATTACCACAGGTGCAGGGTCAACCATCCAAATTTCTTTGGCTTTTCCTTTGTCTTCGCCCGAAAATAGAGCAATAGCCAGATTTACATCGGCTTGTTGCTGACGGAAATCTAAAATATTACCATAAGGTTTAGTGTCATTTAGAACACGGTTGGTGCGTGAAAATGCCTGTATTAAACCGTGGTATTTCAGGTTTTTATCCACATACAAGGTATTCAAGTATTTGGAATCAAAACCAGTCAGTAACATATCTACAACTATAGTAATGTCTATTTTATTTTTATGCGGATAGTCTTTATTGCTGTACTTTTGGTCTTTTATGCGCCGTTGCACATCTTGATAGTACAAATCAAATTCATTTATAGTATGATTCGTTCCAAACTGCAAATTGTAGTCGGCAATAATTTCTATCAACGCTTTTTTCTTTTCTTCGGGATTTTGCTTGTTGTCTTCTTTCTCCTGAGCCAAATCTTCTTGTAATTGTTTTATGTCTTCGGCATTTTTTTGACTTTGCTGGTCGCCATTTTTTGCAATTAGTTGCGATGGCGGAGAAAATACACAAGCAATATTAAGTGTAAAGTAATCCTCGTTTTCTTCTTGCTTCCGTTTCTGAATTGCTTTGAATAAATGATAATATTCAATAGCGTTATTGATGGATGCCGTTGCCAATGTTGCATTGAAACGCCTCGAATTAGTGGCTGCGTTGTGCTTGTCGAGAATAGCCTCAACTACTGCTTGTTGTGCAATTGGTTCGCCCGGCTTGGCATTTTGAGTACCTTTTCCTTTGAAATAATCAATATGGAACTTCAAAACGTTTCTGTCCTCTATGGCGTGTGTTATAGTGTAGGCGTGCAACTGCTTTTCAAAAATAGCATCGGTGGTTTTGTAAGATGCCTCTTGTCCTTCAATGGTGCTATAACTTGCATTTTCATCAAAAATAGGCGTACCAGTAAAACCAAATAATTGAGCGTTCGGGAAAAACTCTTTTATTGCTTTGTGATTGTCGCCAAACTGTGAACGGTGGCACTCGTCAAAGATGAAAACCACACGTTTTTTGCTCAATGGCTCTAAGCGTTCTTTGTAGTTTTTCTTATACGTTCCATCCAAAGCCAGTCCCAATTTTTGAATGGTGGTAACAATAACTTTGTCAGCATAATCGGTCGATAATAAACGCCTTACCAATGTTTCGGTGTTGGTATTTTCTTCTACACTGCCTTCCTGAAATTTATTGAACTCTTCACGGGTTTGTCTGTCAAGGTCTTTGCGGTCAACCACAAAAAGACATTTTTCAATGTCGGGATTGTCTTTCAGCAGCGTAGAAGCTTTGAAAGAAGTCAGGGTTTTACCGCTGCCTGTTGTATGCCAAATATAACCGTTGCCTCGGTTTTCGTGAATGCAATCAACAATGGCTTTTACAGCATAAATTTGATACGGACGCATCACAAGTAGTTTCTGTTCGCTTTCCACCAATACCATGTACTTGCTAATCATTTCGCCAAGTGTACACTTTCTAAGAAACCTATCCGTGAAATCTTCTAAATAGTTGATTTTCTTATTACTTTCGTCTGCTAACTCATATATAGGTAAAAACTGTTCATCGGCATTAAAACTGAAATGTTGGTTTTTATTATTGGCAAAATAATAGGTTTTATTGCTATTGCTTACAATAAACAATTGCATAAAGCACATCAACGTATTGCTATATCCGCTACCCGAATCATTTTTATAATCCACAATTTGTTGCATTGCTTTTCGTGGCGAAATGTCGATTTTTTTCAATTCAATTTGTACCACAGGCAAACCATTAATCAGCAAAATAACATCGTAACGATGATTACTGTTTTCAGTATTGATGCGCAATTGATTGATAACTTCATAATCATTTTTACACCAATCTTTGATATTTACCAGGGTGTAATGCAATGGCGTTCCATCTTCACGTTGAAAATAGTTTCGTTCACGAAGCATTTTTGATGCTGCAAATACATCAGGATTGATGATTTCTTCACGTAAACGTAAAAATTCACTCTCAGTTAGATGAACACGATTAAGTGCTTCAAACTTAGTTTTGAAGTTCAGTTCAAGCGTTTTTCTGTCAACTATATCAGGTCGATAGTTGTACTTCAACTCAGTAAGTTGCTTGATTAAGTTATCTTCTATGTGATGTTCTTTATTCATTACTCTTCTTTCAATAAATCTTTGGGATTAACATCCAATATTTTTGCTATCTCATATAACACTTCAAGTCTGGGCTGTTGTCGGTTTTGTACATATGCGTTAACCATGTTGTAGCTCTTACCTAGTTTTTCAGCCAACCAAGTTTGTTTTATGCCTTTCTCCTCTAAAACTTCCTTTATTCTGTTCATGTTCTTTTGGCATTTGCAATGTTCAAAACGCAAAGATAATTTTTATAATTCACATCTCATATTTCAAGATGAAAACATATTGTTTTTTAAGTTTTAATATTTCTTCAAATTACTTTCTATGAATTTTCTTCTGAGCTTCTTGTGGCAGTTACGTTTTAAACTTCGACGAGATATTGCGAATTTTAAAAAAGTCAGGTTCTGACGTTTTTCTAAGTCGCATGGAATAATTAGTCCAATTTTCGATTAAAGTGTTGGTCATAATTCAAAGTTCTATTTGAGATTTTTTAACGTCCTGTTATTTGTTAATTTAGATTTGATAATAGCTTGAAATATAGGTTTAGCAATTCACGGAATATCATTTACTAAACATAACTAATCCGGAACGTATTATTCAATTTTTTTCATCAGGTTTTGATGGATGAAATTTATCATCTTCCCATTTGGCAGGATTATTCTTTATATATGCCAATAAATTATCATAAAATTCTTGATCACGAACGATATTGTCCCAAAATCGGGATTGCCATTCAAAATTATAACCTAATCTATGGGCATGTTTCGTAACCTCCGATTTGTATGAACCAACTATTGATGAAATTGTATTTTTGCCTTGATTTTGAAAGCGTTTTTGACCTGGCGTTTTTTCGTTTTCACAATTTTGGGGTTGGTTTGATTGATGGTTTGATTGATGGTTTGATGGTAGAGACAAGGCATGCCTTGTCTCTACGGTAACCGTACCCCCGACCGCATCAGTACGCCCAACGTCAACCGCATCTGATTCCGCATCCATATCCCCTACCGACACATCCTGTGTCAATTCTAATGCTTCCATTGTCAATGATTTATTATTCAAACCTTTTTCATTTCCATCTAACGCTAAAATAAAATGTACATGATTTGGCATTACCACATATTCATCCACAATAACATTTTTTGCATGTTGTTTTATTTCATGAATAATAACATCGGCCAAAACACCTAAATGTGATAATTTCATTTCACCATTAATTATTTCACCAAAATAACATTCTCTATGTGCCGTACATATAGTAATAAAATATGCTCCATCATTACTATAATCCTTCCATTGTGCACGGGCAGATGGTATTCGATATTTATTCTGAAATTTTTTCATAGAATTTGGAATTGTTTGATTGTATATTTTGTTTTGATTGATTTCGTTTGATTTGATGTGATTGTGGGTTTGATGTGGGTTTGATTGTAGAGACAAGGCATGCCTTGTCTCTACATGCGCATTATCTCATACACGTTATTACATTGCGTTATCCCATTATATTGCTCCACTTATCGATTCTGAAATCATTTTACCAAAAGATGTTTGCAAACTCCCAATTTTCCGTTCCAATCCGTTTTTGGTGGTAGGAATACCTGTTTGTCGTGAAAATTGTAGCTTTACTAGTGTGATTACGAGGAATCTTTTGAGTGAAAATGAGAATCCGCGCATGCTGTTGTAGGTGTTTTAAAAGGTAATTTTTGCCTTTTACTATATCAATTTTTAAGATTTCAAAGATAGACAAAACAATTAGTATTTAGTGAAATTTTGTAAGTCTAAATTTCTTGTTTAACAACATGTTTTGGAGATTATATTTTTTGTTGAAAAATAAAAAGTTTATCTGACAACAATATACATATTTCTAACACTGTTCTACTTCTATATTACATAGCGATTAATAATTACTATAGTCCGATGACCGTCCGATGACCGTCCGATGAAATTGTATGCTAATAATGTTATACTACTATGGTTGTTCCCCGATTTATTTGGGCGTATGCTGGCACTAATTCTACTTTTTCAATTGTTGTACGTTAAACATTTTATATAATTGATGTAAGTCATTACATTCTTGTTTAACCTTTCTTTGGCAAGTAAATTTATTGTTCGATTATTTGTTAAAAATGGTGTGGTTCATTTTATGATTCCTCTATATTTTTTCCAGTTCGCGCTACTCATTTTCGTTTCATCAATTCGATTTCAACGATTTCGGATTCTGCTTACAATTCAGTTACTTAAGTTTTCGAACCAATCGTATCTTCATTGAATGAACTTTCAAAAGTTACGTGTTCTGACCAACAATGTGTCCGAATATTATATCAGAGTGAAAACATTTTTTGAACAATGTTTTGTGGATGGATTGGAATGCAGCAAAGCAAGTCTGACCAAAAAGTAAGGCGTAAAAACCTACGAAAAAGTGTTGGAACGTAACGGACGTTAAAACAGGAATTCTCATCGGCACATAGCCGGTTTAATATAAAGCTTGAAAGCAAGCAGTCGGGTCATGAATTCTCTAGTATTTTACTAGATAAAATTTCCAGTTCAACGAAAGTGAACTGGAAATAATCAAATTCATTATAATTATTAAAGTATTTAATTAACAATGGGTCGTTATAAAAAGCCATATTGTATTGATCAATAGTGTTTTAAATAGAACAATTTGACTAATTGTGGCTTTGCTTAAAACAAAGAGTAAACGCAAAGCCGCAAAGTTTTAAATGCCTTATATTCAACAACTAAATAAAGAACGCTAAGTCAAAAACTTTCAGTTTTTCTTTGCGGCTTTGCAACTTTGCAGCTTTGCGTTCAAAAAAACTTTTTTTATAACGAACTATTGTAATTAAGACTTGGCAAGTTTATTATCTTTTACATAATGCATGAGTTCAAGATAATTATTTATTCGTAGTTTTTCAAATATTTCATTTTTTGTTGTCAAAGTAGCCTTTAAACTTAATCCTAATTTTTTAGCTATTTCTTTCATATCCAATCCTTCATCGGCCATTAAAACCAAACTAATTTCCAGTTTTGAAAGAATGGTTTGAGGAGAATTATCGGCCTTAATTAAATCGAAAGCCAACTGCTCTGCAAAAATTGGATTCATATATCTACCAGTGGTGTAAATTGACCTCACAGCACTAATTATCTCAACCACAGATGCATCCTTGCATATATATCCAGCAGCGCCAGCTTTATATGCTTTTATGGCAAACCGATTTTCAGGGCTAATTGTAAAAACTAAGATTTTAAGTTTTGGTTTTTTCTTTTTTAGTTGTGCTATGACATCAAATCCATTTTGCCCAGGCATACTTAAATCAAGTAATACAATATCACAGTTTACATTATCAAGATTTTGAAGCATTTCATCTCCACTTTGTGCTATTCCAACAACCTCAAAGTCTGTTTCCACTTCAAGTAATTGTTTTAAACCTTCACGAATAATTTCGTGATCGTCAACAATAAATAATTTAATCATATCCTAGTATTTAAATATTTAAAATTATATTTAATTGATTTACGTCTATTTGAATTAACGTTACAAAGATAATATATGATTATTACTAAGTTGATATTTAGTGGCTTGTAGCAATTTATTCATTTTAAGCATGATTTATGCTACAATTTTATAATTGATAAAATTACTGAAAATTATTAATATGTATTTGCTTAAGATTGTTATTCTGAATTTATCAGTTAACATGCTGATAATTTAGGTTTGAATGAATAAATTATAAAATTACCTCAAAATTTTATGACATTTTGTTTGGTAATAATTATAAAATAAATGAAGAGTAATTATCAATTAACCAAAAAATAAATTTGAGTATTTGCGTTGAGTCTTACTTTATATAGCCTTTGAAATTTCTACATTGTAATTTTTTAATTTTTAGAAACTATAATTATACAAATATTTCGATATTTATATGTCTATTTATCTGAAATGATTTCGAAAAATTTCAATCTAAAGCTTTCACAATTTTAAGAACCCTTTTTTTTAGATATAGATTACTACAATATAAATTATTTGTAGCAATGAACTTTACAATATTTAGTTAAGAATTAATTTTTACTCTCATACTTGTTACAAATTCTTGTTAGTGTAAATCGGAATTTGCAAATCAATATCTTCCAAAAAAACTTTATAACGTTCTAGTTCATTGTGTAATTCACTCTCAGAAGATCTTGCAGGTCCCCAACTGATAAAAGGTGGAAGAACAGTCATTCCAACAAAATAAAACATACCGTGTTGTATTGGAAAAAGAATTGATTCGATATTACCATTTTTTCCATCTTGGGTATAAGTATTTTCTGGACCACCGGTAGTCATGGTTATAAATGCTGTTTTATCTTTGAAAACACCCATATCATATGTTCCTTTTCCACCTCCATAGACAAACCCCATAGCAAATACACGATCAACCCAACCTTTAAGAATAGCAGGTAATCCAAACCACCACAGTGGAAAATTAAAAATCAAAATGTCGCACCATTCAAGTTTGTCCATCTCTGCTTTTAATTCAACGCTAAACTGTTTGTTTTCAAATGCGTACAATTGTTCGGTTTGATACTTAAAAAAATCCGGATTTGAAACTGAGTGAAAATCAGACCTATTGCCAACGGGATTAAAATCCATTGCATATAAATCACTTACTTTAACTTCATAACCCTTTGATTTTAAATAGTCATTAGCAGTATTTTTAAGACTCGAGCAAAAAGAGGCATTCTCTGGATGAGCGTGAATGATAAGTACTTTTTTCATATAATCAATTTATTTATTTATTT
>CAIWCC010000144.1 GCA_903911085.1 uncultured Bacteroidales bacterium | reverse complement strand
ACTTTGTGACCTTAGTGACTTAGTGGTAAATCTTTTATTTTAAATCACATAGTATACTAATCTATATAAAGTCTAATATATTTCAAATAATAATTCAATCAAAATTCAACAAATACAATTAAATTTGTGAACTTAATAAAATTTCCAAATCAACAAAAGTAATGGAATTCAACGAAGTGAATGTAAATTATTTACAGACTAAATACCATTAAAATTATAAAAAACAAAAATAATGTATTGAAAATTTGGCTTATACCAACATGTTTTTGTTATTTTGTACCCTAATTTGAAATTGCTGAATTGTAAATTGTAAACTAAAATAAAAATATGCCAAAAAACCTTGTTATTGTCGAATCGCCAGCGAAAGCTAAAACGATAGAAAAATTCCTTGGAAACGATTATCAAGTAATGTCCAGTTTTGGTCATATTCGCGACTTGGCCGAAAAAGGGATTGGCATTGATTTTGAAAATAATTACCAACCACAATATGTGGTATCGACCGACAAGAAAAAAACTGTTTCGGATCTTAAAAAAGCTTGTAAAGAATCGGAAGTTATATGGCTTGCTTCCGATGAAGACCGCGAGGGAGAAGCAATTGCATGGCATTTATATGAAGAATTGAAATTAAAACCAGGAAATACCCGTCGCATTGTATTTCACGAAATAACTAAAGAAGCCATACTTCATGCTATCGAAAATCCTCGCGACATCGACATTCATCTTGTTGATGCACAGCAAGCTCGTAGAGTACTCGATCGCATTGTTGGATTTGAGCTTTCACCAATTCTATGGCGCAAAATTCGTCCATCACTTTCGGCTGGTCGCGTGCAATCAGTAGCAGTACGTCTGATAGTAGAACGCGAACGAGAAATAAATCAATTCAGCGCCGAAGCAACCTATAAAGTATCGGCAATATTCAACTCACTAGATGTCAATGGAAAACCAATTGAACTAAAAGCTGAACTGCAACAAAGATTTAACACAAAAGCAGAAGCATTAGCGTTTTTAGAAAAATGTAAGGATGCAAATTTTAGTGTTGATAGCATTATTACCAAACCTGCAAAAAAATCGCCAGCACCACCATTTACCACTTCAACTTTGCAACAAGAAGCTGCTCGAAAACTTGGATTTTCGGTATCGCAAACAATGCAAGTGGCACAACGCCTTTATGAAGCTGGAAAAATAACTTATATGCGTACCGATTCTGTAAATCTGTCGGATATGGCATTAGGTACTTCCAAAGCTGAAATTATTAGCATGGCAGGCGAAAAATACGTACAAATTCGCAAATTCACCACCAAAAGTAAAGGCGCGCAGGAAGCTCACGAAGCAATTCGACCAAGCTATATGAATGCCCACAAAGTGGAAGGAAGTTCACAAGAAAAACGCTTGTACGAACTAATTTGGAAACGAACTATTGCATCGCAAATGGCAGATGCTGAACTCGAAAAAACATCAATATATATCAATATATCAGGCGTAAATCATCAATTTATTGCTTCAGGCGAAGTGATTGTTTTCGATGGTTTCTTGAAGGTTTATTTAGAATCGACCGACGATGAAACAGATGCTGAAAATGATTCATTATTACCAAAAATGAATAAAGGTGAAAAACTTTTTCCGATGGAAATTCTTGCGCAACAACGTTTTTCGCAAAAACCACCACGTTACGCCGAGGCTAGTTTGGTGCGAAAATTAGAAGAACTTGGCATTGGTCGTCCTTCAACCTATGCACCTACAATATCTACAATTCAAAATCGATTGTATGTTGAAAAAGGCGATCGTGAAGCTGAAAAACGCGACTATAACTTATTAAAACTGAAAGCTGGTAAAATTACCGACCAAATAAAAGCAGAAAATACAGGTGCCGAAAAATCAAAACTTTTCCCCACCGATATTGGTACTGTAGTAACAGATTTTCTAACGGAATATTTCCCTGATGTATTGAATTATAATTTTACAGCCGATGTAGAAAAAGAATTCGACAATATAGCTGATGGTGAGATTAAATGGACAGAATCAATCGACAAATTCTACAAGAAATTTCACCCAATTGTTGAGGATACCATGAAAAATTCAGAACGCCAAGTTGGTGAACGAATTTTGGGTGTTGACCCTAAAAGTGGTCGTCAACTTTCGGTAAAAATTGGAAAATATGGTCCATTGGCACAAATTGGAACTGTTGACGAAGAAGAAAAACCTACTTTTGCATCTTTACGACGCGATCAATCAATAGAAAGTATAACATTCGAAGAGGCTCTTGATTTATTCAAACTACCACGTGAAGCAGGTCAATTTGAAGGAAAAGTAATGACTATTGCCATAGGTCGTTTCGGTCCATATATACGTCATGATGGCACATTTTACTCGTTGCCAAAAACAGACGAACCAATGGATGTTACGACAGAACGTGCCATAGAAATAATTGAAGAAAAACGTGAAGTTGAAAAAAATAGAATCATCAAAATATTGGGTGAAAATGACGAAATTCAAGTGTTGAATGGTCGTTTTGGTCCTTATTTTACTTGCGATAAGGTAAATTACAAAATACCAAAAGGCACTGACCCTTTAAGTTTGACACATGAAAAATGTTTGGAACTAATTGCAGCTCAGCCCGAAGCTGCAAACAAAAAGAAACCTTTTGGACGAAAAGCTGCCGCAGCACCTAAAGCAGAAAAGGAAAAAGCACCTGCAAAGAAGAAAGCACCTGCAAAATCTACAACAACAACAAAAAAGAAATAAAAAGAACTGATTGAAAAGCTTTCAATGCATAAAAAGATAAATTTGAAAATGAAAAAGTCGATATTGATATTAACTTTATTTACAATAACAAAAATGGTTAGCGCGCAAGCCCCATTTTCATTGGTCGAAGGTCAATCAGCAATTGTATATTCATTACCAAAGACAGAATTCTGCATTGAAATACAATCAGAAAAAGTGAGTCAAAAACAAGGAGTTTTTTATCGTTATTCCGAAAGATATTTGGCTACAAACAAGATAATTGCCGAAGACAAAACTACTTATCGTTTAAAAAGTATAAGTGTTTCTACTCGAGCAATTCCGGATCAAAAACGCACATTCAATGTTATTCCAAATAAAGAATTGTGCAACAGCAACATAGCAGTAAATTCAGCAGGATTGTTGTGTGGAGTAAATGTTTCAAGTCAAACAGATGTATTACCTTCAAAATCGATTATTTTTCCAACTATAAACTACTCTTCACCTGCCCTATTACCACTTGGCGAGGAATATATGATGGCAGGCTCGGAAGCTAAATTAGCGGAAGGTGCTGCAAAACAAATCTACCGAATTCGTGAAAGTCGATTGGGTCTTTTGACATCAGATTTAGAAAAAGTACCAGCAGATGGCGCGTCATTTAAGTCGATGTTGGATGGTCTCACAAAACTAGAAACTGAATTAACTGAATTATTTATTGGGAAAACTAGCACTGAACTTCAGGTACAAAATATTATCATTACCCCCGACTCAGCATTAGTTAATCATGTATTGTTTCGTTTTTCAGGATTAAAAGGCGTAGTAGCCTCAAACGATTTGAGTGGTGTTCCATATTTTATTAGTTTCAAACCAACAACTATTAATTCCACAAGCCCAGATGCAAAAGTAAAAACCGAAAAAGCTGGAATTTTTACATTATTGCCGGCTTCAACTTTGGTAACAATAGATGATGGAGTGAATGAATATTTCTCAAATCAATACTTTGTACCTCAGTTTGGTAAGTTAATACCAATTGCCGAAAATCTTTTCAAAAAAAACAAATTAAAAGTTCAAGTTGATGTAAAAACTGGCAGACTTTTGAGCATTGAATAAAAACCAATTGGCGTGCTCAGATAACCATTATTACTCATTTCTCAATTTTCCAATTTTCTTTTCTTCTTCAAACATTGCATTCTTTTCGGCTTCAATTTGTGCTCTCGATTTACTTTGTGTAACAATGTAAACCCCAGAGAAAACCAAAACTGCCGAAAGTGCTTTTTCTATACCAAAAGTATCCATTCCAATAAATACAGCAACCAACGAAGCCACAATTGGTTGTAGATAATTATACATACTAAAAGTAGTAGGGCGCAAAACTTTTTGACCAATAGGAATGAGCGTATAAGTAAAAAATGTTGCTAGTACCACTACAAATCCAATCCGCCAATAAGTACCGATGCTCAACGCATTAAAATTGGTTTCGAAAAAGGCATTTTTACAAAATGGAAAACATAATATTGTTCCAAAAAGAAACATCCACTTCATAATAGTAATTGCTGAGTATCGCATTATTAAACTTTTGAAAGCTGTAAGGTAAATAGCAAAAGACGCAACAGCGAAGAAAATAATAATATTCCCCCAGAAGTTACTCTGCCCTGTATGCAAATGTTTGCTACTAAAAATAAGCAAAATAGCGCCAGATGCACCCACCAAAACTCCGACAGATTTCATTAAAGTAATAGGTTCCTTAATAAAAATTGCAGCCAAAATCATTGTAAGAATTGGCAAAAGAGTTACCACTATAGAAGCATCAATAGGCGAAGTCATTGATAAACCAACAAAAAAGGGCAATTGATTTAAACCTAATGAAAAGATAGACGCAAAAAAGAACATCAGAATATCTTTGGGTGGCACAGATTCATTTTTAACAAAAAGCGAAGCAATCCAAAATAAAATCATTCCACCACATAGACGAAAGAATGTTAGTGTATAAGGACTTACAAATTCGGGGATTAGCGAACGCGATACAATGGTATTTAATCCAAAAACGATATTGGCAACAAAAAGTGCAATATGTCCATTAAGTTTTTTCTGTTCCATAAAAAATTTTAGACTGCAAAGGTACGAAAAGTTTCAAGAACCTAGAATTAATCAAAATCTCGAAGTCCTAAAGTCCAATTATTTTTAAATCTAATTTGTTTAATTCAATAATAGTTGTTAGCTTTGTAGTCAACTCTAAATAAAAAATCATGAAGCACAAAGACAAAGATAAAAGCTCATTATTTCCGGAAGAAAGTTTATTGCGTGAAATAGCTCGACAACCTCGACTATCAATCGGAATACCAAGAGAAAATGCTCTTTCGGAAACACGCTTGGCACTAACACCCGAAGGAGTAGCAATTGTTACCGAAGAAGGTCATAGTGTTTATATTCAGCGTGGTGCGGGTGAACCAATGTCGTATTCCGATTTGCAATACAGCGAAGCTGGCGCTTATTTAGTGGATGATGAAATAGAGGTTTTTTCTACCGATTTGGTATTAAAAATTGCTCCACCTACCATAGATGAACTTGATTTAATGCACGACCGTTCCACCATACTTTCGATGTTACAACTCAGTAATTTGTCGTCAGATTGTATTAAGTTGATGATGAATAAAAAAATGACTGCCGTTGCCTATGAATTAATTAGAGACGAACAAAATGCTTTTCCTGTAGTAAGTTCAATATCAGAAATAGAAGGTAACACGGCAATTGCTTTGGCAGCCGAATTAATGAGCAATGAAAGTGGTGGTAAAGGCATATTATTAGGTGGTGTAGCAGGCATTTCGCCGACAGAAGTCTTAATTTTGGGAGCTGGAATAGCTGGTTCAGTTGCAGCACGGTCGGCATTGGCATTAGGTGCACAAGTTAAAGTATTTGACCACGACATTAACAAATTGCGTAAAATTCAACACTATCTTGGCCATCAGGTATTTACATCGGTAATTCATCCAGCAGTTCTTTTCAAAGCATTGGCTTCGGCAGATGCAGTAATTGCAAATTTACGCTATATTAATGGTTCCGAAAGATTTATGGTATCTGAAGAATTAGTAAAAACAATGAAACCTGGGGCTATTATCATTGACATGAGCGTTGATCAAGGTGGTTGTTTCGAAACTTCGGAATGTAGAACTTTGGAAAATCCAATATTTTTAAAACACGGTATTGTACATTATTGTGTTCCAAATATTTCAGCTAGGGTGGCACGCACATCGTCAATGGCATTAAGTAATATCTTTGCACCAATGTTACTTAAAATTGGACAATCAGGAAGCATAAAATCTGCTATTGTCGAAAGTTCTGGTTTCCGCAATGGGGCTTACATTTATGGAGGTGCATTGACAAATAGACTTGTTGGCAATTATTATAATATTTCATCCAACGAAATTGGACTGTTAATTGCTGGTTATTAAGGGATTTGACAAACAATCATTTAGAACTTGTCCACCATCATTTTATTGTTTTATTGCATTATTAAGAACCCAAATTAGAAAAAAATTGGAAGAATATGAAAACAAAACAATTATTTTTTTGCGTACTTTTATTTTTATCAATTATTGGAAATGCACAAACCCAATCAACTGTAAAATCATTAACAGCTACTGAATTCAAGAAAACCATCGAAACAAAATCAATTGTATTAATTGATGTAAGATCGGCAAGTGAATTTGCTGATAATCATATACCTAATGCTATAAATATCGATGTCAACAACAAAGAATTTGAAAGCCAGGTAAAAGCTGCGTGCAAAACAAAAAAGGTGGCATTATATTGTCGCAGTGGCCGAAGAAGTAAGATTGCAATTACTAAACTTTCAGAATTAAAACTGGAAATTTTTGATTTGAATAACGGAATAAATGAATGGGATCAAAACGGATATCCAATTATCAAAAAATGATTTATCAACGTTGTATTCTACACTCTAAATTAAGCCTTTATTAATTTCAAAAGAATTCATTCATTCTTTTTTTTGAAAAATTTATTTTTAAACTATTTTTTTGATACCTAACAAAGTATGTCCGAAATATTACCGACTGAGATATTATCCGAAGATGAAATGATTCAACAAGAATTCGATGCATTGCTTGTTGATTATAGTAAAACGGCACATCGACAAAAAATTGAAATCATAACCAAAGCATTCAACTTTGCAAATGCTGCTCACAAAGGCATAAAACGTCGTTCTGGCGAGCCATACATAATGCATCCGTTGGCAGTTGCTCGCATTGTGGTACGTGAAATTGGGCTAGGTTCAACCTCTATTTGCTCAGCGTTACTTCATGATGTGGTTGAAGATACAGATTATACTGTAGAGGACATAGAAAATATTTTTGGGGCCAAAATAGCTCAAATTGTTGATGGAGTAACAAAAATAGCAGGTGGTGTATTCGCCGAAAAAGCATCAGAGCAAGCCGAGAATTTTCGTAAACTTCTGATTACCATGTCGGAAGATATTAGAGTAATTCTAATAAAAATTTCCGACCGATTACATAATATGCGAACATTAGGTTCGATGCCACCCGCAAAACAATATAAAATTGCTGGTGAAACCCAATATATTTACGCACCATTAGCCCACCGTTTAGGACTTTTCCGAATCAAAACTGAGTTGGAAAATTTAAGTTTCAAATTTGAACACCCCGAAACATTTCAAATCATTGAATCCAAATTAGCGGTCGACGAGGATGCTCGAAACCAATTTTACAAGGATTTTTCCGATCCAATAGATGTAAAACTTACCGAAATGGGCTACGAATTTAAACTCCGAGCTCGCATCAAATCAGTTTATTCCATTTGGAGGAAGATGAATGCCCGCAACATACCATTCGAGGAAGTTTACGATATTTTGGCAGAACGGATTATATTCAAACCTCGTGAAGGAATGAACGAAAAGGATCAGTGCTGGATGCTTTACTCAGCAATAACTGCACTTTACAAACCTCATCCTGAGCGCATTCGTGACTGGGTTAGCACACCAAAAGCAAATGGTTATGAGGCACTTCATGTTACAGTTATGGGACCAGGCGGTCGCTGGGTGGAAGTGCAAATAAGAAGTGAACGAATGAACGACATTGCCGAAAAAGGATTGGCAGCACATTGGAAATACAAATCGGGCGAAACAGATGAATCGGAACTTGATAAATGGTTGAAAACCATCAAAGAACTGCTTGAACATCCCGAACCAAATGCAATTGATTTCATGGATACGTTTAAACTAAATCTTTTTGCATCCGAAATATTTGTATTTACTCCCAAAGGTGAAATTAAAACCATTGCACAGGGTGCTACAGCGTTAGATTTTGCTTATTCTGTTCACTCCGATTTAGGCAATCATTGCATTGGTGCTAAGGTAAATCATAAACTTGTGCCCCTAAGCTACACCTTAAATAGTGGCGACCAAGTAGAGATTTTAACTACTAAAAAACAAACACCGCAAACTGAGTGGCTAGATTATGTGACAACTGCTCGCGCAAAAGCCAAACTACGAGCCCTATTCAAAAAAGAAGAAAAAACACTTATTGCTGCTGGTCAAAAGAAAATTGAAGCCGCACTGTTAGAATGTAATTTGAAGTTTGAGAATGAGAATATTGTTAGAATTCTTAATCATTATGACATAACACAGCGAAATGAATTATATTTACAAGCAGGCAAAGGGTTACTAAATTTGGAAGACATACCAAAAATTGTATTTAAACCCAAAAGCAAAAATGTTTTTGCAAGATACCTCAAAATGCCTTTTGGCGGAACTTCAGATACCAACAAACTTTACCCTACTGTGCCTATTGATAGCAAAATAGACAGAAAAAAAGTTATGAAACTTACTGAAGAAGAGGCTGGCAAATTATTTAAATTGGCAGAATGCTGCCATCCAATACCGGGCGACGATGTGCTCGGATACGTTGATGAAGCTGAGATGGTGATAGTGCATAAACGCCAATGCGCAGTGGCCGCCAAACTTAAAAGCAGCTATGGAGAAAGAATAATATCCGCCGATTGGGCTACCCATAAAGTGCTTTCGTTTGTTGAAGTTATTGAAATTAAAGGAATTGACAAAAAAGGTATTCTCATTGAAATTCTGAAAGTTATTACCGAAAGCTACGACGTGAATATCAACAAAATGAATATCGAAACCAATGCAGGTGTATTTACGGGTCGATTCTACATTTATGTACATGACACAGAGGAGATTAACAGCTTATGCCGAAATATAATAAAAATCAAAGAGATAAATTCAGTTCAGCGTATTCAAGAGCAAACATACATTTAACAATACAATTCCTTACTATTTAATCAGTTAGGATTCATTTTTTTTGACTTTTTCAGTAATTTAAATGAACGAACACCAAACTTTTTACTCATTCTAACTGTATTCTGACTGTTTTTTTGTAATTTTGCACACCTAAAGCAAAAAAATGCATAATCCAAAATAAAATGATTATAGATTTTCAAAAAATGGGCGGTCTTGTCCCAGCCATTATTCAAGATGAAATGACTGCTAAAGTGCTGATGTTAGGTTATATGAACCAAGAAGCATTAACCAAAACACTTGACACAAAACAAGTAACTTTTTTTAGTCGCACCAAAAATAGGTTGTGGACGAAAGGAGAAGAGAGTGGTAACTTTTTAAACGTTGTTTCAATAACTCCCGATTGCGACAATGACACTTTATTAATTAAAGTTCAGCCTGTTGGGCCTGTTTGCCATACAGGTACCGACACATGCTGGGGTGAGAAAAATGAAGCTGATGTTGCATTTTTAAAATACTTGCAAGACTTTATCAAAGTGCGTTTCAATGAAATGCCCGAAGGTTCATACACCACTTCATTGTTTAAAAAAGGCGTAAATAGAATGGCTCAAAAGGTTGGTGAAGAAGCTGTTGAAACAGTTATTGAAGCTACCAATGGAACCGAAGAAGGATTTATTTACGAAGCCTCTGATTTGGTTTATCACCTCATTGTTTTGCTCACCTCAAAAGGATATTCGCTAGACGACTTGGCTCGCGAGTTAAAAAAAAGACATAAATAATTGGAAATCGAACTCAGATGGGAAAGAGACTGTTAGTAAAATACGTAGATGTTGATATTTGTCAACAAGATGATTTGGTACTCAAAAAAGTACATCTTGAAATCCATTCAGGTGAATTTATTTATTTACTTGGCAAAGTAGGTACTGGAAAAAGTTCTTTGTTGAAATCAATTTACCACGAACTGCCCATTTTATCAGGTGAAGCAGGCGTTCTCAACTACGATTTGCGTGACATAAAACCTAAAGAAATTCCATTTCTTCGTCGCCAAATAGGTATCGTTTTTCAAGATTTCCAACTACTTACCGATAGAACAGTGTCTGATAATCTTGACTTTGTACTTCGTGCCACTGGTTGGAAAGACAAGGTTGCCATAAACGAACAAATTGAAAATGTGCTAACGCAAGTTGGGATGAATAATAAGGGTTATAAAATGCCACACCAACTTTCAGGCGGCGAACAACAAAGAGTTGTTATTGCTCGTGCATTACTCAATTCACCCGAAATGATTTTGGCTGATGAACCAACAGGTCATCTCGACCCTGAAACTGGTAGGGAATTGGTGGAATTGCTCTATAATATTCGCCTGTCGGGTACAACTGTCATAGTAGCAACCCACAATTTAACTTGGCTGGATAAATTTCCAGGACGCGTATTCAGATGCGAAAATGAGAAGTTACAGGAAGTTACCAATGCTTTGACTATCGAAAAAATAGTAATGGAAGAAGCTATTGTGGTCGAAAACCTTATTGACCCTACTATTTGAACTTACTGATAATGAATAGCATGATTACTTCCAGTCTGACATTCTTATATCTACAGAAAACTTAATAAACGCCATATTTCAATTCATTTAATTTTGACAACATCATGAAAAACTTGTTATGCCCTCAATGTGATATTCATCGTTTTCATGTAAAAAACCAAAAAAGTGAATTTATGGTGGTTACAGTAAATAGCAATCACGAGGTAGTTCCCATTAATCCCGATGACTCATTGGAAGGATACGATTTAAGTATTGTGTATTGTTTGGGGTGTTCTTGGCAAGGATCGCCAAAGAGATTGAAACATTGAAAATTTCTTCACTACAAATTATAAAAACAGCCTTAGTCATTTGAAGTGACAAAGGCTGTTTTATTTTATTTAGTAACTAGGAATCAATATTTTTCAAGATAAACAATTCCATTTTCAACAAATTTAATATAGAATTCGTTTGCAACTGTCAACAAATCATTAGGTAACTTATCCAATGCTTTTTTACGAAAATCTACACAATTATCTTGCACATTTAACGATTCAGGATTGCTGAAATTCATTCCATAAAATGCTTCAGCAATTCCACCGGTAATACAAGTCAACGTATCGCTATCGCCGCCTAAAGATACTGCAAGTCGAATAGCCGACTCAAAATCGTCACTTTCAAGAAAAGCTATAATAGCCTCAGGAACAGTTTCCTGACAACTTTCATTAAAACTATAAATAGTGCGTATTTCGTCGCATGTACGTGATAAGTTGTAACCAAAAGTAGTTTCGATATATGACTTTATTTCATTTTTTGTAGCCAAAGTGCGAGCAAGAAAAATGGCTGCGGCAGTAGCTTGAGCACCTTTTATTCCTTCGGGATGATTGTGAGTAATTTCGGCAGTGAGTTTAGCCATTTCGAGAGTTTTGGTGAGAGTATCAAAAGCCCAACCAACTGGCGAAACACGCATTGCAGAGCCATTTCCCCAACTATTGTATGGCTTAGAAATGTCACTCTTGGTCCATTCTATAAAACGCAAACCATAACTCCCCATAGGGTGGGGATATTTCTTTACGTAATCACAAATTGTATTTGCCAAACGCTCTTTACTTAAATCACCAAACAATAACCAATCGGCTACTGCAATTGTCAATATTGAATCATCTGTATAATTTGTACCTGATCCCAACAACTCAAATTCAGTGGTTTTGATATTATTGAATTCATAAATTGATCCGGCTATATCGCCAAATATTGCTCCAATCATAATGGTTAAGTGGTTTAAGTATTAATCTAAAACAAGCCTCCAACATTTTATTTCTTAAAAATGTATATTTGGTTGCGAAGTTCAAAATTAGTAAAATTTGTTGATATATCAGTTGTTGCCAATTTGAATTCTTTTATATTGAAATGATTTAACTCAAATACAATATTAAAAGTGCATCCGGCATTATCAAGAAGTTTTTTTTCAGTTTTGCAAAGTATGAAATTAGGTTCTACCACTTTTCGTGTGGGTTGATATTCTTAAACTTTATCAAGACTACTTATATCGAAAAAAATTAACCACACTAGGCACATTAGTTCACAATAGAATAAATGCTGAAAGCATTTATAATGAATCACATAATACCGAAAGGTATTTATCTATTGTGTTCTTTTTTTAGATTCTATCTTTTTCTATTGTGCCTTATGTGCCTAGTGTGGTATTTTGTTTGTTGATATTTTAACGATTGTTTCAAGTAGAACCCATACAATTGATAGTAGAACCTAAAATTAAATTAGGTTGAGTAAAAAATAGTAATTATCTTTGAACAATAATTTACAAAAATTGCAAATGCAAAGCAATTTAAAAAAAAATACAACATGTTACAATTCAAAAAACACTTTTTTCAGAGTTTTTTAATATTCATTTCGCTTTCCTGTCTACTTTTATCGCCACTAAATGCAGCAACTACCATAACAAAAATTCTAGCTTTGGGGGATAATATTACAGGAGGTGCTACATCGGTTGCTGGTCTTACTCCATATTTATACCCACTATGGGAAAAGCTTTTCAGAGGTGGCTATATGGAAGGAGATGCAAGAATGGAATTTATTGGACCAAATTCCTACAGCGGTAGGGTGACGATTAAAAATGTTGGGGCTGGTTTAAGTCAAACGGCTGAAGATATAGATGCAACAATAACAAGCATTTACACTCAGTATCCAGCTGATATTGTTTTGTTGCATGCCGGGCATAACCACGATGCGGCGCTTAATCCAGTGCCATCAATTATTGCAGCGCATAGGTCAATAATCGCCAAAATACTTGCAATTAATCCCAATGCAAAGATATTAATGGCACAAGTTATTCCCAGTGGAAAATTGCCGAAATATTCATACATACCCGAACTAAACACACAATTAGCTTCACTTGCCGACGAACTAAATGCTGCAGGAAAACCAGTTACACTTGTAAACCAAGCCGAAGGATTTAATTGGGCTACTGACTGCGTGGACAATATGGTACATCCCAACGCTTTAGGTGCCGATAAAATGGCAACGAAATGGTACGAAGCATTAGAAAAAGTACTCCCAAAACCTTCAGAATCATTCAATCCGCAACTGGTAATCTATAAACAACCAGTGGGCGCACCACTTCAATTGCACATTTTTAAACCAGCCAATATGATAACTGGAAAGAAGTATCCATCTATCGTTTTCTTCTTTGGAGGAGGTTGGTCATCCGGAACTCCTATTCAATTTTATCGAGAAGCTAGCTATTACGCATCGCGAGGCATGGTAGCAATTTGTGCCGATTATCGCATAGCTTTTACACATAATACCACACCACTCGAAAGCATAAAAGATGCCAAATCAGTAATCAGATGGATGCGAACAAATGCCGCACAATACGGAATTAACCCCGATAGTATTGCAGCAGCAGGCGCATCGGCTGGAGGTCATCTAGCTGCTGCATCAGGCACATTGCAAAACTGGGATGAAACAGGCGAAAACCTTTCTATTAGTTCAAAACCAAACTTAATGTTACTTTATTATGCAGTAATAGACAATGGTCCTAGTGGTTATGGCCCTGCCAGTATAAAAGACCAATACTTAACAGCATCACCATTACACAATATTAACGCCACTACTCCACCTTGCATAATGTTGCTGGGTACCAAAGACCAATATGTACCCGTAGCTACAGCGCAACTTTTTCAGAAAAAAATGCTCGATTTAGGTATCGAATCCGAACTCTCTTTGTACACCAATGCTGTGCATCCCATTTTTTTGTACCAAGATGGAAAATCTGAGAATTACTACAAAATGCTAAGCGAGTCAACCAATTTTCTTATAAAACACAAATACATACAAGCGCCTACAGGAACTGGATTAAGCAGTTCCGCAGCCTCCAAACGCAGCATTTCACCAAATCCTACTTCCGACAAACTCACAATTAGCGGATTGAATACAGTTGAAAACATCAAAGTTTTCAATGCGCAAGGTTGCTTGGTAAGCGAGCAACAGACTGATAATGAAATAAGTGTTGCCGGCTTAGCAAAAGGTATGTATACGTTGAAAGTAAACGACGAATCCTATAAACTTTTAGTACGGTAATAATCAAATTATCAACATTCTCCATTTCTCGTCTACTAATATTTTAATATTAAGTTATTCTTTTCCGTTTTTATTCTATTTCTACTTTACCAAATTAGAGATTAAACCACAATAGGCACAATAGTTTACAATAGAAATAATACTTTCAACATTATTATAGTGACTAAAATCTTAAAATACCGACAGGTATTTGTCTATTGTGTCCTTTTTATCTTTTATTTTTATTTTCTATTGTGCCTATTGTGGTTAATATTATTTTCATGTTT
>CAIWCC010000143.1 GCA_903911085.1 uncultured Bacteroidales bacterium | reverse complement strand
TCACGATAACTCTGTAGTATTATTTCTTGTTTTGTATACATGTTTATCATTCTTTTATAACGAAATTTTTATTCGTTAAGATGAAATCACTGGTATACTTTTCAATTAATGGGTGGTACCTTTTTCAATTAATATATACAGCGTGTCCGAGTATTTCCATAATCAAAAACGGATTGGAGCTAATATCGGCAAGCAAACTAGCACAGGTATGCCGTGCCACATGGAATGTAAGATGCTTATCAATTTTAGCCATTTCGGCAAGAATTGTAAGCACAGTGCTAATATATGTACGGCTCACAGCAGGAAACAATGTTTTTTCATCGTGTGCAGTCATCCATCGCCTGGCTATTGCATCAGCCCTACCATCAAACATCAATCCAATAGGCAAAATAAGATCATGCCCAATGCCCTTGATGGTTCTAATGCTCACCACGTAACCATCTGCACTATCTGCAATGTTTGTTTTAAGCAACGCCAAATTATCGCTAATACGCAATCCAGTGTAGCAAGAAAATAAATACCTATCACGTATCATCGCAACACTGTGTGTTAAGTCCAGTGCTGCCAATGCATCCAGCTCAGCCATCGTGTGCATTGTCTTTTTTGGTTCAGCCTTAAATTTTGGTAGCTTATATTTATCATAAGGATTTTCACGAAGCAACTTTTTAATAACTGCTTTCTTTATATACTTTTCTGTAAAAATATGCAGGCGTGCCACTGTGCTATCAGCATATTTTTCACGGTATGCCACATCCAGTTTTTGAATATGATCGGCTGTTAGTTTGTCGATGGTAATTTCGCTAAGCACTCCACGAATAATTTCAATATTGTATTTATACTTAACAATGCTATTTAGCTCTAATTCGGGCTCATCTTTTAAACATTCGGCAATAAAGTTACAGAAAGTTTGCTTATCTTTGCCACCTGTTAAGTTTTTCAAAGCGTTGAAATCAAAAACACCTCCAGCATCTTCCGTTTTATAAGATAGCGTTTCCAACTCACGAAGTTTAGTTTTGATAATGTTATTGACGGTTGACGATTGAGGATGTTTAGCAGTTATAGCACGTTTATCTTTATCCCAATAATTAGGCTCAATATACACGCCTGTGCCAATGTATTTGTACTTTCGATTATAGTAACATTCGATTTGTACTTCTGTTTTGTGGCTAATGCTCACATTCTTAGGATTATAAATAATTTTAAATTGCATAACTATTTGATTTATTGTATTTTAAGAAACAAACAGACAAATGTTTGATAAAAACATTTGTTTTACATTTACAAAACAATTTCGGGTACAAATATATTAAAAGTAATGCAAAGTAACAAATGATAATGCAAAGTAAAAAGATAAAAAATACTGATTATCAATATATATAACAAGATACGCAAAATAACAGTACGCCTCTTTAGCTCAGTTGGTAGAGCAACTCATTCGTAATGAGTAGGTCGCGGGTTCGAGTCCCATGAGAGGCTCAAAATACACAGTTGCATAATTTTTAAATGGTTGTAAGTTAATTATGACCATTTTGATTTTCAAAAAGAATGATAATATTGTCTGTTTGTGATTTTCTTAAATTTCATCATTAATTCTGAAATAACTTATGCTAATTCTCCTTTCGCCAGCTAAAATTCAAAATTTTAAACCTCAAGAGTTGCCTCAAACGTATTCTAAACCTGAATTTATCGATGAAGCAGAACAGTTAATTGAGCTATTGCGTGAGTTGTCATCTTCCGAGCTAGCAAAACTGCTTGATATTAATGCCAGTTTGACAAATTTGAATTTTGACCGAATTTTTAATTGGCATCTTCCTTTTAATCTCAAGAACTCAAAACAAGCCGTTTTTGCGTTCGACGGTGAAGTTTATCGAGGTTTAAATGCTAAGACTTTTAATGATGAAGAACTTAAATATGCTCAAATTAATTTGCGATTATTTTCAGGGCTTTACGGTGTTTTACGACCTTTAGATTTAATTCAACCATATCGACTTGAAGTAAGTTCAAAGCTTAATAATCAATATGGAAAAGATTTATATGCATTTTGGAGGGAAAAAGTTACTAAATCTGTTTTAGCCACCATAAAACATTCGGGAAAACCACCAATAATTTTGAATTTATCGTCCAGCGAATACTTTAAAACGTTGGATTTTAAAGAGAAAAATGTGAGATATATCGATGTTGAATTCCTGGAACAAAGAAATGAAAATCTAAAGCAAATTGTTATTTATACTAAAAAAGCGCGTGGACTAATGGCTCGGTTTGTTATCCAGAACAAGTTAGAGGATGTTGAGGATTTGAAAGGATTTAGCGCTGAAGGCTATTGGTTTAGCGAACGATTATCTTCGGAACAGAAGTTTGTGTTTACAAGAGGTAGATGACAATTTAAAATCAAATTTGACAAACAATTGCTGCGGTGCTACATGCCACTACTCCAGCTGTTTCTGTGCGTAAGCGACTATTTCCTAATGATACTGGTATAAAACCTAGAGACATTGCTTTTGCAACTTCTTCTTTGCTAAAATCGCCCTCGGGTCCAATAAGTATTAGCATATCTTTGGAATTACAAATTTCATTTTGCAATAACTTTTTGTCTTCCTCGTAGCAGTGTGCAATAAATTTCTGACTTGCATTATGTTTTTTCATCAACTCATCAAAAGTGCAAATTGGATTTAATTGCGGAAAATATGCTTTAATAGATTGTTTTGCAGCTGATATAACGATTTTTTCTAAGCGTTCGGCTTTTATGATTTTTCGTTCGGAAAAGCGACATATTATAGGTGTGATTTCATCAATACCAATTTCAGTAGCTTTTTCGATAAACCATTCTAGTCTTTCAATATTTTTGGTGGGAGCAATGGCTATGTGAAGTTTATAGTTACGTTTTCCATATTCCAAAACGGTTTCAGTAATCTCGAAAGCGCAATGTTTGGGATGTGGATTTGTGATTTTTGCTGTGTATAATCCGCCAATTCCATCCACAATTGTAATGATGTCAGCCACTTGCAAACGTAATACTTTGACAGCATGCTGCGATTCTTCTTCTGGAAGAATTTGTACGTTGGATAAGTTTGGAACGTAGAAAAGTGCCATCTTTTAAAGTTGTTAGTTGTCAGTTGATAGTCGACCTTGTAACTGTCAACTATCAACCGACAACTTAATTAATAGATTTCTCCTTTTGCAGCGAGAAGTGTATTTTTTAGCAATGAAACTATTGTCATTGGACCTACACCACCTGGAACGGGTGTAATGAATGAACATTTTGGAGCAACTTCATCAAATTTTACATCACCACTCAAACGGAAACCACTTTTTGTTTTATCAGAAGGTACGCGTGTGGTACCAACATCAATTACTGCAGCCCCATTTTTAACCATATCGCCAGTTAAAAACTCAGGCATTCCTAAAGCTGCAATAATAATATCGGCTTGAAGGCAAATTTCTTTCAAGTTTTTAGTCCGGCTATGACAAACTGTTACAGTTGCGTCGCCTGGATAACCTTTTTGCATCATTAATGTTGCCACTGGTTTTCCTACAATATTGCTACGACCAATAACTACACAGTTTTTGCCAGAAGTAGGTATTTCGTAGCGTTTTAGCAATTCGATAATTCCAGATGGAGTTGCAGATACATAACATGGCAAACCAATTGACATACGACCTACATTGACAGGGTGAAAACCATCAACATCTTTTCGATAATCGATAGCTTCGATTACTTTTTGTTCTGATATATGCTTTGGCAAAGGTAGTTGAACGATAAACCCATCTAATTCTTTATTATTGTTCAATTCTTCAATTTTGGCAAGTAATTCAATTTCAGTAACATTGTCTTCGAACATAATTTTGGTTGAGGTAAATCCAACTTGTTCGCACGATTTTACTTTATGAGCTACATAAGTTTCACTGCCACCATCGTGACCAACGATTATTACTGCTAAATGGGGTGCACGTTTTCCTGCTGCCATCATTTGTTTTACTTCTTCTGCAATTTCAGTTTTAACTTGTTCTGAGATTGCTTTTCCATCTATTATTGTATACATTTTATTTGGTTTGAAGGGTTTGAAGGGTTTGAAGGGTTTGAAGAGTTTGAAGAGTTTGAAGAGTTTGAAGAGTTTGAAGAGTTTGAAGGGTTTGAAGAGTTTGAAGAGTTTGAAGAGTTTGAAGAGTTTGAAGAGTTTGAAGAGTTTGAAGAGTTTGAAGAGTTTGAAGAGTTTGA
>CAIWCC010000142.1 GCA_903911085.1 uncultured Bacteroidales bacterium | reverse complement strand
GCTTCGCCTACACTCCATGCGCAATTGATTGCAAATATCATCTATTATAACATTATTTCAAAGAACTCTTTTATCTTTTTATTCTATACTTGATGTCATTTGGCACAAATATAGGGGGATTATGCAAGTTCATTCTATATGATTATGAAAAAAGATAAATAATTAAATAAGAGAAAACTAAATAATATACTAACCAATACTAACCTAGTTCCCCTTTAGGGGTTAGGGGTAATATAATTTATATGAAAACAAACCTATTTTTAGCCTGTATAGCATTAACGGCTAACACATTGATGGCTCAGTCCACTTATCAGAAAACAACCGATGGCGTTATTGTTCAACTGCAACAAAACCCTTCAGGTGCAAAACTGTTGCAGTTATCAGTTGTAAATAACAAAACAATACAGGTAAAAGCAACAGCGGAAAACGCATTTTCTAGCGAAAAAAGTTTAATAACTGTAAAACCCTTTAATACCACATCACAATGGAATGTGAGCACTAAGGGTGATAGTTTATACCTGAAAACGACAGAAATTACTGCTGCTGTAAGTTTGAAATCGGGTGAAATTGCCTTTGCCGACAAAAACGGAAAACGCATTTTGAGCGAAAGCAAAGGTGATGGAAAAACATTTTCACCCATAACTATCGAAGGTACAAAAGGTTACACCTTGTCGCAAAAATTCAACTCTACCGATGACGAAGCTTTTTATGGTTTGGGGCAACACCAATCGGACGAGTTTAACTACAAAGGCAAAAACGAAACCCTTTTTCAATACAATACAAAAGTGTCGGTGCCTTTTGTAATTTCAAATAAAAATTACGGTATTCTGTGGGATAATTATTCTTTGTCGAAATTTGGAGACAAACGCGATTATTCGCAAATGAGCCTGTTTAAATTATTCGATAAAGAGGGTAAATCAGGTGGACTTACTGCTACTTATCTTACAAATTCTGATACAAGCAAAGTATTCTGCAAACGATTGGAAACCAACATCGATTACGAAAACCTTGAAACTCAGAAAAACTTTCCAGCTAACTTTCAGTTTAGTGGATCTACAATTAACTGGGAAGGTAGCATCGAACCTACAGAAACTGGTGTATTCCGTTTTTTGCTTTACTATGCCGGTTATACCAAAGTATATGTAAATAATCAATTAGTAGTAGCTGAACGTTGGAGAACAGCTTGGAATCCTAATAGTTACAAGTTTACTGCGAACTTAAAAGCTGGTGTTCGTGTGCCTATTCGTATTGAATGGAAACCCGACGGTGGAGCTTATTTAGGATTAAAAGCATTGAGCCCTGTGGCTCCAGAAGAACAAAACAAACTGGCATTGTGGAGCGAAATGGGCAACGAAATAAACTACTATTTTATTGCCGGAAATACAATGGATGAAGTCATCAGCGGCTACCGCAACATTACAGGTAAGGCACCCATTATGCCTAGTTGGGCAATGGGCTTCTGGCAAAGTCGCGAGCGTTACAAAACGCAGGACGAAATTGTAGGAACATTAAAAGAATTCCGTCAACGTCAAATACCAATCGACAATATCGTTATGGACTGGTTTTATTGGAAAGAAGACCAATGGGGAAGTCAGGAATTTGACCCTCAACGTTTCCCAAATCCAACAAAAATGATCTCCGACATTCACGATTTACACGGCAAAATAATGATTTCCGTTTGGCCAAAATTCTATGCCAACACCGACCATTACAAAGAATTCGACAAAAAAGGATGGATGTACCAACGTGCCACCAACGACAGCGTTCGCGACTGGGTGGGTAAAGGTCATGTAGGTTCATTTTACGATGCCTACAGCGAAGGTGCCCGCAAACTCTTCTGGGGGCAAATGAACGAACATCTATTCAGTAAAGGCATAGATGCCTGGTGGATGGATGCTTCTGAACCAGATATTCAATCAAATTCGAGCATCGAATACCGAAAAGCATTAACTACACCAACCGCTTTGGGACCATCAACCAAATATTTCAATACCTACGCCTTGATGAATGCCGAAGCTATATATGACGGACAGCGCAGTGTTGAACCAAACAAACGTGTATTTCTGTTGACACGATCTGGTTTTGCTGGTCTACAACGATATTCTACAGCTACTTGGAGTGGCGATATTGGCACACGTTGGGAGGATTTGAAGTCGCAAATTTCGGCAGGTTTGAATTATGCCATGTCGGGAATTCCTTACTGGACAATGGATATTGGTGGGTTTTGCGTGGAAGGTCGATACGAAAAAGCTCAGAAAATATTTGATGCTACAAAAGTAGAAAACACCGACCTAAAAGAATGGCGCGAGCTCAATGCCCGCTGGTATCAGTTTGGGTCATTTGCACCGCTTTTCCGTGCTCACGGCCAGTTCCCATTACGCGAAGTGTACAACATTGCACCCGAAAATCATTCGGCTTATAAAAGCATTTTGTATTATAACAAATTGCGTTACAGCCTCATGCCATACATTTACACATTGGCAGGTATGACCAATTATAAAGATTACACCATTATGCGTGCCTTGGTAATGGACCATGGAAAAGATACCAAAGTAAATAATATTAGCGACCAGTTTATGTTTGGCCCATCGCTCATGATTTGCCCGGTTTACAAATACGAAGCTCGTGAGCGAGAAGTCTATTTCCCTGCTACTAGTGGTTGGTACGATTTCTATACTGGAAAATTCGTAGCTGGAAATCAAACAAAAACAGTGGAAGCTCTTTACGAACGTATGCCAATTTTTGTACCCGAAGGCGCAATTATTCCATTTGGACCAGAGATTCAATATACAGGTGAGAAAAAAGCAGATAACTTAACTGTTTATGTGTATGCAGGTAAAAATGGCGCATTTGAATTATACGAAGACGAAGGTACGAATTACAATTACGAAAAAGGCGCTTCTGCAAAAATCCGTTTCAACTATAACGATGCCACACACACTTTATCAATTGAAAATCGTGTGGGCTCTTTCAAAGGAATGCTTACAACACGAACTTTCAACGTTGTTTTTGTAAACAAACAAAATGCAACTTCTTTTGACCTGAAAAATCAAAAAGGGAAAAAAGTACAGTACAATGGAAAGAAAGTAAGTGTAAAATTATAAAAGAACCCCTAACCCCTAAAGGGGGAAAAGAAATATTACCATCGTTTCCTAATAAACAATTTATTCGGAAACGAAAGTAATTTAGTTCCCCTTTAGGGGCTAGGGGTTATTAAATCAATATTATTATGAAAATCACCCTGAAAATTATAATCTCAGTCGTATTGTTGAGTATTTGCAAATTAAGTGCGCAAACTTATCAAACACACATCTTTAAAACAGTACCATTTGGAGGTGGAGGATGTTCAACGGGAATCATAACTTGCCCCACACAAAAAGACCTGATTTTTGTGCGAACCGATATGGGCGGTGCATTCCGTTGGGTTGAAGCCGAAAAAGGTTGGAAAAGCCTGCATTTTGCTGCCCCAAAACCGGGATTGCTTTGTACTGAAAGTATGGCCGTTGACCCCAATTCGCCAAACAAAGTTTATATTGTGACGGGAGAAGTCTATTTTGATGGCGGAGCAACCACTTTGATGCGCTCATCCGATTATGGCGACACCTGGGAATACATTGATTTAACCTCTTTTTTCAGAGCCAGTTCCAATGCCGGTGGACAAAAAGGGAGTGGCGAACGCTTAATGATTGACCCCAATAAAAGCAATATTTTGTACTACGGGTCGCGTAACAACGGTCTTTGGAAAAGTACAGACTATGGTTCAACCTGGAAAAAAGTCACCACCTTCCCTATTCAATCGAACACCACCGGAAACGGCGTACTTTTTATGGACTTCTTATCCGAGTTTACCGCAAAAGGTCAGGAAACACAAGCAATTTACGCTGGAATTTCAAGAGCCGATTTAGTGACACCGCTTGATTCAGCTAATATCTATCTGTCATATGATGCAGGACTTAACTGGTCACCAATATCCTCGTTAAAAGGCAGTGGAGCAATCACTCCTCCAGCCAATTACGTTCCGCAACATAGCGTGTATGCCGGTGGCAAAATATATGTAACTTATGGCAACGCGCCTAAACCATGCTTATGGAGATACGACGTGATAAGCGAAACATGGGAAGATGTATCGCCAGTGGACAATTATCCAATTTCAGGTATCTCGGTTGACAATAAAACAAATCCTACAACTATTGCACTTACTACCAATGCACAGTTTTTGTATCAGGGTTGGGTGCCTGGTGTCAACGGTTATGGTGATGATATTTTCAGAGGAAAATTTGATGCTAATGGTAAAATAACCTGGGACAAACGACTTATTTACAACTCACTGGCCAAATACGACATGAATGCGGAAGTGGTCAATGGCGGCATGCACTGGTCGTGGGATGTGGAGATTGACCCGTTCAATAAGAACCGCATTTTTGTAACTTCCGGAAACGGGATTTATAGTTCTGAAAATTTCACAGCTCCGGTTTCGACCTGGTACGCTAACGTACACAATTTGGAACAAACCATAACGATGGATATTGCATCGGTACCGGGAGGCAAGTTTATGCTCGCTTTGGGTGATATCTCGGGTGGTGTCTATACAGATTTTACGCAGAAATGTATCCGATTCAATCCTTCACAGGCCGTTACCAATTCGGTGGATTATTCACCGGTAACCAAAATGCTCATTCGCTCAGGAAGCAACAGATTAGCAAATGGCGTTTCGGGAAATATCATGACATCGGATCAGGATGGTGTGTTGTGGACAGGTGTGGCTCAAACCAGCATTCCACTGAGTCCGGCTTTGCCTAATCCATTGACATCAAAAGATTCAGGACCATCCTACGGTTGTGCCGTAATAAGTGCCGATGGAACAACCATTGCCTACTCGTTTTCGTGGACAGTAAGCGATGTGAAATATTACGGAACATTCTACACTCGGGACCGCGGCGTTACCTGGACAGCCCTACCCTCTTCGTACGGAGTAAACACGAATATCATTGCTGATAAAGTGGCACCTAACAGCTTTTATGTGAATACAGGTTCGGCCATTAATTATTACAAATGGAATGGCACAACCTACGATTTGAAAAGTTATGCACTTCCAAGCACAAGCCTGAGTAAACGTTTGAGAATAAATCCATTGGTAGAAGGTGAATTTCTGGGATGGGCCGGTGGTAGCGGTGTGTATTTATTCTCCAATTACGGATCAAAATACACCAAACTATCTATCCCAACCTGCAACGGTGCCGGCTGGGGAAAACCTGCACCCGGAAAAACCAATCCTACTATTTTTGCTTATGGTAAAGCAACCGGCGAAACCATAAACAGGGTGTACCGAACTGATGATTACGGAACAAACTGGGTAAGAATTACTGATAACAATTCACAATTTAGCGGGGTATTGAACAGAGAGTTGATAAACGGTGATATGAATGTGTATGGTCGCGTATACATAGCCAATCCGGGTATTGGATTAGTTTATGCTGATATTCAGACATTAAATGCTATTGACTCGCCTAATGCAGATGCTACTAATTTAGCTATTATTGGAAATAATTCAAGCGGTGAAGGTTTTAGTGTCATTACCGACCGCAACTTGTACTACCGATTTTTTAGTATTTCAGGCTTAGAACTTTTAAACGGTCAGACTTTTGGGAGCACTACTATTGGCAGCGAATTGAAAAGAGGTACTTATATACTGGAATTGAATGATAAAAATACGCACGAAAGACAAATTAATAAAGTAATTAAATAAAAGAACCCTTAATCCCTCCTGCCAATAGTTGCAGGGTTAAAGGGTATTAGTTCAACATATAGCAAAATAAATATTAAAACATAATAGAAACAATAGTTTAATGCATTCATTATTATCTGTGAATGATTTTATTTAAAATGCTTTCAGGCATTTACCTATTGTGTTCTGATATTTTTCTTTTATTTATTTTATATTGTGCCTATTGTGGTTCAATTTAATCCTGTAAAATAGAATTAGGGTTATTAGAAATAATACAATTTAATTTTTAATATGAAAACAAAAATCAACTTATTAAGCATTACGCTCATTCTGTTGGGATTACTCCCATTAAATGCTCAAACCCAAACCAACGGAGGTTCCACCTACCTGATGAATATGGCCAAAGACATGAGCACAGATTTCAACGATTTTACGAACATCTTTTTCTTTGCTGATAAACTGGCTTCTTTCGACCCGCAAACCGGCACAGGTACCATCGAATGGAAGCGGAAATCGCTCTATACCCGCCAGGCCTTCAATACCAACACCATTCTGGCGCAGGATTTGAAAATGCTCGATTTTCCGGAAACCGAGTACGACCAAAATCCGAAACTGAAATTTACACTCGATTTTGTATCGCCTTCTACCGTAAGGGTACGCATGCTCACTTCACCAGTGGAGTTAAAGCAAGCCGAATCGCTGATGCTCGTAAAAACACCCGCAAAAGATAATTCATGGAAATATACCCGCCTGAAAAACGCCTATCGTTACGAAGGTGCCAACGGCGTGTTGCTGATTGAAGAAAATCCTTTCCGTATTTCGCTGCTCGATAAAAAAGGCAAAGTACTGACATGTACCCGTCGCTGGATTGATAATGATACCACGCAGGTAAAAATACTGCCGTTCAACTTTATCAAACGTGGAACAGATAACTCACGCAGTATCAACCCTGTATTCCTGCTTTCGCCCAACGAAAAAATTATGGGTTGCGGGGAATCATTCACAGGTTTAAATAAGGCAGGTCAGAAACTCAATCTGTTCGTGACCGACCCGCAGGGTCCTGAAACAGACCAGCAGTACAAACCTGTGCCGTTTTACATGAGTAGTCGTGGCTACGGTGTGTTTATGCATACTTCGGCTCCTGTTACCTGTGATTTTGGTGCAACCTACGTGGGAGCTACCAAACTCTTTATGGCCGACGAAACGCTGGATATGTTTCTGTTTTTCGGTGCGCCTAAAAATATTTTGAACGAATATACTGAACTTACAGGTAAATCTCCTATGCCACCGCTGTGGTCATTTGGTACGTGGATGAGCCGTATCACCTATTTCTCCGAAAAAGAAGGCTATGATGTGGCTGCTAAATTGCGTGAGAATAAAATTCCATCGGATGTGATTCACTTCGACACAGGCTGGTTCGAAACCGACTGGCAGTGCGATTATAAATTTGCTCCAAGTCGCTTCGACAATCCACAAAAAATGATTGATGACCTGAAAAAGAACGGTTTTCATATTTCGTTGTGGCAATTGACTTATTTCACGCCTAAAAACAAGTATTTCAAAGAAATAATAGAAAAAGGATTGCATGTAAAAAATGCCAATGGTGGTTTGCCTTACGAAGATGCGGTGCTGGATTTTTCGAATCCCGAAACCGTAAAATGGTACCATGACAAACTGGCGGGTTTGCTCAAAATGGGTGTTGGCGCTATCAAGGTAGACTTTGGAGAAGCTGGTCCACTCAATGGTTTTTATGCATCGGGCAAGGGCGGACTTTACGAACATAACCTCTACCCGCTTCGCTACAACAAAACCGTGGCCGATATTACCAAACAAGTAAATGGCGAAAACATTATCTGGGCGCGCAGTGCGTGGGCTGGTTCACAACGCTATCCGCTGCACTGGGGTGGCGATGCTGCAAATACCGACAATGGCATGGCTAGTACACTTCGTGGTGGTTTGTCGTTCGGACTCAGTGGATTCTCGTTCTGGAGCCACGATATTGGCGGCTTTGTGCAAAGTTCGCCCGAAGAATTGTACCGCCGTTGGTTGCCATTTGGCTTTCTGACATCGCATTCGAGAGCACACGGCGCACCTCCCAAAGAACCGTGGTTGTACAATCCATCGTTTGTAAAAGCTTTCCGCGAAAGTGCCGAAATGAAATACAAACTGATGCCTTATGTGTACGCGCAGGCCAAACGATGCACCGAAAAAGGTTTGCCGATGGTGCGTGCACTTTGCATCGAATACCCCGATGATGCTGGAGCATGGCTGATTGACAATGAATACCTTTTCGGACAAGATATGCTGGTAGCACCGATGTTCGAAAAAGGAACTTCGCGCGATGTATATCTGCCGGGTAATGGAAAATGGATAGACTACCAAAGCAGTAAAACCTATAATGCTGGTTGGAATGTGATTGAAGCGGGAGAAATTCCGGCAGTAATTCTGGTGCGCGATGGAGCTATCATACCACATATCGCTCTGGCACAATCGACCGACAAAATGGACTGGTCGAAAATAGAGCTGAAAGTATATTCTTCAGGAAATACTGCAAATGGTTTTGTGTGTTTACCTACCGAAAACATCAGTCGAGAGATTTCACTTACAAAAAATGGTGGAAAATTTGTGTTGAAAAATAATCCGTTGGAGGGGAAAGTTGGGTTTTTGGTAAAGTAGAAGATAATCAGTATTTTTGCAAAACAAAGGAACTAATATAAACACAATAAATAGCTAGTAATATTTTTGGGTAGTTTATTAACCAGTATTTTTTATTCAAGTCATATTTAATACGTTTCGGAGTGCCATTTTGTCCTTTCGTATAATTTTTGTTACTATTCATTTTGGCTTTAAGCTATTTTTGCAATTAATTTTAAAAAAGTAAATAGTAAACAAATGGTAAATTCAAATAGCGACACAGAAATGTGGTGATTATTTGTTTTCACAAAAAAACGTATTAAATTTATGAAAAAGCATTTTTTTTCGCTGTTGTCAGTGCTGTTTTTGATTGGCTTTGTGTGTGCACAACCTCCACAAGGTGGTATGTCGGGTGAAGGTGGTATGCGAGGTGGTTTTGGTGGTCGTCACGAAGGTGGCCCTGGTAGACAAGGCAGAGGTCCAGAAGGTTCTGGTGGCCCCAACATGAGAATGGTATCAATTCAACCCAATTTCAATAATGTGGCTTATGCTACTGTATCAGAAGCTCAAAAGTTGGATATTTATCAACCGAAGAAAATCAAAAAATCGTGTCCAGTTGTAGTTTATATTCACGGCGGAGCATTCAAATTTGGCGATAGAGCAGGTATTATGGATCAGATTAGCATAAAAAAAATGGTAGATGCTGGTTTTATTGTGGCAAGTATAAACTACCGTTTAAGTGGTGAAGCATTATATCCTGCTCAAATTCAGGATGTAAAAGCTGCCATACGTTTTTTGAGGGCTAATTCTGAAAAATATAAAATCAACCCAGAGCAGGTTATTTCGTGGGGCGGCTCGGCAGGTGGCTGTTTGTCGGCATTGGCTGCAACTACCGGCGGTGTAGCTGAACTCGAAGGCGCAGAGTTGGGTAATACTTCATTTTCATCACGCGTTGTTGCTGCCATCGATTGGTACGGTCCTATCGATTTTTTGTCGATGGAGGAACAGGCTCAGAAGCAAGGTTTGAATATCCGTACTAACGATGCTAATTCTCCAGAATCTAAGCTTATAGGAGGTGCAGTGCAGGACAATGCCGTAAAGTGCGCTAAAACAAATGCAATGAACTATATAACTCCAGATGATGCGGCATTATATATTCAATACGGTACAAATGATAAAAATATACCTGTAATGCAACACCATAACTTCTACAAGGCATTGTTGCCAGTATTAGGTGCCGAAAAAGTGAAGTTAGATGCAATAGAAGGTGCTGGACATGGCGGAAAAGAATTTGATGCCGACGAAAATATGGCAAAACTGATTGCTTTTCTCAAAAAACAAGTAAATTTTGATAACTAAAAAAAGCAGAAACTCTTATTTATCAAAATATGATTTGAGCTTTTAAACAAAAAGACCATATAAAAAGTGCATAGCTTGTCTGTCAATTGATGGACAAGCTATGCTTATTATTAAAACTTAAAATAAATTGATGAAACCAATAGCTAAAATACTATTACGTATGGGGCTTTCTTACGGCATTATGCGTCGTGAGGAATTTGAAGAGATGCTTACCAAAGCGCTTACCGACAAGTTTCAACATCCAGAGGCAATGTCTGACTTGAACAATCTGCTTTTCAATCAATTAGAAGAATTAAAAGAATATCTATTATTGGAAAATATGTTTGAAAATACCAGTAAAAAAGAAACAGATGAACTTAAAGCTGAGATAAAAGATTTGAAAGCAACTATCAATTCGCTTTCAGAAAAAATTGATTTACTTTCAAAAAAATAAACACCAATGTTCGGAATAAGAAGGATTTATGTAGGCTATTTGCAATTTAGAAGAGCATTGCAAATTATACTTGTGTTAATTAAACATGCTATGCGCAGTTGGGTTAATTCGAGCCACTTCTTGCGCAAATTTAGACGACGGAAAACTGAAACTCAGCGTCAGGTATATTCTACTCCCGAAAGAATTAGAATTACAATTGAAGAGCTTGGCCCTACTTATATCAAATTTGGTCAGATTTTGGCCGACCGCCCCGATGTTATTACCGAGCGTTTTCGCAATGAACTGAAAAAACTGCAATCGGGTGCGCAACCTTTCGACAATGATGTGGCTATCGGGATGATAAGGCATGAATTGGGTTTGGAGATTGACGAGATTTTCAGCGAATTCGACTATAAATGCCTTGCTTCGGCTTCTATTGGGCAGGTGTACAAAGCACGCCTCAAAACCGGTGAACAGGTGGTAGTAAAAATACAACGTCCAAATATTGAGAACCGTATAAAACTCGACCTTTATTTGATGCGCTATTTGGCTAAACGCGCCATCAAAAGTTATCCCGATTTGGCCGTGCTTAACGTTGATGGATTGGTTGATGAGTTTGGTCAGTCTATTTTGAAAGAACTCGACTATTACAACGAGGCTTCGAACATGCTCCGGTTCAACGAGATGTTCAAAGGCGATGAGCGAATTCATATACCAGTTGTGCACATGGAGTACACCACAAAGCGTATTTTGGTGATGGAATTTATTGATGGGGTTACGCCCGACTCACCTGCTGAATTGCGCAAGAATGGTCTTGACCCACATAATATTGCCCAAAATGGTGCTGATATTATCCTAAAAATGGTGCTCGAACATGGCTTTTTCCATGCCGACCCACACCCGGGAAATATCTTTATCATGAAAAACAATGTTGTTTCATTTATCGACTTTGGTATGGTGGCTACTCTAAAGCCGAGTCACCTACACTTCCTGGCATCGTTTGCATTAAGCACTTACCGCAACGACCCGAAAGCGCTTGCCAAGGCTCTTATTGCTGTAGCCGAGATTAAATTTTTCAAGGAAACCGACAACCTTGAATTTGAATTGGATCAGCTGCTAAAAAGTTACTCTTACTTGCCATTCGATAAGCTCGATTTCTCAAAAATTATTCAAGATTGTATCAATCTGATGATTAAATACAAACTGCAAATTCCATCCAGCATTTATATGTTGGCAAAAACCCTTGCTACTATTCAGAAGTTTGCTGGTGACTTGCATCCCGACCTCAATCTTGGCCCGATAATTTTGCCTTATGCCCGCAAGTTACTTATGAAGCGTTTCGATCCGCGTAAAATAGTTTCCAATGTATACGATACAATCACTCAATATGTAAATATGATAGGTGAGTTACCTTCGCAAATAAATGAAGTAATGTACAATATGAAGCAAGGCAAACTTAACATTGAGATGAATTTTAACGAGCAAGAATCGTTTGGAAAAGTGGTGCGACATTTTGGTCAACGGTTAGCAATAGCCATTCTTCTAACATGTTTAGCCGCTATTTCTACAACTTTACTCATTTTACGACCTGATTTTATAGTTGGTCAATATGCTTTTGGTATAACCATTTCGCTAATGTTTTTTGTACTGATAAAATATCTTTTCAGCTTTAAATAAAATAAACATTTACAGTTAAATACAATAATGAAAAAACACACTTTACTACTTCTCTTCTTTTGCGCTTCGGTATTACAATTGATAGCTGGAGGAGCAAAAGAATTTCCGAAAAACAAGGTCATTCCTACCGAAAATCAAATTCGCTATCAGCAACAGGAATTGGTAGCATTTGTGCATTTTACAACAACTACTTTTTACAACAAAGAATGGGGCAATGGCGATGAAGATCCCAAACGTTTCAATCCGTATAACCTGAATGCCGAACAATGGGCGCAAACAGCCAAAAATGCAGGCGTTAAAGAACTGATTCTTACCACCAAACATCATGACGGGTTTTGTTTATGGCCCAGCAAATACACCGAACATTCCATCAAAAACAGTCCGTACAAAAACGGTAAAGGCGATATTGTGCGCGAATTTGTGGATGCTTGTCACAAATACGGCATCAAAGTGGGCATGTACCTTTCGCCGTGGGACAGAAACCACAAAGATTACGGGCGCAAAGAATACATTGACTATTTTAAGAATCAACTGACTGAAATCCTGACCAATTATGGAAAAGTGTCGGAAATTTGGTTTGATGGTGCCAACGGTGGAGATGGCTATTATGGCGGTGCACGCGAAAAACGTATTATCGGCAATGATTATTATCCGTGGGCGGAATTTCACAAAATAGTGAAAAACTTGCAGCCCGACTGTCAGATTTTCTCGGACAACGGCCCTGATATTCGTTGGGTTGGAAACGAACAAGGATATTGCGGCGAAACTTTTTGGTCGACAATAAATGCAGACAAGCTTATAGTTGGAAAATCGGATAGAGCGTATCTGAATAAGGGAGAACAAAATGGAAATAACTGGATTATAGGCCAATGCGATGTCTCCATTCGTCCGGGTTGGTTTTTTCATACTGACGAAAATAACAAGGTAAGAACACCGTCGCAAATTGTTGATTTATACTATAAATCTGTTGGCAGAAATGGGTTATTGCTGATAAATCTGCCACCAGACAGCACCGGATTAATTCACAAAACAGATTCGACCAATTTTGTGGAATTCCGAAAAATCATTGACGAAACTTTCAAAAACAATTTGGCACAAGGAGCATCGATAAAAACCAGCTCTGAATGGTCAAAAAAATACAGCTCGGAAAACATAAATGACAATATCACTGAAACCTTCTGGGCTGCTTCGGATAAAGACACACAACCGGAAATAGTTATTGACCTAAAAAAAGAGAAATCCTTCAATCGCATTTCTATCAGTGAACCAATAGCTTACGGCCAACGAGTGGCTGAGTTTCAAATTGAAGCACTAACAAAAGACGGTTGGCAAAAGGTAACATCAGCCACCACCATTGGTTACAAAAGATTGCTACGGATAAATAAAATCGGCGCATCAAAAATAAAAATTTCAGTAAAAAAATCGGCTGGTACAGCTGCAATTTCGGAAATTGGGTTGTTCCTTGCTTCTGAAAAAGAATAGAATGTTTTTTGAACGCTAAGTTGCTAAGACACAAAGACGCAAAGTTTTAAGTACTAAGTATTTCTTAGCGGCTTAGCATCCACGATAGCTATCGGGATAGTGTCTTTGGGTTCAAAAAATAATTACATAGAATATGTCACACAAATCATTTCACTAAAGTAAACAGCCAAAATAAAATCGCTGATAGTTATCTGTGAAAAGTAATACGACATTATAATACTTTCATTACTTTGCTACAATTTAATACGCCCGATTACTCAAAAAATAAAAATGAGAAAATATATCAATATTTTATTGTTTATCATCATAATTCCGGTTTTACTATTTTCGCAACCTTCCAATAAATGGGGAGATCAGGGAAATGGAACTTACCGCAATTTCATTTTATGGACTGAGTTGTCGAATCCAGATGTTGTACGGGTTGGTGACGATTTTTACATGGTTACTTCCACCATACATTTGAGTCCTTCGATAGCTGTATATCACAGTCGGGATTTAGTAAATTGGCAAATTATAGGTCATGTGGTGTCCGATATAACCGAGTTCAGTCCAAAATATGGTTTCGACAAAATGGAGGGACAAGGTTATGGCGCTTGGGCTGCAACGCTACGATATTATAACAAAAAATTCTGGATGTATATTATAGACCCTTCAGAAGGATTATTTATGAGTACTGCCCAAAAAGCAGAAGGTCCATGGACAAAATTATTTAAAGTTTCGGACAAATTAAAAAACCATGATGATTGCTGTCCAATTTGGGATGATAATGGAGAAGCATATTTGTCGTGCGCCGATTTTTCGAAAAAACGACCAAATTCCGAATATCAGATAAGGATTTTTAAAATGTCGGAAAATGGGCAACAATTGCTTGACACAGGATTTGTAGCTTATAAAGGGCGCATTGCTGAAGCTACAAAGCTCTATAAAATAGATAGTTATTACTACCTAATGTTTACTGAGCAGCTAGCCGATCGTATGCAGCGAATAATGCGCTCAAAAAGCATTTATGGACCCTATGAGGTTAAAACGGCTTTAATGGTAAATAAAGATGACCCCTATAAACCTATTACTCAGGGCTCATTGGTACAACTGGCAGATAAAAAATGGATGTATATTGGGCAAAGCAATTATACTACCATTTGGGGCTGGCCTACAGCACTTCTACCTGTACATTGGGTGAATGGATGGCCACTGATAGGCACAGATTCAAACAATGATGGAATAGGCGAAATGTATTGGAATTATACAAAACCAATTAAAAGTAATTCTATTTACAAACCACAAAGCACTGATGAGTTTAACACTGAAAAACTTCAACCACAATGGGAATTTAACTTTCAACCCATGCCCAATGCCTACTCTCTAAAAGCACGAAAGGGATATTTGCGGTTAAATGCCTTCAAAACACTCAACAAAAATCCGTGGTCGGTGCGTAATGTTATGCTACAACGAATAATTGGACAGAATGGCAAAATTAATGTGGAGCTAGAAACCGCCCAAATGGCTAATGGACAAAATGCTGGTATTTGTGGCTTTGGAGCAAAAAGAGTTCGATTGATAGTTGAAAGAAAAGCAGATGATGATTTTCAGGTAAAACTGGAAAACGAAAATGACTCAACAATTATAGGCGAAAGCTTTAAGAAATTAGATAAAATATGGTTTAGAATAAGTCATACCGACCAAATAGCAGAATTTTCATACAGTACTGATAATAAGACATTCATACAGTTTGAAAAACAATGGAAACTATCGCGGTGGTCATGGCTTGGAACCAGATTTGGAATAATGACTTGGAATAATAACCAAGACGATGGATTTGTTGACTTTAACTGGTTTAGATACAAGTACAATTAATTAGTTGTAATGAAATAATCACCATTTAGCAATCTGTATAACAAACAATTAAGAACAAAAAAGCTCAACGTTATTTTAAACAAATCACTTAAAATTATAAATATATAAATCACAATAAATATGTCACACAAAATTCAATTCAGATTATTTTTACCAATAGTAATACTGTTATTACCTCATTTTTTGAGTGCCAAAACAGTATTTGTTTCTCCCTCCGGAAACGACAAAAACCCAGGTACAACGGCAAAACCAGTGGCTTCATTTGCTAAAGCACAAGCATTGGCACGCGATTTTTCAAAACAAGAAGCCGTAGAAATAATTTTTGCCAATGGCACCTATTATTTGCCTCAAACCATTGTGTTTACAGCAGAAGATAATACTGCAAACAATCCGATAACCTACAAAGCCGCCGAAGAAGGAAAGGCGATAATCAGCGGTGGCAGTTTGCTCAACCTAAAATGGAAACCTGTTCAAAATGGCATTTTTGTAGCAACTATTGCGGGCAATCCTGTTATCGACCAGCTTTATATTAACGGAGTACGTCAACGAATGGCACGCTTTCCCAATGCCGTGGCTGGAAAAAACGTGTTCGACACATGGGAATTGAGCCACTCTGCAAAAGCCGATTCAGCCAATAATCCGCTTGATGCTAAGCGCATTGCTACTTGGAAAAATCCACAAGGTGGTTATATGCATGCCATGCACAATATGCTCTGGGGCGACATGCACTGGTTGATAAAAGGAAAAAAAGCCGATGGAAAATTGGATATGGAAGGCGGCTGGCAAAATAACCGACCATCGTCCATGCATCATGTTTATAGGATGGTGGAGAATATTTTCGAAGAACTGGATGCGCCAAGCGAATGGTTTTACAACGCTGCCGAACATAAACTTTACTTTATGCCCGACGCACAAACCAACCTGAAAACTGCCAAAGTAGAGATTGTGAGGCTCAAAAACCTGATTGAATTCAATGGCACAAAAGCCAATCCGGTAAAAAATATCCGTTTGCAGGGATTTGTGTTCCGTCATGCAGCCCGTACTTTTATGGAAAACAAAGAGCCACTGCTTCGCTCCGACTGGACCGTTTTCCGTGGTGGTGCAGTATATTTTAATGGTGCTGAGGATTGTAGCATTTTGGATTGCGAGTTTGACCAAGTGGGTGGCAACACGGTTTTTGTAAACAATTACAACCGCCGAATTTCCATTACCGGATGCTACATTCATAACAGTGGTGCCTCGGGTGTTGTTTTTGTGGGCGACCCAGCAACCGTTCGCAGTCCAATTTTCCGATATGGAAAACAAAATTTCACAACCATGGACCGCACACCTGGTCCAAAAGGTGATAACTATCCCGAAGATTGTTTGGTGGAAAACTGCTTGATAACACTTACTGGACGCGACGAAAAACAAACGGCTCCAGTGCATATTTCCATGGCATACAAAGTACGTGTGAACCACTGCTCTATCTACGATGTACCACGTGCCGGAATCAATATTAACGAAGGGACTTTTGGCGGACATATTATCGAAAATTGCGATATTTTCAACACTGTACTCGAAACTGGCGACCACGGAAGCTTCAACTCCTGGGGGCGCGACCGCTACTGGACACCCGACGTAAAAGAAACTTGCCGCGAAGTGGAAAAAGACAGCCTGATGCCATTTTGGGACATGCTGGAGCCGAACATTATCCGCAATAGTCGTTGGCGTTGTGACCACGGTTGGGATATTGACCTAGACGATGGTTCAACAAACTACCTGATTTACAATAACCTATTGCTGAACAGAGGATTGAAACTACGCGAAGGATATAAACGAATTGCAACCAATAACATTATGATTAATAATGGTTTGCATCCACACGTTTGGTACATAAATAGCGGCGACGTGTTCAAAAACAACATCGTTTTCAAAGCCTATCAACCCGCCATTATGAATGCCGCCATTGCAGTGGATGGCAAATGGGGAAAGGAACTGGATTACAATTTATATGTAACCTCAAAAACCGAAATGAACAAATTTGCAAAAAACAGATGCGACTTGAATTCTATAAACAGCGACCCGCAATTTGTGGATGCTGAACACTGCAATTTTCAGGTAAAAGCAACATCACCGGCAATAAAATTGGGTTTCCAAAACTTCCCCATGGATCAGTTTGGAGTGACAAAATCGTCACTGAAAGCAATTGCCAAAACGCCACAAATTCCGGTTATTGATGTGAATATTAAACCCGAAGTTGAGGCCGTAAAAATCAAAACATTTACATGGTTCGGAGTGGCATTAAGAGAACCAAGCGGCGACGAAATGTCAGCATTCGGTATGGCATTCGATGCGGGTGGTGTTTGTCTGACAATGGTGGCCGAAAACTCGGAAGCGGCCAAACTGGGTTTCCGTACCGGCGATTTGATTCAGGGAATAAATGGTGCTAAAATAAAGACAATTAGCGATTTAAGCGGCTACATAAACCAAAATTCAGGATTAAAAAAGTATAACTTTATTCTGGTACGTAATCAGGCAAAAATGGATATGACTGTAAAAGCGTTGTTGCCAACAGTTGTGAACCAGATTATTTCCAACTAATACTACTTCTGCTATACTATTATAGAACATAGATAAAAGTAAACCACAATAGACACAATAGATATATACCTGAAGGTATTTTAAGAGATATCACTCACTTTTTAATGATCTAAGTATTAACCTATTGTTTCTATTGTGGTTTAATCTTTAATTTGGTAAAGTAGAACTACAAAATACAATTCAACAAACACATTTTCAACTCCCATGAAAACAAAAATCTCTCTATTTCTCTTTATTCTGGCTTTCAATACAATTTTGTTTGGTCAGGAAAAACCGAAATCAGTTCGTAATGATCTAATTTATCCTGCATTGGAATCGGTTAAACCGTTTATCGATTTTGACGGTAAAGGATTTATTATCAACGGAAAACATACGTTTCTTACCTCAGGATCCATACATTATCCGCGTGTTCCATCGCTTTTGTGGGAAGACCGATTGCTAAGAATGAAACAAGGTGGTTTTGATGCCGTAGAGACCTATAATTTCTGGAATTTCCACGAAACGCGTGAAAACGAATGGGATTTTTCGGGTGATAAAGACTTCGCCAAATTCTTGGATATTTCCCAAAAACTGGGCATGTACTCCATTGTGCGCGTAGGGCCGTATGTTTGTGCCGAATGGGATTTGGGCGGTTTTCCTATCTGGTTGAAGTTTAAACCTGCATTTAACGTGCGTACCAACGACTCGCTTTATTTGAAATGGAACGACCATTGGTACGATAAAATTCTACCAATAGTTGCCAAACATCAGATTCACAAAGGCGGAAATGTAGTAATGGTGCAGCTTGAAAACGAACACCCACAGGGCTGGGGAGTGGTAAATGACATTCCCTATTTTTCACATTTAAAGGCACAAGCCGAGAAGCACAAAATTGAAGTGCCTTGGTTTTTCAGCGGACTTCACCACGGTGGACCTCCATCAACTAACAACGCAAACACTGCAACACGCACAAATCCTTGGTTCTCAACCGAATTCTGGTCGGGTTGGTTTGACGCATATCGTACCCTGGCCGAAAAACGCCTTAGAAACATCGACCAAGCAACTTGGGAAATTCAGGCACATGCCGGTGGAGGTTACAATTTCTACATGATACATGGCGGAACTAACTTCGAAACATGGAACGACAACAGCGGTGCTGCAAGTTACGATTACGGCACGGCAATTGGGCAGGCCGGCGATTTACGACTGATGTATTACCGCATGAAACGCGCCAACCTGTTGGCTAAGAGCTTTCCTACGATTATTGGAAATGCTGTTAATGAGGCGGACAGTTACAAAGATTTTGCAACCGGAAAGAGCCTGGAAATTTTAGGTGCGCCAAAAAGTGCCGACGGAACATTTGTTTTCATTCGCAACTTTTCCAATGCCGAAGCCACTGCCACCTACAAAAATGGCGACACTTTCCGCATGTCCAGCTATGGCATTTATCCTATTCCGGTAAATGTGACCGTTAGCAAAAATATGAAAATAACCGCCTCTACCCTACCCGTTTTTGGTATGGCACTAAATGAAAATACCACCACGCTGATTGTTTACGGTCAACCCGGCGACAACGGTAATTTGGTACTGGGCATGAACGGAAAAGCAAGTGTTATTTCAACATCGAAAGCAATAAAAGCCAATACCAATACATCGGATGCCGTCACTCTTCAGGTAAACATTCCTGCAAATGGCACAGAGGAATGCCTGCTCAACTGCGGCACTGAGTCAGTTCGTATATTAGCTATCAGTCAGGATTTAACCTTGTACACCTGGATTTTAGGCGATGCAGGTAAACAGTTTGTGGTTTGCGGTTCGTCGTTTGTGAGAAATTTACAAGTAAAAAACAACAAACCAAGTGTCATTATCGAACGTCCTTACAGCGAAGCCTCGCCCGAACGCATTGCCGTTTACGGTTCGAAAAATCAAAGTTGGAATTTAAAAGTAAATGCTGATATGTCGCTTGCCACAAAACCAGCTCCAGCTTTTTCTAAATGGCAAATGTCAACTTCGCCCGAAACTTTGGCCGATTTTGACGACAGCAAATGGTTGGCAACCGACACGTTGATAGACATGGGTGCCGACGGAAATATCTCGGCTTTTGCTTGGTATCGCACTACCATTAATGCCCCTGCTGCCACCGAAGCCGTTTTAAAATTAAAATACAGCAACAACATTGAGGTATTTGTAAATGGAATACGCGCTTCGGAAACTAAAGGAACTGTAAAACTGAACCTGACAGCTGGCAAAAATACAATTTCTATTATGGCATCGCACAGCGGAAGAAACAAAGAATACCTTTACATGGGCGCATTGTGCAACCACAACGACAAAGGTATTTTTGGAAAAGCATTCCTCGAAATGAACGGAGCAACAACAGAACTCAAAGGATGGAAAATGCGTGGAAATGCCTCTGCAACTGCTCCTGACGCTAAAAAATGGACGATTGTTTCAAATTCATTTGGAGCACCTGCATTCTACAAAACAACTTTCAAAGCACCACTTCCTACCAAGGTTGGACCAAACCCTGTTTACCGCGTTTCTTACAAAGGATTGACGCGCGGAACGATGTGGATAAATGGTCATAACTTGGGTCGCTACCCCGAAAAAATCCGACTGAGTACACTCTACATTCCTGAGTGCTGGTTGAATAACAATGAAAACAGTTTGGTTATTTTTGACGAAACAGGCGCCAATCCGTCACAAATTGAAATGGCTGCCGACAACGTTGAAAGTCGTGAAATTATTGCCGTTACCGCACCAGCTTCTTCAGCTACGCCAATAGTTGTTTCGCCAGAATATCCTGCCCGCAATCTTCCTGCACAAAACGTCGGAAACATTGCTTTTGGAAAACCAGTAAGCGCATCATCGGTTGCCAAAAGCACTTTGGCTGATGCCATTACAGATGGTGACTTCAATAGCGATTGGGCAGCCGTAAATAATGAGCCAAACCAATGGTTTACAATAGATTTACTAAAATCAGAGGCAGTAAAAATTATTGAAATAAATTGGAATATCCCTGCCCGCAACTACAAATACACAGTTGAGGCATCCAACGACAATGTTAATTGGGCAAAAATTGGCGACCATACAACAGCAGTGCCAACATCGCCCGATAGCCCATCGGAATTATCTAGGTTGAATCTTCAAAGTGAAAAATATCGTTACATAAAAGTGACCATCAACGAATCGAAATCGATGAGAGTGGCCGAAATGAAAGTGTTTGGGAAATAAAAATTACATATTATCGAAATCCTCAAAATCTAAACGAAATGAGAGACTATTGTAATTCAATTGATTACTAAGCAATTGGCATATAAATCTAATAAACGACCTTTTAGCTCATATTAATACATGAAAAAAGTTTTAATTATCACTCTTATTTTTCTAATACCTATTGTTGCTCTTTTCTGTCAGTCAAGACAAATCGAAAAGCTTCAATCACTTACATTGAAAAATAAAAATTACGAGCAAGTTTGCTATTTCTTTATAGATAAACAGGTGCTCGAAAGTGGCAAGTACCTGACTATCATTGACAGTATAGCGCAAAGTTCCCGTTTTTCGTTGGTATTCCTTACTGCCCGAAATGATGTAGATTTTTACGATTTCGACTATGCACAACCATACCTCAAAAAACTGGTGGAACGTGCCAACAAGCAACATCTTAAAGTAGGCTTGCAACTTTGGAATTCAACAAAACAGGTAGCTATCGAAAGCACTACCCGTTCTATCAACGAGGGTGAGATTACGCTCGACGCCAATGGTAATGGAAACTTTACCGCCGTAGCTGGCAAAATTCGTAAGCCAAAAGCTGAAGGTGCTAATCAGGCAAAACTCATTAAGTCTGAGTTGTTCAAAGTGTATGCGTTTAAGAAGGTTGGCGAAGGATTTTATGCATCCGGCTCTGTTCAAGACATTACCAACAAATGTTCTGCCACAGTTGTTGATGCCGCTACAGTCAACGTAAAGATTGCGACCGACCCGCAACTGAAAGGTTATACCGCGCTCATTTTCAGTCAGCATTTCTACAACTTTGCCGACAATTGCAGTCAGGCAGCCATCGACCGCTTTTGCGAAGCATTTCACAAATATGCCGATATTCCCTTTGACGGATTTGCGCTCGACGAGTACGGAAACGTGCGCATCGACCCGCCGTGGCTGCTGAAAGGTGATTTCAGAGAACGGCTCTATTCATTGTCGATGAGCGAAGTGTACCAGGCTAAAACGGGTCGCAACCTTACCCAAACGCTTTTCGACATGCGCTATGCCCCCGAAAACCAACCAGTCATCCGTATCAGGGCCATAAACGATTACATGGAGTTGATGCGCACTGCCCCACTTCGGGTGGAAGAGGCGGTTTGCCGTGAAGCAAAAAAAGTATTTGGGCAGGATATATTTATAGGATTTCACAATACGCACCACAACTACCTGGCCGAAGATGAAATATGGACTACCGGCGATAACTGGTGGACTTTGCCACGCAAATATGGTTTTACCGACGAGCATTCGGGACTATCCACCCAATTGGGAATTGCCTTCTCTTATCCATCGAATATTTTGTACAATATGTTTTATCACAAAGATGCTAATGTGTTAATTAACAAGGCATTCACCGATTTAAAATTTGGAGTGCGCACCCTTTACCATGGCTACAACGATGTGCAGGGCTGGGGAAAAGATTTGGGCGACAGTGCATTATCTCGAAACATAAACCGGGTAGAAAATTGCGCAAGACTGATGAATCGCTTCAATCCCGCTTTGCCCGAAACACGGCTATTGGTGGTTTTTGGCATGGAAGCACTGGCCAACTGGTACCCTAACTATACTTCACGCAACCGCTACGACATTGCTGGCGACCTCAATGTGGAACAGAAATCGCAAGCCATTACAGATGCCGGATATCTAAACGCTTTCGTCTCGTCGGATGTTATTCGCACCGGAAAACTAACTATTGATGCCAATGGAAAACCAGTGATGAATGGTCATACTTTCGACGCAGTGGTCTATTTATATCCGCAATATTCGCATGAAGAAGCGCTTCGTTTTCTAGAAAAATATACAGCCAAAGGGGGAAAATTAATGCTCGAAGGAGTAGCTACCTACGATTTCGCTGGGAATAATATCTCTTCTCGTTTTGGAAAAATAACGAAGAAAACAACTATTAATGGGTTCGATATAAATAAATTAAGTCAGTTGGGAGTAAAACCAAACAAAAACGACCGTTATTGTAAAAACGAAGATGGCTCTTTCACCTTTTCCGACTGGAAGTCATTTGACACACAAACCGAAACTACATTTACCCTTAACAATGGAAAAACGAATGCCGAACTCACCTGTCAGGGATTTGGAAATATGCGTTTATCATTGGCTGGAAAGCTGCAAAAACTCGCTGCTTCAAAGTTTAAATCGTTGAAAATAAATGGAAAAGTAGTTTTGGCGTTGGATAAGCCTTCGGATATTTTTGGTGAAATGGTGAAAGGTAAATTTCAAATAACTGTAATAGGTAGTAATGCGAAAATAACAACAAATTATTTATCTAAATAATGAAGAAATATATTGCCTATTTTACGTTGATCATTTTTTTATTCTTAGGAATAAATAATTGTTTTTCTGCAAATAACTCCCCTGTAAAACTCGACCTTAACTGGTCAGAATACCTTGCTAAACAAGATTTGGTCTGGAATAGCATTCCCAAAAACTATTTCGAAGGGGCTTATGTGGGCAACGGTCTGCTGGGAACCATTCTCTACAAAGACGCAGCCAAGCCAAATACCATCCGTTTCGAAATTGGCCGGACAGATGTGTATGACCACCGCACTGGAGCAACCAATATCTACGAGCGTTGCCGATTACCAATCGGGCAATTGCTACTAACTTCGGCCGGAAATGTAGTTAAAGCCAATTTCAGGACTCATCTCTGGGATGCCGAAATTACTGGCGAAATAGAGACTAGCGCCGGACGAATTTCGCTGTTGTGCTATGTACCTTCGGGCGAAAAGGTGATCATCGTAAAAATAAAAACCTCTATGGGCGAACAGAAAGCCACATTTTCTTTTCGTCCAGAACAAGGAAACAGCGCCCGCCACCGCTTTCGTCCAAAAGCCGACTATGTGCCCAATCCGCCTTTCGTAGTTGAGAAAACTGATGATATTGAGGTCATAACCCAACCGCTTCTGGTAGGTGACGACTACGCCACAGCATGGAACGAAGTGCTTGAACGCGACAGCACCCGCTCGGTTTATGTTACCGTGGCTAACCGTTGGGCAGAAAAGAAAATACCTTCAAAAGGTTCGGCTGCCGATGCCATAGCAACTCTAAAAGCTGCTCGCAAAAAGAGCGAAGCAGCAATGAAAAAAGCACATCGCCAACGATGGCACAATTACTATCCAGCAAGTTTTGCCACCTTCCCCGACCCGCGCCTCGAAAGCTTTTACTGGATTCAACAGTACCGAGTGGGCAGTGCGGGTCATGCGGGACAACCACCCATCGACTTGCTGGGGCCGTGGTATCTACCATCCGTGTGGCAGGCTTTCTGGCTAAATCTCAATGTGCAACTCACCTACTATTTCACCGGCGTGACCAATCACACCGATATGGAAGAGCCACTGTACAATTTGCTCGACCGCCATGCCGACAAACTTTCGCGCAATGTGCCGGAGCCTTTCCGCAACGAATGTGCAGCCATTCTCAACCCCGCCGGATACGACGACCTTTCGGGGGACGTGTTTCTGACCTCTGATACAGCTTCGCAAAAGCCGATGAATATCATCGTTTTGCCCTGGCTCGTGCAGCAATATTACACCCATTATCGCTTCACAATGGACGAAAAACGATTGCGCAATCACATTTATCCATTGATGAAAAAAGCTTTTGCCGTTTACCTGCGTATTCTCTACAAAGGTAGCGATGGCAAATATCACCTGCCACTCACTTTTAGCGACGAATATGGCAATGATAAAGATGTGAGCATGAACATCGCTCTGGCGCGTTGGGGTTTTAAAACGCTGATTGATTGTAATGAAAGACTCAAAATGGCAGATGCCGATTTACCACGTTGGAAAGATGCACTTGCCAATATGGTCGAATATCCAGTGGATGAGCGTGGCGTACGCATTGGCAGAAACTTGTCGTTTAACAGAGGACACCGCCATTACAGCCACATGTTCGCAATCTTTCCATTGTACGAAACGAACCTCGATAACTGTCCGGAAATGATTCCCGTTTGGAAAAAAACTGTTGAGAATTTTACCAATATCGATGGTGATAACTGCATGTTTAAGTTCACTGGTGCTTCGTCGGTTTGGGCAGCTTTGGGCAATGGTAACGAGGCACTGCATTGGCTCAACCGTTCGATGGAGTTTATGCCAAACAATGCACCAACCATCACTCCCAATGGATTTTACAGCGAAAGTGGGCCGCCAACCTTTGAGTCGCCCGCATCGTCAGTACGTTCGGCACTTGACATGTTGTTGCAAAGTTGGGGAAACAAAATCCGCGTTTTTCCGGCACTCCCCGATGCATGGACAGATGTCAGCTTCCACAAACTGCGGGCCGAAGGTGCGTTTCTGGTGAGTGCCACCCGCCAAAAAGGCAAAACAAGATTTGTCAGCATCACAAGTCTGGCCGGTGAACCCTGTATCATTAAGACTGATATTATCAAACCCATTATTTATGGAAATAATAAAAACAGGCTACAAAAAATGAACGAAAACGAATACCAGATTTCCATTAAAAAAGGCGAAACGGTTGTACTCATTCCAAGTAATGAAACACCAGACTTGACCATCCGTCCGCTACCTTCTTCTTCAAATATTCATTATTGGGGAGGAAAATAAAGACTGATTACACAATAATAAATGACTAAATAAAAAAAATGAAAACACGATTTTATTCAAAATGGCTAATTCTTTTTTTTGGATTGACTTTTACTTTGTCGGCTCAAGAAAAGTCTTCACTTGATTTTGCTAAGTTGATTCCTGAGCATCCGGATAAACACTTTTTCAAAATGGACAACTATAATGTGTGGTGCAATGGCGCAGTGAAAGGCGACGATGGAAAATATCACATGTTTTTTTCAAGGTGGAAAAAATCGAGAGGTTTTGATGCTTGGTGTACACATTCGGAAGTGGCGCATGCGGTGTCCGACAAATTGTTTGGCCCTTATACCTTTTCGGATGTAACTTTGCCTGCCCGCGGAACTAAATATTGGGATGGTGAAATGACTCACAATCCGCATGTTATCAGGTACAAAAGCAAATACTACCTCTATTACACAGCCAACACAGGCAGCGGATACTGGAAAACCACCGGCGACAGTGTGCGCCCTACCATGCGCGATGCCGAATGGTGGGTAAACCGCAACAATCAACGCGTAGGAGTGGCAGTAGCCAAAAGTCCGTACGGACCATGGAAACGTTTCGATAAACCGCTGTTGGACACCGTTGCAGGCAGAAAAACTATGGGAGTTCCAACTGTTTTTATTCGTCCAGACGGACAATTTTCGCTGGCATATAAATCGGTAATGGGCAACCAAAAAACCACAAAAACGGTGGTCAAACATTTCATCGCATTATCAAAAAGTCCACTAGGCCCTTTTAAAGATTACGACAAACCATTTATCACTTCACCCAAGACGGATTTCCCCATTGACGACCACGTAGAATGGTTTCAGGACGGAAAATATTATTGCATTGCCAAAGACCATGGCGATAAAATAACCGAACATGGCATTGCACTCTTGCTTTTTGAATCGCCTAACGGATTGGACTGGAAATTGTCCGAAAACTCATTGGTACATAAATTCAACATCACTTTTTCAAACGGCGAATCATTTGATTTCGACCGCTTTGAAATGCCCAAAGTATATCTCGAAAAAGGAAAAGTGGTAGCATTATTTCTGGCAGCCAAACCAAGAGGGAAAGAAAATTCGTTTTCGGTGGTATTGCCGGTGATTTATAAATAATTAGAAGAATGTAATTATGTCACACAAAATCAAACTATAAAAACACCATTGAAAGCTGAATAATTACTTCAAATCAACATTTTATTTTCAAACAAAACTGTAAAAAAACATTTTACTTTTGATCCAATACATTTCAAAACAATTTTTTTAAGATGAAAAAATTAGCACTATCAATTATTTTATTTTTTACAATTAATGTAATCATTCTTGCCCAATCACCTGCCCCATCGGGTTTGTTGTGCCAACTGATGTCACATCCTGAACTTTCGATTATTACAGAGAAAATTCCAGAATTTGGATGGATAGTGAACTCCGATAAACAAGGCGATTCGCAAAAAGCATATCAAATTCTGGTAGCTTCGTCGGTCGAATTGTTGCAAAATAATACTGCCGATTTATGGAATTCGGGCAAAGTAAAAACCGCACAATCCATAAATGTAAAATACGCTGGTAAAGCACTTGCAGCCAATAAAACCTATTATTGGAAAGTAAAGACTTACAATAAAAAAAGTGGAGAAAGTGCATGGAGTGTACCGCAACAATTCAACACTGGCGAATTCGATAGAACAACAAAATGGCCAGGTGAAAGTAGATGGCTTCAGATTGAAAAAGAGAACGGACAAAAAAGCTGGGCATTGGAAAACCGTCATCCGGTGGTATATCATGATGTAAAACCAATATGGAAAAGTAAACGGAGAAAAGGCGTACAATTCTTTGATTTCGAACGCTCTGCATTTGCCACAGTGGAAATGAACCTGACATGGATACCAAAAGATACCGCACAAAAAGAATTAACATTGAAGATTAATATTGGTGAAAAAGGAATAGGTGATTCTATCGACCAGCAACCGGGTGGAGGTGTTATTTTCAGAACATATCCTATGACCGTTAAGCCTGGAACTGCCAAATATACCTTGCAAATTCCACGTTTCGTACCCAAATATCCTCACAGTCAACCCATGCCGTTGCAAATGCCTGAAGTTATTCCGTTTCGTTTTTGCGAAATAGTAAGCGGTAACGAAAACGTGAAGGTAAATGATATTACACACAAAGCATTGTATATCATGGACAATGAAAAAGCGTCAGCATTCAAAAGCTCAAACATCGATTTGAATACAGTTTATGATTTGTGCAAATATTCCTCTGTGGCCAATACTTTCAACGGCGACTATGCCAACAGCGAGCGCGAACGCATGATGTACGAAGCCGATTGTTACATTCAGCAAATGGGTCATTATGCTGTAGACCGCGAATTTGCCATTGCACGCTACAGCCTCGAAAACCTATTGTATCATGCCACATGGCCTACCGAATGGATTTCGCACAGTGTGTTTATGGCTTGGACCGATTATTTATACACTGGAAATACTGAAGTAATTACAAGGTATTACAACGACATTAAAGCCAAAACAATGACTGCATTGCAAACCGAAAATGGCTTAATAAGCACACAAACAGGATTGCAAACCAAAGATTTTTTAAAGTCAATTCATTACAATGGAAGTGCACTCCGCGACATTGTTGACTGGCCAAATAAGAGCAACATGGGCAATCGCTTAGGAGGAGAATCGGATAACTACGATTTTACAAAGTACAACACCGTTGTCAACGCATTCTATTATCAATCATTGGTTTACATGGCCAAAATGTCGGCTGCCATTGGTAAAAAAGCAGATGAACAGTTTTTTACAGCTAAAGCCGATTCTGTAAAAATAGCCTTCAACAAAAACTTTTTTCATAGTGAAACCGGAATTTATGTTGACGGTATTGGCTCAAAACACAGCTCGCTGCACTCCAACATGTACCCCTTGTGCTTTGGATTGGTACTGCCCGAAAACCTAAAATCAGTCATCGACTTTATCAAAACAAAACGCATGGCTTGTGGGGTATATAGCAGCAATTATTTACTGGAAGCCATGTTCAACTACGACCAAACTGACTATGCAATGAGTTTGCTTACCGACGATAGCGACCGTAGCTGGCTGAATATGATACGCGTAGGTGCAACCATGACCACCGAAGCATGGGACAATAAATACAAGTCGAACAACGGTTGGAGCCATGCGTGGAGTGCAGCACCAGCACACATTTTGCCCCGCAAAGTGATGGGAATTGAACCTGCCGAACCAGGTTTTGGCAAAATAAACATTCGCCCACGCCCCGGAAGCCTCACCGAAGCAAAAACCAAAATGCCAACCATTCGCGGCGATATAGATGTAGATTTCAAACAAGAAATTGGAAAATCGTTTGAACTAAACATTACTATTCCAGCCAATACTACTGCCAATGTGTATGTACCCACAAGTTCGGAGAAATACAAATTGATGGTGGATGGCAAAAAAACTTGTGGACAATTTGCCAACGGTTATGTACTTATTAAGAACATAAGTTCTGGAACACACAAATTTTCAATAAATACTTTAGCAAATTAACGATTCAGCTCTATTAGGACAATAGGGGTTTGTTTTTGTATATTTTCTACCATAATTTCGTCCCGATGGGACTTATTATTAATAGCTTCGGAGAAGCGACATTATGGTAGTCAATGAATTAGAATTGCCAATAAGCCCTATCGGGGCGATATTATTTTATATTCTCTTTTTACCGGACACCAATGTAAAAACACAAACACAATTTCAACATTTAACAACAACTTAAATATTCTGACAAATGAAATTTAAACACTTTACTGTTTATCCTAGAGCACCATAGATATTCAATTATTGCTTTAGAATTAACCATTTTATCTTTAAAACTAAAAAAACAATTTAATAACAATTCATTATGAAAAAAACATTCGTATTTATATTACTAATAAGTAGTATTTTAAGTTATAGTTCAGTGTCTGCTCAAGACAAGAATGCAGATGCTCAAAAATTATATTTACAAGCAAATAGTCTTATTCAACAAGAGAATTATAAGGCTGCTAAAACACTTTTAGAAAAATTAATCTTAGACTATAGTGATTTTGACATAGCCAAAGATGCAGACAAAAAGTTGAGTGAAATCTTGCCTAAGTTGCCTATTGCTGGACTTCCGAAAGTACCTGGAGTATATGCCAAATTAAAATCTTCTGAACTAGTAAAACTGGAAACAGAACCAATAATTACAGGTAATATGATTAATTCCGGTGCATATAATCACAACGATTTGGTAAATCCCCCCGAAGTGCAATATGTGTTATTTACCGCTTACAAAGAATTGACAACTGATGAGTTAGAATCATTTATTATCTTTTCGCCCAAACAATCTAGTATGCTGAATGTAAATATGTATTATGCTAATCCAATTAAAAAAGGAGCAAGAAGATGGATAAAAGAAGCTGAAGGCTCAAAAGGGAAAACGAAGTTTGTTTTAAAATCTTTTTGGTCTGATAATACTACAAATGGGAAAACTTTAGAAAGCGATGAAATTATCAAAAGTAAATTAGCTGAAAATATTTACGAATTAAAATTTCCTGAAGAATTAACACCAACTTATAGTCTTTTCGCAATAAACGATGGTTTAGGCAATGCTTATCCATTTTTGCTAAAACAATCGAATGCGATAAAGCATCATAAAAAAAACAAATAAAAATTATGAATTCCAATCTCACAAAATCAAGCACAAAAATGACAGTAACAGTACAAAATAAGGTACAAAAACTTAACTTATTTTAACACTCTCCACTTTTGTACATGTACAAAATGTATGATATATTTTAACATCGGCCATCGGCGTACATGTACAAAAGTATATTTAATTTTAACATCCACCATCGGCGTACATGTACGCCGGTACATTTCAGTTACTCAAACATAGCGGCGTACATGTACGCCGCTATGTTTTATTTTAACATCGGGGTCGGCGTACATGTACAAAAGGCAATATTTTTTAACATCAGCCTCGGCGTACATGTACAAAAGCATGTTTTATTTTAACATCGGGCTCGGCGTACATGTACAAAAGGCAATATTTTTTAACATCGGGTGCGGCGTACATGTACGCTGGTACAAAAATATTTTTGAAACATAGCGGCGTACATGTACGCCGATACAAAATATTTTAACATCGGTAGTTTTGTACATGTACACCGCTGCTAAAAAGTTACTCAAACACTACCGCGTACATCTACGCCATTGGTGTTAAAAAAAGTTTTTCATACAAAATATAAAGTCAAAATAAGCTAAATCCTATTCAGTTGCAACTACAACTTGAATACATTTATGCATCCAAACACCAAACTGCAACCAACATATTCCACAATCAAAAAAAGAATACTTGACATTATTAATTTTGTTTGAAAATAATTAGCATATTTAATAAAATGTGTTTATCTTTGACGAGATTTAATATTGGTAAATTGAATAGTTTTCACACAAAACAAAATTCCTGTATGGGAAGTAGAGTTAAATTATGTATTGTTGATTATCAACAATATAACAACTATCAAATTCCCTGATAAATCGGATGTATGGGCAATAGCGTAGTACATACTGAAAAATGGGTTGCCATTATTTTGGTGTTACCAGCAAGCCGAGAAAAAAAGAAAAAGCAACTACGGCAACTTTACGGCAACTTTACGACAGACAGACAGTCAGACAGACAAAAATATCCCTGAAAATAGAAGACAGAAATGAAAGTACGAGACAGCGGAATGCCAGAAGAAACGAAATGGAATGACTTTTT
>CAIWCC010000141.1 GCA_903911085.1 uncultured Bacteroidales bacterium | reverse complement strand
TATTGTATCTTTGTCAAGTACTTGGTACACCATGAAGGGAATGTTATTGTTGTTTTGTCGCATACAAAACGTTCCCTTCTTTTAAATATTGTTTAAACTCCCAAAAAAGTCAAGACGACTTCATTGAGTAAAAATTACAATAGTTCGTTATAAAAATGTTTTTTTGAACCTGCCTGACGGCAGACAGGCGCTAAGACGCTAAGTTGCAAAGCCGCAATTCCGATAACTATCGGAAAACTGAAAGTTTTTGTCTTAGCGTTCTTTCTCTTGGTTGTGAATATCAGGTATTTTAAACTTAGCGGCTTTGCGTTTACTCCATAGCCGTCAAGCTAAGATATTTTATGTGTTTATAAATCAATAAAATAAACTCAAATAAAGTGCAACATTTAAACTTTTTTTAACCCCGATTCTTTTAGAATCAGGGTTAATGAATTTATTTTTCATGATTTCAAAGAACGTTAGTTAATAATTGACTGTATTTTTATAGTGTATAATACCTTTGTTTTACACTGCAAATATACAATTAATATCTTGATTCACAAAATAATAAGTCAAATAAATCATCTAAAGAAGCACCTTTTTTTCTTTTCTCAAGCCAATGTCCTTTTGATAATATCTTAAACACTTTTTGTAGCTCTTTCCCTAATTTAGACTTCGTAAGCCATAAAATTCCTCGTATTTTTCGGGTGTGCTCCTTCAAGGTATCAATTGACTTGAATACGCTAATTAATCGATGCTCTTTTGTATGCAAATAAGTCCGAAAAGGGATAACCAACTTCCAATTTACCAAGACCCACAACATATTCATATGTAAAGTTGTAGCTAATCTATCATATTTCATTTTTTGCAAGCAGTTAATTTTCATAAGTGATTTCCAAACTTTAAACGCCAACTCTATTTGCCATCTGATACGATAGAAATTACATATAGCCTCTGTGGATATATCTTTTTGATCTATATTAGTTACAAAGAGGTTGAAATGGGCGCGAGCTTTGTATTCATCGGTAATATTATATTTCCGACGTTTGTTCTTTTTCTTTCTATTTACAACTCTTTTTTTATAGGTTTCTTCAGGTAACAAACAGATAACTAGACGCATTGAAGTTTTTTCTTTTCCAACAAAAACATCTAATTCCATGTGAGTGATTTTCGTTGCGTGCATTTGATTATAAATTGCATTAAAATCAATTTTAGACTTTCCTTGCTTTGATTCATAAACATTTGCTGAATGATACAATCTGCTGATAAAAAATGCATTTTTACTGCAAATAGATTGGATTACTTCGATGCTGTAATAGCCTAAATCTCTAATAATTAAATCGCCAGATTGGATTTCATCTTTCTTTTTTATAGCATCTTTACTATCTCTATCTAATCCAGACTGTAAATCCAAATCTGTTATTTCCCCTTTCTTTAGGTCAAATTCAAACTGAATACTAGCTCCTGCTTTAGAGGCGTCGCCACCGAAACTGGGGAAGTTTTCTTGCAAGGATTCATGTAAGTCAAATCGGGTTGAATCTTTTATCAACACTCGATTAAACAATTGAGTTGCATCATAAGAAACCGGATCCATAACTTGGTTATGGATCGCTTCTTCGAGTAGCTTTTTGGAAAACGAAACACTTTTACTAGAAAAACGATCATCCAACCCTTGTTTACTTAGAGATATTGAATGTTCAGAATTTGCTTCTGTGGCTATTTTTCGCAAGCTGGTATATCCACCAGATACTGCATAAAACATTAAATCAATGAACGCTTGGGGAGTTAATTTACTTTTCCGTTTTAAAAATCCAGTTTGCCGGGCTAGATTATCAACTATTTTAATGTCGAAAATCTTATGGAAACTGTTTTGTACTCCTTTTACTATGCGTGAGTAACCCCCTATACTTTTATTATAATTTTCTTAGCTTGACGGCTATGGCGTTTACTCTTTGTTTGAGCAAAGTCGCAATCAGTTAAATTATATTGTTTAAATCTGGATTAATCAATTCGATACGATTTTTTACAACGCCCCATTGGATTATATATTTAGATTTTAGTGATGCGGAGTTGTTTCGCTAATGACTTATCAAACATCACTTTGCAAATATATTCGCCCGGACAAAGTGCAGACAAATTAATAGATTCCACACCTTCCCCTTCCATACAATTCTTATTCACAACAGGATGAAGTACTTTCCGCCCCAACATATCGTGAATAGAAACAGAGAACACACCCGATTGGGAAAATTTATATTTTAATGATAAATTGTCATTGCAAGGATTTGGGAAAACTGTCATCGGGCATTCTTTTTTCGGCTGTTGCACAGCACTGTTCACATCGCCTTGAATGACAAAATTGATAGCACCTGCCTGGGTATGGTCGCAAACCAATGTAAGAGTATGTGTTTGCTCGTCCCATGTTTTTGTAACATACTGACTTTTACTATTTTCAACAATAACAACAGGCTCCTTCTCGCAGACAAAACGAACAGTAGATGGCTTGAAAACGCATTGATAGGTCTGAAAAGCCGAAACGCCATCGCCCACGTAACCATTTACCTGAAACCAAAAACGATCCGAACCTTCGCGTTTCCCAAAAAGGATATTCTGAAAAGGCATAATTCCATTCATCGATTTAATAAATGTTCCGCCCAAATTGAAACTGTAAGTCTCATCTATATCGGTGTTTTCGTGGGTATTCAGTACAAAAAAGCTGTTGTCAATTTCCGTCTGCCAGGCATTTCCATGCGTTGGTGCATCAGTAAAAACTTCGTCCAATTTTGCCTTCATAGTTTCATCGGTTCTGAAATCCTTGAGATTGATGGTAGCCATCGAAGCAGGAATTTGAGAAGCGGGATGTGGCTGAATGGGTAAAAAATAGTATTTAGATTCGTTGGGTATATTTTCCCGCAAAAAATAATCAACCACTTTCGACTTTACATTAGCATAATAAACACGCGCCACAACGGTATCCTGATAGGCTTTTTCCTGCGAAAAACCCAGTGAATTGCGGTACAAAATGCCAAAAGGATCTATCCACGATGCACTCCAGGTGCTGCGTTGCCAGCCGGGAAATACATCCAGATAGTTGATAAACAGCTCACTAGGATTATACACTTTCCCATCGGGATAATTGCCAAAAGGATTGATAAAAGCCTTCGCCTTTTCTATCACCTTGCTTTTTTGCGGTACAATGTTGTGGGCTATCATTCCACGCATAAAAGGGAAAAGATAGCGCTCACAGTTGGGCGATTTGATACCATCGCGACTAAAATTTGGCGGTTCGATGGTAAAAGAATTGCAACCCATGGCGGCTCCCAACATCCATTGTCGGAGTGTAAATATAAAAGGAAATAAACTTTGATTTCCATCCGCTTTGCGATAAGCCGGATACTGATTGGCATGGCCAAACGACTGATAACACCACACCCAATGGTCGTTGTACATGCCAATATCGCCAACTTCGTCTGTGAGCCACGCACCCATCAAACTACTCATGGTAAAATAGGCCGCAGCAGGTTTGGTGTTTTTAAATTCCGGCACCAAGTATGCTCCCAATCCTTCGTTGTGCAACTCATTGTATTTCTGATAAAAGAACTTCATCCAATGAGAGTCCAACCACACACCTTCGCTGATATAAGCTTTTTTATTATACTTTTTACAAACACGCAAAACCCGAATGAGCCAATCTTCGGAGGTATCATACGCCCAAAAAACTTCACCAGTTTTTACGCCAATGCAATTGGGGCAATTGCGAAAAACAGAATCTATATGCGCATCGGTGAACGAAAACCGATCAATACGCACGCCTTTGCTGTCGTAATTGGGGATTTTGAAAGTATCGGGCCAGGCTGGGAAACTGGGATCGCAGATTTCAAAACAAAATTTAAATCCCTGTTTGTCAATGCGTTTAGCAAACGAAAGATAATTATCGCCATTGCCAATATTATAATCGTTTTTACTGGTCAGATAATTCCACGCGCCACTATTCCCAAAGGAAATGGTCATATTATCCCTCAAATCCGCAGGAACAATAACATTTAACTGAGCTGATAATTGCTCAGCCCAAGCCCCATTGTTTCGTGCTGCATTCAACAACCCGTAAAACTGAAATTTGGGTGAAGTTGATGCATTTACCAAAGTATAAAATGAAATAAAAGCGAATAAAATTATTGCTTTCAAAATGTGATTTGCTTTCATAATATCAGTATATGAAATGAATTAGTTTATAGTATTTATTTCTACTTTGCTAATATAAAAAAACGAACCACAAAAGGCACAAAAGTTTAAATAAATGACACTTTGTGTTACCATCAATAACAACACAAAAGCAATATTGAATACAATTTAACCTTTCCTTTTGTTTTCTTTTGTAGTTAGAATTCTTTTTTTTACCATACTTACATTTCCAGTTTTAATTTGGTAAAGTAGAATTATAGACTACCGAAAAACTCCGGCAGAGTTTTCTATGCATAACCCCCAAATTTATTTGGGGGCAAAATGAAACCAGGGAATGAAAACTCTGTAAGAGTTTCCCATTCAACTAATATATCCTGTGGGGCAACCTCACTGAGGTTTTTTCCTTCTTTCATCTATCATCCCCTAAATAAATTTAGGGGTTATGCACAGGCAATCCCTAAGGAATTTGCTAACAATTAATGGAAGCAATTAACATAATCTAATTTAGCAGATGCGCCTATTAGTATTTAATTTAATCCACATGCACTACATCTAACTTCTTATCAACTCACAAAAAAAATCAAACTTATTTTTTCAATATCAACTTCACCACATCCACATTGTTGGTACGTTCATTTTCAGGAATATTCAGTTTCAATGTTCCATTTTCGTAGGTAAAAGCTATGGCCTTTTTTGATTTTAGCAAGAAAGCTTTCTCTGGTTTTGGGGCATTTTTCCAAACCACTTCTGCTTTTTCGCCCGGTAAAAAATGTACGTAAGCGATACCTTCACGTGTAGTTATTGGCGCATTTACATCTTCTGGCCATGGACCTGCATTGGCTCCAATCACCGATTCGCGACCGGATTTCATCCATGTGGCCATTTCTTTCCAAGCGGTCAATGCTTGTTGTGGTACTTCACCCGAAGCTTTAGGACCCACATTGGCAAGCAGGTTTCCACCCCATGCGCGTAATTTTACTAGCTCGGTAATTACTTCGGGAGCAGTATCCCAACCGGCAGTCTCGGTGTATGCCCATTTACGACTTGGCCAACAGGTTTCGCAAGTTTCGAACCAGCCATGGAAACGTTTTTGAGGAAGTCCACCTTCGGAGTCGCTATAATCGCCATTTCCACCATTTCGGCGGTTGATTACAATACCTGGTTGCAGTTGGCGTACCACTTTATTCGAAATTTCTCCACCACCACCATCAAACCAAATCAGGTCAATTTTACCATAATTTGTTAGTAATTCTGTAACCTGATTTTGAATATATTCGCAACGTTTTTGTTCAAAATCAGCTGGTTTTTGAGGTATTACCGTTGGTTTATGGTCCATATCCAACTTCTCCTTACCGTTAAATGAAAAACTTTTATATTGACGACCAAAATACCAATCTGGCGGAGAAAAATAAAGTCCCACACGAATTTTATTTTTGCGACAAGCTGCCACAAATTCCTTCACAAAATCGCGTCCGCCAAACTGATATTTGGTTCCTATTTCTCCGTATTTCGAAGGCCACAAAGCAAAACCGTCGTGATGCTTGGTTACAAAAACTGCATAAGTAACACCAGCAGCTTTGGCAGCTTTGAGCATTTTATCAAAATCAATTGCGTTGGGATTCCATTTACTTGAGTAAGAATAATATTCGTTTGGCGTAATGGTGGCGTCTTTCCATGGTTTATTGGCAAGCATGCACCACGATAAATCGCCAGTACCCTTTACAGCTATCATTCCCCAGTGAATAAAAAGACCCAAGCCCGCTTTGGGAAACCATTGTGCATCGGGATGACTATTAGAATAACCAACTTTCTGTTCCGCTTGTTTTAATTGCTGAGCTTGCAATAATGCAGCCGAATCAGCCACAACTTTATTTTGCTGAGCATTTATTTGAGTAAATATAACTAAAAATGCAGCAATATATACGATACGAATTTGTTTCATAAGTTTTTTTATTTTTCTACACTAGAATTGAGAGCCAAGATATTTAATCTTAAATATCAACTGATTACAGAAGATTATGTCGGTTTAATTTAGTCATTAGCTCAACTATCAATTCTTAATTATTAATTATTAACTCTTAATTCTTAATTATTTTATATTCCATTCCTTTTTTAGTTTGGAAAGTAAGCAGACCTTTTCCGGTAGCTTCAATTTTTCCTTTTTGATCAACAATTTGGATTTTATCGTTCACGAAAATTTTACAATCACTACCGTTCTGAGAAATTAATTTTCCTGAAGCTAACTTTCCATTTTTCCAGCTAAAATCTACCACAAAACCTCCTCGTGCATTTAATCCAGTTATGGTTCCATTTTGCCAATCGGCACTCGAAGGCAATGCAGGTAAAATGCGTATAATTTGATCTTTACCATGACTTTGCAATAACATTTCAGCTATACCCGAAGTTGCACCAAAATTTCCATCAATCTGAAACGGTGGATGTGCATCAAAAAGGTTAGGGTAGGAGCCACCGCCTTTTGCAATTTTTACTCCATTGGCATCATACATTGGAATTAAAATTTTATTGAGTAGTCGTTGTGCATCATCGCCTCTGCCAAGTCGTGCCCAAAAATTAATTTTCCAGGCCAAACTCCAACCAGTTGCATCATCACCCCTCATTTCCATTGTTTTAACAGCCGCATTAGCTAATTCAGGCGTTCCCCAAGGTGTAATTTCGTCGTAAGGATGCAATCCGTAAAGGTGCGAAATATGGCGGTGATGTGGTTCATTGTCTTTCCAGTCTTCGAGCCATTCGTTGAGGTCGCCTTCCTGACCAATTTTTAAAGGTGCCAGTTTGGGAACTACTGCACTAAGTTCATTTGCAAATGCAGCATCTGTTTTCAGTATTTCGGACGATTTAATGACTGCTCCAAACAATTCACGGCAAATTTGCATATCGATGGTTGGCCCCATACAGGTGTTTGCTTTAGTGCCATCAGGCATTACAAAGGCATTTTCGGGCGAGTTGGAAGGCGCTGTAACTAAGTAATTTGTTTTAGGGTCGGTAATTAAAATTGATTTTAAAAACTGTGCTGAACCTTTCAAAACAGGATAGTATTTTGCTAAAAACTTTTTATCACCAGTAAAGCGGTAATGTTCCCAAATATGTTCGCATAACCATGCACCACCAGTAAGTGTAGAACCCCAGTGAGCCCCTTCGCCCGGCGATGTAAAATGCCAAGGATTAGTGGCTACGTGGGCAACCCAGCCAGGAGCGTTGTAATATGCTTTTGCTGTTTTTTGTCCATTGGGTACTAACAAAGAAGTAAAATGATGCAACGGTTGTGCCAATTCGCTTAATCCGGTAAGCTCCGACAACCAATAGTTCATTTGTATATTGATATTCAAGTGATAATCGGCATTCCATGGTGTTTGATATTCTTCTGCCCAAAGTCCTTGAAGATTTGCCGGTAATCCACCTGGACGCGAGGAGCTAATGAGTAAATATCGACCAAAATTGAAATATAAAACTGGAAGTTGCGCATCGGCCGAATTGTTTGAAAAATTCACCAATCGTTCCGGTGTACTCATTGTATCCACTTCTAATTGTATGGCAGTGAGGTTCAACCGGCATTTTCTGAAATAAGATGAGTACTTCGAAATATGAGCATTTTTTTGGGCATCGTATTTTTTTATGTTGAATGCTGTAATAAAACTATTTACTTTTTTATCAACATTCAATGTACTATCCAACTTGCCTTTTATTGCATCATAATTGGTAGCTGCACTGAATATCAACAAACATGAGTCGGCATCCGCTACAGCTAATTTTCCATTGTTTTCCTGCACGCTTCCGCCAAAGTTTGTCACTTTTAACAATGATGAAAACCGCATTCCCAACTTATCTTTGTCAATCATGCGGCCGGACATTTTCACCGTATTTCCATAGGCACTAGTAGTAGCATTTTCTTTGCGGAACAGCGAAACTGCAAAATTGAGTTTCGATTTTTTTGCAACAATTTTCAATACAAAAACATCATTTGCAAAACTGGTGAAAGCTTCTTGAATTACCTGTGAGCCATCGCTCCTCTCCCACTTTACTGTACCAACAGCATTTTCAAGATTCAGACTACGCTCATATTTTACAAGTTTAGCTGCATTTTCTGCCCAGTCAATTTTCAAATCACCCAAAGTTTCGTAACTTCCATAATGCTCTTTAGCACCTTTTTTAGTACCTGGCCCAGCACATGTAAAGTTTCTCTGTAACAAGCTTTGTGCTTCACGATTTTTGCCTTCAATTAATAACTTCTGAATATCAGGCAGATACTTGTACGCATCGGAACGGTCGGCATTCTGTTCGCCACCAGACCATAAGCTTTGTTCATTCAACACGATTCGTTCGTGCTCAGTGCCCCCCAAAATCATGGCACCCAACCGCCCATTGCCCAGTGGAATTGACTCGTGCCAATCGGCTGCGGGCTTTTTAAAAGATATTTTTGTGGAAGGATTTGCATTGGAAATGTTAAAGCCAATTGAAAGTAAGATAAAGCAAATGATTAATTTAGAAATTTTTTTCATGCTAAATTTAAAATATGAATGTTGTGTTTTTTTATTTTTAGAAGTCATGTAATTTGACTACAACTACTCCTCTATTGGCGTTAATTTAATTCCTTGCAAACTCTCTTTTTCAAATTTACCTTCGAGTAATGAAACAGTCAATTTCTTTTTTCCAGCAGTTTTAAATGTTACCCAACCAAAAGGAAGTGTAGCATAAACACTGGACGAATTTTGTTGATTCTGAATACTTTCGCCATCGCTGGTATCAATTTTCCATGCCAATCGACCTTCGCCAGCATATTGCAAATCTACCAAATAATCTCCCGGTTTTAAAACATCGAATGTCCAGGTTGCCTTCGAATCTTTTGTCCATTTTTCCACTTGCATAATGCTTTTCCATTCGCCAAATTTTTCCATCCATTGCTTTTTCTTCAAAAGGCAATTTTCAGCTTCCGCAAAATAAGCAGAATATGAGGTGGGTAAATACGGGTCAATGGTTGGGCTTTCGTCCACACTCACTTCATTTTTCAGTTCCATTTCAATAACAGACACAAATTTTTCGGGTGCTACTGGCGGTATGTTTATCACCACAGCATTACTGCGTACTTCGTATTTTAATTTACTGTTTTTTGCATTAAGCAATTTCAATGATTTTATTTCACTTTTTAAGCCTGGCAACCACAATTCACCATTTGTATTCCATTCGTAAACAAGCAAATACAGCTTATTTCCCTTACGAACCACATCGCCCCACGAGAACTTTTGCGGCCATGGCGAAGCTTCGGCACCGTACACCACCTGCGGATATTTCTGTATCCATTTTCCTGCCGACAAAAGAATTTTTTCGGCGCGTTCAGGCACAGTGCCATCAGGACCTGGAGGAACATTCATCAAATAATTGCCACCACGAGCCACGATAGAAAGCACATTGGTGAGAATGAGTTTTGGGGTTTTCCAGTTTTCGTCGTAGAAAGCCCAACCCCACGAGTCGTTGGTTACGTCGCACGATTCGGACAATCCTTCAATGCGTTTCTGCGGAACCTCCATATCTCCACCTCCTTTGTAATCCCCCATATCATTACCAATACGACCATTAATAAATGCATTGGGCTGATTTTTGCGAACCACATCAACAAGTTCTTGCGTATGTTTTTTAGAAATACTGCCCGGACAATCGAACCAAATTAAAGCCAGCGGACCATATTCCGACGTAATTTCTTTTACCTGCGGAAGACATTTCGAATAAAAATACTGATCGAACGTGATAGTATCACCAGCCGCATTGGTTTTGGGACCCATTGTGCCACCGGGAGCAGTCCAGTCGAAATTGTGAGAATAGTAAAAACCTAATCCAACACCTTGTTTCGCACATTCAGAAGCCACCTCTTTCAATGGGTCGCGACCGTAAGGCGAAGCATCCACGATGTTGAAATCACTTACTTTGGAATGATACATGGCAAATCCATCGTGATGTTTGGCAGTGATAACAATGTATTTCATGCCAGCATTTTTGGCCAATGAAACGAGCTTAGCCGCACTAAAATTCACAGGATTGAACTGTTTGGCATAATCCATCATATCTTGCGGTTTGATTTTGAGTTTAGTCTGAATCCACTCACTGATACCATAATACGATTGGTCTTTCCACTTACAACCCAGTTGCGAATACAAACCCCAATGCACAAACATGGCATAATTGCCGTCGATAAACTGCTTTCCTCGTTCGGAATTGGCTAATGTTGCTGTTTTGTCTTGCAAGCCCCATTGATCGTTCATTTCCTTGTTTTGGGAGAAAGAAAACGTCAGCGAGAATAAGAGAATGAATGATAGAACAAATGACTTCATAAATGATAATTTCAGTATTATAGATAACATTTTTTTATTTTGAGTTTAATGTAATTTTAGTGTCCTTCAAATAAGATCCCATGGCTCTCACCACTATTTCACCGGCTGTTTTTGTAGGTTCAACCACAATAACCATTTTGCCGTTAAATGTCCGGTAATAATTTGAAGCAAAGGAAGTCTGGTCGGTAGCATCGCCGCTACAAAGTGCTTTTAGCGTACCTGCACCTTCCACATCTACAAAAATCAGACTATTGGCCAACGGGCAAAAATTACCATCTTTATCTGTGATTTCCACCGTGATATAACACAAATCTTTGCCATTGGCTGCAATGGTTTGCCGGTCGGCGGTGAGATTTATTTTGTACGGTTCGTAAGCTGTTTTAATCGCTTTAGTATCGGCAATTTTACCAGTTTTATCGTAAGCCACCACTTTTATTTCGCCCGCCTGAAAAATAATATCCGGCCAGATTAACCTATAACGTGCAAAGTTACTACTTTTATCAAACGCTTTTACGCCCATACTTTTACCATTAACAAAAAGTTCTGCTTTGGGATAGTTGGTATAACACATTACCGGAACGGTATCTCCCCGATGCCAGTTCCAATGCGGCAATAAGTGTAAAACAGGCTTGCTGCTCCAATGACTTTGGAATAGATAAAACCGGTCTTTTTTGATTCCTGCAAAGTCGATAATACCAAAATAGGAACCACGCGCCGGAGTGCCTGCGTTGTAGGGATGCGGTTCGCCCAGATAATCGAAACCTGTCCACACAAACTCACCCGATACAGCGGGACAATCTTCGAGCATAGCAAATTCTTCGTCGGGCGTACTGCACCATGTTGGTCCTTCGCTGTCGTACGAGGACATTTGAAAATCGGGATAACGTGGGTCAGTTTTGCGTCGAAAAGGTAATTTGTAAACTCCTGTAGAACTGATTGTTGATTGTGTTTCTGTTCCTAACAAGGTATATTTTGGAAATTCTTTGCGGAATTTTATATAATCGGAAGGTCGCCAGCTTGCATTTATATAGTTGATTCCAATAATATCAATTGCATCGCCCAACCCATTTTTAATGGCCGATTGTGGTGAGTTGAAACCAGCGGTAACCATTCGTGTAGGATCCTCGCGGTGACAAATATTGGTGAGAAATTGCGCTAATTTTGCACCCGAACCATCCTTTGAGCCTTGTTCATTGATTTCATTTCCAATACTCCACAAAAAAACAGACGGGTGATTGCGGTCGCGATGAATCATGGCTACCATATCTTTCTCAGCCCATTTATCGAAAAGCGTGTTGTAGCCATTCTTGTTTTTGCCACTTTTCCACTCGTCAAACGACTCCACCATCACCAAAAATCCCATACGGTCGCACAGGTTGAGCAACTCGGGCGAGGGTGGATTGTGCGAAGTACGAATGGCATTGCAACCCATTTCTTTGAGCATTTCCAACTGACGTTCGGTGGCACGCTCGTTTACCGCAGCACCAATGGCACCAAGGTCGTGGTGATTGCAAACTCCTTTTATCTGCACCCGTTTTTCGTTCAGAAAAAAGCCATTTTCTTTATCAAAACGAAGAGTGCGTATACCAAATGGTGTTTCGTACACATCTTTCAACTCTTTGCCTACAAATACTTTGCTCACAGCTTTGTATAGTGTTGGTGTTTCTATGCTCCAGCGTTGAGGTTTAGAAATAGTAAGCTTTTGACTAAACGTTGATGTGTCGGCAAAGGTACGTGTAACAGAATTGCTCGCTACTTTCTCGCCGTTGGCAGTCAGAATTTCAGTTATCAGCGTTATTTTTTGAGCAATGTTATTATTGTTTTTCAGATTTGTCTTGATACAAACTTCGCTCTTTTTATCATTGACAATTGGAGTGGTTATGTATGTTCCCCAATGATCAACGTGAACATCCGAAACCGAAACCAGTCGAACATTGCGGAAAATTCCGGCACCCGAATACCAGCGCGACGATTGTGTTTTGTTTTCCAGCCTAACAGCCAACACATTAGCTTCGCCGAATTTTATTTTATCAGTAAGTTCAAAAGAGAATGAAGAATATCCAGAAGGCCACTCACCAATAAAATCGCCGTACAAATAAACTTTTGCCAGGCTCATTGCACCATCAAATTCCACAAAAATGCGTTTCCCTTTGTTGGTGGCAGGAATTTCAATCTGTTTGCGGTACCAACCCACACCAAACATGGGCAACGCTCCGGTGCGTCCGGTGCGCAACTGTGGTTTCAACTCACCATCTTGCTTTACCTGAACAACTTGCTTGTCGATATTCAGGTCAAATTGTCCACGAATGGCCCAGTCATGTGGCACTTTTACGGTTTCCCATTGGGAATCGTTACAACCGGGAGTTGCTCCGTCGGAAATTTCCTTTTGAATAAATTTCCAGTTCTCGTCGAGCAGTTCAACTTTGCGGGGTGAGGTTTGGGCAAACGTAGCCATCAAACCAAAAACAGACAGCAGAATAATTAATTTTAGCTTCATATTTTATTGTTTTATTTCTTGTTTTATTTCCTTTTAAAAACCCTTACATAATCCACCTCCATGGCTGTGCCATCAATGGCGTCGGTTACTTTGCCCGCCCATGCAATAATGGCCATACTGAGCCAAATGGGTGAGGGCGAGTAGGCTATTTCGTTTTTCATGCGGCGAATTTCTTTCCCGTCGAAATAAAATACAAGTTCTTCTTTGCTCCAATCCAGCCCGTATGTGTGAAAGTCTTTTGCGAAATTGTATTTTCCATTACGTATATCAAACGTTGCCATATCCACCCATTTGCCGTCTTTTTGGTACTGAACATGGTAATCGTTTATCATGCTTTTCCAGTTTCCATCTTGTTTGTAACCATTCACAAACTGAATGCAACCAATTTGTTTGGGCGATGCAAATTCAAATTCCACCCATTTATCGCTGTCTTTTTGCGTTACAAAATGGGAATCTAGTTTTCCATCAGCCACATTTTTGAGTTGATAAATTTCTTCAGGTTGTAGCGTATTGCTTGAAGTGATTTTTGTGTCGGTCTCGCGCGCAAAATTCACCAAACCGGGGACATCCGTATCGGCAGTTTCGGAGAGAACCTGCGGATAACCAGCCTTATTTACATTGTAGATTCGAAATTCCGGAATATGAAACTGCTTTGCATTTGTTGAACTGAAACGTACACGAGTGGTAGTGACAGGGATTTCCAGCTGAATTTGCACATCGGGTTGCGCGCCGAAATAAAAACTTTTGGAAGAAGATGGATGCGTTTTTTTACCATTAACCTCAGTGATATCCGTCCAGTTATGAAGATTAGTATTCACCGAATTGGGGTAATGACCTTCGTTGATGTCAATTTCATACTTTTTGCCTTCTTGCGGAACAATACCCTGAGTCATCAGCCAAAACGAATTGTTGGTGGCCGTGGCAGCAGCGTATTTGTACCTACATTCGAAATAACCGTATTGAAACTGCTTTTTCGACCAAATATTACCCGAAGTCCATTCCTGACCGCCACGTTGCTCTTTCTTATTCAGCAACTTAAGCGTGCCGTTGCTCACTACCGAATTCTCGCGCCAACGACTACTGAGAATATGTCCACTAGGGCCGTTTTGCGATATCCAGTTTTTGTCCAATGCTGCATCGGGATAATCGAATTCGTCACTCCATTCCAATTGCCATTTTTCTGCTCCATCGGGCAAAATTGAAATTGGCAATTGCTTTTGTGCTTGAACCGATAACGATGCATAAGCGGCAAAAGTCATTAGTATTGATTTTAAGTAAATCATAAGAACATTATTTTTATTGTTCATTTTATGTTAGATTTAAAGCGAACTTAGTGATAAGATTTATAAGTAAAATCGAAAAGAACAGAAAAAATGATTTTTGCTAATTGGTCTTTAATGCTCTTTTTGAAAAGAGAAATAAATAGGAATGATATTGATAGTATTTACATTCTAAAGAAAAGTCCAATATGCAACAAATATACATACAAAAATTTAAACATAATGAATTTGCTTAAAATAAAACTTCGGAAACCCGTTTAAAGTAGTATAAATCCATTGTAAACGTTTACGAAGCAATTCAGAAAAGTAATATATGTTGCATAATTATTGATTTTTAGATGTCTGATATGCAACTAATACTCTTCTTGAAGATGTTAATGTATTTTTGATTATTATGAAAAATATCTTCTTGTTGTTAAAATAATTCATTGATTCCATTTTTCAAGCTCAATTATTCTTATAAAAAAAACATTCCAAAAGTATTTACTTTTGGAATGTTAGTGCTTTGTTTTGAAATAGCTAGCTATTCAATTGAAAACCAATTATTATGATAATTTTTGCAATTAATAATTCGATTCTAAAAAAATGATTTAAAACTAAAACAAAGTGCTACAATCAAATTTTATTGCTTTTGTTTTTTTAATTAAGAATTAATTTGAAAATATATATTTTATTTCCGTTATTAACTTTTAATACATAAATGCCATTTCCAAGACCACCTACGTTTAATGTTGTCAAACCATCGTTTGTAAGTTTGTAATTACCTACATTTGTGCCATTGATATTGCATAATGAAGCATTGTAACCAGAAACTTTACCATTGATATATATTACTTTACCGGCTGAATATGCATTGACATCATTATCAGTATTTTTTGTATTGTTGATACCAGTAGAAGCAGTTGCTACACACTTTTGAACCCAAGCAATGAAATTAGCGTCCGAAGCTGACGACCCATTATCTTCTGCCGTTACGTGTGCTTGCCCCCATATTGTTTCAAAGTCAACATCTTTAACACCGCTATAATTTTTGAGAGCAAGAGCCAAATTCATTTCTGTATTTAGAGGGGTATCGCTCTGATTGATACCTGAACGAATTCTCCAGAAAGGTGCTACATCGCTGCTGCCACTTCCACCACCATTATAATAAGCAGTGTTATTTATCAGGTAATATAGTGGAGAATACATCATTAATCTTTTCTGAACATTATTACCTATAGCATCCACATTTGTGTTTGCAAGGTCGGTTGTAAAAGAAGGATAATAGCTCGAAGCATAAGTATTTACTACTTCACCTAAGTATTGGTCAAAGTGTCCTGCAGCGCCAGCAATACCAAAAAGAGAATTTTCCAACGCACTTTTTGCTTGATAATTATCGAACGCGCCAAGGCCTTTTGTGGCTTTTTTGTAGGTTGAAGCAAAGGTATAAAGTGCTGTATTATCCGTGGTAGAATAGGCAGCTACACTTGCGCTATTGTTTTTGTTGTATCGTGCTACTGCATCGTTAATTACTCCCATAACATATTCATAGTATGAGCCTGCTTGATAATAACCATTAGAAGTTGCTGTGAGTGTGAGAGTTGCCCCGGTAGTAGGGTTTTTAAATCCCATTGCGTTCACATAGGTAGCAAATTCTGCTGCAAGTCCTTTGCTTACGTTTGCGTCAGCAGTTGCAAGTCCACTACGAGTAAGTCCCATATTCCATTCGTGAGCCGCATCAGCTTGTTCCAGACTAGTTACAGGACACCAGCACATACTTCCACAAATATTATCTTTGTATCCGCTAATTGCTCCAATAGGCGTGAGGTAGCTGTCATAAAGGCTATTATTGCCAGAAGCTCCAAAGATAGCACTTTGAGCACCACCACCACTCATACCGAATGAAAATATACGGTCGGTATTACCAGGTACTGCTTTTTGTTCTGCTTGCAAATAGCGATAATAGCGTGTAGCAGCTTTTAAGTCGGTTACACCAAGTGGCGCTCCATGTGTTCTTCCACGACATCCAGGCCACAGATAAACAAAACCTACATTTGTATAGGTAGCTACTGCCGATGTGTAATCGGAAGGAGCTGACATTGCTGCATATCCGCCAGTATTAACTGGAATAACGATTGGTGCAGTAGAGGCGGTATATCCATTTACTACTGCCGAAGAATTGATAGTACAAGTATAAGTACCATCCGAATTGGCTGTGGCATTCATAAATGCGCCAGGAACAAAAATACCCATTTGCTCATAAGTATTGGCGGCTGGAGTTGCGCAATAATAAACGCCTACAATATAGTAAACATTTGCGGTGGAATTATATTTCCACTTGCCGTTAATAGCTGTTTTAAAGTCGATTGTGGTGGTTGCACCAGAAGTTCCACCACCGCCTGGAGGTTGTGCATAAGCAATTGCTGACATTAACACTAATACTAAGTTGAATACTAATTTTCTCATGATTCTTTTTTTTTATTAATAATTATGTTGTTTCTCGTAGTGACTTATTACCACAAGCTATTTATACTGATGAAGTTTTGTTGTAATTTGTCAACCACATTATTTATGAATGCAAAGATATTGCTTTCTCACTGCATTCTTATTTGTAAATTAGTTGAAACGTCAGTATTGAACATTGAAACGAATAAAAATATAATTGAAGTGTAAGTGTTAATTGCAAACAAGCCTAACTTATTACTGCAAATATAATAATTCTAGTGCGTAGAATTTTAATTTTAAAGGTGACTTCTATAGTTTGCAGTACATTATACAGAGTTAAAAAATAAAGAGTTTTGCTAGCGAATTAACAATAGCTTAACCATCTGTTTATCTATTAAATAGCAACAAAAATCCATGATAAATTACTATTTTCACACAACGTAAAAAAATAAACATCTATAAATAGAATTGTTTTTAAAAATGTTTATTACTTTTACAGTCGATAAAAAGCACTATTACGTTAAGAAAATTAGAATAAAAAAACAATGAAATATAAACCCTTAATTATTCTCATTAATATTTTTTTCTTTTGCTCATTTGTAAAAGGACAGGAGGTTTCAACCTATGATAATTTGAAAGTTACAAATGACATGAAATCTCATAAAGCAAGTTTACAAAAACTTGACAGAAATAAAGTATTCTCATTTATTCATAACAAACTAATTTCCAATACTTCTCAGTTGCAAAAAGCGTATTTTAATGTAAATCGTGATTATGAATTACTGTTTTATACTAAAGGAGATATTTTTCTGAATAAAGTAAATGACTTTGTTTTTATTGTTTATGATAAGAAAAATGTAAGGATATCAATTATACTTTATAATGAATTGAAAAAAAAATACTATGATTTATATAGAGATATAAAAGTTGAAAATGGTTTAAAATCAGCAGATTGCAATTATTGCAACTTTGGAACATTAGATTATCAAATAGCAGATAATTTGATTTGTCAGGAAAACTATTTGATTAAAAAACCCGAAAGTATATTGGAAAATATGTTTTGCAAAATAACAAAAATATCGACAGATAAAGATTTTATATTAAAAAAGGGCTGTTTTGCAAAGTATGAGTCAAAAACCAAATTGATAAATTCACTTTGTATTTCAACCAGCTCAGCATATAATAATTGGGAATGCATGAAATATGATGAAGCAAAAAATGTATTTATTATCTATTATGGACAAGCATTTGCAGATTGAAAATTTCGGAAAGATGTCATTGAATAGCGGCAGAGTGGAGATAATATAAAATCAAGCAATAAATTCGCTAACAAACTCTTTCAGCTTTGTGTGGTAATCAAGCTGTTCGCCACAGTCTTTTTAAGACCGATGAATGTGCAAGTTTTTTACTGTTATTTCGGATATATTTATTATGTTCTATCAAAAACTGTAATCCGATTAATAAATCTTTTTTTACTAATTTGTTTCGTGATGTGTTAGCTTTCTGGGTTAATATTAAATTCTGAAAGCATGAAAAAATGGTGAGAATCAAAAAAAAAATCGTAGTTTTGTACAACTTAATGTAGACGTTAATTTTCTAAAAAAAGAAACGCCTCCAAAAGGAGGCGTCAGACCGAGAATACTATCCTTGGTGATGTTCGTGGCTGCAAAAGTAATACTTATATTGTTAATATGCAAGAAAAAGAAAGAATTATAGTTGTAAGTAAAATTGGATATCCATTGTCCATTCCAGTTAGTTGGAAATAATAATTATTATTCGACAAATCAAATCCTTAAATAATTCTTAATCATTCACAAACCATTTTTTTTTCAACCAAAAAGCCACATTAACTAAAGCTATCATTACAGGCACTTCTACCAGCGGCCCTATTACTGCGGCAAAAGCTTCACCCGAGTTGATGCCAAAAACCGCAATAGCAACCGCAATGGCTAGTTCAAAATTATTGCTGGCAGCAGTAAACGATAGTGTTGTGGATTGCTCGTAAGTTGCACCTGCTTTTTTGCTCATCCAAAATGAACTTATAAACATTATGACAAAATAAATCAATAATGGAACTGCTATCAAAACCACGTCCATTGGTATTTTTACAATGTATTCGCCTTTGAGCGAGAACATTACTATAATGGTGAATAACAATGCAATGAGTGTAAGTGGTGAAATTTTTGGTATGAATTTGCTGTGATACCATTCTTTACTTTTCACCCTGATAAGAATGAAACGAGTCAAAAAACCAGCAATAAATGGAATTCCTAAGTAAATAAATACACTCTCAGCAATTTGTCCTATTGTGATTTTTGCTACTGCATCGCTCGTTGGAATGCCGAACCAAGCCGGTGCAATGGCAATAAAAAACCATGCATAAACCGAAAAGAAAAGCACCTGAAAAATGCTGTTGAAAGCCACCAATCCTGCAGCATACTGCGTGTCGCCTTTTGCCAAATCGTTCCACACTATCACCATAGCAATGCATCGTGCCAGTCCAATCATTATTATTCCATATACATATGGTAAGTTGGAATTGCTTTCTCCTGGAAAAAACTTGAAAAGTAATACAGCCAATGTAAACATCAAAACTGGTCCAATAATCCAGTTTTGAACCAAGGACAAAGTGAGAATTTTTGTGTTGCGGAACACCTCGCCCAATTCTTCATATTTAACTTTCGCTAGAGGAGGATACATCATAACGATTAGTCCAATGGCAATCGGAATATTAGTTGTGCCCGACGACATACTGTTCCAAAAATCGGCTACTGAAGGAAACAACCATCCAGAAGCTACACCAATAAACATGGCAATAAAAATCCACAATGTGAGAAATCTGTCTAAAAATTTGAGTTTAGTTTTCATGTTTTATATTGTTTTTGACATACAAATAGCCGTTGTAGGACATAGGTGGGAGAACTCACTGCATGTTGCAATATTTTCTGGAACTACTGAACGCTCAGTGTTTTGCCACCCCATTTTTGTGAAAAATTCAGCAGCGGAAGTCGTGAGTAAATATAGATTTTTCAGTCCGTTTTCGCGACTCCAATTTTCAGCCTTTTCCACAAGCATAAGTCCAATGCCATTTCCCCTAAAATCCTGTTTTACGGCAAGTGAACGCAATAATCCCATTGTTTCATAAATTTCCATGGCAACACAGCCAATGATATTACCATCACTTTTTGCCACAATAAATATACGTTTTCCGGTGCCCAAGTCGCTAGTTGGTAAATTATTTGTTTTTAGCAATGAAACAATTTCAATCACATCTTCTTCATTTGCAATAGAATAACTTACTGATATTTCCGATAAATCAGAATCTATGACTATCGGTATAATTTCAGGCTCGTCGATACATGTAGAGTTTCCTCCGCACGAAAACTGAACTTTTATTAAACTATTTTTCGATAATTCGGTGTATTGTTCAAGTGGCGATTTGTTTGAATTTTCTAAAATCATCTGTTAAATTCTAAATATTAATACCTACTTTTTTTAGAAAAAATATCATTATAAAGTATCCTATCACCATAATTGACAGCGATATACTTAATGATAACCAAAAATCTACATTCCGTTTCAATAATACAGGAAATAAAACAAAGAACAACAATGATGGAATTACCAACCAGAAAATACCTTGCGACAATTCTGCAATTTTTGCTATGTCTTTCGAGTCGATATACATCCACACAAATGCCAACAATGACACCAATGGAATTGAAGCCAAAATACTGCCAATGGTAGTGCTGCGTTTCGAAATTTCGGAAATGGCAACTATGGTTACCGATGATAATAATACTTTGATAATGTAGTAAATCATAATTGAGGTTTAATTTGTTCTATATAGAATTTGTAAAAACCTGCCTTTATTTCGTCACGCACACGGATAAATTCGCTCCAAATAAATTCCTCTGTTCCTACAGCGTGACTTGGGTCGTCGAAACCAATATGTAAGCGATGTTTTACTTTTCCAAAAAATGTTGGACATTCTTCGTTTGCGCCCCCACAAACTGTTATCACATAGTCCCATTCTTCTTTCAAGTATTTTTCTACCGAATCGGAAGTGTGGTTGCTGATGTCAATTCCAGCATCTTGCATGGCGGCAACTGCTTTTTGATTGAGTTTGCCCGATGCTTGTGTACCAGCCGAACAAACGGTTAATGATGTGTCGAAAGATTGTAAAAAACCGTGTGCCATTTGGCTTCGGCATGAATTGCCTGTACAAAGAATTAATACTTTCATTTTAAAAAGAGTTTGAAGATATGAAGAAAAAATATGAAGAAAAAATATGAAGATAAGAAGTTATGAAGATATGTAGATAGTTCGATTAGTTAACAACAAGAACTAGATGAATTACCACCACAGCCACATGACGTAATTGGTTTTACAATTGAGAATGAACGTGGAGTTGATTTTACAGGTAGTTTTGCATTTTTCCAAGCATCAATACCACCTTTTAAACTAAAAATATTGTCGATATTCCAACCTTGCGACACTAAAAATTGTGCTGCACGTAAACTCCGAATGCCTAAATGACAAGCAATTACCAGTTTTTTGTCTTTAGGAATATTCTTATAATTCTCATCAAAAGTGCTATAGACAATGTTTTGAATGGTTGCTATGTCGAAAGCAAGTTGTTTGACTTCATCATTTTCGCGTACATCTATTAATATCGCTCCCGATTGAATATGTTCATTTGCCTTTTCGGGATTTATTTCGTTTATTTCTATCATAATTAAATTATTTAACAAGATTTGTTTGTTTCACAATGAATACTTACATCTTTTATTTTTCCAAAAAATGTATCAAATAATTCCAGTTTTTCGGCAATGCAGCTTCCGCATAAACAATAATTGATTTTCAGACCGTCAATTTCGCCGTGAATCAATCCCATATCGCGCAATTCTTTTAAATGTTGCGAAACGGTAGTGCGACTTAGTGGCAAACTATCCGAAATGTCACCCGAAATGCAGGTTTTGGTTTCTGCCAGATATTTCAAAATAGCCAAACGAGCTGGATGCGAAATTACTTTCGCAAAATTGGCTAATGCTTGTAGCTCATTATCAAATACTTCTGTTTTTATCATTATTCAATGTTTTATGTCGCAAACATACGACATAGTTTTGAATTTACAAAATTATTCGTATTAAATTTATATTACAAAATAATGAAAGACGGTTATTTATGATAATAAAAAAACCGAAAGCTATTTGTAATAACTTTCGGTTCAATTCGTTAGACTTGATTTATTCTGTTTTGCTTCTTATTTTATCAAGTAAAAAATTCAGTTGTTTTACTTCATCTTCTGTAAGGTTGCCCAAAAGTGTATCTACTTTTTTTTCACATTCCAGCATGCTACTTAATAATTCAAGTCCTAAGTCAGTTATTTCAACCGATTTTTGTCGACGATCGGTATTGTTTTCGCACCGTGTTAGCATTTTTTTCTGAAATAATCTGTCCACTATTCTGCTTACATCCGAGTCTTTGTCGAGCATTCGCTCTTTAATAAACCCAATTGTAAGCGGTGCTTCTGATCGAAAGCCACGCAAAATACGTAATACATTGTATTGTTGCTCAGTTATATCATGTTCTTTTAATGCTTGATAAAATTCATATCCCAATTGTTTATTGGTATAATTCAGATTAATTAAACCTTTGTGATATTCGTTCCGAAAACGACCTTTAATTTCATCTTCAATTTTCATTTTTTTATTTCAATTTATAAAGCTCTGGATTGCGTAAAAATGCCACTACCCAAACCAAAATTAAGACTACACTTGGCATTGCAATGCTCATTGCACTTGTCATGTGAATAATAATGGCACCGCCCATGTAAGAGCTTAGCAATAAAGTGCCTAGCTTATTTGTTTTTGGAATTAGGAACAGCAATGACGAAACAATTTCACCTATGGCAATGATAATTCGCCAGTCACCGAGTTTCATTTGTATCATTTGTTCGGGATGCATAAGTTTACCACTTGCGCTGAAAAGATATAGTGCTGTGAGCAAACCGGCAATAACCCATGCTGCAATGTTTTTGATTTTTGAATTTTCCATTTTTTTTACTTTAAAATGAATACTGCTGATACTTAAAGTTTTGCATGTGTTCCGTCACAAAACGCACCATTCGCAGAATGTTTGCAACCGCAAAATGCCACTTTTTTCGACTCGGTTATCTCTACTTTTTTTGGCACAAAAGTGCTCCCTTTGTGTGATCCATCACAAAATGGTTGATTACTACTTTTTCCACAAGCACACCAATAATAAGTGCCTGGTTCCATATCCAATACATAAGGACTTTTTTTTGCAATTTCTGGAGTTTCCATATTCTTTTGTTTTTTATAGCTCGAAATTTTTCTTGCTAGTTATTTTTTATTTTAATTGTGATGCAAAGATACGTTGAAACAATATATGTTGCAACATATAATGTATTAATAAATCATAAAGGCTAAAAAGTTTAACGTTTAAACCTTTATGAGACTCTATTTATATGTTTGAAATACAGTGGGTTATTTGTAGTTGTATAGGCTAAAAGTTATACAATATTTATTGGTCTATTGTCAACTTTTTTTTACACATGCAAAACAACCACTGTTCAAAATAACAGAGAACAATGGATTAGTATATGTACATGTTCTGAACCAGTAGAAAAAGTCATCAGTATTTATGATGCTTTAAAAAATAAATATGCACAATTTATCCAGAAAAAATCTGTAGTGCCCAAACCACAAAAAAAGAAAATGAAGTGGTTGAAAATTATATTATTATGGATGGATAGCTGCAAAATGGGATAAAATCGTTCGAAAGCCAGAATATCAATTAATAAGTCTGCGAGACACCAAAATAATGATTATTGCATATTTTTTTGCGGACTAGGAAACCATTTTAAAACTGCATGATTAAATGCATGAAAAAACACAAAAACAGGAAAAGAGTTATTGACCGATTTTATAAAAAAGAAAACGACTTTTAAAGTCTAAAAGTAGAATTAAAGAATAATTTTCTTAGTAATTTTTGTTCCCTCCAAATCTAAGTTAATCAAATAAACACCGTGTTTAATTTCTGACATTGAAACCCGTTCTGTATAACTATTTATACTTCCCCTTTTTACAAGTATACCAGTAGTAGTATATACATTATAAAGCGTATTTAAACAATCACTCGAAACCGTAAAACTAGACGGATTTGATGTGAAATTCAGATGAAGATTTTTATTTTGAATAGAAGTTGTAATTCCTGTCTCAATACTCTGATTGGTAGTCCATTCACCCGTCAGCATATAATTTGCCCATTCTTTTTTAGATGAATTTATCCAGGCAGGCAAAGTTCCCAAACGCAAGGTTAGCTGTGCTTCATAAAGCGATTCGGGTGTGACGGCAGTACCGTAATTTTCGAAAAGTCCTAGCGTTGACTGCACAAAAGTACTTGTTCCCTGCCAGCCGATTATGTTCGGCTTTACTATTTTTACAAAATTACCATAAGGCGGATTCAAGTGGTTTTCCCAAAAAGCAATATTGGTATATTTCCCAATTTCCTTGTGATTCCAATACGTAAAATCTTTGCCATGGTTAGGACAAACCACCGCATCACCACCATTGCCTATGTATTTGCTGGTTGAAGCATCAACTAATGTATAATAGGGATAAGAAGCATGACTTTCGGGACCGCTCCGAGATTGCCCTCTATACCGCCAAATTACAGTGGCCGAAGCCGTTGCTGATGGACCAGGGCCGTGCCAAAAGCCTGGTGAATTAGTTGCATCATCAATGAATCCTGTCAATATCCCATAAGTACCACCGGTTACAGCAACACATGAGTGCCCTGGATTGCCATCGAAACGAATGTGCATAATAGAACAGGAATATCCATCTGCCAATGAAACACCAACATTGGCGTCTGTAAAGCGTAATTGGCGAATAAAACCATTTATAGGCCTATCCATGCGGATAAAACTCCATCCGGCATCGTGGATAAAGTTTTTGTGATGGACAATTATTTCCTGAAAATTGCCATGAAACCAAATATCTTCAACTCCCAATCCTTCTGTTAAAGGCATTAATGCCACATTCCAGGTATAGGAGGCAGTCATATTAATATTCAGTGGTTCTAATAAGGTGACTATATTGCCTGTAATGCTGGCAATTTTATGTTTTTCATTTATGGTAATACCGCTATTAATCGTTGTTGTCCACTCTGGATAAGGAGTTAAACCACCTAGCAATTCATTGGTAGCTAGTGGATTCGTCATCTGAATTTCTATCATATTTCCAACTTTTAGGGCAGAAGCATTGGCTACCGTAATTTTCAAATCGCCACGTTTGGCATCGACCGTAATCTGAGTTTTCACAGCTCCACCTTGATAATAATAAAAGTGAAACAAGAATGGCACAGTCCATAATTTAGTGGGGTCGGTGGGCAACATATAATTTTTCATAAACAACTCCGTTCCACCTGCTCCACTGCCACTGCCACGAAGTATAATATTGCCTTTGGGAATAATAATGCCATCTGTTCTTCCTACTTGTTCATTCATAAGAAACTTTCCTTTCGGGAAGAACACAATACCACCGCCGGCAGCTACAGCTGCATTAATAGCTGTCTGCACACCGTCGAAATCTTCCAAGGCATCATCCGGAATAGCACCGAATTTGCTGACATCAAAAATAGGTAAACTCACATTTGGGATAGAATCTGCACCAAATTTGTAGCCTGAGTATGAATAATCGGGCAATATGGCTGTTGCCGGATTTGTTTTAAAAGCTGTAAAACAAGGTGCTTCGTTGGCAGCTTGCAAAACGAAGATTCTACAAATTATAACAGCTAAACTTAATACTCTGCAAGTCAAATTCATTATATTATAAATGATTTAAATGATTACTTCTTCAAGTTTTTCAAATTCAATTCCGAGTCTTTTTTAGAAGTTTCAACCCATTTAGGCAGTTTCCCCAACCTCAGTTCCAACTGTGCTTCGTAAAGTGATTCGGGTGTTACAGGTTTTCCATGGCTTTCATAAATTCCTAAATGTTCTTTAATAAACGAAATGGAATCGCCATACATTCCAATAATGTTCGGCTTGACAATCTTCACAAATTTGCCATAGAATTTATTTTGTTGATCGTTGCTATTATCGTACAACTGAGGTTCCCAAAAATCAACCTTTTCAAACTTACCGATTTGTTTTACATTCCAGTAAGTTAGGTCTTTTAAATGATTCGGAAGCAATTCATAATTACCACCGTTGCCGATGTATTTACAGGTACTGGCATCTACAAGAGTACAATAAGGCCACGAAGCATGAAAATCGGGGCCGCTGCGCGCCTGCCCTTTGTATCGCCAAATAACGGTATTGCAACTGCTGTTTGCACTGCAGGGTCCGTGCCACATACCCGGTGCGTTGGTTGCATCAGTTACATTGGCTATCAATACACCGTAACTATTGGTAGCACTAAGCATGGAATGACCCGGATTACCTTCAAAGCGAATATCAGTCATAGTACATGCATAACCGTTTCCGATAGAAATACCAGTACTAATATCTGTCATACGAATACGACGGATAAAACCATTTGCTGTCCGACCCATGCTCAGAAATGTCCAACCTGCATCGTGAATAAAGTTTTTGTGATGCACCACAATTTCTTTAAAATTACCCCTGAACCAGATATCTTCTACGCCTAATCCTTCGGCCAGAACAATGCCTTCCACTTTCCAATTGTAAGATGCAGTGATATTGGTACAAAGCGGTTCGCATAAGGTGATTTCGTTCTCTTCAATCTTGGCAATTTTATGTTTTTCAATGATTTGCACACCTTTTTCATTGGTCGTTTTCCAGATATTCCAGGTATCTAAATTATCTAAAAACTCCGGATTAGCAGCCGGATTTTGCATTTTTAATGAGATATAATCGCCTGTCTTAAAAGTGGAAGCATCTTCAACCACTATTTTAAAAACACCACGTTTGGCATTATGCAGTATAACGCTTTTGGCACTAGAGCCTTTATAATAGTTAAACGTAAACATAGCCGGAACCGTCCATTTTTTTTCGGGATCTTTGGGTAACATATAATGTTTCATGAAAATCTCAGTACCGTCAGCTCCTGAACCACTTCCCCGAAGTATTATATTGGGTTTTGAAATGACAATTCCATCGCGGCGACCTTCTTTTTCGTTAATAAGAAATCGACCTTTTGGAAAGAAAACAATGCCACCTCCGGCAGCTTCGGCAGCTTTAATGGCTGCTTGCACGCCGTCAAAATCTTCGAGCGAGTCGTTGGGTAAAGCACCATACTTGCTTACATCAAAGATTTTTCCTTTTACGTCGGGAATGCCTACGGTTCCCATTTTATATCCTGCCCACGAATAATCGGGCAAAACGGAGGTTTTGGAATTTTTTTTGAATGCTTCAAATGTTGCAGATTTGTTTGTTTGTGCATAAGTAGTACAAACACTACATACTAAAACGGCTAAAATAATTCTTTTAAGTTTGTTCATATCTTGTATTAGAATTAAAGATTTTGATTGATTTTTTGTTACGCAACAAAAATAATTGTTTTAACGTCACTTATAGTGATACGATAATTCAGAAAATGTCTATTATGATACAAATCATTAATGATTTGACATTTGCAATCTTACAGTGTTTGATAGCCCGTCTTTGACTTCAAATGTTATATTCGTTGTTTGATTGCTTGTATCGAACTCACAATTTACTAGCTTGTTGTCAGCTGATATAAGCTCATACCGACCATTCAGCACAACTACTGTTTTGATTGGTAGACTATAACCCAATGGATTATCTTTTGTCAGAATCATATTTTTATCAGGATTAGCAAAAGAAATTATCATTTCCTTTTTGGCAAGGTCGTCTTTCATCATAAAAACACAAGAGTTATTTACTGATTTTATGCGTTTATCATCAAATATCAAACCTTTCGGATTGTAAAGTACATATCCAGTCTGATTGATTTTTGTTGCTTTCACTATGTGTGCATTTGCATCCTGTTGTAAAATCTGATAATCAGGAGTTTTCGACTTCATTGATTTGCCAAATTCTTTCATTTCGTCTTTGGAAGTTTCCAACCTCAAAACGAATGCGTATTCTCCAACAATTTGTTTTTGATGCTCAAAATACGACGAAACAATTTCTCCTGTTGAAATAAAAGTTTGTATGCCTTTTTTCAATCGGTAAGTTTGATTAGGATACAAGTAATAACCTATTTTTTGCGTTTCATTTACAAACCATGGAACTTCGGTGGATTTAATTTCACGATCAACAGTATCAGCTTCTGTGGATGTTTTATCAGCCAATATCAGCCTATTAGCTCCATCAATAACGCGTTCTTGCAAAATACCTGTTTGCACATTGGTAAGTTTAACTCCATTGGAAATATTACTGGCTATCAGAACAATATCTCTTCCAAAATAGAAATAAGATTTCTTGAAACTTAACTTCTCCGCAACTGTACCCGCGTATATATTTTTATTAGTTGAAACTTCCCTGAATTCCTTATCTTTCGGATCCACATCGTTGAAATTGTCACCAGAATCAAATATTTGTGTAAAAATTCCTGAATTATCATTAGTTGACACACCTCCAACAAATTCCGAAGAACCATTTTGATAGTATTTCTGATCCAGTTTCGATAAATCGTTTACGATAGAAGTCACACCAGGTGCAAGACTAAAATTATAGCCTGGAGTTATATTTTTCTCTTCAGTTTTCCCTCTCAAAATAGAAGCGCCTTTCTCATTTTGCATTGACGAAGTCTGACCTTCTTTCAGCAAATTAAAACCCCCAATGTTGTAAAAAAGAAATCCTCTCCTAACATACTGAGTATGGTATAAACTCTTTGAAACTCCATGTGCATATGCTTGCCACGAACCAAAACGATGAATATTCAATCCTGCGTAACTCATAGTTATATTTTCGTTCGCCCTTGGGGCTTCGGTAATTCCTTGTTTCTTGATATTAGCAATTACTTCTGGAAATTTTCTGTATGTTTCGGATTCAGGAAAACTAAGTAAATAACTTGCTGTCAGAGGGTCGTATACCTGAGAACCGTCAGGAGAGCCAGCGCTGGCCATAAAATAAAAACCATCTGCCGGAATAGGCATTTGTTTATCAGGGCTTCCTGCATACCCATCTTTGTTCATTAGCTGAAAATGAACCTTTGCCATGTGTTGCATACGCTGGTGAGTTTGCTCGCTTACCCTGAAAGGCGTTTTGCTTAACCACCAAACATATTGCGTAGCTCCTCTCCAACCTGCTACCCAACCGTAATTATCAAATCGATTTCCCCAATGGTGAAACAAAGAGCCATCAGGTTTCAGCGTGCCCATTGTAGAAGGGGCATAGTTGAGTGCGATATTATCCAACCAGCTTTTTAAACGTATAAAGTCCCTTGCTTTTTCTGGTGAATCGGGCGACATGGCAACAATTGAAATCATTGATAATGAGGCTGTATTCAAATGGTCAGCTGTAGAATTCCAATAAAATTCAGGAGTGGATGGGTTGGAAACTGCCAACGTTCGTGTAGATTTCTTTGTAATATTTAAGGTGTGCTCGTTATAAAGCACCCGATCCACATTGTATTGTTGCATCAACTGCTCTGTAATGTCGTCAATTAGTCCTTCCTTTGCCAAAAGCTCCCGTGCAAAGAATATTCCGTCGGCAAAACCACGACCGTTATACCATGGATTAGGCAAACCGCCATAAGTAGTTGATAGTCGAACCAAATCACAAATCATTTTCCCCAATTCAGCCCGCTCTGGCGAATCTGACAGTCGGTACCATGTCATTCCCATTTCGCGCATTGTTTGGCAGAGTGTTGTGTTTTTTTTATAGTAATAATCTTCCGGAGAAGCCTCCTGCAAATCGTAACCTTGAAGTTTCCGACTATAATAAAGCGGATTTTCACCATTGGCAAACTTTCCAATTTGCTGTATATTATAGCTTTTGTAAAGATCTCTGAATCGGGTCATTGTGGTAGGAGATACTCGATTAAGTTTACTTGTTTGAGAATTATTATTTTTGTCAGTCTTTTCAAGCTCTTGTAAATTAAAGACTTTCGGATCTTGTGTATTTAAAATGCGATCATTGATAGCCTTAAAACCTTTTACTTCATCCGCTGAAAGTGTGGATTTTGCTGGAAAAGCCGATTTATCAGTAACTGTTGGTTCGTAAATATTGGGTGATGAAGATATTCCCGCCATGTATCCGTTGTAAAGCATCAAGTTGTCAACATAAACTTCACCTTCAGCACCTCCATTTTGCATAATTTCAATTTTGCTAATTACTTTTGTAAATGTAGCAGGTAGTTGAATTGCTGCAATATTCCAACCACAACGATGAAGATATAATTGCAAATTTACAACCAGATTTCCGGCTTCGTCTTTTGCCTCCACCTTGAATGTTCGTAAAGAACCATCCGTTGTTTTTTTCTCTTGAAACAGACCAACTGAAAAGTAATAGTTACATTTTAGGGTTTTAATTAGTTTTACACCAGATGTAAAATTCAAAACCGAACCTGTTTTCGATTCCCAACGGAGCGAATTTGGCGAAGTCATAAAGTATTTGTTATCAGGTACTATTTTACTGTTTTCGGATGTAATTCCAGCAGTGGGTTTTTCAGTATCAAAATCATACATGAGTTCTCTATCGGGATAAAAAAGCAAACCATGCGAAGAGATTTCAGATGGTATTCCAATTCTGGAATCAAGATAATTGCCATACTTTTCGACAGCTATAACCTGATGAGATAAAAATAATGACAGCATTAATAATTGGCAAAAGGTGCAAGATATTCTCATAATAATTGGATGTTAAAAATTATTTTAAATTTTTTTTGATAATAATTTTATACACAATGGCCAGATTATCAGATACCATCATTTTTATTGGTTGAATTTGTAATCCATTCGGTGTTTGTTTCCAATTGAGTTTTTTGGAACTTCCAAGTAATTTTACAGTTGCTATTTTTTTACCTGCCAATGATTTTATAAGGACTTCTTTGGTGGGTTGTGCCAAAACAATGGCATAAACTGCTCCGTTATTGGTTGTGAAACGGATATCATCTTGCGTGTAATTTGGCAATACATTTGGTAAATGTTCCTCCTTCAATTCGGCACGGCTTTTCATGCGGTTTGGACCTTCGCCCATTATGCTGAAAGCACGACTGCCATAAATGGCTTCACCGTTGGTTTCGAGCCATCGACCCACTTTTAGAAGCGATGCTTCTTGGTCACCGGCAATTGTTCCGTCGGGGCGCATTACCACATTCAACAACAGATTTCCGTTACGGCAAGCGGCTTCTGACAGCATTGCAATCACTTTATCAGCAGATAAATACGTCCTTCCTTCGCCTTGATAATGCCAGTCGCCCATGCTTTCTTCCAATTGCCACATATTGGGGAGAATTTCCTTGCTATAATCGCGCTCCAAAGCCTGTGTTATAGAACCGCGCCTTTCATCGTCAATTCCTTTCAAAGTAATTATTCCTTCATCAGCACCTTTGTGCCATTTCCGTTGCTGATTGAAATAATGTTGTGCGATCAGCATTCCCACACGTCCGTCCAAGCCATTTTCCGACGTCGTATTTTCAAATTTCACCCATTGCCTCCAAATATTACTTGGCGACCAAAGGTCAAACTCCAAAATATCAGGCTGATAGGTGTCAATTAAATCTTTGGTGCGCAAAAACCAGTTTTTGATAAATGCCGCTGTTGGTTGGTCGCCATTTGGGCCACCTTTGTGTATTGGTCCATATAAATCTTGCGGGTCATAGCCGTCCCACCATTTGCCTTTTCCGTCCGCTTTGGTCAATTTACCATCGTACGCAATTCCTGCTTTTAATCCAGTTGAATCTGCACCGCGGGCAGTGTCGTACCATCCCCAGGTGTTGATATTGTGAATGGAAACTCCAAACCGTAGTCCTTGTTTTGTAGTCGCCTTTTTCCACAATCCTACAATGTCACGTTTCGGACCAATATTCACTGAATTCCACGGTTGAAACTTTGAATTCCAATTGTCGAAATTGTCATGATGATTTGCCATGGTCACAATGTATCGTGCACCGGCATTTTTGAAAAGCGAAGTTAACTTATCAGCATCAAATTTATCGGCAGTCCAAGTTGGAATCACATCCTTAAATCCAAACTCCGAAGGATGGCCGTACTTTTTTAGATGAAACTTGTATGCTCCATTTTTTTCATCATACATGTTTCGGGCATACCAGTCGCCATATTCAGGTGCTGATTGTGGTCCCCAATGTGCCCAAATTCCAAATTTGGCATTCCGAAACCATTCAGGGAACTTTCGTTGATTGAAGGATTTCCAGTTTGGGTGAAAAACGCCTTCGGCGATGCTAAGTTGGTTTTTATTCTTTAGTGAATCAACATTTATAAGCTCTTTTTGAGTCATTCGGGCATTGTTTTGTCCAATGACAACTGTGCTGAGAAAAAGAATGGCAGTTAACAGTTTTATTTTCATTTGTTTCATCATTTGTTTTTCTTCATTTTAATAATTTCACTCCCGGCAAGCAAGAATGCACCAGCACCATATTCCGCTGTTTCACTCGATGTTACTGACCGTGGATCGGCACCAACAGCTTGTACCCAACCGAGCATTCCCGTTTGTTTGTCAATTGCCCAATTCAAGCCCTTCCATGCTTTTAAAATCACTGGTAAGTATTTTTTGGAAGGCAATAATCCGTTGTTTATACCATAAGCCAACGCATAACAATAAAATCCAGAACCGGACGTTTCGGGAGCCGGATATTCTTCTGTATCAAGCAAGCTTGAACGCCATAGTCCATCTTCACCTTGTAAGGTTGCTATTTTTTCGCACATTTCTTTGTAAACTTTTTCAAATTCAGCACGATGAGTATAATTCTTTGGCATATCTTGTAACAATCGTGTCAAACCACCAATCACCCATCCGTTTCCACGCGACCAAAAGATTTTCTTTCCATTTTTACTCAGTTGCTGTGTTCCATCATTTCTTTCCGAAAAACGAGCATCGCGGTAAAATAATTTTTCTTTTTTGTCGTAAAGTAAATTGTATGTGTCAAACCAAAGAACAGTCATAGTATCCAAATAAGCTTGATTTTTGGTAATCGAATACATGCGCGAAAATACTGGTGGAGCCATATAAAGCGCATCACACCAATCCCAGTTATCATTACCTTTCCAGCCAACTACAGGTCCACGTTTGGGATTTTTCATAATAGCTTTTAGTCGAAATTCAACATCAGCAATCAGCTCTTTATCCTTTTTTAGTTTATACAATTCAAGGTAAGCCTGACCGATACATAAATCGTCGGCAAACTGAAATTTGGGTCCAAGTTTCCATTTGTTTCGTGAGCAAAGAGCTATTGCCACATCAAGGTATTTCTGATTTTTAGTGCTATAGTATTGCGCCAGAAGCCCGGTAAGAAATGTTCCTCGAATCCAGTTTGAATCTCTGTATTTATGTTTTAATGTATCTTTATCCACATATTCCGTTTTAATCAGATTAGCCAATTGCCAGTCGCAAACACGGGTCATGGCTGAAATGATTTCTTTTTTTGCAGGAATTTTTTCTGTAGCTGATAAAGAAATGGAAAAAGCCACTAGGTAAATGATTACTAGTTTTTGTTTCATATTTATTTGCTTATTATTCAATTAATTTATTCCCCCGCCAAATTTATTTTGTTGTTTTTCCACTTCTTTTACTTTCAAATCATTCAGTTCTTTGCGGAAACGTTGGTTTTCAATTTCCAACTCCGATTTATTAATCGATTTCTGATCAACTTGAATGGTTTGTTTATCAATTAGTTCCAATTCTTTTTGATTGAATATAGACGGCGTGGAATTTTCAATGCTGTTTATAATCAATTCGGTACTTACAGCATGTTGTGAGCCTTCGAAAAGCACACTTGCACGAATTTTAATTTTTCCGGCTTTTGTTGTCGATTGCACCAGCATAGGAGCTGTTCCCCAAAGTACAGGACGTGGATTCAACTTTGCTTCGTCACCGCCAAGTAGTCGTCCTTCGCCTTCAATTTCGAATTTTAGATATTCATTGTTAAGCCGTTTTATGTTGCCATTTTTGTCGGCAATACCAGCAATTATTGTAACAAAGTCCGAACCATTCGCCACCAAATCCACTCCATTATTATCTACCCAAAGTACCACTTTATCGGGTCGAAGCGCTGGTGTAAGCTTTTGGCTAGTAACCACTTTCCCATCCATTAATCCTTCGGCCAGCAAATAAACTTCATCCTGTTTTTCGGCACGTGATTTTGCTTTACAAGCCATAAAATCAAACATATCGGTGAATGTGATGATGGGTGAAGGCATTCCAGTGCGATTAGGGTCTTTCTTAACCGTTTTTTGTTTTCCGTTTTTCAGGAATGTAAGTCGTACTTCGTCACAATTGGAATAAACGGTGACATCTTTGGGCGAAAACGGCGACATTTCATGAGCTATGAAAACCATCGGGCCGGTTTCAGCAATTATTTCCGACTTAACCACATCGCGTTGCGACTGAAATAGATAATACGAGTATTTGGGTTGGCGAAAAGCGTCCATAAGTCCACCAAGAAATGGGTCGGGGTGATAACCACGCTGATGGTCGAACGAGTGCCACAAACATGCACCAACTATCTGACGGGGAGATGTGTACAGATTTTGAAGACAAATACCGTTAAATGTCGGTTTCGATTTTTTTGTATTGGTAGTTGCTACAGCAGTAATCGGCCATTTTTCGTTTACTTCGCCCGGTTTGCCATAATGAAGTGCCTGAATGAGCATTGGCACTTCGCCCCAACTGCGGTTTACGCGACTGTCGGAATTTTGCGCTGTCCAATCGTCAACATTATCGCCCCACTCGCGCACGAAGTATGTTTTTGTTGAGTCGAGTTTATTCATTGGTCTGAGCAGCAATGAGAAATATTGTGCACCATCAGCTCCATCATCACAAGCCGAAGTACTGTATGGATAAGGATATTCCTTCTTTACAATGTCGACAGCATTTTTAGCAAAGTTAGCCGGATATGAAGTTTCGTTCAAAATCGGTTCCCAGAAAAATAGCGATGCCCGATTGCGGTCGCGGCGAACCATATTGCGAATATCATTGTAAACACGTTCGCTAAAAATGGGAGCATTGTTCCAAAATTGCCAACCAGGATTGTTGATAATAACAAACAAACCCAACTCATCACAAGCATCCATAAAAGCAGGATCCTGTGGATAATGGGCATTACGAATTACTTTCATTCCGGTGTCACGCATTTTTTTTGCATCGCGCCAATGAGTGTTGTTTGCCAGCGCATTGCCCACCACGGCGAAATCCTGATGACGGTTTACACCAATCAGTTTATCTTTATAGGGCTTACCGTTGAGCCACAGACCATCTTTCTGTTTGAATTCAACACTTTTGATGCCAACACGGTGCATATAACCATCCAACACATTGCCTTTTGCATCTTTAACGCGTATATTGAGATGATACAAATTGGGAGATTCTGGACTCCAGAGTTTAGGAAGTTTTACATCCATATTTTTGTTGGAATAGCCAGCTGCTCCCGAAACAATTTTTATTTTTTCGGAAGTGGAACAAACCACCTTTCCTGAATTTTCAGCCAATTCATATTCCACCGAACCTGCGAAATTTACTTTTTGGTCATTGCGCAAATGAAGTTTTAAGTTGACAACGGCATTTTTCTCGCTCACTTTATCGTACGAAACAAAAAGACCACCACCGGCCACTTCGTTTTCAACATTTGGGTCGGTAATAAAAACGGAATTGTGAGCCACCAGCCAGCAATCGCGGTAAATTCCACCGAAATAACAAAAATCCAGTACGTTTTGAGCCTTGCCCGGAAGATAAAGCGGGTCATCGCTATTGTCTGCCCACACGGCTATCACATTGTCTTCGCCCCAATTCAAATTGTTAGAAATATCTGCAATTACCGGCAAATACCCTCCATAATGTTCAGTGACAAGTTTTCCATTTACCCACACTTTGCTTTTGCCCATTATGGCTTCAAAATGCAGAAAGAGTTTTTTACCTTTCAATGCCGCATCCGGCGTGAAATGCTTCCTATACCATGCTGGTCCTTGATAATTAACACCACCACTGGCGTCCACAGGCAGATACTCCAATCCGTGCGGAAGCGATACAACTTCCCATTTTCTGTCGTCGAAATTTACTGATTCAGCGTTTGGCACATCCGTTTTTACAAATCGCCACGCCACATTCATGGAATAGGCGGTGCGTCCTGTTCCTGCAAGTGGATAAAAACCGGCAGTTGAAAATTGAGGCTGGTAAGCAGCTGACAATGAGAAAAGAGTGCTGAAAACAGCAAAAAGTAATGAAAATCGTTTCATTGTTATAACATTTTAACTTGTAATTATTTATTGCAAAATCAGTGTTTTTGTTTTAAAGCTATTCTACTTCAATTATTTTACTATTTTTCTCGATTCCGTGTAATTATCACCCTTAATATTAAGCACATACACCCCTGGTTTAAAATTTTCTGTCGAAACTTTTGTAATTGATTCATTAGCAGCAAATTCACTTAAAATCTTGCCATCTATACTTACAATCTGACCTATTGCATTTCTCCATCCATTATCAGGGAATGTTATTGAAATCTCGTTGGGATAAACTATTATTTGGGGGTCTGATTCTTTTATAATAGTTTCATTCGCAGTAGTAGGTTTTGATATAATGGCATCGGTTGTGAGTCCATCTTTTAGCGTAAATTGAATGGTACTAATATTATTAACATTGCTGATAAAAGAAACGTTTTGAGAAACAGAATTTTCTAATGTCCAATTACCATTAAGCTTTACTTGAAGTGTTTTTGGATTGCTGTAACCCCACCAAGTATTGTCAGAATATAAACCATTATCTATAAAATCCAAATCTGGATAAGAAATTGATAATTTCTTTTGGCTCGCACTCAGGGTTTTCACCATAAATACACAGGGTTTACTTACGCTAATCACCTCTTTCAAATTGATATTGGAAGTTGCATTGATAACAACAGCCGCGTATGTATTGTTATTTGCCGATTCTACAGCTTGAATTTTATCAGTCAAAGCCAGTATAGTGAATGGTGGTGCTGCCCCCTGCATTTGTATATCGAAATTATTCATATCTGATTTCGTGGTGTTTATTCTCATAAAGTAGGAATAAGTTGCATTTTTAGGTCCTTTGCCATGATTTATCCATGCAGTAGCGAATGTCCCGCTTACAGTTGCCGTATTTAGCCAATTCTTATTGTTTTGTGTACTTCTCGACAAACGCAGACTCTGTTCGACCGGTAACCAGTAACCGACTTTATGACTATTCATAAGCCATGTTGGTGTTATTAAATAATTCGCATAATTGTAAGGCGTGGTATTAAATCCATTATTATCCAAATACGTTGAATCTGAGGCTGCTACGGCATCCTGAAACAAAGTGGTTATGGTAGAGTCCGAAGTAATCGTATTTGAAATATTACTACCCATACAAACAATATTATTATCAAAACAAAAATAGCTTTTGTTTCCGGTAAATGATGAAAGTCCATTTAAAATAGATGCCGGTAGTTGTAAAGTAAAAACACCGTTTCCGTCCTGCATTGCACCACCTACAAAAGTTGTATTTGGCCAGAAACGACTATATTCTTTATTTATCATTTTTGTAATATCGACATAATTTATGGCAGTTGTTCCAGGCATTTTTCGCCAGTCGTAACCATCTGCACCAAAGTCGGATTGCAATTTCAGAGAGCCATACCGCAACCAAGTTGAGGTGTTAATTTCCAGCATACCGTAAGGCAGAAAAGTGACCCATGGATCTGATGATTCTCTTACAAACTGATAATTGCTGGAAGTTTTCAAACTTACTATCCAGTTATCGCGTTTATGGGTAAATGCAGCACCATAGCTCAGTGTTTTGTGTCCGGTTGGTTCAGTATTGGCAGCAAAACCTAATGTTGTTAATTGTGTTTTTACTTTCTTTTCAAATGCAGAAAATGTTGTACTTATCTGATTGTTGTACCCGCGCAGAAAAGATTGACTCATGTAATTATCAGGGGCAGTTCCACCATTGTATTCTCCGGCAAATGCCATATAGCCAAGTCGGTCAATGGATTCCTGTCCATTTCCACCGTAATTGTAGGGCCAACCACCTTTGCCAGTAAGAGTTGCCGGAACAATATTTTTCAAGCTTCTCATTTCCTGAACCTTTAGAGCATCGTAAATAAGTTTGTATGCTGGTTGGCTTACTTTGAATTCGGTATCCGATAAAGCATAAATAATACATGTAGCCCAGTATAATCCGTCCAAACCATACCCATCTATCCATCCCCAGTGATGATCTAGGGTGCCATCGGGTTTAAAACCATCCAAAATGGTGGGGGAATATTGAAAAGCAATGTTGGAAAAATAAGAAGAAATAGCAGTCATATCGCGCACCTGCTCGGTTAAATTGGTGTTTAATAAATTAAACATAATCAACCGATGAGAAGTTATACGAAGATAATCCATATCTTCACCTAATTCTCCATTTCGATAAACCCTACCTTTATAAAGTTCGAATCCTTTTGCCATGGCTGAATATGGTAGAAAAATTCGATTGTAAGCAATATTAGTTTTGAAATCGCTGAGTACTTCGGGAGTGATTCTTCCTGTTTCCAGTAATTTTTCACGCATCAAAAATGTAGCATGGGCAAAAGACATCCCATTGTTCCAATCGCCATACATGCCACCTACAAAAATTCCGTAATCGAACAAATCGTAAAACATGGCTAATAAGCTAACTTTATCGCTTGCGCTCAATGTATTCCGGTAGTTTTTAGCAATTTCGAGTGCCAAATCGCCATAGACGGCAGTTGTGGTATGATAATCAGGGGTCGAGGAAAAAATCATCGTATCAAGTCCATTTATAATACTGCCATTCCTTTCAATGCCCCAAACATTGAATCGGGTCTGCAAATCAGTCATTGTTGCAGTCGGAATACTTGTTACCTGACCTTCGGGCGAAACATCTAACACTTCGTCCATTTTGGTGGCTATTTGCTGAAGAGCAGCTTGTTGGGCAGTTGTAATATTAACCGGTGTTGAAGGCATATCAAAAAGACTTGGCGAAATATTGGGCTTTTTACTATCGGCGGTGGACATCCGTAAGGTGGTCCAGGTAGCATCATTGCAAAGTAATACTTTTCCTATATAAACTGAACCTGTTTTTTTAGGAAAAGTAATGCGAATTTGAGAAGGAATATCTGGGATTAATCCAGTTATCGCACAAGTATCAAATCCTTGTTTGATAATACTGGTAGAAGCAAATTGATGCACTTTAAAGATATTCCAGCCCGGTTTGCGTGCATTCATTTTGTAGGTTGCTTTTACTACGCTATTTAGCAAAAACTCTACTTTCATAGTATCTTGAGTTCGTGTGGGAGATACATCCAGAAAAGGCATTAAAAACCAACCGCCGGTATTTATGCTGCTGGTGTAATTGTATGGAAATGTGAGACTTGCACCCGGTGTATAATTTACAAGTAGTGACGAATCCTGATATACCGCTGTTTTGCTATATTGCCAAGTACAATTTATTTTGGTCAATGCGCTCATTTTAGCCGAACTCCAATCGTGCCATAATCCGGCTGCTATCCTCTTGATAGAAATACCAAAAATAAAAAAAAATAGAAATAGTTGCGACTTTTTCATCAAAGATTATTTTGTGTGATAGTATTGAAGTGCAAATTTAAACTAATAACTTCAATTGTTTGTGTGCCATTCGTTCATATTTAGGCAAAGAAAGTACAATTCATTCATGAATTGTACTTTCTTCGTTTAATCAAATTGATGAACTTCCAATTTTATAGTCTCATAATCAGATGTCTATTAGACTATTTGTAATCCAAGCAAGTAGTAGCTGTAGTTTATTTTTGACACAATGCTAATCCAACGCACTTAAACAGCTGCTTGGAATTAAATAGCAGCATTATTTCCCGTGAGTTCCACATGAACGGTTATTTCAGTCGGACTGTACGATTTTTCGTTTCTATGATAAAACAAATACTAAATACCAGAAAAGACAGCAGGCAGTTAAAATTGACTTAATGCTAATGTGATTTAATTTTTAAAGGATAACTTCACCAATTATCAGTTCTGAAAGAAGGCACAGGTAATCCGGCAGTACTAAAAAGATAACCTTCTGTTTTTGGGAAATTGCTAAAAGCGTAACGAACTGCAATAGGTACTTTTACTTTATCACTCATAAGCTGTATTTTCCTGAAATCGTTATTTAGTTTGAGTATTTTGGCAGGATAAAACACACTGTCCTTGCCAGCAATTTCAAAACAATCCACTGATTTATCGAAAGTGGTAAGTCCATATTCAGCATTGTCAAAGAAGATATTTACAATACTGTCCTTTATTTCCATACTTTTATAAGTCGGCGATTTATATGAAATGCCTTTAAAATTATATGTTTCGGACAATGCCCAACATGCCAACCGCTTACTTACCGTTTGCTTTTCGGCGGGGTGAATCCAACCTTCGCTGCCAATATCTAGGGTAGATACCATGCCCGAATTTGGAGTTGTAGTCATGGCTTTGAACTGCTGTTCGCGCAAATAAGCTGTTTGAAGCCCTTTGCTATCGCCGTATGAATAGGGCGCAATTTGCACATAATAAAACGGAAAATTTCCAACACCGAAATCACTCCGCCAACTGGCAACCATAGCTGTAAACAATGCTGCATAATCTTTGAAATTATTTCTGTTTGATTCGGCCTGATACCATATTACTCCTTTAATATTGTAATTTATAATTGGTTGTATCATTCCGTTATATAAATGTGATGGTCGGTTTTGCTCTCTGGCTTCCTGACTTGATAGCTTCAACGGTTCAGGAAAGTTAGCCAACGTTTTACTATTCATCCACGCTTCAATACGGGTTCCGCCAACGCTAGAGCAAATTATTCCAACAGGAATTTTCAACTTTTGCTGTAAAAGTTTTGCATAGAAATATCCTACGGCACTGAATTTCCCTACACTTTCGGCATTGGCTACTTCCCATTTTCCATTACAAGTATCTTGAGGAGTTGACATGGGTGCTTTTTTTACAGTAAAAAGTCGAAGATTTGGGTTATCTGCGTCAAGCAATGCATCGTTTGAGCCCAACACAGGTTGATACGGAAAACCCAATACGGGCATTTCCATGTTCGACTGTCCGCTGCAAAGCCATACTTCTCCCAACAAAATGTTTTGTAGCTGAATTTTTTCTTTTCCGCTTTGGATTTCAATCTTGTAAGGACCTCCCGCTTCAGTGGTTTTAACGGTGAGCAACCATTCTCCTTTTTCGTTGGCTGTGGTTTGGTTTTGAAGGTTATTCCAACCAGTTTTTACTGATATTTTCTTACCTACAGTCGCTTTTCCCCAAATCTTCACGCTGCTATTGCGTTGTAAAACCATATTGTCACCTAAAATTGAAGCAACTTTAATTTCAGCATTTACCGAAAGAACGGAAAATATTAGACTCAAAAGAATAAGATTTAATTGTTTGATATTCATTGGTTTATTGATTTTTATTGATTAAGTATTTGAGTTTGTCAAGCTTTAAATTTCTGCTCCAGTCAGAATAAATGAATCATAGCAATGTCAACTTTTCGCATAAAATTAATAAATCATTCACTTGTTTTCTGAGCCTTATCAGGATAAATATCATTGGTTTCCGATAAAAAAGAGAATATAAAATAATGTCGCCCCGATGGGGCTTATTGACAATTCTAATTCATTGACTATCATAATGTCGCTTCTCCGAAGCTATTTGTAAAAAGTCCCATCGGGACGAAATTATGGTAGTAAATTTTCAAAAACAAAATCTAAGCCCCATCGGGGCGAAATTATCTCAAAGCATTATTGGAAGCGGTTTTTCAGTTGTAAAATAAAAAGTTTATCGGACAACAATAGATAAATAAATTACAATGTGAAATTTTCGTATTAATACGGAATAAAATCACTTAAAATCTTCTCGCGATACCAAGGGTCATTGGCTTTCTTTAGTAGCGCGGGCATTTGACTGCAAAGCGACTGGAAAAGTTTCATGTTTTTTTCCACCGATAAGTTGTTCATTTGATATGGATCTTTCAGGTCATCAAACATCAACACTTCCTGCAATTTGTTTGTTTTTTTATCAATGGTTATGGCAAGTGTATAACGTTCGGTTTTTATTCCACGTGCCACTGGAAAATAACTTATGGTTTTTTTCTCTGAATTCTTTTGCCCATCAGCATCTCTGATATACAATACAGCTTTCGGAGCATTTTTCAATGGTTTCTGGTTGATAAACTCTGCTGCTAAATCCGTTCCCTCTACAGTAGCTGGAATGCTATTTTTTAATCCCGCTAACGTTAAAAGAGTTGGCATAATATCGGGCGTTGATAGCAATAAATTACTGACGTGTGGCTTTAATTTTTCGGGGTAACGAATGATAAACGGCACATTCATTGCTTCGGTAAAGGGAGAATTCTTGGCATCCTCCACATGACTGGCCAGCGTTTCGCCATGATCGGATGAAAAAACCACAATGGTATTTTTATCAATTCCCATAGCTTTGAGTGCGGAAAGTATTCGTCCAAATTCACGGTCCACTCCGCTGATATTGGCAAAATAGTAAGGTGCTGCATTTTGTTTTTTCTTTAATACAGGATTTATATTGGGACGAATTAACAGCTCTGACAGCGGGATGTCTTTATATAAATTGTAATCTTCTTCCATACAATCGTTTAGTGACTGATAAGGACTGTGAGGTGGATTCATGCTCACCACTAGAAAAAACGGTTTGCTTTTGTCGCGAACAGTTGAAAGATATTCAATGGCTTTGTCGGCTTCATGTTTCGGTGACCATTCTTTGGGGTCGTGACGAATGCCCTCTGTGTCCCAATAATGCGGATTTTTATGTTCGTCGAATGTACCATACGAATACCAGAAGTTAAAACCATGTCGGCGTTCTTTGGGAGTATAAGCATCCCACACAGGTACTTTTTCATCCACATATTTTCCAGGATTTTGTGGGTCATTTGGTGTGGGGTAATCCAAATGATATTTACCGATATACCCGCAATCGTAACCGTTTTGGCTAAACACATCACTGATGGTAACCACATCTTGACGCAAATTACTGACGGGTCGTTTGTCGAGGCAATTGAGCATAACTCCATTTGCGTCGGGGTACAATCCACTGAGTAACATGGCACGATGTGGACTGCTGAGTGGACAATTACTTTGCGTCGACGAAAGTACCACGGATTCACGGGCTAATTTATCGAGATTAGGAGTATGGGTAGGATCGGCTTTAAAATTAACGTATTGCTGAAATTCCTTATCGTTCCAAAAGTGCAGGGCACAATTACGAAATTGATCAGGAAATATATAAATCACATTGGGATGTACAGTTATTTGTGCAGTTAATGAAGTTGTTATTGTCCAACTTAATAATGCAGGTATCATATTTTTTGTAATCATAGTCTAATTTGCAAAATCATTCAGTATTTGTTTGCAAATTTAGTCTAAACTATTTGATCTAATGCGTATATATAGTTCATTAAGATGACAAAATAGTACATTTCATAGCTAAACTGTACTTGGTTCAAAAATAAATTTATCATTGATGAAATCTAAAGACAAAATTTGCTTTAAGAAAATTTAATATGAGTAATTGAAAGAATGTAAATTTGTGTTTTGATTTCTACGCAATTACATTTTTAAACTGTTAAACACAAACCTAAATGACAAAATTGGTAAAAAAAACAATGATTACAAATATTATTTTTATTCTTTACCTTTAGGTAGTATTATTATAAATAAAAGACTTATTTTTGTCTAACATATTTAAGATATTCACCAAATAGTAAAAAATATATGAGAAATATAATAGCTCAATTTGCAACGAGAAATGAAATAGGTGATATTCGTCCATTAAAAATTGGACACATTAATGATTCATTCATTGTTGAAAGTAAAATCAAGGGCGATGAATCTTATTTTTTACAGAAAATTAATCATCACATTTTCAAGAATATTGAAGGATTACAAAAAAACATTCAAATTGTAACCGATCACATACGTGCAAAACTCATTGAAGCAGGCGAATTAAACAACGAACGAAAAGTACTTCAATTGGTAAAAACGAATGATGGAAAATTATTTTATAAAGATATTGATGGTGGGTTCTGGCGAATGTATGTTAATATTGAAAATACACACAGTTATGAAAAAATAACTCCAGAACTGGCATTTAAAGCAGGTGAATCTTTTGGAAATTTTCAGTGTATGTTGGCCGATATTTCACATAATGAATTGATTGAAACGTTACCGAATTTTCACAATATGGAATTCAGGTTGGAACAATTCAGGGAGGCAGTTCGGGCTAATATTGCTAGTCGACTTACAAAATCGCAATGGCTAGTAGATGAAATTGAAAAAAGAGCGGATGAAATGTGTCAACCTGAACGACTTTTTCGGGATGGTCTGCTGCCAAAACGAATCAATCATTGCGATACTAAAATCAACAATTTGCTTTTTGACGAAAATGATGACCCAATATGTATTGTCGATTTGGATACGGTTATGCCTGGCTTTGTGCTTTCCGATTTTGGTGATTTTATGCGTACTGCGGCCAATAACAGAGCTGAAGATGATATTGATTTGAGCAAAACAGGTGTGAATCTCGAAATTTTTGAAGCCTATACACGTGGCTATTTGAAAAAAGTTACTTTTCTATCGCAAATAGAAATTGACAATCTGGCTTTTGGAGCTAAACTTTTGAGTTACATGCAAACGGTAAGGTTTCTGGGCGATTACCTGAATGGAGATACTTATTATAAAATCCAATCGCCGGATCATAACTGGCAACGATCATTGTCTCAATTTCTTTTATTACAAAGTCAGGAGGAAAACTATGAAATTATGAAACAAATAGTTTTGGATTGCTGCAAATAGTCAGCTGAATTTTTATTCGAACTATTTTACCACAAATTTTCGCACTAAATCCTTGTATTTAAGCAAATAAACACCGCCATTTAATCCATCTGTTTGTACTTGATATTTTGCAGAGTTAATCGGCAAAACTATTTCCGATACCATTCTTCCAGATGCATTAAATATTTTTATGCTTTCGTTGCTGCTTAAAGGTGCTGGAAGTTGTACATTTATCATCTCCCCTTTTTTAAGGATATTAGGTTGTAAACTCAATTCCGTAGTTATGTTTTTGGGCAACCCTGTGGTGAGTTTTCTCATGCCTAAAGTAACTGATTTTCCCTGATATTCATTTTGTGGCATACCAATATTCACTATGGTATCTAACCCGTTTACAGAACTTGCATTACAAAAAGCACCTGAAATGGTTACGGTTAATTTAGTCAACGGTGTGGTTTCGCAATACGGATTGGAAGCCGTAATATAAACAGAATCAGCTGTCCATCGAAGTTGCAGCACTGCCGGATAATTTACCTGACAAGTGCCAAGTCCATTAGGTAAGGTGATTTTTCCTGCTTTGTAGAAAATGATTTGGGCGGTATTAGTATTTTTGTCCAAAACCCCCTGAAAGCTGTTGGTATTGGAGAAAACCGTAAAGGGCGGATTGGCAACTTTTGTCTGCAACACCGCTTGCGTTACATTTGGATAAACAGAGTATGCATATTGTTGACCCGATGGCAGATTTCCATGATTCAGTCCAATCCATGCAATCGGCGTTGTACCAAGGGTTGCTGTTTCATAGTTCAATTGCGTGTTTATCGAAAAATGATAGCCCACATTATTTATAAATGCCCAATCGGAGCTTATCGGTTTCAGGGTTTGAGAAGCCGATAAAGTGGTGGCAACACCTTCGTTATCAACCACAAATGAGCCATTGTATTTCACTTGATTGACTGTCGTACAATAGGGTACAAGGTAATTTGTGCCGGCAGTAATTCCGGTTCCCAGTGCTACATAATAATCGCTAAAATAAAAATAGGATTTATAAGCTTTAAGGTAGGTTTCGGACTGATTTTTAGAATAAATAAAACCGCAGGCACCAGTTTTTCCATCCGACACACCACCGGCAAAAGCGTCCAGATTAGCACTATTTGCACCCCATTCTACCAATGGTAAAACAGTGGTCATTGGCTTTTGAGGAGCAGTAATGCCAGGTAATCGTCGCCAGTTTTGGTCATTGAGAATATCGTAGCGTTCGGTGCCGGTTACATACAAATAATTGACGCCCGAACCTGTGTAATAATTGTCCAATCCGGAATTGTTTCCACTCTCAGCACCCACGGTTCTGGTAGAAGTCAAGCGGCAACTGACCATATAATCTTTTCCTTTTTGCACCATAAAGTCGTGGCGCCAAAACATTTGGTTGCCAGTTTGAACATTGAGTGCATTAGTTCCTCCACTGCGTGTCATCCAGTTATAAAGAGATTGCAAAGCGGGCTTTTGTGCCGTATTGGCAGTCAAAATTTTCGACAATTGAGAAGTCAAGGTGCTGTATGCATCTGCTTCTGGAAATCTACCATACTGATTTTGGTCAAAGATATTCCGGTAACAACTCCAACTAACTCCATTCAAGAAAAGATTTTCTAGCACAGCCACTTTATTGTCTGGAAATTGAAAATACGTTCCAGCTGTCAGCGTTAAAAAGCCGATGATTCCGTTAGTGTATTCTTTTCCGTAATTGCCCATATAAAGTTGGCGACCGAAACCTGTGTGCTGCGAGAAGCCATAATCGGGTTGAATCCCTTCGGCTTTTGCTCCCGTTACTACAGCCAATGCATTGGTTATAATATCTGCTACCTGATTGATGGTGGTGGCATCTTGGTCAACTATTGCACATGCCATAATATAATTACAAACATCGGTAGTGTTAGCGCCGGTAGGCGAATTGGTGTAAGTCGCAATATTGGCAGTGGTCCATACATTTCTAAAATACTTCATCATGTTGGCATAATCTGTCGGGAGTTGCACTTTTAAATCCCTTCCCATAAGTACAAACGATGGGTACAACGATTTTGTCCAACCTATTTCCCTCCACCACCAGTTGGTATCTTTTGGGTCAAAATTCTTCCACCAATTCCATGCTTTAATGTAGGCATTCAGATATGCTGTGCTATGGTAATTTGCACCTGAAGTCTGGTAAGCACGGGCAATTCTCAGCATTTCATCCAAATGCTCGCGTGGCGCACCGGTATTAGCTGTAGGTTGCGAAACAGGATAAGTGGTTACATTCACAAAAGTGCCGTCAGCATTCTGATTACTAAGATTATAGCTCGATACGCTGGCATAACTGCTATTGTATATTCGGGTGTACATGGTACTGTAATCAGTTGCTGTTTGTGCGTTTAAATTCACAAAAATCAATGAAAATAATGTCAGGTAAATGATTAGGATTATTTTTTTCATTTCTTCTCAAATAATAATTTCTTAGTTACACTACTTCCCGATTTAACTCCAGTTGGCATTTGAAATGCAATTTCAGTTATTTTATCTTTATTTTGAATTTTCACTATGATGACTGACGGATTTTTTGTTTCGCAAAGTGGGTTGGCCAAGGTTATTTGACCAGTATTTTCTTTCCACAAAAGTGCACAAGGAGCATCTACCACAATCGATTTCTCATTGCTAAGTTGAAGTGAACCAGCCTCATAAAAAACAACTTCCGTCACATTCAGTTTTGTGTTTTTAACTGCCTGTATTTTGTCAGTATTGGAAATAATTTGCACAGGAATGTTTTTTCCGTATTTTTTGGCTTCCGAAATGGATTCCATTCTGGGTTTTACGATGTATGCGTAAGTTCCATTTTTCGGATTTACACCATGATTAATATTGGCACTAAACAAAATGCTATCGCAAGCTACCACAAAAGTTGAGGTTGGTTCCAAATTGAAATATCCAATTTTTCCATGTAACACCCAATTTACATTTATTATCTCTTTCGGGTCTTTTAATTTCGAAGTCTTTCCTTTGGTCGAATATTGAACTTCACCGTTTGCATTGCATTGGTTTAACGTGGTATATACTAAAGCTTTCCCATTTGTTTGATGGATTCCGGCACCCAAACACACAAATTCCTCATCGAAATAAAACCATGATTTGTGAGCTTGTAATTCTCTACGATCCAGTATCATGCCGCAAGTTCCATAAGTGCTGTCGCTCACGCCACCAGCAAACGGGTTGCCATTCGAGGCATTTTCTCCCCAGTTTGGGATGGGAAGTTTGGCACTGTCTTGCTCGGCGGTAATGCCTGGAAATTGCCTGTGATTGAACTTTTTAAAATAATCTCCACTGTATTCATTTCCGCTTACAAAAATATAGTTTGTTCCATTACCAGAATAATAATTGTATTCACCAAATCCCAAACCAGCTTCGCTTCCTGCAGTGCGGGTGGATGACATACGGGTACTGACCATATAATCTGCACGGCGATTAATCATGTAGTCGAACCGCCAGAACATACGGTTGCCTGTCAAACTATTTTCGCCTGTTATGCGTTCATATACTTTTTTTAATTCGTCTTTTCTTGATGTTTGGAGGTTTAACAAACGTTTGGTCATGCTTTCAAACTGCCCGTAATACTGATTGGAGGTATTGTACCTACCCGCCTGATTAGGGTCGTAGTTTTTGTTGAAAAAAATCCACTGAACGCCGTTCACATACATATCTTCGAGCAGCGAAATGCCGACGGAATTGTACTGCGTGTTGTTGCAAAATTCAAAGTAGAAAAGTACCGAATTGATAAATTCTTTTCCATAATTTCCGTAATAAATCTGACGGGCTTTTCCTCCTTGAGAATGTTGACTGAACATGTAATCTGGTTCTACTCCTTCACCACCATTCTGAATTGACAATAATCTATCCATTTGATTTCTGAAATCAATCATTTGTTCGTGGTTATCAGTCATTACTGAAGCTGCCAAAGAGCCCATAATTATATCAGCACCATTTGCACCGGTCAATCTACTCGGAGAAGCATTTTCGTAACTCCAACGTAGATATTTGATGGTTTTATCAAATAGCACTTTGTCTTTTTTTATTTCCTGCGCCATTAAAATGACACTTTTGGATAATTCTTTGGGGTAAGGAATATAACGAAACCACCAATTAGATGCCTCATTATTCGTATCAATCCAAAAATTCAGAGATAACAAATAGGCTTTTTTTAGGTCTTCATTACGATAAAAACTGTTCCCTGAGTTTTGGTAAGCTGCTGCAAGATTTATCAGATTCTGAACATGTTTGCGTGGTGACCCATCTTTGGCCTGATAATCAATGCCTTTGAATCTTCCCTTGTCATCCATTTTTTGGAGTAAGGATTCCACTCCGCTCTTTGACGGATTGCTCAGATACTCATTAAACATCCGGTCGTAAATGATTGAAAAGTCAGATGCTTTTAAACCGACATTGGTACACAACAATAACCAAGCAATAACTATTTTAACAAAACTCAAGTTCATATTCTAAAAATTTATTTTTTCATTTCAATTTTAATCACAGTATCCAACAAATCCGGTTTCTGTGGCGATTTACTTACTTTTATAAAAAGATTATCAGTTTCCTTATTTCCAAACCATGTTTTATAGGTTTCCAGTTCTGCTCCCGAATTGAGCATAAATACATTTTTAACCGACTCTACATTAATCCCTTTTGCGTTTATATCGCCCAAAACCGGATACAACCAATGTGCATAAATCGAATTTCCTTTTTGCGTGTAACGTCCCCAATCTTGTCTTTTGAGCGAACTAGCACCAGCGCCATAAATACTTTCGCCATTTTTATCCATCCATTTTCCCACTTCCGATAAGATATTGAGGCAATCGGCAGGGAAATTACCGCGTGGATCGGGACCTACATTCAGCAACATATTTCCATTTTTGCTCACGCAGTTCACCAAACTATGAATAATCAGCTCTGGCGATTTCCAGTTTTTGTCCTGCTCGCTGTAACCCCAAACGCCATTCATGGTCAGGCAAGTTTCCCAAGGAATTGGGTTATTGTATTTATCCACCAGCGGTGCTTCGGGAATGCCTTGTTCGGGCGTGTCGAAATCGCCTAACTCGCTTATTGTTCTCACGCTGCCAACAACCCCTGTGTTTTCTTCCAATCTGTTATCCAGTATGATAGTGGGTTGATTGGTACGAATCATTTTTACCAATTCTTTTGCTTTCCATTTTTCTTCGTAATACTCCGGAAAAGAATAATCGAACCACATAATGTCAAGTTTTCCGTAGTTTTTGGTCAATTCTTCCACCTGTCCATGCATGTATTTCAAGTAATTATCCCATTTGAAGTTGCGTTTTGCATATTCTTTGTCGCCGCGTTGCGGATGATTTCCAACGTTTGGATAATCGGGGTGATGCCAGTCGATAATAGAATAATACAAACCCACTTTCAGCCCTTCGGCACGGAAAGCATCTAGAAATTCGCGCACTACATCGCGACCGCCAAATTGTTTGCTGAGTTTGTAATCAGTCAGTTTGCTATCGAACAAGCAAAATCCATCGTGATGTTTTGCCGTCAAAACAGCGTATTTCATTCCGGCAGCTTTAGCAGCTTTAGCCCATTTTTTAGCATCAAAATCAATCGGATTAAACGCATCCACATATTTTTGGTATCCTTCGGTGGTCAGTCTTTCATTCGATTTTACCCATTCGCCACGCCCCGGAACGGCATACGCTCCAAAATGGATAAACATACCAAAGCGAGCTTCGCGAAACCATTGCGTCTGTTTCATTACTTCTTGATAACGAACTTGATACTCTTTGGAAGGTGTTTCTTGAGCCATAAGCCCTTGTGCCAATACTATAATGGCAACTAATAACAATTGAGTCTTTTTCATTTTTTATATCTTGATTGTAACTGGTTTTCCACACAATTCACCCTGTGGCATTTCTACAGTAATGGTTTTTCCGTTGAGTACTATTTTAATTTGTTTTAATTTGGCATCCATTTGTGGGTCGTTGACAGAAAGTAACTTTTCATTACCTTTTGTCTCTATCAAAATTACACATGGAGCAGAAGCACTCAGCAAAATACTTTTAGTTCTTAACTGACTATTCTGTTTAAACAACACAACTTCTGTAACTTTTTGGTCGGTCGATTGTATGGCTTGCACCAACGTGTCATTTTGCAACACGCTAAAAGGCAGTTTTGTGTTGGGTACGTCTGCACCTGCATACACCACATAACCGTAAGTTCCGTTCACTACTTTCTGTCCGTGGTCAATCCAAAGTCGCAGCATATCAACATTTTCTGGCAGACCTGTTCTTTCTTTATTATCATAATTCATCTTTGCCCAGTCAGTTTTCATGTTTTCGCTTACAAAATAGGCATTTTTGGAGTATTCGGGTAAAATGCTGTAGGCAAATTTATCTTTTTGAATTACCCAAACAGGTTTGCCATTTTGTATAAAGTTATGAATCCCTTCACTAACGGGTTTTGTCTGTCCATTGCTGATAATTTGTACATCTTCGGTTTTAGCAGTTTGGTCAATGGTAGTGCGAATTGCACCTTCCATTTCAGGATTTAGGTTAGTTATTCCTGCTCCTAATGCCACAAAATAATCGCCTAACATAAAATACGATTTATGAGCTTTTATGCCGTACAAAGTAGGGTTTTTTACATTGTTTGTTCCTTTGTCGTTCACGTTATCTTTGTCGGAACCGTTCATTTTTTCGAAAATAAATCCAGCCACCGCATTTACGCTTCCATTGGTAGCCGCACCGGCAAAATTAAATTTGCTACAATAGCCACGCCAATTCGTAACTGGTTTGAGTTTTTCCATTCCTTGGCGTGCTGTAACTCCTGGTGTTGCGGTTACATCCCAAGCACCAAAAACTTTTCGATACTCATCGCCGTTTCTTTGAAACAATGTTGCACCGTCGGCAGTGAAAAAATTATATTTATCAGCCGACTCCGGTGCACTTTCCAGTCCATCGCAACGCACCGAGGCCATATTAACCATGATATGATAGCGGTCATTTTTCTTCATCAAATCATCATTGTTGAAAAACCAGCGTGTACCGGTGAAAACGCCATCATTTAGCGTTCCCATATTGATGTTCTTTTTAGCTCCTTCTTGTGCAAGTTGCTTTAATTCAGATAATTCTTCTGCTGTAAATGAATCTTTCCAGTCATTAATCAATGTGCTTATCATCCCCATATATCGAATGGGTTTTGACTCCAAATCGTAGCGCATCGAAGTACGATCCAATCCCGGCAAAGTGTTGCCTTTGTAATAATACCAGTTAGCACCTCTAAAAAAGTTAAACAGAGCGTTCACATTTCCACGTGAAAGTATTTTTGCCCAAGGTGAACCTTTCAGGCTGTTGAGCATTGCCAATGCATTGGAAGTGCCATCAATTGGATAACCCCAAATCAAGCATTGTTTGCCATGGCCCCAGCCAGCTCCATCGGTAGTAAAACCTTCAGTCCAAAAGGCTTCATTATAAGTATTTTGCGAAGTGGTACTGATGCATTTTTGGCTAACTTCTGCTATCAAATCAACCATCGGAATGGATTTATACATAAATGATACCGGCAAAAGCGAGCGATAAGCTAGCGCATTGCCTCCAACCCACCACACGTGGTTTCGGAATCGTTCAATTTGCACCACGTTTTTATCGGTTTCGTCTTTACGCAGCGGTTGCGTCCAAACCTGTAAACCGAGTGTTTTGAGCATGTCGCAAACTGCAACCAACTGTTCGTTTTTTTCTGTTCCAGCTTCCACTTCGTCCATCTTTTTCAGCATACAAAAATAAATATTCACCGCCGCCGTAGGAATGGCAAAACAGGAAGCATGAAAACGAGGTAGTGTGTTGGAACGACCTATTTCAATGGTTCCATAATGCAAAATTGCTTTTAGAAATAATGAGTATGTTTCGTCTGATGCTTTATAACTTCCTTTTTTATATGCTTCGGCAATTCGCCAGATACGGTTGTGAGCATCTGTCAAAAAGTTCGCGACAATATTTTCAGTGCCGTAAAAAGTTGCGAATAACATCTTTTCATTCTTAATTTTATTTTCTAAGGCTATCAAATCTTTAAATTGACCATCGTCGGCAAGTTGCTGTACACACTCCTGCCAGCTCAATTTACATGCATTTAGCTGACTAAGGCGATAACCATTCTTGGAATAATACTGACGGTATTCCTGTATGGATTTTTCTTTAACGACATCTTTTACTTTCTGACCGTCGGAATAGTAACGATGATAATTGTTGATGGCATATTCAGTTTCTACTTTTTGGGCAAAAGTGATGAGAGAAATTGAGATAAATAGAAATAGAAAATATATGAATTTCATTGCTGTATTTTTTAATTTGATTAATTATTTACCGATTTTTATTTTTTTTACTTTGCCATCAAATCTCAGAATGTAAACTCCATTTTTAGGCAAAACGCAAAAGTTTGTATTTTGAACATTATCAATGCTAACACCAAGTAAATTGAAAACCGAAAGTTGATTTACTACTGATGGAAAATAGACTGTACGACCATTTATTTTCAAGTTCAAGACATCTACAACCGATTGAATATCTGTAGATATTTTTATTCTTTTTACTTTCACGGTCACAGGCGACCCACAAAGTTCACCCTTCGGCAAATCAATGGACAGACTATAATTATTGCCAGTTTTGGTTACATTATTTCCCGAAATTGGAAGTGTAGTTGTCAATGTTGTTTTTAGTAAAGCACTGTTCATGGTGGCATCTGTAACAGTTATCGAAATGGAATCGGAATTGTAATTTTCGATCAATAATGACACTGGTGATGACAAGCTATAGCTATATTTTCCAAAAGTGAATCCCTTTGAATTATCGTAGAAAACTGCACCAATGACTGAACTGTCGGCTGCTGCAGCAGCTTGAAGTGAAGTGCTGTTTGAAATAATTATGGGCAATTGCGTAGGAACAATTCCTGTAGCCGAAACCAGATATAGATAGGTTCCGTTTGTAACGGTTTTTCCGTGGTCAATTTGTAACTGCATCATGGGTTGGGTAGTCTCAGCCGCCGTATTCACCACTGGAGCCAATGTTTGCCAAATCGTATTTCGAGTTTCGGCAGTCAGTTTCACTTCGCCTGTAGTATAGGCTGATAACACACCAAAAGCAAAACCATTGTTCAAAACCCATTTTGTGGCTGCCGTATTATCGGTAGCAGTTTTTAATACTTCTGTGAAAGTGGTGGCAGTTACAGCTGTGCCATTTACTGCCAAATCCGATTTTCGCAGGGTTTGTTCCACCGAAGTAACAATATTTCCTGCAAGAGCAGTTTTCAGATTAGTTATTCCCGCACCCATTGCCACCATTATATCGCCAAACATAAAATAACCCTTGTAGGCTTTTACTCCATAAATGAGTGGATTCTGATTGTTTGGAGTTGTCCCTGCATCAGTAGCTGGTGCATCTTGTTTCTCATAAATAAATCCACTGGCAAAGTTAGTACCCAAACTGGTAGCACCTGCTGCAAAATTATGCTTACTGTTAAAACCACCCCAAAGCGTGATGCCCACCAAAGCACTATTATTAATTTGACGGGTAGTAATGCCTGGCAATGCGCTCTGATTCATGGCACCTATTGCTTTTACATATTCATCGCCCGAACGTTGGTAAAGCGTTGCTCCATCGCACGAGTATAGATTAAAACCATTGGCAGCATCAATGGCACTTTCCAACCCATAAGTACGCGAGGAAGTCATATTGATTAAAACCATGTAATCTTTGTTCTTTTTTATCAAGTCATCGTTATTGAAAAAATAGCGCGACCCGTTGTAGCTTCCATTAGGGTAACCAGTCATACTGATTTTGTTGCTGGTGGCTTCCGTTTTGAACTGATTCAGCTCAGAGATTTCGGCTGCTGTTAATGCAGAAGAAAAATTGTTGAGCATTTTTGCTGCAATGTTGGCGGTTTTAATATTCGCAGCTGCTTTGTTTGCTGTGGCATTCGTTCTGTCGAACAAAGGCGGTACATAACCATTGTGGTAGTAAAATGCAGACCTGCGGATGTAATTCAGAACAGCATCGGTATTTCCTCTGTCGAGCTTTTGAAGCCATGGTGTAAACGAAAGTGTGTTTAGCAAATCCAAAGCCGTAGATGCACCATCGGCTGGATAACCCCATATTAAACATTGTTTTCCATGACCCCATCCTGCGCCATCGGTAGTGAATCCTTCAATCCAAAAGGCAGTGTCATAAGTGGTTTGCGAAACAGTAGAAAGCGCACCTATGGCCACTTGCGAAATTACGTTTACCATTGCTGCTGACCGATGCATAGCCGCTACGGGCAATAAACATCTATAAGCAAGGGCATTTCCACCTACCCACCACACATGGTTTCTGAATCTCTCTACACTAACCACATTGGCATCGGTAGCATCATTTCGGTAGGGTTGCGTCCAAGTTTGCATGCCCAACGCTTTCAACTTGGAATTAGCAGCTACGCTCAGAACATCGGTAATTGTTGCATTTTCAATTAATTCCATGGTGGAAAGTAAGCAGAAATAGGTATTAACTGCACAATTAGGAATGGCAAAACACGAACGGTGAAAACGACTACTTACATTGGGACGTGAGGTTTCCAGATTACCATAATACAAAATGGAATTATAAAGTTTGATACGAATATCATCGGGTATGGTTTTTCCCCTGAAATTTTCGGCAATGCGCCAAATCCGAGTAAAGCAGGTCAACAAAAAATCACCAGCATCGCTTTGTGGAGCAGAATAGACGGATAAAAAAGAATTGCTATTTTTCAATGTGTTCTCAGCAACAACATAGTCCGCAAACTGCCCATTACTTTGAAGTTGGGCAAGACAAATAGTATAAGTATCTGCCACCAAATCCTGTGAACGGTACATTGATTTTGAATAATTAGTCCGCAAAGTGTTAATAGCAGCTAATTCAGCCGGAGTTTGGCTAAATAAAATAGAAATGATTGTTGCAAAAAATAAAAGGAGTGCGATTTTTTTCATTTAAGTTCATTTATTCTCCTTATGAATGTTGAGAGTTGTTTTTATGTGCCATAATAAATATCGGGCAGCTTCATTTGCTGATACTGCCCGACATAGAAGTGTAAAATATAAATTTAATCCAACAATTCTAAATCGTCTATATACAATTCTAAATTATCCGACAAAGTTTGTTTTTCAAGACCCAAATTAAAATTAATTGGTTGAGTTAAATCCCAAGTGCCACCACCTGAAAATAATTTAGCTTTCAGCTGAAGGGTGTATTTTTCCCATTTATTGGTTCCTGCTATTTTTATTACGTCGCCAGGTGAACCTGTTTTTACTTGTGCACCTTCTTTGATGATAAAACCATCGAAGTTGCAATTCAGTTTTACATCAATATTTGATTTTGCCCAGAATGTCAAAGAATAATTAATCTTTGACATAATACCCAGTTTTTTGGTTATTGCCACATTGTAACGTGCCAATACTTCACCAATTGCGGTCATTTTCAATGAATTTTTTCCCTTGTTTTTTTCGGTAGAGCTCAATTCTATGGCACTTCCAGGTACTTTACTCTGGTCTGCGTTCCAATACCAGTCATTGCCCTCTACTCCATTTTTTACACCTTTCACTAAATTTCCATTTTCAAAACCACCGTTTTTTAATGTGTAACTTTGTGCAAAGGCTGTGAAGCCTGAAAATAATACGAATGCTAAAATAATTGCTTTTTTCATAATAAATAATTGATTTATTGATTTGAATAATAATGATTTTTTTTTAACCACAATAGGAACAATAGGTTATATTGACAAACCTTTTTATTTAAAAATGGAGTCAAATTTAATAAATTCCTTAATAAGTATTCTGCTATTATGAACTTTTACTTCGACTTAAAATTTTTCTATTGTGCCTATTGTGGTTCTACATTAAAATAATTTATTGCATAATAAATTTCTGTACAGAAACTCCCGTTGCATTTTTTATGCGCAAAATATAAATACCAGATTGTAGAGGCACAGTACTTCCAATTTCTATATTACGTGTATTGATTACTTGCCCATTGAGATTAATAATATCCAACATTCCATTTGTTTTTGAGACAATACCATTTGAAGTTTTTGCAAATAAATCAGTTTTTACACTTACTGATTTCAAGGCATTGGGAAGAACTCCTCCAAATTCATAACATCCCATATCATAGGCAGTTCCAGCAGGACGAGCAGCTCCTAAAATATCAGTAGTGATTTTCTTGCTTCCAATTGAATCGGCCAAATTCAGTCCTGTATCAATAGCAGGAGAACCATCAGCTAGACTCCAGTCACCGTTTGCAGCATTTTTGAAAGAGGCATCAGTAATATCTGTTACACAGTTTACTCCACCCCCTGGTACGGTTAATTCAAAACCGCAATTTGTAAACAAAGGAATTTGACCCGAGTAGGTGCCAACTTTATTGAGTAAGCAATTGGTAAATGAATACTTAGGCAATAATGCTAATAATTGAATATTAGCAGGTGCTGCTGCACTGCTCAAGTTATTGGCAAATGTACAGTTATTGAATGAACTAGATACAGTACTTCCATAAAAATGAACAACGGTTGTTCCAGTATTATTGGCAAAAAGACAGTTATTGGCAGTTAAATTTGACTTACAATAGATGGCTGAACCACCGTAACTTGCCATTGTATTAGCATTAAATTTACAATTTGTAATCAGACATGAACTAGAACTTGCAATCAACAAGCCGCCACCGCCAGCAAAGGTTGCTGAATTGCTTGTGAAAGTACATTTATCAATTTCGTATTTACATGTCAAGACGTTTAATCCACCACCACCGTAAGATGAATTGCCCGTAGGAGCATTGGAAATATTGGATGTAAATGTACAGCCAATCACCTTAAATACATTGGTAACCACATTTTGAGTTAAATAAGCTCCACCGCCATTTGTGGCAGCGGTATTGGCGGTAAACGTACAATTTTCGATAGTAATTGGAGCATTATTGGTTGCAGTGATGTAACAAGCTATACCACCACCAGCACCAGTAATTGCGGTGTTATTAGAAAAACTACAATTCAACACTTTCGCACCACTTGTTTTACTATAAAGGTACATTCCAGCTCCACTGCCATTTGAGTTATTGTCAATTTTACAACCAGAAACCAAACATGTATCACCATAGATAGTTACGCCACCACTTGCCGTTCCGTTTGAGGTTCCTATGTTGTGATGAATATAGCTGTCCTTCAATGTACCTTTGGTTAATACAGAAACTCCGGCACTTGCTCCAGTACCAACAGTACCTGTAGCTTTACATCCTGTAACAATACAATTTTGCATGATTGTTTTTGCTCCTTGTATCTTTGCACCACCGCCAGAGCTGTTTCGGATGCTGTTGGCACAATTCTGGAAGGTAATGCCATCAATAATTGAAGTTAAAGTAGCACTACTGGTGGTCATGATGCCAATGTAAGCATTTGCACCATCAACGATAGTGGCATTTGTATAATCCCACGGTAAAGATGAGGCTTTTAACCTTTCGGTAACAGATAATTCCGTACCTGCAAAACCACCATACATACTTACACCGGCAGTTAAACTGTCGCGTCCGTTAATTGTGTAAGTTCCTTTTGCTAACCAAATTTGGTCGCCAGAGGCAAATGGGTGTCCCGAGAAAACAGGAGTAACCAAAATTTTGTCGTTAAGCCATTCGTTTAAAGTTACTGCTGCACCTGCTGCACCTACCACCTGTAAGTTTATTATGGTATCGCCTACACCGGGAGCACGCCATGTAGCTGCCCCGCTGGTTCCTAATTGTACCAAATATGTTTTGGCAGCATAAGCGGATATGCTTAACATAAAGGTGATGCTAAACATCAAAGTAATTAGTTTTTTCATGTTTGTATTTATTTTAAAAGTTAATTGTTTTGAAACATACTTTCCCAAAGTTTTAAACCTTGGGAAAGTTGTCTATTTATTAATGGTTATTTAACAGCCACTTTTTGAACACTATTAGCTATTTTTACAAAATACATTCCTTGAGCTAAAGCTATTGACATATTACTTGAATTAACTCTTGTTGATTTGATTTTTGTTCCGCTAATAGTAAAAATGCTAAGTTCGTCACCCACTTTTGCGCCGCGCACTATAAGATTTTGATTTGTAGAGAAACATTGAAAATCACCTTGTGTTGTTGACAGACCTGTTGCAAAATCGAACTGAACAACCAAAGTTGCATTAGCCACCAAAGCGGGAGTTGTAAATACCCCTTCTACGATATCGCCTTTTACTTCGGTACCGTTATAAAGTACTGATGTTATTTTGTAACCAGAATTTGGTGTAATGGTAAATGCTAGTTGTGTTCCCTGAGGTTTAGCATCAACTGCACCTGTTGTATAGTTATTTACAATTCCATTGGCATTAAAAGTAACAGTTGTATTGAAAAAAGGAAGTTCATACGCTCCAATATCATACGCACCACCTTGTGGACGTGTTACATCTATAATATCTTTGGTTACAGGCGATGTTGCCTGAGTTAAATCAGTTCCTTTATTCAATGCGAGTGACGAGGGTGACAACTGATAATTCCTGCTTGCAATCGTAGCATTTGTCGCATCCACAAAATCGGCAGAAGTAATGGTATTAATACTTACAGTTGATAATGATATATCAGATGCGCAAGTGGTAAGAGTAGGACCAGTTTGACCTGTAAAGGCAGATACCTGATAAAATAAGCAATTGGCAAATGTATATTGAGGATATGGCGATGAACCAATATTTAAAAGTCCAATTGGTGCATTAGCTCCTAAACTTGTTAAATTAGACGCAAACGTACAGTTTTGAAAGGTGCTTACCGCTGTTGAAGCATAAAATGTAATTGGTGCACTACCAGTATTATTAGCAAATAAACAGTTGTTTGCAGTATAGTTTGCTGAAGAAAAAATGGCAGAACCACCCCAGCTGGCACAAGTGTTTTCAGTAAATTTAGAATTGCTAATGGTTGTACCATTACTGCTTTTCAAAAGAATTGCACCACCACCAGAAAGAGTTGCCTGATTTCCGGTAAATGTACATTTGTCAATTGAAAAAGTACATGTTCCTAAATATATGGCACCACCACCTTTAGCTGAGGCTGCTGGCGCATTCGACTTATTACTTGTAAAAGTACAATTTGTAATATTATATGCGTTTGCTTGAAAACCTGAACCAAAATTAGAAAAGAAAATAGCACCTCCACTTTGAGAAGCGATATTGGACGTAAATATACATCCGCTTACAGTAACTGCACTGGCATTGGTAGTCGCCACATAGCCTCCGATACCTCCGCCTCCATTAGCACTACCATTTGCCGTATTGTTCGAAATTATACAATTCGTAATATTTGAACCACTGGTTGCTGAATAAATATAGATACCGCCACCTTCTCCAGCAGTATTGTTGTCTATTTTACAACCAGTTACAGTACAAGACACACCTGTAACTGCTACGCCTCCGCCTGCAGAAGAATTAGTATTGTCATGAATATAAGAATCTTTCAAAGTTGCTCCTGTCTGTATAGTAATACCTGCACTTGCTCCTGATGTACTAATTGCAGAGGTACAAGCAGTGATAATACAGTTTTGTATTGTAGTGCCCGAAGAAGTAACTTTAGCACCACCACCCGAGCCGCTTGTACTAGCATTGTTACAGTTTTGAATGGTTATACCATCAATGAGCGTACGCGTATCAGTAGAACCTCCACTTAACCCGATATAAGTTTTTACACCACCTACAGAACCGTCGAAAGCTGTTACGTTAGTAAAATCCCATGCATCGATGGAGTTCTTGGCTCTTGAAGCTACAGTTTCTCCGGCTGTTCCCGCAAAACCGCCATACATTTTCACACCACTTTTAATGCCTACAGGTCCTGTGAGATAGTAAGTGCCTTTGATAATCCAAATCTGGTCACCACCAGTTAATGCGGGGGTACCAGAGAAAAGTGGTGTTGTCAATATCTTATCGGTAAACCACGCATTTAAGGAAGCGGGATTACCAGCATTGACAGTAGCTAAATTTACTACAGTACCAGAAATACTTCCATCCCAAGTGGCAGCTCCTACAGTGCCCAACTGCACAAGATAAGTGGTAGCAAAAGTTGATGTGCTAAATAATAATCCGATGCTTAGCATCAATGTAAAAAGTTTTTTCATAAAGATGTTTTTTTTGTTCCTTAGGGAACATGTTATTAAATAAGGATTTGATTGTTTGATTTGATACGCAAAAATAGATGATTCTTGACTGCTTGATGTGGTTGAATAGTACTTTATTTGTACAATATAGTTCAAACGACTTAGAAATGCGATTAATTAACATAAATATCTAGTAGTTGCAGTGAAATGGGAGAGATAATAAGTAATACCGATTGCACAAACAATATTGCCCAATTTCGACTGCGTCTCATTGTCCTATTTGTTTTTATGCCTTCCGTATCCAGAATCTCGAAATATTCGATCGGTATTAACAACAGAGACATAAAAATGACTTTGGGTCATTTTATATGTGCTATTGGTATTATCTGAATCAGGCGTTCAAAAAAATCTATTTTGCATACAATAAAATGACATCTTGTCTGCTGATTTGCATCATTTGATTATTATAGTAGATGTGTTATCACCGAAAAAAAATCCTCAAAGGTCAGCAAATAACTGACACTATGAAGATTTTTCTTTCTACCGAATACAAACTACCAACTAATTCACAATCTTCTTTACCCAATTTTTTCCTCCAACTTCAATCTGCACAGTGTACATTCCTTTTGCCGAAAGATTAACTTCTAATGAATTATTTCTTACTGTTTTATTGATAACCATTCTACCAATAGCATCAAAAACACGAACATTTGCTTTAGCGTCTAAATTATTAATTACTAATTTTGAATTATTAATTATCAATTGAATTTCGCCAAGTTCATTCCCCATAGCAATGTTTTCAGTTGCCACACGTTGTGCAGTGATTTGGAAACGAGTGTTATTTGTTCCAGTTGCGGCAATAAATGTGTAGTTCGAACTCAACAAGTCGGTAACAGTTGCAGGACTTGTGCCATTGTCTATCAGTAACAATCTCGTTAAACTTGTTGCTTTTGTCGCATCCACACTGATGGTAGTACTACTGGCTGTTTGGGTATAAATGCCCAATGGCAAATTGGTTACACTACTAATTGGAAGTGCATTGAAAGCATAATTGATGCCACCCAAAACTGTATATACTTGCGGTTTAGCAGTGCCTATTCCTATCCATTTCTCCATATCTTGTCCAATCTGATACTCAGTACTTTGAGTATCGTCAAGTATCAATGAAGTATAATCAGTTCCAGTTGGAGTAGTCATGTTCAGTTGTACAAGTTGCGTCAATGATTGTTCCACCATGCTCTTTACGCCTTGGCGACCTGTAGTGGAAAATGCAATATCAGTAGTACTTCCTGCCTGAACAAAGTAAGCTGTGAACGGATCAATAATCTTAGCAGCAAGTGTGCCATCGAATACAGAACATGTGCTGTATGAGCTTGTTCCATCCGAGAACAACATGTAGTTTACATCTACAGCATCAATTCCTTTGAATTTACTCAAATAAGGTTGTCCTATCAAATTCCAACCATTGTCATTTGACTTTGGTCCTGTAAATGCAGTTACCGGTACTTTAGTGCGTGCTGCATCGGTTTCGTTTGCCAAATAACTTTTGTCTATTGGGAAGGCAATATCAACAGTAGCATGAGTGTTACCTGCTAAGCCGATAATATATCCTTGATTGGCATTCAATTTAAAGGTGCTAAGTTCAGCTGTATAATCCACACTGCTCAAACCGAACCAGTTTACTCCGTTAGTAGTTCCCTGTGTTGCGCGTCTACTTCCATCGTAGTACTTGATATACCAATCGGTTCCTAGTACACCCATTGAACTACCATCCGCTTTTCGTATGCCAGAAATTGCAATGTCGCAAGGGAAAGCTATAAAATACCATTTCTGATCATCAATGGTTTTAATATAACGAACTGTGCCAGTTGGAACTGATACGCTACTGCTTCCCAAGTTCAAACTAAACGAAGTAGTCAAATCAGCTTTCAGGTCTAAGTTTCCATTTACCGTAAGCGTATTAGCGCCCGATAATTTAATTTCTGCTCCTTCCGAGAGAGTCAGATTCTTCACTGTTTTGGAATTGTCCATAGTTAGAACGGTACTTGTTCCAGCAATAGTTACATCAGCAGTTGGTGATGTAAGAACAGATGCTGTTTTTGTGCCAATAATGGTGGCAGAAGTTATATCACCATTTGCCGAACCGTTTGCTAGACTATAATTTATTGCTAAACCGCCGTTCTCACCATTTGCCAATGTATAAACAATTGTAGCCGATTTATCTGTACCAACTGTTGCATCGGAGTATGTTCCAACTGCGGTATTTACGGTTACAGTTTCAGAACTTACAAAACCTGATAATGTTCCAGGAGTTACTATTCCAGAAGTGGCACTGTCATCATACATTTTGGAGGCTATAGAAGCAGCACCTATGGTTAAGCCTAATTTATCAATTACCCCTGTAGCAGGTGATGGAGTATAGGTAATGCTGTAATTTGCAGTCTTATCTGCATTGCTACCATCTTTGATAGTTAAACCTAATGGTGTCAATACGTGAGTTGTTCCATAATTCTTATTGTCATAAGTTTGAATGGCTGCAACGTTTATTACATCACCACTTGCTAAGGCTCCAACAGTTGGAGTTCCTAAAGATGAAGTATTACCATCATAAGTTTTGGTTGACGATACTGCTGTTACGGTTAATGCTTTGACTGCCACGTTTAATGTATAAGTTTTGGTTGCTGCACCATACGTTCCATTTGCAGCAATGGTGGCAGTTATTATAGATGAACCTGCTCCCACAATGCTAACCAACCCTGAGTTTGCGTCAATAGTTGCCACAGCAGTGCTTCCACTAGCGTAAGTAACAGCACCGGACGAAAGACTACTAGAAGCTGAATTTGTAAACGCTGCATCTCCATAGTTTTTACTCACTGAGGTTGGAGTAGCAAAAGCCAGATTCGGATTGGTTGTTACATTTCCTGAGCTAGTTACAGATTTGTTTTGCAACGATAAAGTAGAAATATTTATATTCTCAGAATTAAAATTATTTACAGCCAAACCTGCTTTTAATCGCACATAAATAGTTGTAGAAGCCAGAGTTCCAGTATTGGTCAACAAAATTGGATTTGTTGAAACAAAGGAAGCTCCACTCGCTGTAGAAATCTGATAATTGGATGTTGGACTTATTACAACATTTGATAACAAATTGGTACCTGTTACTGTAAACGATTGTTCAGCGGAAGGTCCAGCGCCATTATTATACGTAAAGCCCGTTAATGTTGAAGTTGAAAGTGTGCAGGTTGTATTCGTTGCTTCAAAATTAGCCACCAAAGTTGTAGCTTCAGTAACATTAAATGTATAAGTAGGCGAAGTTGATTGCACAGTTCCCCCACTTGTATTGAGTGTCCAATTTACAAATTTATACCCGTAACTTGGTGCAGCTACTACAGTAGCATTGGTTCCAGACGTATAAACACCACCGTTTGTAACTGTTCCACCCGTGCCTGCCGTTGATGTAACTGCAAATGTGGTGGCTGTAGTTGGAGTTACCGAAAAATCGTCCAATAACACGCCCGAATAATTTGTTTTTAAAGTAGCAGCATCGTAAGTGCCGGTTAATCCAATGCCCATAAAAGCAGTAGAGAAATCAGCCGTGGCATTGGCTGCTTTAAAGGTTGGAATATCAAATATAGCCGTATATTGTGTCCATGTAGTTCCACCAGTTAAAGGTATTGCACACGACAATGATGTTCTTTTGGTATTATCCATTATAAAAGCAGTAACTGTTGAAGCTACATTCGATGCCGTAGCATCTATTTTTGCCCAGAAACTTACTGTGTATTTCTGTGTGTTTGATAAGCTTAGTTTTTGTAACGCTATGACACTATTCCAATTATCTAATGTGTTTGTTGGTGTGCCAACTGTAATTTTAAGGTTCAAACAACTTGATCCGGCATGTGGGTCGGTGGTTACAATTGCTCCCTTAATATAAGAAGTATTTGTCGCTTTTTTTATCCACATACCGTTAGTTATTGAAGTTGCGGGTGTTGATGCTGGTGCTGATGTTTGAGTTGTTACATCATAGATATAATCAACACGCCTAAGTACATTTATACTACTCTCGGAAAAAGTATAACCACTTGTAGCATCTTCAAAACCAGCATTAATAAGTGAAACTGTAACATTTTGAATTACATCCACTGCCGCTTCGTAATAAGTATTGGCAGCTTGTTGGGCTGTAACTGTAGCCGTGCCGGGACCAACAACGGTCAATGTGCTACCACTTACATTTACAACAGAGGTATTACTTGATACATAAGTGATAGGAGCAGCATTGGTAACCGCACTTGAAGTGGCTGTCAATGTTACAGAGCTATCGCCTAATTTTAAACCGGTAAGGCTTTGAGACCATGTAAGTGTTTGTGTTCCCAATGTTGTTGCTGGTTGTATTGTTGACCAAGCACTTGATACAGTTCCATTGGTTACCATTACCCGGTAATAGTAAGGTGTAGTTTCAGACAAACTTCCAATCACCTGACTAAACGTTGAACTACCAATGCTTGAAATACTAGTTGTACCTGATGACAAATCGGCAACCGTACCATATTGAACCGTGTAAGTATAAGTGGCCGAAGGACCTTGCGAAGCAGCTGTCCAGTTTGCTGTAAAACCAGTAGAAGATAAAGCACTTGCAGCAGTAGAAGTTGGTGCTGCAAAAATTGGTGTTACTGCAGTACTTCCTGTAGCTGTACCATCTCCATTTGCATTTACCGCTTTTATTTGCACGTTATAAGCTGTACCGTTCGTCAATAATGTAGTGCCATCGGTCGATAAGGTTGTAATTTCCAATGGACTGCTGGTAGATGATGCCAAGGCAAAACTTGTTCCACCATCGGTAGAATATTTATAATTGGTTATTGTTGAACCTCCATTGCTACCAGCCGTAAATGCTACTGAGAGTTGACCTGCAGCAGCAGTTATTCCTGAAATTGTTGGAGCAGCTGGGGTAGTAGAGTAAATTGGGGCTGTATAGATTGCGGATGCTGCTCCATCGCCATTATTACTAACTGCTTTTATTTGTACATTGTACAATGTACCATTTGTTAATCCGGGAATTGTAATTGGACTAGTAGCTTTTGCTGTTCCTAATGCAGTAAAAGCACCGCCATTTAAGGAGTATTTATAATTACTGATAGTGGAACCATTTGTGACTGTAGTAAACGCAACCGAAAGCGAACCACTACTTGCTGTAATGCCCGTAATGTTAGGTGCATTTGGAGCGCTAAATATTGTAGTTGCAACTGCTGAGCAAGCCAATCCATCAGAAAAAGGTGAAGTTCCGTAAGCCGCTTTTACCGAAATGCTATAGGTTGTTCCGTTGGTTAATCCTGTTATTAATAAAGGTGTGCCGGTTGTACCAGTCTGTCGGTTATTATAAGTCGCACCGCCATCAATTGAATATTTATAGCTTGTTATAGTTTGACCACCCAAAATTGCTGGTGCAGTCAATACAAATGAGACTTGTCCATTCGTTATTGTAGCCGCTCCGAGGGTTGGCGCATTTGGTATTGCTACTACCGAAGGAGTAGCAGATACACCAGAACTTGCTACACCTGCTCCTGCTGCATTAATAGCAGTTACAGTAAAAGTATATGCTTTATCGTTGGTTAAACTTGTAAAAAGAATAGGGCTTCCTGTACCAACAGTTGAAGAACCACCGCTACTGGTTAGTACATACGATGTGATAGGCGAACCACCTGTGTTCGTTGGAATCGTAAATGCTACTGACACTTGAGCATTTCCGGCGGTTGCCACCAAACCTGTAGGCGCATCAGGCACGGTGTATGGAGTTGCTGTAATACTAGCCGTGGCAATTCCATCACCAATAGCATTTACAGCCTGAATTTTTACGGTGCATGCCGTACCGTTGGTTAATCCGTTGATGACTATCGGACTGGTAGTTTGTGCTGGCGAACAGTCCGTAAAGTTAGTACCATCGGTTGAATATTTGTAATTGGTTATAGCTGAACCATTATCGGACGCAGGTGTAAATGCAACGGTAAGTTTCGCATTCCCTGATGTTATAGAATTGATGGTTGGAGCTGCCGGTACAGCGGTACTTGCCGATGGGCTGGCTGCTACACTTGAAGTTGCTACACCATCGCCAAGTTCATTGGTGGCTTTAATCTGAACATTGTAACTTGTACCATTTGCTAGCCCGGTAATATTTATCGGGCTGGTGGTTTGGGTAGGTGCGCAGGCTGTAAAGTTGACACCGCCGTCGGTAGAGTATTTGTAATTGGTTATAGACGAACCTCCATTATTTCCAGCTGTGAAAGCTACCGAAAGCTGAGTACTGGTTGGAGTAATGGCGCTTACAACTGGAGCACTTAAACCTTCGTACGCACCAATGGCAGGTGAAGCAGAAAAGTTAGTTCCACTTTTGTCGGTGGGATTAGTAGATACAGAAACCCCTTTAGCAGCTAAGTACGAGCCTGGTTTAATTTGCCATACGGATTGTTTGATGGTGGTTGAGTCGGTTACCGCTAAAGAACCCAATGAAGAACCAACAATGGTAGTTGGGGTTTTGAATAGTGCTTGATTGACACCAGTAGCATTCGCAGTCGATAGCGCAAAATCGTTGTATTTTATGGTTGTGCCATTTTCGGTAACTGTTTGTCCTCCATTCATCACATTCTTACTTATCGATGAAGTAGCAATCATATTTGCACCAATTGTGAAATTGGCTATGGTTGAAGCACCAGAAATATTGTTCCATAATACATTATTAAGTATAGTATTATTCATACCTGTTCTGCTCGTAGTTTTCATTCCTGCAATTGGCACATTGGTGGATTTATTATTGGCTATGGTACAATTGATAATGGATTCACTCCCATCAACGCCAAAAACATTGATTGCTGCGCCCACGTCGGAAGTAGTGCCACCAGTGCCATTATACACCATTTCATTGTTATGTATCACGCAGTTTTTTATCGTAGAGATAGTTGTGGAAGAAGCATATAAACAAATCAACATGCTTCGAACTGCATTTGCAGCACTTGCATTAACGGTTACCAAGTTGTTTCTAACAATACAATTCGTGAAGCTTGCACTGCTAATATTTATAAACGGGTAAGCTGCATTGATAGTTGTAGTAGTATAGCTTACATTGTTTTTCTCGAACAAACAATTATTTACTATAGCACCTGAACCGGCAGAAAATAACATATTATAAGGAGTTCCACCGAAACCACTTATGCTGTACGTTACAGCGGTGTTTTTAATAATACAGTTGCAGAAATTTGTATTTGTACCTGATATTTCGATTGACCTTATATAGTTACTTGCAGCAGCAGTTGCATTATGAGTCAGTGTAAAACCATCAAATGTGTAACCAGCATTGTTTATTTTAATTGCTACAGAGCCATTAGCGTTTGCTGTCGAGGTAAAAGTGGTTGGATTCAAAAACTCCCATGGTTCTATAATACCGTTTCCGTCATTATCGTTAGTTGTTCGGGTAGTAGTGGTTCCAATATTCGATAAATCGTAACCGCCATAATAATTGACAGTAGTATTTGTAGTAAAAGCTCCTGTAAGCGTAGTTAATGAACCACCTTTTACATAAATGTTATCGCCAGCAGTTAAAGTGCCAACGTAAGTGGCATTTACTGCACCAGCAAGCGTTTTTACTGCAAGTTCCCAAGTTGTACCTCTACTCGCAGCATCAGAACCATTTGTGGGGTCCACAAAAATATTTTTGGCATTCGCCATTGATAAAAATACGGTGGCGCAAAGCACCAAGATTGTAATTTTTTTCATGATAGTATAAATTTAAAAGATTATCAAATCACTTCGAATTGTATTGATTTGTACCTAAGTGAATATTTTACGCGCAAAAATAGGGGGTATATTTGTAATCAATGTGATTTAAAAATACATATTATGTACATTATAGTACAAAATTGTAGCAGGCACTGAAGATGTAATGGTTAGAATTGAGAAATGTTGATTGGAAGGAAAGACACAGTATGTCATACTTTTATTGAGATTTAGCAACATAATTACCGCTCATTTCCCAAAAGAAAAATGTCAGCTCTCCAACATGTAAATGCTAGAGGCTGACATTTTGAAAAATGAAAATCGGATTGACTTAATCAATCACTTTAACGATAAAGGACACTTGTTTGTATTGACCGCTATCTAGATAATTTCTATTTGAGGCAGAAAAAGTAGCTGTATAAATCCCTTTGGCGGCATAACTAGTTGAAAATGTTGTTACGTCAACCGACAAATTCTTCACCAATGCGCCAGTACTTGCTGTTGTCACTGGGTTTATTAGGGTAGGCGTACTTATCAGATAATCTTCGTTCAGAGGATTTCCTGCAAGCGTAGTATTAATAAACAGATTTACCGGATTACTTTTTGACCATACTCCTGCACCTGATACTGCGTAGGCAGTGGTTGAATTCAATATGTCGAAGGGCTTAAAGGCGAGTGTAGAAGCAATAACTTCCACTGCAGCTTTTCTTTTTTGGTAGCGTACAAATTTCAGGTTGGCGATGGTCCATTTTGGCTGATCCACATCGTTTCTGGAGGTTTGGTATTTGAATTGCAAGGCAATATTTTTACTCAAATAGGGCATCATATCCAACTTAACCGATTTTTTAGTGGCAGTTGTTGTTGGAAACAGGCAAGCCGAAGTTAAATCAGTCCAACTGTAATCCTGTTTATTACGGATATTTGCGGAATCTTTTGCAAATAAAGGAGAAGCTGCAATACCAACTATTCCAGGAAATTTATCCGAAATAAGTAAAGACAAGGTATTTTCTATAGCTCCGTCAATGCCTGTAGGTGTAACATCAAATTTCAGGAAGCAAGAGTCAAATTCACTTGCTGGAATACTTGACACATTGAAATACATGAATTCCTTTCCAGCTTCACCACTGAAAAAAGAAATGAACTGGGGATTTCCCTCAAAATTAAAATTCAGCGTAGTCGCCTTTTTTACCACTATGGTGTCGTTAATTATGGTTGTTGCAGCATCTGCTTTTACATCAAATACCAGTGGTGCTGTAAGTTCATTGCTGCAGGAATTAAAGACAAGCCCTACAGCTAAGATGAAGATTATATTGTATTTTTTCATTTTTATATCTTTTTTATCTGAATTTGAATTTCAGACTGTTATTGTAATTTTATTCGGTAAAACCTTAGTAAGATGAATTACCAACCTGGATTATTGAAAAGAATCAATTTATTCACACTCAGTTCATAAGCCGGAATAGGTAGATATAAATAGGCTGGCGAGATTTTAAAATAGTTGGCAGCATATTTAACTCCGTTGGGCCAGCGTGGGCTCGTTTCCAATAAAGTAGATAAATCTGTCATTGCTTTCACATAATCTCCCCATCGAATTAAATCGAACCTGCGAGTGCCTTCGTAACATAATTCCATTCCACGTTCCTTTTTAATCACTTCTCTGAATTGGTCTTTTGTAAGACCAGAACCAGTTAAAGGCGTAATTTTAGCACGGTTTCGTACTGCATCAAGGCATTCGTAAGCTAGTGCTGTAGGATCAGCGTTTATTTCATTATCAGCTTCGGCTATCATTAATAGCACATCCGAATACCTGAGTAGCGGGAAATTTATAGGTGTGTAGTTTTTGTTTTTTGGCAATACCTGCTCGTATTCCCTGCGGTATTTGGCAATACAACGAGACGTGTTCAAAGTGTCAGTAGCACTGCCATAAGTATATATAAATCCATTTGCATCGGTGTATGGAAATGTAAATGTGGACATGCTTGCCGGTTTTTTATTGTAGTAGTATTTCCGACCAGTTATTTTTAAGGTCGCCGCACTTCCGGTTGTGGTGTAGGCAAAGTGTGTTATATTCCAATTACCACGCACTGTATCTTTTTCGGATTCATACATATCAAATAATTTCAGTGTACAATAAACATAATTATAGCTCATTCCTGGATTAGCCAATCCGGTTGCATTGGCATAAGGCGAGCCACTGGCTGCACTCAAATCGGGTCCGCCAAAACCCAATGTATTGCCAAGTCGTCCAGCGGCCAAAATAGTCGTACTGCGGTTTCCAGCCTCTTCTACCTCCCAAATACTTTCTTTTACTCCGGTGCTGTTGTATTTATCGGCAGCCAAATCGATAAAAATCTGGTTATAAGGACTTACCAAGCCATGCAAACCACTATCTTTTACTTTCAAAGCCCATTTCTTGGCTTCTGCAAAATAAGTTTGGGCATTCACCCCTGGTGCCGCAGCAGCATCACGATAACCTTCGCCAGCCCTAAAAAGATAAACTCGTGCCAAAATGCCTTGCAAAGCAGATTTGGTAACATGACCCGGATTTACTTGAGATGCAGTGAGCAAATAGGGTTCAGAAGCAATCATTTCTGAAATGATAAAGTCGTAAATTTGTTCCTTATTGGTTCGCGCTAACGATAAACTATTTATATCGGTTGGTGTGTTAGTTCTGAAAGGAACATCGCCAAAATTCTCTATCAACGTAAAGTAATAAAACGCCCTCAAAAAGCGTGCTTCGGATCTGTATTGTTCACGTACAACAGAATCGGCAGCCGAGGGAATGGCACGGTCGATGTTTTCCAACATCATATTGGCACGGTTTATTCCATCGTACAATATACGCCATATTGCCTGCAACCCACCATCTGATATACTTGTAGAACCAGAAATCACAGAACCAGTAGCAGCAGTACGTGCATAATAACCCAAATCTTCGGCAGCAACTGACATTGCATAACTCCCGCCATAGAATGATTCCGCCATCATAGGGGCATAAACCGATGTTAAGAAAGATTTTATCTCCTCTTTGTTATTAAAATATGTTTCTGGAGTTACTGAAGTTGGCGTTGTATCCAGAAAATCGCTACAGGAAGCAAAGCAAAAAATCAATTGCAGCGTTAGGAATATTTTTATTGTTGTTTTCATGTTTTTTTAATTTGAAATGCTTATTTGTTTAAAAAATGATATTTACACCACCATTTATTGAAAGGGCTCGTGGATAAGCCGAAAAATCAAATCCAGGAGTTAATGCGCTGTTTCTAACTGATACTTCGGGGTCATATCCACCTTTGTACCCAGTGAGCACCCAAATGTCATTTGCATTGACAAAAAGCCTGACTTTATTTAACTTTAATATTTTAAGCACTTTAGGGTTCAAGTTGTAGCCAAAGTTGATATTCTTTAACCTTAGAAACGAACCATCTTCAATTACTCTACTCGAAAACACAGATAATGAACTCGAGTAAGTTAATGTGGGATTACCAGCAGTTGCATTCAAAACTGCTGCTGCAGGAATGTCGCTAGTAGGATTTGTTGGCGACCAACGGTCTTTGTATGTATCAAAAAGGTTAGTCAATGTTTTACCATTGTATACTCCATACAACAATTGATTGGCACTCAATATATTGTTACCATACGACCATTGGAAGAAGAAACTAAAATCAAATCCTTTGTAAGTAAATGTATTGTTGATACCACCAATATGAGTAGGAGTTCCTCTGCCAATAACAGTTTGATCATTCGAATCAATTTTTCCATCACCGTTTAAGTCACTATATTTCGGATATCCTGGACCAGTTTTTGCTTCGGCTGTAAATGTAGGCACACCTGTTTTTATTGTATAAATATTCGATGAAGGATCATAATTAAAATCCTCATATTTGTAGGTGCCCTCATAAATATAACCATACATAAGTCCTAGTGGATAACCAATTTGGGTAAAATAGTTTGGCATACCATTGTAACCCTGGTCAAAAGCAGCATTTACCAACAATGTTTTTTGATTGTCGGTTAGTGCAAGCACTTTATTTTGGTTAAATGATATATTAAAGTTAGTGGACCATGTAAAGTTTTTTGTTTTTACATTTTTGGTGTTTATGGTAAATTCGATGCCCTTGTTTTCAGTTTCACCAATATTTTTGTAGCCTTCTGGATAACCCGAGCTATAAGGAAGTTTGGCGTTAAGTAACAAATCTGAAGTATTCTTTTTGTAAATATCTACCGTTAAGAAAATACTTTGATTCAGAAATGACACATCCATTCCTGCATTCCATTGTGCCGTTGATTCCCATCGTAGTACTTTGTTTGCCATAGAAGTGGGCACAAGTCCAACCGAATTTACCACATTGTCAAATGGATATACGCCCGCATAACTTCCACCATCTATCTTCGACAATATTGCATAAGTATCATAATCGCCCACACGATTATTACCTGTAACACCCCAGCTTAGTCTAAGTTTTCCGGATGAAATCATGCTTGAGATGGGTTTCATAAAACGTTCTTCCGTAAAATTCCACGCCAACGAACCCGAAGGGAAATAACCAAATTGATTATCGCCTTTAAAACGGGAAGAACCATCCGCACGGTAAGAGGCAGTTACATAATATCTGTTTTTGAAATTGTAATTTAGTCTACCTAAATAGGACATCATAGTCCAGCGTGATGCAGAAGAACCCATTGTAAATGGAGTTCCTGCACCCATTTGGTCTATTCCAAATATCTCGTATTGCGATGGAATTTGAATGGTTTGACTTGAGAAATTTTTTGCATCCGAAGCCTGCATGGTATATCCCAACAGAGCATTGAAATTATGAACTTTATTTAACGATTTGATATAAGAAAGCGTGTTTTCGTTCAACCATGTCTGACGCGAAGCGGTTGCCACAGTTGCATTCACGCCATTGATATTGGTACGTGGATTTCCGTAGCGTGATTTAGAGTTATTATATGCCTCTTTGAGAAGATTATCTTCGGTGTATCCCATCGAAGTTTTTAACTTCAACCCTTTGATAAACTCATATTCCAAAAAACCATTGGTCATTAAAACAGCTCTATTGGATTTGTTGTACTCTTCTTTTAACGATAGGAGCGGGTTTACACGATAATCAGTTATCATAGTTTCATCTAGTGAGTTTTCTATCAACGATTCATCTGTTTGGTTTGGGTAAAGAGCTGGTCTATAACCCCAAACATTAGAAAATAGATTATTGGCAGCAGCCCATGAATTTTCAGAGGGTCGGGCACCAAACTGGGTTGTTTTTGAATAGTTTGCATTCAAATAAATGGTCAGATTTTTTTTCTTGATGGTGTTAGTAATTTTTCCTTGTAACCTATTATAATTGGTATTCACAAGAATTCCATCCTGATTAAAATATGAAAGTGAAGCTGCATAACGGGAATCATCTTTACCACCTGTGATGCCAAGGGAATGATTTTGCATGGGTGCATCCCTCAGCACCATATCCTCCCAATTAATAGTTTTTGCATTTATATAGTCCTCTAATGTCCAAGTTTTACCGCTTGGATCGGTTGAAAAATAACGATTTTTCATTTCCGTTGCGGCAGTTGTTTCACTTTGTAATTTTACAAATTCATAAGCATCCAAAGTCGGCATCCTATTTGAGGCACGTTGTACACCAAAAGAACCATCGTACGAAATCATGGGCGCTCCCACTTTTCCTTTTTTGGTAGTAATAATAATTACGCCATTGGCACCACGGGCACCATAAATGGCGGTTGCTGAAGCATCTTTAAGCACCTCCATCGATTCCACATCATTTGGATTGATATTGGAGGCTGAGCCATCTTCCATAGGGAAACCATCGATAACATAAAGTGGGGCATTGGAACCGGTAATGGAATTGGTGCCGCGTACCACAATGTTCATTTCACCACCTGGTGTGCCTTCGCTGGAAGAAACCTGCACACCGGCAACACGACCAGCCAAGGCCTGATCGAGATTGGCTACTGGCATTTTGAGCATGCTTTCCAAGTCGGCTTTGGCCACCGAACCCGTTAAATCACGTTTTTTGATTTCACCATAACCCATTACCACTACTTCATCCAAGTTTTTGGAGTTCGACTGCATAATAACTGTAAATACTTTTTGAATGCCCACTTTCACTTCTTGCGACTCATAACCAATATAGCTGAAAGCAAGTACCGAGTAGGTACCAGGAACAGATAAGCCAAATTTACCGTTTATGTCAGTAATCGTTCCTTTTGGGGTTCCTTTAATTTTTACACTCACACCAATCAAAGCTTCTCCGCTCGCATCGGTCACAGTACCCATTACAGTTGTTTCAGCATTTGCAAATACTATTCCTACAAAAAGCAGCGCAACAACATTCAATAATTTCTTTAATTTCATCATTGTTCAAATAATTAGATTTATTATGCTGCAAAAATAGTGTTGTTTTTCAGAATAGATGTGATACAATAATACAGTATTTGTACTTAATAGTTCAAATTGTAGTTTTGGCAAGTATTTTATGATTGGCAAGAATGCTAGTTATTGGCTGATTAAAAAAACATATAATACAGATTACCATTTTAAAACACTTATAACTAGGGTCTGCATAAAAACCATTATTATGCTCAATAACAACAATATAAATATATTTTTTTAAATTTTTATGCAAGCAATTTTCAACCTATATAATAATATCCATTCATTAAATTGAATATTTACTCTACAAAGAACTCTGAAGGAGTTTAATATGATTAACCATGGGTACTAACCCATGGATTAAAATGTATGCGCATAAAAACTCTGAAGGAGTTTAATTTCAATTGATTGATGATATTGAACTCCTTCAGAGTTCTGCCTTATGAATACATTTCATCCCCGAATTTCATTCGGGGCTAATCAAATTAAACCACTTCGTGGTTGTAAATAGTTTTTCAGCAGATCCTAACTTAACAAATAACTTTATAATAAATGCGAAACCTTATATAAGTTTCGCATCTATTCATTGACATTCAATCCTTTTAGTTATTCAATGGTATTGTCTTCTTGCTCCTCCGCTTCATCATAAGTTAGTCCTTTTCTGTACGATAATGGACTAACATGATATTGACTTTTGAAACATTTGCTAAAGTATCGTGACGAATTAAAACCCAATTGCTCCGAAATTTCGGTGATATTCATTTCGGGGTGGTTCAAAATCATGACGGCTGCTTTTTTTAATCGGATATTGGTAACAAAATCGTTGGGCGTCTGGCCGGTTAATCCTTTTATTTTGGCAAATAAATTGGTTCGCGACATTCCCATTTCAATGGCAAAAGTGTTTATATTGAAATCGGTATCGTTGATATACTTGTCAATAATCACTAAAATTTTATCCAACAAAGCCTTGTCCAGATTATTGGTAGCCAGCATTTGAGGTGAAACTTGAGGTTGCCTACTGAATTTTTCGAGCAAAATAATGCGGCTATTCACCAAATTATTGCAGCGTGACACCAAAATGCTGGTGTTGAAAGGCTTAGTAATATAATCATCGGCACCAATGCGCAACCCTTCCAAGTTGTGCTCCAAAGCAGTTCGCGCCGTAAGTAGCAACACTGGAATGTGGCAAGTCTCAATGTCATTTTTTATCAGTTTGCAAAGTTCAGTGCCCGACATTTTCGGCATTAAAACATCGCTCAACACGATATTAGGGGCTTCGGCTTTCACTTTCTGCCAGCCTTCTTCGCCATCATTGGCAGTTACTACTTCATAGAGATTTTCAAATATCGTAACGAGCATTTCTCGTAACGAATCATTGTCTTCCACAATCAACATCTTGGTGGATTTGTTTTTACCAATGCCCTCTATTTTTTTTTGTTCAAAATGTAAATCGTTAGCTATTTTGCTGATTTCTAGGGGTTGTGTATTAGGTTCTTGCCCCGTGGTCAACTCATCGCCATCAAAGTGTTTGTTCCCCAATTTTAGTTGTACTGTAAATGTTGTACCAATGTTTGGCTCACTTATTACGTTGATGTTGCCATGATGTAAATCTACAATTCCCTTGGCCAATGCTAGACCAATACCCGTTCCGGAGTTTGATACAGAATTTTCTTGTTCCGCTTGGTAAAAACGGTCAAATATATTGTTGATGGCTTCGGGCAGTATACCACTGCCATTATCTGTCACCTCAAATACAGCATTGTTATCCACTTCATTTACCGATATGGTAATGGAATTACCTTCTTTCGTATGTTTAAAAGCGTTGGATAACAAGTTATTAATCACCTTCTGCAACTGTTTTGAATCATACCAAACCGTCAAGGATTCTATTTCTTTATTGAATATAAAATTCACTTTCCTTGCATTGGCATATTCTTCAAACAAAAGAAAGTTTTCGTAGAGGAAATCCACAATATTATGTTCCTTTACACTAATTTTCATGTGTCCTTGCTCTTGTTTTCTGAAGTCCAGCAACTCAGTTATCAATTCACGAAGCTGAAGACCATTTTTATACACTCCCAAAATCAAATTGTAAACATTAGGCGTAAACGATTGATTTTGAAGTAACATTTCTGTTTTTCCAATAATTAGCGTCAATGGTGTACGGAATTCATGCGATATATTTGTGAAGAATCGCAATTTAGCTTGATTGAGCATTTCCACATCCTGAATGTGTTTTTGTTCGTATTTCAAGGATGCTTCCAGCTTGATTTTACTATTATTGGCACGAAGAAAATAATTGATTATAAATCCTATCAATATGATATAGAATAAGTAAGCCAATGTGGAACGATAAAAAGGCGGTAATATCTCAATCTGCAACCTACTTTCTGGGCATATCATTCCTTTCGATTCATCCGCTTTTATTACAAGCGTATATTTACCAGAACTCAAGTTAGTGTAAGTGATGGTGTGTTGGTCGCGCGAGTTGTTCCAAGTATCCGAAAACCCCTCAAGCTTGTAAACTATTTCACTTCTATTGGCAGCAATATTATTAGAAGTGGCAAATTCGACACTAAAAACATTGTATTTACTAGGCAACACAATTTTGGAAGTGGCATACAAAGCCTTTTCAAGAATGCCTGTTTCGTCATTTACTTTCACTTCCCTGTCATTAACCAATAGGCGTGACGGATAAATTGAATAGGACTTCATCTGCTTAAACAAATCCTTTTCTTTAAAAGATACAAGCCCATGAATACCACCTAAATAGATACTCCCAGAACGAGATTTATAGAGTGAACTTGTAATAACCGCACTCAAAGGAAAGCCATTTTTTTTGTTGAAATTATAGAAACGCTTTTTTGCATAATCAAATCGTGCAAAGTCCTGATTGGTAATAACTAGCAAAACTCCCGGACTCGATTCGCATACCTGAAATATACAATTGCTTTTTAAATTACTATTTTGGTTATCAAAATGTTCAAAATCATCTGTTGCAGGGCGGTAAAGTTCTAGTCCGCTGCCCGAAGTGCAAAACCAAAGGTTATGTTTGCTGTCTTCAAATATACTGTTGATATCGTTATAGCTAATGCTGCTTTCTACGGCTTGATTGTGCTTATAATTTTTGAGTTTTTGGGTCTCAAAATTGTACGAAAATGCCCCCTCGCCTTCTACGGTTAGCCACAATAACCCATTGTGATCAAATACTAAATCGGAAACGACTCTAATAACCTGACCACCTTTGGTATTTTTGAATAACAGTTGACACTGCCCTGTCATTGGATTGAACATACAAACACCATTTTCTGTAGCAATAATTAGTTGGTTTTTGTATGGCACAATATCCCTTACAATACTATTGGGTAATGTGTTGGGATTATTTATAATGGCCGGATAATGCGTAAATTTATTGGTTTTTATATCCAATCTATCCAATCCACCCAGATGTAGTCCAATCCACATAATTTCTGCCTGAGAGTCATAATATAGTGCTTTTACATTATTACCTTTTATAGTGTTATTGCCAATGTCATGTTTATACCATTTGAAAGTACCTTTTCTTGGATTATACATATTTAGACCTCCACCTTCGGTAGCTATCCACAAATTATTATACTTATCTTCAATCATTTTGCCCACCACAGGAAAACTTAAACCCTGACTTTCCACTTCCGAAGGTTTATAGAATGTATATATCTCATATTCTGGATTAAAGTAATTTATTCCGCCAAAAAAAGTACCCAACCAAATACTGCCTTGATGGTCTTTTATAACTGAAAAGATGGAAGAATGAGTTAGTCCATCCGGATTTGAATTGGCTTTATAGTTAATAAAAGTTCCTTTCCTTCGTTCAAATTTATTTAATCCATTAAAGGTAGAAATCCAGATATTTCCTAGCCTATCTTCACAACAATCGCGCACAATATCAGAAGATAAACTTTGTGGATTTTTGGGTGTGTTTCTATAGTTAAAAATTGTTTTGCCATCAATCTGAAACAATCCATTTCCATCGCTGCAGATCCACATCAATCCTTTGGTATCTTGATATATATTGCTAATGTTTGTATTTGGTAAAAACAAGGATAGCACCTTATTTTTTAGTCTAAAAAGCCCCATATTACTAGTACCTATCCAAAGTGAATTTTCAGATATGAATATACAAGACACCTTTGCTTGCTTGTTTGGCAATGAGAAATAAGGTTTAAAGCCCACTTTTTCATCTTCTTTTATCAATATTCTATTGTTGCGGGCCACAAATAGATGCCGGTTATAATAAATGGTGGAAACATCGCCCAATAGTAAGGTGGTGAATTTTTCAGTTCTAAAATCATACTCCACTACATCCATTGCACATTTCAAAAAGATTTTCCCATTTTTATTACCTACTATTTTATCTACTCTATTTGAAATAATGGTATTTGAAGAGTTTTTTTCGTGCTTGAAAAACTGAACGTTATTGCCGTTGTATAAATTGAGACCATCGCGCGTACCTGCCCATATAAAACCTCTTTCATCCTCATAAAGTGGTTTTACGGATATTTGGGACAAGCCCTCATCGGTTGTCAAATGGTTAAATCTAATACAATAAGTTTTTGTGTTTAAAAAGACAGCAAAAATGATTAGACTAAAATAATACTTTTTCATTTCCGAAATTTAACGTGATTTTAACTATTAGCCAAAATGGAATTTCGATACAAAAATAGTTTTTTTATTGAGACTTTGTCTATCCATAAAACCATTTCTGCCATTTTGTACAATTAAAACATTCATTTAGTACTATTTTTGAGTTTTTCTGTACTATTGTATCACCAAGAAAACTGAAGTTACATCTAATTTTGTAACCGATTTTAAATTCTCGGCATAGAATATTTTTTTGCTCAAACTCTTAAAAGCAACATCATAGGATGCGATAATTTAATGACCAAATTATTGCATACAAAAAAAATACATACTTTAGAATGAAAACAACAATTAAACTATTTGGACTACTATTACTATCAGCCTCCATAAGTTGTAGTACTCAAAAAACATCAGATATTGATGTAATTGCAGAAAATACAACCATTGCAGAAGGTCAATATGAGTTGCAGTCAAATATTATTGAAAAAACTACCAAGGTTTTAATTCCACGCACTTTAGATAAAGATGGAAAAATTGTGTATGTGCCTATCGATGATTGGACTAGTGGTTTTTTTGCAGGTAGTATTTGGTTTACCTATAAATTAAGCAATAATAATAAATGGCTTCCTTTGGCCGAAAAATATACTGAAAGACTTGATTCAGTGAAATACTTAAAATGTCATCACGATGTTGGTTTTATGATTGGGAGCAGTTATCTGAACGGATACCGACAAACTGGCAATGAGAAATACAAAGAGGTAATTGTTGAAACAGCAAAATCACTTTCTACACGATTTAGACCGAATGCTGGCATATTACAATCGTGGAATGTAGATAAAGATTGGCAAAGTAAAAGAGGTTGGAAATGCCCTGTTATCATTGATAATATGATGAATCTGGAAATACTGTTTGAAGCTACTAAATTTTCAGGCGATTCGAGTTTCTATAAAATTGCTGTTAGTCATGCCAATAAAACACTCGCTAATCATTACAGAGACAACAATAGTTGCTACCATGTGGTTGATTACGACCCTGAAACAGGTGAAGTAAGGTCGAAAGAGACAGCGCAAGGCTATGACAATGAATCATCGTGGGCACGTGGTCAGGCTTGGGGTTTGTATGGATACACTGTTTGTTATCGTTACACCAAAAATCCAATTTACCTTGAGCAAGCAAAAAAGATTTATGACTATATTTTTACCGAAAAAACTCTACCAAAAGATTTAATTCCCTATTGGGATTATAATGCCCCCAATATACCCAACGAGCCACGCGATGTGTCTGCTGCTACAGTTTCTGCATCCGCATTGTACGAAATGAGCATGTATTTGCCTGAGAAAAAATACAAACTTACTGCCGATAAAATCATTGCAACATTAAGTACTCCAGCTTATAGGGCAGAAATTGGCACAAATGGCAACTTTATTCTAAAACATTCAGTGGGTAGTATTCCCCATAACAATGAGATTGATGTACCGCTCAATTATGCCGACTATTATTTTCTGGAAGCATTGGTTCGGAAGCGTGATGGTTTAAATATGAATTATTTGACGCAAATAACAAAAAAGTAGAGATTAAGAAGATATAATAGTAAACGAGGCCAATTATCCATTGTGATAGTTGGCTTTGTTGCTATTTAGTTTTATTTTTGGAATTCCTATTTCTACTTTGCTAAAATAAAATTGAACCTAAGATATGGAACCCATCGGTTTCAGATATTTAATAAAAAGATATATACGACCCCTATCGGAGTCGAATATGGATAAAAAACGTTTTCTTTAAATATAAAATGCCTCTGGCATTAATTAAATCAATTTTAGTAAAGTAGCACTATAAAAAGTATAATATGGAAAATTTAAATACCGCACTTCTTTGAGCGTTGAATGAATGTTTCTTTGAATTATTAGCAAAAGGATGTTTTGCGAATTCTATCCATGAGTTTTCTCAAACCATTTCCACTATTACAAAAGGTAAACTGAGAAGAATCTGGCTTTGTCAATGAAGATTGAATTTGTATTAGGTATGGTAAAAGTTTTTTATGGTACTTTAAGCATATAAAGATATTGAGAAGGAAAAATTTGAAAATACTGTTTAGTAATGATTTACATTAAATAATATGCGTCATAATAAACCTAACATAACACTAGAAACTTATTGAACAGACCAACTGTATTTCTAAAAAGTTCAGATAAACTTATCAATAAGGAGGACAAAAACTCTATGTCCTCCTCAATGAGTAAGTTATGAAAAAGTGCAAAAATTGTAAGGCTATAATCCATCCTTTCAAAGGCAAAAAACATTTGCAAGAAAAAAACAAAATAATTTTAACGCTTTAAAATTTTAGATTTAATCAAATTTCCATTTATTTGTTCTACAGTTACAAGATAAATACCTGAAATTAAATTGCCAATATATAAGTTTTTACTTGTGTCAACCAGACTTTTATAGATTGTTCTACCTGTTAAATCGGTAATTGTTACCAAACTTAATTCATTTGGTGTGTTAAAGTGAATTTCGTTTGATTGTGAGTTTAAATAAACTGAGTTTTGGTTATCGGTATTGGACGTTACTCCTGAAGTATTCGTGTTCAAAGAAACAACTTTTTGTTGCTGATTAACAGTAATTTGAAGAGATAAATCGCTTATTAATTCCGATTTCAAAGGAATAGACATAATAACCGATCCCTCCGCGGGTGATGAACTAAAAGCTATTCCTACATTATACGTCAGGTCATTTATGTTTTTGGCTTGAATAAAGTTTTTTAAATAAGCTGAAAATAAAGGACTTGACAGTAACCCGATTTCACCATTAAATGACAAGTTCAATCCTGTTAGATTACCATACGAACGGAATACCAAGTTTTTACCTTCTTTTATTACTGTCACATCAGCCGTATTACTTACGTTCGCTTTTTGAGGAGCATTTAAATTTTGGGGAGTATTTAAACTTTCTTCAATTGGAAAAACGGCAATTAAATCAATCGATTTTTTCAGAATTAAACCTGCATCGTAAGCAGTAACCGATTTGTTGCCATCTACATCAGCTACATCCATTCTCAATTCTTCCCACGGAAGTGCGTCTACATCTGGCATGGGATTTAAACCTACCGATTTGATAAGCGCTAGCGAAGCATCATAAGACTGCACATCTTGATTGTAATCCACATCGCCATAACCCATAATTTCCACTTTTCCCTTTTGTGTATTTAACGCATCTTCGGTGTTAAACAAAAATTTAGTAAAATCGGTAACACGTACCCCCGACTTCTGCGATTTGAAATGCAGGTTTAGCATATTTCCTTCAAAATCAAAATACTTATCGGATATATAACCCATTTTAAGAACTCCCTTTGTATCGCTGTTTATTAATAAGCTTCCATGGTTTGTAAATGTGGTGTCAGCATCGTAGCTCTTAAAAATCATGCGAGTTGAATCATATTTTAATTCCATTTGGAATGCTGATACAGAATCGTTTGCAAAAATGGCAGAACTGCTTACAGGAATTGTGAAATCATTGTTTGTCAGCACTTTTATATCCGGCGTACTAATTTCGTATGACAAAGGTTGAATATTTTGAAAGCTTTTCCAACCTTTTGCCATTCGGTAACGATGAAGTGATTTTGCCCTCACGTATAAAGTGCAAGTGGTAGAATCAATACCATTTAAATATGAATTTAGAATTTTCGGATTTGCACAGTAATTATATATCTTTTGTATAGAAGAACAATTTAAGAATGATGAAGAATCTAATTTTTGTAAACTAGCAGGTAAAGTGATGCTAGTGAGTCCATTACAATTTTCAAAAGCAAGATAACTAATTGTTATAAGATTTTTAGGAAAGGTTATAGACGTTAGGTTGGTACATCCAGTAAAAGAATATTCAGCAATTGAAGTAATGCTCTCTGGAAAAACTAAAGAATTCAGTTTTTTACAATTTCTAAAAGCATTTGATTCAATTGAAATAATGCCAAAAGGAATATTAATTGTGGTCAAACTGCTGCAACCCATAAAAGTACCAAACTTAATCGTTGTAATACTTTTTGGAATATTTAGTGAGGTTAAACTTATACAATTCTTAAATGCGGATGAAGCAATGTAAGTAATAGTAGTTGGAAATTTAATCGTTGTTAAACCTCTACAGTTCTCAAAAGCAGCAGAACCAATTGAGTCTACACCCTCAGGAATTGATAATGAAGTTAAACTATTACAACCAGCAAAAGAGTATTCACTAATATAATTGACAGTGCTGGGTATGTTAATCTCTTTTAAATTTTCACATCCAATAAATGCATAACTTCCAATTGCTTCAATTTTGTCAGGCAAAACTATTGACATTAAACTGACACAATAACCAAAAGCATAATTTCCAATTGAATTTATAGTATTGGGAATTATAATGTTTTTAAAATTATTACAACCACTAAATGTTTCACTCTCAATAGCTGTAACGCCACTTGGGATTACTATAGAATCTAAACTACGACAATTCTTAAAAGCCGAATAGTGAATTGAAGTTAGTGTTTGTGGAATATCTATAGATGTCAAATTACTACAATTTTGGAAAGCAAAAGTTCCTATAGAAGTAACTCCTGATGGAATTTTAATTGAAGTTAAACTGCTACAACTATAAAATGCACCACTTCCTATTGAAGTAGCCCCCGTTGGGATATTTATTGAGGTTAAATTGTTACAACCATAAAAAGTATAATCTCCTATTGTAGTAACCCCAGTTGGGATATTTATTGAAGTTAAACTGCCACAGTCTTGAAAAGCACGGTCACCAATTGAAATAATATTTGTGGGAATATTTATTGATGTTAAACTGTCACATTTTAGAAAAGCAGCAGAACCAATTGAAGTAACACTTATTGGGATAATTATTGAATTTACACTTCTACAATTAGCAAAAGTGCCATAACCTATTGAAGTAACTGTATATACTAAAGCATTATTTAAAACCTGAGTAGGTATTGAAACATCACCCGAGTAAACTCCAACAAAGTATCTTTCTCCGTAAGTTACAGCAACGGTATTCGGTCCGGTTACTTCATAATAAATACCATCTACGTTAAACTTAGTTCCCACCACACCACCTTGCTCCTCAATTTTAGTAAAATCCATCCAACCGGTAGCGGTTTTATATTGGTTTTGAGAGCCAACAGGCACATATAAAGTGCAATTTATTTTATCTACATTACTAAATGTAGTAGATAAAATGGCTGCAGGAGCTCCTGAATAATCATGTATTTCGGTAAGTCCAGTGCAACCTGCAAAACTGCTATTGCCCATAGAATTGAGTTTGTTGCCTGTAAAATAGATTTTTTTCAATCCTGTGCAAAAGGTAAAACTATAATCGGCAATGGAGGTTATTGATGCAGGGATACTGATTTCGTTTAAACCAGAGCAGCTGTAAAACATTCCTTCACTAATTTTACTAATTGTGTTTGGAATGGTGATAGAGGTTAAAGCTGGAGAATTTTGGAATGCATATTTCCCAATAGTTTTTACCGAGTCGGGAAAAGACACCGCAGTTAATGTGCTACAATTGGAGAAAGCAAAGTCACCTATCGAATCTACCGAATTAGGCATTGTAACACTTGTTAACCCCACCGAAGCCGTGAATGCATACTCATAAACGGAAGTTACGTTGTACGATTGTTTCGAATTGTACTTTACAGTTTCAGGAATTACAATTTTCCCTGTGTAATCGCCACCCGATATTACTGCAACAGCATTGTTACTGGTTGTAACATACATAATTCCATTCACTTTAAAGGTGGTTTGAGCATACGCTCCAGCAAATGAAAACAACATAATGAAAATAACACTTTTCAATCGGGCTATAATTGAATCCTGTTTCATAAATGTAAAATTAGAGGAAATTTTTGCCTACTATTTGTCCGCTTTTCGGCTAATGCGGTGTGAAAAATTTACAAAGTGCTGTATGTGAGTTGACTAAATTAAGTGTCAAAGATAATACAATATTTATAAATTATCAATAATTGTGATTTTTTGTCAGTTTAATTTTTACAAAATATATAAATAACTGTTGTATTGCATTAAGCCATTTAATTAATGAATACTTTTGCCGATTCATTATTTTGCATTTTCCAGTAAACTGCGCTGCAACAACCAAGATAATTTGCCGTCGAAACAAAAATCGGGTTCAATTACTATGTTCTTCAATGTATGCAACAAGCTAATAATCCTTGTTATCAAAATACTAGTGATAATTTTGACTTCTTTTTTCTAAATCTCCATTTGGTCTAAAATATCCAATTAAATAAAAAGCCAACCAGCATTATTCCACCACCAACAATACCAACAAATGTCAATATAAGTGGCATTTTTAATACTTTTCGGAGTATAATCATTTCGGGTAATGACAATGCTATCACCGACATCATAAATGCCAAAGCCGTTCCCAGCGAAGCTCCTTTTTCAATTAATACCGAAACGATAGGTACAATTCCAGCTGCATTCGAATATAGCGGAATACCAATCAACACTGAAAGTGGAACAGAATACCAAGCAGATTTACCCATTAGTGAAGCCATAAATTCTTGTGGAACATAACCATGCGCACCTGCTCCAACTGCAATACCTATTGCTACATAAATCCATACTTTACCGACAATTTCTTTCACGGCATCATAACCCATGGTAATTCGTTGCGAGAAAGTGATTTTTTCTTCTTCACAATCACTTTCACCCAATTTGGTAGCATACACCCATTCTTCCACCCATTTTTCAAGTTTCAATTTTCCAATTATCCATCCAGCTATAATGGCAATCGATAATCCTGTGCCAATGTATATTGCTGCCACTTTCCATCCAAACATGCCGTATAACAGTATCACTGCCACTTCGTTAATCATAGGTGCTGCAATTAAAAACGAAAACGTAACGCCCAGTGGAACACCCGATTCTACAAAACCAAGGAACAGTGGAATAGCTGAGCAAGAGCAAAATGGAGTAACAATACCTAACAAAGAAGCCATAATGTTTCCAGTAAATGTTTTCTTTCCCTCCAAAGCTTTTCGTGTTCTTTCGGCAGTAAAATAGCTACGAAGTATACCCACAAAAAATATTATAAGTACCAATAAAAGAATTACTTTTGGAAATTCAAAGATGAAAAAGCGCAAGGCAGCTGTAAAATGTGCCCCTTTGTCCATTCCCAAAAGTGAGTCGATGAACCAGTCTGTAAGAGGTTGGAGATTAATATAAATTATATACCATACAGGTAATAATATTAATGCAGTTTGAAAATTGCGCGATTTGAAAATTTGAAAATTCATAATAATAATTATAATTTGAAAATGAGACAATTTGAAAATTATGTTCGTAATAAGACGAACAATTTAAGTTTAAAAAAACCACATTTATCTACAAACTCAAATGTGGCTATTTTCTCTTATTTCCCCTTGGAGGTTTGTGATTAGCTTAGGGAACAAAAAAGATTATTATATAATAAATTCCTACTACAATAAAAATAACTGAAACTATGCGTCTGAACCACAGTTCAAAAGTTTTAATTTGATTGTAAAGTTTACCAACGTTGCCAACTGCATAGGCCAAAAGCCATGCGAAAACAATTACAGGTAAACCTGTGGCAATTGCAAACAAAACAGGCAGATACAAACCACTCGCGCTTGCAACAGTTATTGGAATAAGCATAACAAAATAAAGAACGCCACTGTACGGACAAAATGCCAATGCGAAAACCATTCCCAATAAAAGTGTGCTCCAATAACTGCCTTTGCTATTTTCACCTATTTTGTTGGTTAAACCAGATAAACCAGGGAGTTTAAGTTTTATCACATCTAGCATAAAAAGTCCTATCAATATCATTACTGGTCCCAAAAGCTTTTCGCCCCAGCCCTGAAAAAGCATAGAAACGTTCATTTTGCTAGCACCAAAAAAAATGAGAAGTGCCAAGCCTGTGTAACTTATGGCTCTGCCGAGTGTATAAACCAATCCACTTAAAAACACGCGTTTACTATCTTTTAAGTCGCGACTAATAAACCCAATAGCCGATATATTTGTAGCCAGTGGGCAAGGACTAATTGCTGTCATCAACCCCAAAATAATGGCGGTAATAAACGAATATTGTGTGTTCTCTAAAATACTTTGCAGTACTTCCATCTTTCAAATTGTAAATTGTAAATGAGAAAATTGTAAATTAAAACATAGCATCAATCGTCTTCTTCAATTCAGCTTTTAATTTTTCGGGGCTGCTTTTGGCATACATAAATCCTTTGTCGGTCAAATCAATACGTTTGTTGCCGCTAATTATGAGTAGTGCTTGACCTTCGGCTTGGCATTTTTTTGCTAGCACTTCACTTCCTTTTTCATCTAAATTAATCGAGGTAAAAGTGATTTGACCTTTTTTGTAATAATTTGGGTAAAGTGCTGCAATTGAGGCTTTAGATTCATTTTCAACTGCGTTGCAAGTCATACATCTACGTGTGTAATGGAAATAATACACTTCAATTTTGGTTGATTTGGAAACTGTCGGCTGTTTTATTTTATTATCAGCGAAGCTATTTGTGCCAAAAAATGATACAATTAAAAGAACTAATAGGGATAATGAAAGAAGTTTTTTCATAAAAAATAAATTTTGTTGGTTAGTAATTGTTTTAATTCGTCCATCGATGGAACACGTCCTTTAACTACAACTTTTCCATCTATCACTAGGGCAGGTGTTGTCATAATATTAAATTTCATAATTTCCATTATGTCATCAACTTTGGTAATTGTGGCATCAATATTATTTTGAGCTACTACTTCGCGTGTGGCTTTTTCGAGTGACTTGCACTTGGGACAGCCAGTCCCTAATACTTGAATGTTCATAATCATTTTAATTTTAAGAACCCTTAACCCCTGAAAGGGAATTATTTAAGTTCATTTATTTATAAATAAATTAGTTGCAACAGCTTGCTTTTTCTGTTTTGATTGCAAAGAATGTTTCGAAATATAACTGTGCTTTATTCCAATTTTCGACGTTTATACAGTATTTTACTTTGGGAGTTTCTATTTCTCCTTGAATAAGTCCTGCTTCTTTTAATTCTTTCAAATGTTGTGATACAGTGGCTTTTGCAATTGGTAATTCGTTGTGTATATCCCCAAAATAACAGCTGTCCATCGATGCCAAAAAATTTAGAATGGTGATTCGAGCTGGATGCCCCATTGCTTTAGCAAATCGTGCAAGTTGTTCGTTGTCAATAGTATAATCCTTGTTTCTGGCGTTTTCCATTTTTACAAATTTGATATTGTTCGTAGTTCGCAAAAGTACGAACAATTATTGGATAAATATAATGTAAATCAATAAATTATTCTTTATGTCTGTTTTAAAAGTGTTTTTAATTTATAATCAGCACATTATAGTTTGAGTTTTTTCCTAATAAGCTTTTCTAAAGTTCAATTTATCAATCTGTTTTCTATAGAAGTTTAATCCAAATATTATGTTTAAGCTAACGGATAACTACGACTGTATAGTTAAATTATGCCTTTTTTTTAATCAGTATAACTTTTCTTTTTGTGTAGAAGGAAATATTTAAAACCATATTTTGCATATATTTTGTTCTAAATCAATATATTTAGTTTTTTTAAACAATAAATTCCTAAAAACAAGTTGGTCGACCAATTATATTGCTTACTTTTGCATCATCTATTTAAAGACTTTTCAACAAAAAAGGATAAAAAACGTAGTAATTTTTTTTGTCTTTTATTGAAAATGAAAAATTTAAAAACCTTGAATCATTTGAAAACAAATTGTCCATCCATTATTTTCAATAATGAAACGTATATTCGTGTTCGAATAAATACGTCTTCGTGAAACTCCAGCACCTATTCCATCATTTTTGGTTCGGGAAAATTTTACAATCAATTTACTTGATTCATTATATTATAACAATTTACAAAAGTGTGAATTGACAAGTTAACTTGTTCGTTTTTATTGCTTTTGTAAAATGACTTCATATAACAACATATAATTCACTATATATAATCACATCTAAAAAGGAGAATAATAATGAGTAATGCTAATACCGTTTCGACGGATATTTTAATTATTGGTGGCGGACCTTCGGGTTTAGCAACTTCCATTCATTTGGCTGATACCTTGAAACAAAAAGGGCTGAATCACAGAATTTTGCTTATCGAAAAGGGAAGTTCTATTGGTAGCCATATTTTGTCGGGGGCGGTTATCAAAACCGATGTTTTTAAAACGCTATTGCCTGATGTAGACTTCAGCGAAATACCTTTCAATGCGCAAGTTAAAACTGATGCTACAGTTTTATTGAGCGAAAACGGGTCGTTTAAATTACCATTTCATGCTCCTTATATGAGTAATGCCGGAAATTACACAGCTTCGTTGGGGCAAGTTTGTCGATTTTTGGCAACAAAAGCCGAAGAAAAAGGCGTGGAAATCTATACAGGATTTGCTGTTGACGAAATTCTGTACAAAGATGGTAAAGTAATAGGTGCAAAAACCAAAGATACTGGCATTGACCATCATGGACATCAAATGGAGAATTTTCAGGAAGGAACCAGCATTGAAGCCAAACTTACAATTTTTGCTGAGGGTACGCGTGGTAGTTTAGCAAAACAATTGATTCAAAAATTCGATTTAGAAAAAGATAAAAACTGCCAAATTTATTCATTGGGCGTTAAAGAATTATGGAGTGTTCCCGAAGGTAATATCAAACCTGGCGAAGTGTATCATACAATGGGTTATCCATTGAATTTGAAAGAGTTCGGTGGTGGATTTGTATATGGATTGAAGGATAATAAAGTAGCTGTTGGATTGGTAGTTGGTCTGGAATACGAAGACCCAACTTTTGATGCTCATGATGCATTTCAGGCTTGGAAAACAAATCCATTTATTGCAAAATTCCTAAAAGGTGGTAAATTGGTGGAATATGGTGCTAAAACATTGCCCGAAGGTGGATGGTATTCAATACCAAAGCTTTATACCAACAATGCACTTATTGTTGGCGATAGCGCTGGTTTGGTGGCAATGCCTGCTCTTAAAGGTGTGCATTTAGCTATTACTTCGGGTATATTGGCTGCAAAAACTGCTGCATTGGCATTGAGCAAAAATGATTTTTCTGAAAAAACACTTTCTGCATACGAATCGTATGTAAATGATAGTCAGATTTATAAAGATTTATATCCTGTTCGCAATTTCAGACAAGGATTCTCCAAAGGTTTAATTATGGGAGGAATCAATTTTGGTACTCAACTTATTACTGGTGGGGCTGGTTTCTGCGGAAAATTAATAGCTCACCCCGATAAAGATGCAACTAAAACACTTGCGGAATTTAAAGGAAAACCTTTCAAAGAAAGATTTAAAGGGAAATTGGAATTTGATAAAGTACTTACATTCGATAAAGTTACCGATGTGTATTTTTCGGGTGTAAACCATGATGAACAACAGGTTGCACACGTTAAAATAAATAATCCTGCATCGTTTGAAGCAATTAATATCAAGCAATATGGTGCTCCATGTCAGTACTTTTGCTCGTCGGAAGTTTATGAATTGCATACCGATAAAAACGGACATCAGGAATTGCGTATTCATGCCGAAAACTGTATGCATTGCAAAACTTGCGATATTAAAACACCTGGCGACGGCATTACTTGGTCGGTGCCAAACGGTGGCAATGGTCCTGAATTTCAAAACATGTAGGTAATGCATATTTCATAATGCATGATTATTAATTGTTAATTATTAATTCTTAATTAAAAAAAATGGCTCTTACAATTATAAGTTTAATAAAACAAGTTCCACTCCCTACCGAAATGCGCATGGGAGATGATGGATTGATGGATAGAACAAAAGCAAAATCAATTATAAATATCGACTGTCAATTTGGTCTTGAAGCCGGATTGCAACTCAAAAAACAATATCCCGATGCAAAAATGGTAGTTTGCTCCATGGGACCTCCTTCTTTTGAAGTGGCTCTAAAAACTGCTATTTCGATGGGTTATGACGAAGCATATCTATTGTCCGATAGGAAATTAGGTGGTAGTGATACTTACGCTACTGGTTTGGCAATTTCCACAATGCTAAAACATTTAGGCTATACAAAAGATGCAAAAGAGCCTTTTATAATATTGGCTGGTCGTCAAACTAGCGATGGTGATACTGCACACGTGCCTTCGCAAGTGGCCGAAAACTTGGGTATTCCACAAGCTACTTTTGTAGAAACAGTAAAAGCCGATGGCGAAGGCAATGCTATTGCAAAGCGTATTATTGAAGGTGGTTATCAAATGATGAAACTACCAATGCCATGTGCTATTTCGTTGACCCCAACTGGAATTCCACCACGCAAACCTTCGTTAGTAGGTGCAATAAAAGCTAGAAATAGTAAAATTACTGTATTTGGTATTGACGATATTGGTCTTGGTACTGAGAAGATTGGATTGGGTGGCTCGCCAACAATTGTTGCCAATGTGGTAAATATTGTGAGCGAACGTGCACCAATTATTATGTCGGACGGTCACAATGAATCTACTCTTGTAACTAGTTTGGTGTCTAATTTCAATAAAGGTGCCAACGTACTTGAGAAAAAGGAAAAGGCAGAAAAGAAAACTTCGGAGAAACCTGAATTTCCACTTTACGACAATCGCAACGGAGCTAAAGGAATTATTACTTGGGCGGAAGTTACCAATGGAAAAGTTTCTCGTCCATCTATTGAGCTGCTTACACCGGCTCGCCATTTGGCCGATCAGTTGGGAAATGACACCAAAATAATGACATTGCTGATTGGTAAAAATGTACAGGAATTGTCTCAAACACTTTTTGAACATGGTTCTGACGAAGTGATAGTGGTCGACGACGAAAAATTGGAAGAATATTTAGTACTTCCGTTTTCATCAATTTTTGCTCAAGTAATTAAAGAACGCAACCCCGAAATTGCACTTTTTGCTGCCACTACAGCTGGTCGCGAACTTGCACCTCGTATTGGCGTTAAAACAGGTAGTGGTGTTACGGCCGACTGTACCGGACTGGAAATTGGCGAATATGTAAACCGCAAAGAAAAGGTAATTAATAAACCAATACTTCACTCACGCCGTCCAACTTATGGCGAAAGTAAATTGGCTACAATCCTTGGTTTCGTTTATCCGCAAATTTCAACTGCTCGTGCAGGAACCTTCGAAGTACCAGCAAAAGTGGATGGTCGTACAGGAATTATATCTACATTTAAACCAAAATTGGATAAAAAAGAGTTTTCGGTAGAAATTCTTAAAACAGTGCGTGGCGAAGGTAATTCGGTAAACTTGTTTGATGCTGAAATCATAATAGCTGGTGGTCGCGGAACAACTGGCGACGGACTGGAATTAATCAAAAAACTGGCTGAAGCTTTAAAAGAAAAAGGCGTAAAAGCTGAATGGGCTTGTAGTCGTGTGGTGGTGGACGAAGGTTTTTCGGAATATGCACGCCAAGTAGGGCAAACTGGTAAAACAGTACGTCCAAAGGTATATGTGGGAGTTGGTATTTCGGGTGCCATTCAGCACATTGCAGGTATGAAAGAGTCCGAAAAAATCATTGCCATTGATCATAACCCCAAAGCTTCGATTTTCCATTTTGCCGATTTTGGTATCGTAGGTGAATATCAAGACATTCTGCCTGAGCTAATTGAACGAGTAAAAGGTGGTTTCACATTTGGAATTGAGCCAGCAAAAGGATAAATTGTTTATTTTCTAAAATTCTAAATGGAGTTGTACAAGATTTGATTCTTGAGCAACTCCATTTTTTTTCAAATACTTGAAGAGTTCTAAAAACAAGATTTCTTTTTTACTGTTATACAAGTACATGGCGCACGCAACTTGTAACTATAAACTAAAAAATATATGAATAAAAATAGATTAGAAGCATTTAGTGATGGTGTATTGGCGATAATCATCACAATTATGGTCTTAGAATTCAAGGTGCCTCACGGTAGTGAATGGAAAAATTTATTAGTATTATTGCCTACTTTTATCAGTTATGGGTTGAGTTTTTCGTACGTTGGCATTTATTGGGGCAATCATCATCATTTGCTTCATTCAGTAAAAAATGTGACTTCGGGAATGATGTTGGCCAACTTAAATTTACTGTTTTGGTTATCCCTAATTCCATTTGCAACTGGTTGGATGGGCGAAAACCATTTTGAATCAAATACAGTTGCACTTTACGGTGTAGTGTTGTTGCTAAGTGGTGCAGCGTATTATATTTTACAGCAAGTTGTTCAAAAGAATTCACACGACATTGATGCTTTGCGTATTGCCTTTAAAATGTCTACCCAAAAAGGAATGATTTCATTGATTTCATACACAGCCTCCATACCTTTGGCATTTGTAGATGAAACTATTTCCTTTGGAATTTTTATTCTTACCTCTATCATGTGGCTTATTCCCGATAAAAATATAGAAAAAGCATTGAAAAATGAAAAATAAAATTGTGCTTATCACTGGTGCTACTAGTGGAATTGGTAAACAAACTGCTATCTCGTTAGCCAAAATGGGCGCTACAGTTATTATTACAGGTCGAAACAAACAAAGCGGCGAAGCAGCATTAACAGAAATAAAACAACAAACAGGTAACCCTAAAGTGGAACTGCTTCTGGCTGATATATCGTTTTCAGCTGGAATTACTGAGCTTGTAAAGCAGTTCGAAACCAAATTCGATCATCTTGATGTACTCATAAATAATGCGGGATTGGCAGCTTCCGAACGAAAGTTGAACCCAGAAGGTGTAGAAATGAACTTTGCAACCAATGTACTTGCTCCCTTTAAGTTAATAACGTTGCTATTGCCTTTATTGCAAAAAAGTACTTCGCCTAGAATTATTACTTTAATGGGTGGGGATTTGCCAAAAGAAATCGAAATGGACAATCTTCAAGCCCAAAAATACTTTAATGGTTTAAATTATTATTCACAATCAAAGCTAGTTATGATGGCAATGATGTATGAATATGCTGAGCGATTTAAAGGACAGAAAATTACCTTAAATGTTTGTTATCCAGGGCAAGCAAGCACTAATATGACTCAAGGTGTTACAGCAGAAATGTTACCTTTTCCATTTCGTTTGTTATTTCCAATATTCAAATACTTTGTCCGCCCTGATAACGGAAAATCGGCTGAAAAAGCGTCAAGATCATCAGTATTTTTGGCTTCATCGCCAAACGTGGAAGATAAAACTCAATTGTATTTTGATAAAAAAGTGAAGCAAACACCTTGGCCTACTGCTGTTTTAAATATCGAAAATAGAAAAACTATTTGGGAAATGGTGGTTGCATTATCAAAAAAATAAGTGATTAGAGTTCATAAATCTATACTTAGCAATAGAAAACGAATCAACAAGGGGTTGCAACCCCTTGTTGCTAAAAAAATGGTACATAATATAATACCTACTACTTTTGTTTTTTGACTTATTATTTATTGAGGATTAAAATTTTTATTCCCAATTCACGCCACTTTTACTACCCTTCCACATCCTGCATACTTAACTTCTTGTGGAGCACCTGTAAAACCGACTTTCCCGAATTCGATAGCCATACTCAACACCAATGTACAGTCGCTGGTGATTTGTTGTAGTGAAGATTCATCTAATTGAACTGTTATTGTTTGAGGAATAAGTACGTTTTCTGCTGGGAGCCAATTGCCAGTATTTACTATGCTTATGCCATGTACCTCAGGCACTACGGCTTTGAATTCACTTCCTACTTCATCCCATTTTACATCCGACACCACACCCAAAGCTACTATTAGTCGGAAGTAGGGGAGGCGTTGCACATTTTGCACATCCATTTCGGTATTGATGCGTGGCACTTGTACCGAAGCCATGCCTGTTTCTCTGTCTATATTTCCATGCACAGATACCCGCAACACAGTATTAAATGGATATTGTCTGTTGAAATTAAAATTTTCGAGCGTGTATTGCAATCCCGAAAGGCAAATATCCCTTTTTCCAATTTCATTTACAATATCCGTTTTTTGCAGGTTTTTAGCAAATCCATTCAAAACTGGTGTTAAGTTATAATCCGCCAATCGGTGCAAACCACCAAAAGCATAGCGCAATATAGATGCAAAACCCGTACATCCTTTCCATTCCTTTTGCTGCAATCGTAATCCTGCAAATTTTGGCGACGATTTAATCTTTTCTTTCGATGCGCCGCCTTTAGTGCGCACTATCACTTTATCGCTTCCGCGTCGCGTGTAAAAACTTGCATTGCCAAAACTGCCCGTAAATACTATTGGTCCTTTTACTATTGCCATTTATATGTTTGATATTTAATTAGATAACGTTTCCTGTTTTTTTGCTCAATGGGTTTAATATAGGGTCTGCTGAAAAACAGTAATATTGCTGATTAACAAATGATTAGAATAATTAAATTGATTTGTGCAAGGTATTTGAACGTTTATATTCAAATATCATGCACTAATCTTTCGGTTAAAGTTTTAAAATCCCGTAGGGATAGCCTATGCATAACCCCAAAATTTATTTGGGGGTAAAATAAAAAAACTAAATTGAACTCCAGAGGAGTTCTCCAATATACGCAAATGTCAGATAATCAAAGGTTAACTCCTCTGGAGTTAAGTTCGTATTACTCTAACATCCCCCAAATAAATTTGGGGGTTATGCACAGGTAACTCCCCTGGAGTTTTTCAGCTGATCCTAATATAACTCTACTATTGCTATAACCATTATTTCAATATTACTAAATCGTTATTTGCTATAGGGATGCACAAAAACGCATTTGCAAAGTGTTATGCTATGTGTATAATAAAAATAGGATACAAAAATAGCAAATTTTTCTGTAATCTAATTACATATCATATTAATTATTTATATAAGTCTTTTCTCTATAGATATGTTTCAGATAAGTTATAAATAAATATAGTATAAATGTTGTATAAGTATTATATCAAAATTAGAGATAAATGTATTATGTAACAATCCTAATGCAGTATTAAACATTCAAATATATCGATAGACACTATTTAGAGTCTGCTGAAAAACTATGAATAACCACAAAGTGGTTAAATTTGAATAGCCCCGAATGAAATTCGGGGTTGATGATTTACAAAAATAACAGAACCCGGAAAGGGTTCAACATATATGATGCAGTAATTGAACCCATTCAGGGTTCTGAATTTATTCGTTGTAATTTACCTCCAGTTTCACTGGTGGCTATTCACATTAAATCCCTTCGGGATTTTTAGATTGTAATAGGAAATGCACGTACAAGTAAAATGAACGATTATTTTCAAATACTATGCACATTAATCAAAAAACATATAACTATTTTATTGAATATCAATAGAATTATAGTTTTTCAGCAGACACTATTTAGCAATGTGATAAAGATAAGATATACAGCATGATTTTTTTACAGAAACTCAATTTTACGATAATACTAGATGCTAAATTTATATTCGCAATTGACTGATTGTTCCATCAATAAGTATTGAAAAATAAATTTTTAATTTCGACTAAAATTAGATTAACAATTATAACCAATTGTCGAATGTTTTGTGTAGTTTTGTAGCGCGAAATTAATATTAACCTATCTGAAAAAAATGATACATGGGATTTTATCAAAGTACTGTACTCAATAAATATTTGCAGGTAATTGATGCACAAAAAATTCAATTAGCTTACAGCCAATTCAAAGCACATTTTCATAATCCGCTAGTTCAACAAAATATCCGTGCCAGTAAGGAAGAGCAATATCAAGAAGGTTTTTTTCGCGATTTGTTTGTAGAAGTTCTAGGCTATACGCTAAACCCCAACCAAGATTTTAACCTTACTACTGAATATAAAAACGTAAAGGATAGTAAAAAAGCCGATGGCGCTATAGTTATATCTTCTTTCTCGACAAGGGGGCATGCCCCCTTGCAAAAGATAAAAGCTGTTATAGAACTAAAAGGGACCAGCACCACAGATTTAGATAAAATAGAGGCACAAGCATTTGGCTATAAAAACAACCAGCCCGAGTGTACTTATGTTATTATTTCCAATTTCGAAAAACTTCGATTCTATATCGACAATGCCATCGAATATATAGAATTTAATCTGTTTACACTTACCGAAAAAGAGTTTGAATTACTCTGGATATGCTTGTCTTACGAAAGTATTGCTGCCGACCTACCCAAAAAGATAAAAAATGCTTCGTTGAGCGAAGAAGATACCATTACCAAAAAGCTATACAAGGATTATTCGTTATTCAAACGCGAATTGCACCAGAATCTAGTAGCACTCAACCCAAATTTGGACGCGCTATTGCTATTTAAAAAATCGCAAAAACTCCTCGACCGTTTTTTGTTCCTGTTTTTTGCTGAAGACCGTCATTTGTTGCCACCCAATTCGGTGCGTGCCATTCTGAACCAATGGAATGAATTGAAAGATATGGATGCTTATGCTCCGCTTTACAATCGGTTTAAAATGTATTTTGTATACTTGAATTCTGGCCATAAAGGAAAATATCACGATGTGTTTGCTTACAATGGAGGATTGTTTAAGCTTGATGATGTATTAGATGCTGTAATAATTGACGATGAATTGTTGTACCGTCATACACTGAAATTATCGGAATATGATTTTGCCAGCGAAGTGGATGTAAATATACTGGGTCATATATTCGAAAATTCGCTGAATGAACTCGACGAAATAAATGCACAGCTTAGTGGCGAAAAGGTGGATAAAAATACCACCAAACGCAAAAAGGATGGTGTGTTTTATACTCCAAAATTCACTACTAAGTATATAGTGGACAATACTGTAGGAAAACTTTGCTCCGAAAAGCGAACCGAACTGGGGATAAATGAGGAAGATTATACTCTAAATGTCAAAGAAGGTAAGTTGTCGAAGGTAGAAATAAAAGCACTCAACGAAAGTAGAAAACCATTGCTCGAAAAATTAACTGCTTACCGTGAGTGGCTATTGCATATTACAATATGCGATCCGGCATGTGGGTCGGGTGCATTTTTGGTAGAGGCATTGGATTTTTTGATTCGTGAACATCGATTTATCGACGAATTGCAAGCAAAACTTTTTGGTGACGCTTTGGTATTGAGCGATGTAGAGAAAAGTATTCTGGAAAACAATCTTTTCGGGGTGGATATTAACGAGGAAAGTGTAGAAATAGCTAAACTCTCGTTGTGGCTGCGTACTGCACAACCCAACCGCAAACTGAACGACCTCAACAATAATATTAAGTGTGGTAACTCGCTAATTGATAACCCAGCAGTTGCGGGTGAAAAGGCGTTTAATTGGCAGGTTGAGTTTCCGCAGGTATTTCGCCGAAAAGAGAAAAAAGCTTGGCATGTTACCACTGCCACACATAATTCGAGATACTCGCAACGAATGTTCGATAACTATGTAAAACTTGGTGAACCGGTTTGGTTATCGGGAAAGGAAGAGGTGATTGTTACCAAAACCATTGCCGAAATTGTAGAGAATGACAAACTTAATGTGCTTGCCTACAATGTCTGTGGTGACCATTTACATATTGCGTTGGTTTGTGACGAAAAAGAATTATCTTCCATTGTAGGAAAAATAAAGTCGATGTCGGCGCGTGCGGTAAATGTGGCAATGGGACGGACAACAAGGGGGCATGCCCCCTTGTCAGATACCTCCTCGTCGGTTTCCCCCTCGTCCTCTACCGGTAGAGGAGAAAGAGGAGAAACACAGACGGCACTATGGACGCAGAAGTTCGGTTGTAAAGAAATAACCAGCGACGAGCAACTGCAGAATACGATAAACTATATCCGAAACAACCGTGTGAAACATGGGCTGCCCGAACTATCTACCGAGGGGACATCTACCGAGGGAGCATCGAACAAGGGGGCATGCCCCCTTGTCTTTCCCCTCGTCGGTTCTCCTCTCGGTTCTCCCCTCGACTTTCCCCGAACCGTTTCTCCCCTCGTCGCTTTCCGCACCGAATACAAAGGTGGGTTTGATGTGGTAATAGGTAATCCGCCGTATGTACAGTTGCAAACTATGGGTGAGATGAGCGAAATACTGAAAAGCTGTGGGTTCGAGACCTACGAAAAAGGAGCCGACCTATATTGTCTTTTTACCGAAAGGGGTTATAAACTACTTAAAAAAGGTGGTATTCAGTCGTTTATTATGCCCAATAAGTGGATGTTGGTAGCTTATGGTAAGCCATTGCGTAAGTTTCTGTCTGGCACTGGATTGCAACAAATATTGAACTTTGGCGATATACAGTTTTTTCAGGAAGCCACAACTTATGTATGTATTTTTGTAACACAAAAAATTAATAAGCCAGAGAAAGTAAAAGTACTATCGCTAAATCAGAAAACCTATAATGGTGATTTCCTGAGCGAGGTACAGAATAATACTTACGATTATCCATCGGACAATTTTTCGGATAGCGAATGGAGCATTCAACCCTACGAAGATGCTGTAAAACTGAATAAAATGAAACTTAATGGTACGGAATTGAAAAATTTGGCCGTATCAATATATCGAGGAATTCTGACAGGCTATAACGATGCATTTTATATCAACGAAGCAACCAAACAACAATTAATAGCCTCCGACCCCAAAAGCGAAGAAATTATTAAACCAATGGTGCGGGGTAGAGATATAACTGCTTATGAAATAACAGATTTTGAATATCTAATTGGAACTTTCCCAGCATTGAAACTAGACATTGATGATTATCCTGCTATAAAAGAACACTTATTATCGTTTGGATTTGATCGCTTAAACCAAACAGGAGTTAATGGGGCACGTAAAAAGACTAGTGGTAAGTGGTTTGAAACTCAGGATAGTATAGGGTATTATAAGGAATTTGCCAAGCCCAAAATCATTTATCCAAATATGACTTCTGTTTTTCCGTTTATGTACGACGAAAGCGGAATGTTGGGAAATCAGAAATGTTTTATTCTAACAGCATTAGACAGCTCCGTATCATTGCTATATCTTACAGCAGTGTTTAACTCATCATTATCCAAACTTTGGATTTGGTACAACTGTCCCGAATTGCAGGGCGGAACGCGTGAAATTAGCAAAGTATATTTTGAGCATTTCCCAGTACCACAGGCAAATGCAGAACAGATAAGTTTGCTGGAACAGTTTGCCCGCGACAGGATTGCCTTCAACAATGAGTTGCAACCCATTGTTGGGAAATTCCAGCGCATGCTTCAGCGGAAGTTTGATTTGGAAGAGTTGCCAGGCAAACTTCAAAACTGGTATTCGCTCACTTATAAAGAGTTTGTAGCAGAACTCGGCAAGAAAAAAGTGAAACTCACTCTGCCTCAGGAAGCAGAATGGGAAGATTACTTCACAGCCGAACAAACAAAAGTGCTCGAAATAAAAAAACAAATTGACACCACCGACAAGAAAATTGATATGCTGGTGTATGAATTGTATGGGTTGACGGAAGTGGGAGTGGGGGAATAGCAAAACCACTGAAATATATTCGCATATTACCAAAGGATTCGACTAAATAAAAGGTCTGTTGGTTAATTTAAATATTTAAAAAACGTATTGTTAGACGAATAATTATTATAACTTTGCAAATTAAATTTCCAACTAAAAAATAGTGCATTATAACTGAAATTTAAGAATTCTATAAGCGAGCAACTCTTAAAAAACAAACATTGCATCATTGTGCAGACAATCGGAATTATAGCATAAATAGTAAATACAAATAAGGCGGATATATGCGAACAAGGAGTTCGTTTAGCGGAATTTGAGTTCGTATACTTGGTCGTTAGGCACTATAAATTAAAAAATGAAAAAATGAAAATCAGACTGACAATTTTATTCATGATTCTCCCTTTTGCGATTTATTCAAAAGAGACAAAAATTAAAATAGACACTTTAACTGTCATTTTCTCGAAAAATCCAAAAGAAGTTTCTGTCCATTTTCACCAAAAGAAATGTGACATATATTTCGACAAAAACGCAATTATTAGACGTTGGAAAAAGAATATACAAGAGTTGGATTCAATTTATAGAGAAGATAGAAGCGACTGGAGAGAAAAAGACATAAATGAACTTAAAGTCGGATTAGACAAATTTAAAAAGCAAGAAAAATGGGAATTTAATGTTAATGACTTTGAAAATCCAAATGTAATTGTTGAGAAGAATGGTAAAAAACTTTCTACTAATCAACACGGATTCATTTACGAGATTTGTAGTGAATTGTTAGACGACGGTGAATTTAGAATTTCCTCAAATAAAAAAACACAGGAAAAAATCATAAAAGCAAGAGTTTACAAAGAATATTATAAATCAAGTACGACTTTCATAAAGTATTATCTTCAAGGAATGATTGAAATTTGGACTGGACTGCCAATTATCCATGACGACTTTGCAAAATGAAATTTACAGTGCATAACACGCCCCCCGCTGGCGCAGATTTGCAATCTGTGCCAATAATATATAAAGAAAAGCACGGGTTGCAAACCCGCGCTAGCAGGAGAGTGTGGTACGCTACGGGGGAACGGGGGAATTCAAAGTAGCAGCCGATCACGAGCCAGCAAGCGTATTGCTCAAAAAAATAAAACCGAGAAGGTAAACACGCAAGGCATTGCGTCTCGAAACAAAGTAACCACTAAAACGAAAAGCAAAAAAACATGGATTTGTCGAAATACAACCCTAATAGGCAGTTTTTACTTTACAAAACCGATAAAGGCGATGTAAAGGTTGATGTTTTGTTGCAAAACGAAACGATATGGATGCCTCAAAGCAAAATAGCCGAACTGTTTGATGTACAAAGACCCGCCATTACAAAACACCTGAACAATATTTTTGAAAGCGGTGAATTGGACGAAAAAGTGGCATGTTCCATTTTGGAACTAACCACTCCACACGGTGCTATAGCAGATAAAACGCAAACTTCACCAACTAAATTTTATAATCTTGATGCCATTATTGCAGTGGGTTATCGGGTAAACTCTCATCGTGCTACGCAATTCAGAATTTGGGCAACTGCCGTATTGAAAGAATTTATAATAAAAGGCTATACAATGGACGTGGAGCGTTTGAAAAACCCACTACCCATTTTTGGGCAAGATTATTTTAAAGAGCAGCTCGAAAAAATCAGAGATATAAGAAGCTCTGAACGTAGGTTTTATCAGCAAATTACTGATATTTATGCCGAATGCAGTATTGATTATGATTACAATTCGGAAATAACAAAAGAATTTTTCGCCACTGTGCAAAATAAACTGCATTGGGCAATTACGAAGCAAACTGCTGCCGAAATAATTGTTTCGAGGGCAAATCACGAAAAAGAGAAAATGGGTTTAACCAGTTGGAAAAACTCGCCCGAAGGAAAAATAAGAAAATCGGATGTATCTATTGCTAAAAACTATCTTACCGAAGAGGAATTAAAGCCATTGAACCGAATTGTTTCCATGTATTTGGATTATGCTGAAGATCAAGCAGAGCAAGGAAACGTAATGACAATGACAGATTGGGCTGAAAAATTGAATGCATTCCTACAATTTAACCAAAAGGATATTTTGCAAAACTCAGGCAAGGTAACTGCTGCAATAGCAAAAGAATTTGCCGAAAAAGAATATGAAAAATACAAACCAATTCAAGATAAAATGTTTGAAAGCGATTTTGATAAAGAAATAAAAAAACTACTAAAGAAATAATAAGTCAGAAAGTGCAATAGTATCAAAAGTGTGGAATTTCGCCAATGTATTAAGAGATGATGGCGTGGGTTATGGCGATTATTTAAAGCAATTTACCTATTTGCTGTTCCTTAAAATGGTAGATGAACTCAATAAACCGCACTACAATAAAGGGTTACCTTTTCCAAAACTTAATAATGCAGAGGGCGAAGAACTACCCAATGCAGAAACCTACGACTGGCAAACCTTATCCCCCGCTGGCGCAGATTTGCAATCTGTGCCAATAATATATAAAGAAAAGCACGGGTTGCAAACCCGCGCTATCAGGAGAATTTGAGTTCGCAGACTTGGTCGTAAGTCAGCAGTGTATAAAAAAAAGAAAAGACTAAAATTAGCTCACTAAAACAACTAACTGAAATGGCAATATTTGAAATCGAGAAAGGAAAAGCAAAACGAGTACGTTTAAGTGAATTTAAGCTCGAAAAAGACCTTCAACAACTAATTGAAGAAAATATTGAAATAATATTCAATTGTCGACTGGTTGCGACTGAATTTTCGACTGGAAATATACATTCTGGTCGAATAGATTCTTTAGCAATTTCAGAGGATTTGAACCCTGTAATAATCGAATACAAAAAAGTTGCCTCCTCTGACTTAATAAATCAAAGTCTTTATTATTTGCATTGGATTAGAGACCACAAAGGAGATTTTCAAATTGCAGTCAACAAGAAATTGGGGAGAGAAATTGAAGTGGATTGGTCAGACATTCGTGTGATTTGTATTGCACCGGAATACAAAAAATATGACTTACATGCTGTTCAGGTAATGGGTGCAAATATAGAATTATGGCAGTACAAAGTTTATGAAAACGGAATTTTAAGTATTGACGAAGTATATAAGAAAACAAATATAAATACAAACCAAGAAACGGTTGACTCAAATACTAAAAATCCTATAATGGTTGAAGCAGGAAAAAAAGCTGCAATAACAAGAAAAACAGGAATTTATAGTCTTGAAGAGCATTTTGAGAACCTTGACGAAAATATGCTTGAAGTATTCAACAACATTCGGGATTTTATAATTTCTTTGGACAGTTCAATTGAAGAATCACCAAAGAAGAATTATGTAGCTTATAAAACAAGTCAGAACTTTGTTTGTATGCAGACATATAAGAAAAAAATAACTCTCTATTTGAAACTTAACGCTGACGAAGTTCGACAAATGCCAAAACAAGGGAGAGATGTAAAAACTGTTGGACATTTTGGAACTGGCGACTTTGAACTGACAATTAAGGATTTAAATGACTTTGAAGAAACAAAATTACTGATAAATGAAGCTTACAAAAATATTGGAGGATAAACTAATTATGAAATTTAACTGTAAAGAAATATCAATTAACGATGAAGATTTTGGGTGTCAAATTCTTTTTACTGAAAATGCAGAAAGTGGTTCTGAATCTGATAAAATATCCATTAACGAGACAATGGAGTCAACTGAAAAGTATTTACTTATACAACGTTCTTACTCGGAAGATGATTACGAATCTGGGAATTCATACTATGAAACTCATGACGAAAATCTATTTGGTGACTTTGACGATTTTGAATTGGAATTATCAAGACAATTTTTAGTTTTGAAGTTTCCAACAGAAATTATTGAAATTTCAATTCAACCGACTGAAAAGGAATTTGCCGAATTAAAAACCCTTTTACCAGTTCTGACAAACAAAAAAGGAAAGTTAATTATTGATGACAAAACACCCGCTGGCGCAGATTTGTAATCTGTGCCAATAAAAGATAAGGAAAAGCACGGGTTGCAAACCCGCGCTAGCAGGGGGCTGGTTGACGTGCATTCAGCTGGTTTTGCTCCCGCATTAGCTGCGCTGATTTGCAATTCACCTTGTCGCAGTGCGACTGTGAATATTCACGCAAACCGCCAAATGCCCAAAGTATCGGTCGTTATGGCTCATTATAAAAAAAATAAAGCTCATATGCTATGAAAATTGAGCCGTATTTCATATATTTGTGAGCTAAAACATAGAATTATGACAGAAACGAGACAAATAGAAATTTTAAATTTCATTCAAAACCACGCTAACTGCTCCTCAGGCGAGATTCATAAAGAATTTGCGACTTCAATAAGCTATGCGACAGTTAAACGAATTCTAACTCAACTACTGGCAGAGAAATATATAATCTCAGAAGGAAAAGGGAAAGGAACAAGATATTTTATTTCACCGTCTTACGAATTATTGTATTCGATTGACTTAGACAGTTATTACGAAAAGGAAATTGACGAAAGGCTGATTAAAGAAGAATTCAACTTAGATATTTTTGAATTATTGAACAAGACTGAGATTCTGAATGAAACTGAACTTTCAAAACTAGCTGACTTACAAGCAAAATACACTGAGAACATTTCGCAATTATCAGATTCTGAATATAAAAAAGAACTTGAACGACTTGCCATTGACTTAAGTTGGAAATCGTCACAGATTGAGGGAAACACATATTCGTTACTAGAAACTGAAAGACTACTTAAAGACAAAGAAACTGCTGCCGGAAAAACAAAAGAAGAAGCAATAATGCTTCTGAATCACAAAGATGCACTAGATTTCATTGTCGAAAATCCAGACTACTTAATTCCGTTGAAAATTTCAAAAGTAGAAGATATTCATAGTTTGCTTATTAAAGAATTGGCGGTTGACAAAAACTTAAGAAAACGCAGAATTGGTATTTCTGGAACAAATTATCGTCCACTCGACAATGAATTTCAAATACGTGAAGCATTGGAATCCGCCTGTAAACTTGTGAATAATAAAGAAAATATATTTGAGAAGGCACTGCTGATTTTAGTATTGATTTCATACATTCAACCATTTATGGACGGAAACAAGAGAACAGCAAGAATTGTAAGTAATTCAATTCTAATGAATTACAAACATTGTCCCATTTCATTCAGGACAGTTGACTCCGTAGACTACAAGAAAGCAATGTTACTGTTTTACGAACAAAACAACATATCGAGATTTAAAGAGATATTTATCAACCAGTTTGAATTTGCCGTTAAGACATATTTTTAAAACAACTAAAAAATGAACGTGGGCATTATACTTATGTTTCTTGCGGTCGGCACGACCCAGCAAGGAAGCGTCGGTTGAAGCGTATTCCCGATTGCAGGAGCTTCATTCAACGAATGTGGAGGAAAAAAAGTAGTTGTGGAGAAAGCGTCCAGTTTTAACGAGTTGTCACTCGTTGGTGCAGGTCTGCGACTGTGCCATATCCAACTTTCAGAATAAAGCATTGTATCTCTACTTTCATTGGCACGGTTCACAGTGCCGCGACAGCGTGAGGAACGATTACGGTAATTTAATAACAACAGAAAGAAGAAAATATCCATGAAAATTGAAGACAGAAAATGAAAGTACGAGACAGCGGAATGCCCGAAGAAACGAAATGGAATGACTTTTTTAATACAGATTTACTGTTGTCTGAATTGAATATTGATTCACAAATAGTTGACTTAGTAGAAATTGGAAGTGGATACGGAACTTTCACAATTCCGACAGCAAAACTAATTCAAGGAAAATTATACGCTTTCGACATTGAGGATGAAATGATTGAGAATCTCAATCAGAAAATCCGAAACCAACAAATTGACAACATAGTATTAGAGAAAAGAGACATTCTTGCTCATACAACCGAACTTCCTGAAAATTCAATTGACTACGTGATGTTATTCAACATTTTACACCACGACTTGCCCTTAGACTTTATTAATGAAGCCTATCGAATTTTAAAACCAAAAGGAAAAATAGGAATCATTCATTGGAGAAGCGACGTTTCAACTCCACGAGGTCCCGACTTAAATATAAGACCAAAACCAGAACAAATTGTGAACTGGTTTGACAAGCACAAATTTCATATTGACAAGAAACCATTTATAATTGAACCATATCATTTTGGATTAATCATTTCAAAAATTTAAACAGCATGAAAATCGGAATTATTCTCGAAACAAAAGAGTACGAAAAAGCATGGAATGCTTTTCGTTTTGCAGTAACTGCAAAAAAACAAGGACACGAAGTAAAACTATTTCTTATGGGCGAAGCCGTAGAATGTGAAGGCTTAACGCATGAGAAATATAATGTTGACGAACAATTAAAAAAATTCGTAGAAGTTGGTGGTGAAATCCTGGCATGCGGAACTTGTTTAAAATCGAGACAATTAGACACTACTGAAGCTTGTCCTATCTCGAATATGATTGACTGTGTAAATGTGGTTATTTGGGCTGACAAAACAGTAACATTTTAACGACAAGCAAAAAAAAAAGACTGCGGTAATATCAGCAGAAATTGAAACTATAATACCATGACTTTAGACCAATATATCGACAACATAAACCAACGTTATAAACTTGGAAATGCAACCGAACATACTTTTCGTGGCAGTTTGGAGCAACTCATTGAAAGCATTGTGCCAACAATTAGAGCAACCAATGAACCAAAACGACAAAAGTGTGGTGCCCCCGACTACATTTTGACAAAGAAAGATATTCCGGTGGGTTTTATTGAAGCGAAAGATATTGGCGATAAAGACCTAGAAGGTGCAAAGAAAACGGGAAATAAAGAACAATTCGACCGCTACAAAGCTTCGCTCGGTAACCTTATATTTACCGACTATCTCAACTTTCTGCTTTATCGTGATGGACAATTTGTAACTAAAATTGCCATTGCCCGCATCCAATTCCCCTCTGGAGGGGTGCCCGATGGGCGGGGTGGTATCATTGTCCCCATTTCTGAAAATTTCGCTAGTTTCGAAAACTTCATCAAAGACTTTTGTTCGCACCACGGGCAGACAATAAAGAGTCCAAAAAAGTTGGCTGAAATGATGGCTGGTAAAGCGCGCTTGTTGTCGGAAGTAATAGAAAAAGCCCTCAACAGCGATGAGCAAAATAGTGAAGATAGCACGCTGAAAGACCAAATGTACGCTTTCAAACAAATTCTTATCCACGACATTACGCCCAAAAGTTTTGCCGATGTGTATGCACAAACCATTGCGTATGGTATGTTTGCCGCTCGACTTCATGATTCAACTTTACCCACTTTTAGCCGTCAGGAAGCGTATGAATTGATTCCGAAATCTAATCCATTTCTGAAAAAGCTTTTTGGATACATAGCTGGTTTAGAAGTTGACGACCGCATACGCTGGATTGTTGACGATTTGGTAAATATATTCTTGGCTTGTAACGTGGAAGAAATTCTGAAAAACTATGGCAAAAGCACAAAAACGGAAGAACCAATTATCCATTTTTACGAAACATTTCTGAGTGAATATGATCCTAAACTCCGCAAAGCTCGTGGCGTGTGGTACACTCCACATCCTGTAGTCAACTTTCAGGTAAGAGCCATTG
>CAIWCC010000140.1 GCA_903911085.1 uncultured Bacteroidales bacterium | reverse complement strand
TATTTATTATGATAATATATTCATTTCATCACAAAATAATACTACAAAAAATATTTCCAATCTCAATATTAGTTTTTATACTAATCAATTTATCAAGCACTTATTCTTTTATTAACTATAACAACTTCATAGCAAATATCAGTAATTATTATATTCAAATTTGAAGCAAATAAGTCCAAATTGTAATTTTTGCTACATAGGTAAAGAAATTACTACAAATAACTATATATCGGACATATATAAATAAATAATATATTTGCATCATCATAAGTACATCATTTTAGAATTTTTTTATTTGAGAACAAGATAAAAGTTATTGGTCATTTTATGCAGAGTGTTATATATCAAGCTATTATAAGAGCTAAGTAAAACTACAATTATTATGTTTACATTGAATATAATAATTTAATTGAAACAGTTATTTTTCTAAGTTCATTACCCTAAGCTGGACAAACCAGATCAAAACAGAGAAATGGGACGCAAATTAAACTGATTAAGCGGATAAAAAACGGATTTTTAAATTATATCGTATTTTGATATTAAGACTATTCATGCATATTTTTGAAACAAAAAATTTAAAAGCAAATTACACAAAGTATGCCAAATTAAGTCTGTGAATTTAAGATTCTACAATTACTATAATTATTTGAAATTTTGTCATATAAGTAGGTATTGTGCCATATATTACACGAATTTGTAAGAGAATGCACTATGTTAATATAATGCAGCTTGCTATATAATCCTAATAAATCAACATGTATAATGGCTACATAATTTTATCATTAAGAAAACAACATAATATAACATTTTAAATATTTACATTATGAAAACAAAACTCGGATTATTTTTAAAAACTCTCATGGTGGTTTTTAGTTTAGTGCTTAATAGTAAACCCGCAGTTGCTGATACATATTTCAACACCGATAATGTAGATCATCTAAATGTTTTTGCATCTGACTATTGGGCTTTCGATTTTGTTGAATTCAGAGTTCTAGCTTACGATTATTCGGGCTATGACGACAAAATGGATTATGTACATGTTGATTTGTTTGAGGGTGGAACTACATACACTCGAATTTTGGAATATGCAGTTGGCGATGATGCTACTTATAGTCATTTCTCTCCAAAAAACAACGATAATAATAATGGTTATATTCAGCAATTTGGCAATGTGAGTTCTGGCGACAGAGTTTACACAGTTTTCAGGTATTACTACCCACAGCGTGTTATTCAAACTAAAATTCAATTTAAGATTAGCTATAACTGGGCAATTGATGGAGATGAATTTTTTTCCGGCACAAAAAATTGGGACTTACAACTTCCATTATATGAAGGTAGTACAACTTCAAGTACAACTATTAAAAAAGGAAATGATATTGACTTTGCGGCAAGTACGACAGCTGCTTATGGTTTTTCAAGCGTATCAGTTTATTCGGATGCTAATAGAACTGCATTGCTCAAAACCATTAGTTTAACAAGTCCTGCAAAAAGTGCATCAGGTAGTTTTAACTGGGAACATAACTTAAGCACTTCAACAACATTTTACACAAAATATGAATATAAAACAACTTACTCTGATCTTACCAAAACTTATGTTTTACTTGGCAGCAATACCGATAACGGATTTAAAACACCAACAGGATTAACTACAAGTTATCAAAAAAGCAACAAAACAGTTGAGCTATCTTGGTCGGATGCAAATTCATCGGGAAGAAATGTAAAGTACTATATAAAAAAAGGTGAATCATTTATTACACCATCTACAGGAATAACATCAAAAAATTATACAGATCCAGAAATAAATCATTGGTCGAATTACACTTATACTGTTTTTTCTACAGGAACGGAATCTGATTGGACACAAGCTAATGTCAAAACTGAATTAAGTGCTTCAAAAACAGTTACTACCAATCCAAACGATCCTGATTTTAGTCGATTTAGATTTATTGCTCATCCAACTGACAATTTAAAAACACCTTATGTAGAAATTATTTGGGATAATTCTTCTTGGATTCAATCGAATTTAGTGAAGTTGTACCGCAAACCAAGTACTGCTTCAACATTTACTTTATTAGGTGAAATGCCTTATGAAACAATAAAGCATATTGATAATAATGTATCAGACAATAGTAAGTATTACTATAAAATTGTAGTTGATGTATTTGGTCATGTTTTCTCTAAAATTGACAGTGTAGTAATTGAAAAAACAGTAAAAATCAAAAGTTTTAACGCTTCTAAAAATACAATTCCCGATAGAATAAGGCTACAATGGGAAATTGACAGGCTTGATTTGTGTAAACGGTTTGAAATTTACAGATCGTATTCAAGGGACTCATCTGGCGTTGATGTAACTTCATTACCTATAAAAGTTCACGATTTAACAGCTCAAACTGTGTTAAATATGTGGGAAGATAATACTGCTGTACCAGGGCTTGTTTATCATTACTTTTTAAAAGCATTCAACGATGGCTGGGATGGGTTACCTCGAATTACAACTTCCCTCACAGACATTGGTTTCCGTATGCCTTCAGGTACAGTTACTGGACGTATTACTTATGGAGGTGGAACTGCTGTAAATAATGTTTCACTTTATGTAAACAGTTCTAAAGGTGATAACAATCTTTTGTATAAAAGTCTGAAATTCAATGGAGAAATGACTCAAAAAGGAATTATAGAACTAACCAAAAATCAACATGGGTGCGTTAGCAAAGGGTTTTCATTTCAAAGCTGGTTAATATCTTCATTACCAAAGAAATATTGCCCTATTATAGAAGTTGAAAATGAGTATTCGATTGGGATTAGAAATGACAGTGTTTTATTGTTTATTGGCGCATTTAATATAAATAATGTAACGTTAAAATGTAAATTAGATACTAACATTTCTCAAAATGACTTTTTCCAACTGTCGGTTTCATTGAGTGCGAATGATAGTTTGAAAATTTATTTAAATGGCAATAAACGGGCGGAGAAAAAGATTTCACATATCAGCACCTGTAGTTTTGTGGATGAAGTAAAAGATATCGATGGAAAAACTACAACCGCTCGAACCAAATCATATCTTGCTTGTAAAACAAATTCTTCATTGAGTACTGTGGATTCATACAGTGGTAATTTAGATGAAATTAGGCTTTGGAGCAGAGCAATAACTGATGAAGAAGTAATTGGTACTTTCAACCATTATATAGTAGGAAATGAAGATGGACTCATTGCATATTGGAGAATGGATGAAGGAATAAATAAATATGTTTTTGATTGTTCCAAAACCGACCAAGAATTCAACGAACATAGCATAACTCTTTTCAATTCAAGCACTTCAAGTACTACTCCCACTATTGAGCAATTATCAATAAAAGGAATTACTGATAGCGATGGTAACTATATTATCAGAGGAATTCCTTTCAGTGGCGAAGGTTCTACATACTCTATAAAACCAATTTTAGGAACACATAAGTTTGAACCAACACAGCAATTATGTTACATTTCACCATCAAGTTTAGTTCATAGTTCTCAGAATTTTAACGACAAGTCATCGTTCCCAGTACAAGTACAAATTAAATATGAAAATACAAACTACCCCGTAAAAGGTGTAAGTTTTAGTATTGATGAAAACCCGTGTTCTAAAGAAGGTAAACTGATTTCTACTGGCGATGATGGAAAATGTACTATCGAAGTTCCTATTGGTGAGCACTATATACGAGCAAACTTGAATGGACACGTTTTTGCTAACGACGGTAGATATCCTACTTTGGGAACTATTGTAGTAGATGAAAATTTAACTTCAATTAATTTTACTGACAAAACACTGGTAATAATAGCAGGAAGAGTTGTAGGTGGCAATATTGAAGCTGCTCCTCAGTTAGGATTTAAAAAGAGTAAAGCTAATATCGGACAAGCATCCATTCAACTTCAACCGCTAATTGGGTCAGATAAATATACTTTAAACACATTTGCTGGCACAAGAATTCTGAACAATGATATAGCAAACAAAAATGGAATCTTAAGAATAAAAAGCATTGCCAAAGTTGAGACTCAAAGTTCAGTTGTATCAATTCTGACAGACTCTGTTACTGGTGAATATCTTGTGAAGTTACCACCTATTGAATGGCAAGTAAATAGTGTAACAACATTATCGCCCGAAAAGAAAACAATTAACATCATTAGCACTCCGCAAACATTCACAACAAATCCGTTATTAACTCAAGAAGATACAACATTAGTAAATTCCAAAATTGACTCATTTAGTTATCATGTCAAAAAGATTTTTACTTACCGTGTCGATCCAACCATTGTAGTTGAAGACAAAACAGTGGGCTCAAATGGTGGTTTTGGTGAAACTCAATACCTGTATAAAGACGCAACCATGCAAAAAGCCGACACAGTAAAACTTTATACTGTTCAGAATAACAAAACAATAGATTATACTTCGGGTATTGGCAAACCAGTATTTATACAAGGTAGAAGCTATATATTTAAAATTGAGGCTTACGAATCGTACATTCATCCCAACACGAAACTTGAATCGAAAGTTCCATTAAAAGGAGCAAAAGTAAAAGTTGAAAATGAAATAGGAATACTCTCAAAACCTGTCGACCCTGATATAAATTTTGCAATACCGTTACACGAAATGAATCTTTTGGAAAGCGGTTTGATTTACTACCGATTTTTAGGTGGTTTCCCAAATCTTGGAGATATCAATGCAGGATTAGGGATTAAAATTAGTATCGAAAATGAAGGCAAAGAATATTTTTGGGGACAAAATAATACATTCAGAGCCATTGTTTTAGGAGTTGAACCTATAGAGGGAACTAACTTTGTAACAAGTGGTCCGTTAGTACCATTGGTAGTGCTACGCGACCCACCAGGCTCAAACAGTTACGCTTATATGGAAAAAGGAACAACTCTATCGTATTCTTTTTCGAGCAAAGATATCAATGACAAAAGTATATCGGTTGTAAATTCTATAAGACTTGGACCAAGACTTACAACTGGAGTGGGTTTTGGGCTTATGGTATTGACTGAGATGGAAGCTAAAAACACATTAAGACTCGGTTATCAAGGACAAACAGCAAGTTTTACTGGTACTTCAACCGAGAAAACTCTTACATTTACCGAAAGAATTCAAACTTCAAGTTCTACAGATTTTGTTGGTTCATTAGGCGACGTATATATTGGCACTTCAACCAATATATTCTATTCGGAATGTAAGGTTCTTGAATTAATTAAAAATGGCAACCAGTACATATTGGGAACCAAAAACGAAACTTCTGGAAACATAGAGGCTGCAACTGAATTCCGTTATAGTCAATACGAAATATTGAATGCGCAGATACCTTATTGGAAGAATAAGATTAAAGAAATTCTGATTACAAAAACTGAGTCGCAATACAATTCTTTAAAGAATCAACCGAGTCCGACAACCAAAAATGTTTACATTACTACATTGAATTCAACGGATCCAAATTTTGGTAAAGATATTAGTACGTATGCAATAATGAGACCTGTAGGGCATCTTAATTTAAAAAATGAAGTTGATTCAATGGCAAATCAAATTAAAAAGTGGGAAAACGTAATTTCTGCTAATGAAATGATTAAAGACAGTGTAAAATCGAGCAATGCTTATGACAAAACAAACTTGTCGTTCGACGCAGGTGTAAACATTGAAAGGTCATACAATTATGTTGCAAAAAAAGGAACTAGTACAGGCGATAGTTATCACAAAAACCTTCAATTAGGAACAACATTTGGATTCCAGATTGCAGGAATAGGTGTTCAACTCGATGCCGATGCCAATATTGGCTGGGGTAATGAAAGTGAATCAGAATCGTCAACCGAAAATTCAATTACATTTGGTTATGTTTTGGAGGATCCGGATTTAGATAATCGTTTCTCAATTAATGTGTACAAAAACAAAAGTATTACTAAAGACCTGCAAGGTTTGATAAATGATACTTCAAATGCTGAATCGGGTGATGCTACATTGGGAAGTTATATTTTTGAACTGATGGGTGGACAATCATCATGCCCTCACGAAGCTGCCGATTCGTCTATTTTTTATACTAAAAAAAATAAAAATGTCTTATTGGCAAATGGAACACAGCCACTTGATGCACCATATATAAAAATTCAGAATTACAGCAAAACAAATATCCCTAATGGCAGAGCTGCAACTTATGTTTTAGAACTTGGTAGCAAGTCTATTGTTCAAGCAGCACGTGCATATATTTTGTCTGTTGAAGATGAATCAAATCCTAATGGAGCAATTATTTCGGTAGATGGATCTCCACTCACAAGTGCTAGAATTTTTTATGTAGCTCCAGGACAAATACTTACAAAAACTCTTACTTTGACACAAACCAAACAGGATGTATTAGATTATAAAGAAATAAAATTGTTGTTTTCTTCCATTTGTGACGAATCAATTGTTGCGGAACAAATTATAAATGCTAGTTATGTGCCATCCTGCAGTGATATTACGCTATCATTGAACCGATTGTTGTTGAACAAAGAAACAGGCTCCGAATTAACGCTTACTCTAAAAGATTTCAATCAAGAATATAAAAATTTCTTGGGAATAAGAATTCAATACAAAGAAGCAAGCGAGAGTGAAAATATGTGGAAAAGTAAGACACTAACAAAGTATGGGCTTGACTCTGCAACTATTGCAATGAAGCACAATATTATTAGAGATATGGTTATTCCAGAGTCTGCAAGTAATATTGAATACAAACTATCTTTTAATGGATTAAACGATGGTGTTTATCAGGTTAAAGCATTCACTTTGTGCGAAGATGGATTGAAGATAGTTAATAATTACTCTGAAGAATTCAATGTGGTAAAAGATATGGTTGCTGTTACAGCTTTGGGTAATCCATCTCCTTCCAACGGAATTATTACGCCAGAATCGGAAATATCAGTTACTTTCAACGAGGCTATTCAGACAGGAAATTTAATTTATGATAATTTTGAAGTTAAAGGAGTTTTGAATGGTGTGGCACTGCAACATGCCGAAGGACTTGCCTTAGATGGCACCGAAAAATCGGAAGCATTTACCGAGTCGACTATTAGTTTACAAAACAGTTCATTCTCTTTAGAAGCTTGGGTACGGGCTTCCAGCGATTTTAATAGTTATGGTACATTATTTTCGATTGGCGAAAGTGTTGATAAAATTGAACTGAAAATGAAAAAAGATGCTTTGCAATTATTGGTAAATAATATTATTGTGGCAACAAAAACAATCGAAGTAAAAACCGATTGGCAATATGTATCGTTAAACTACAATGCCAATAATAAATTGGTACAGGTGCATTTGTTAAACAGCAATAGTGGCAGTACAGCTATTGCTAGCACACTTACAAGTTCGGTAAATCCAATAGGGCGTTTTCATATCGGTAAAGGATTTAAAGGCAATATTCATCAAGTTTCAGCTTGGAATAGAAATCGTTTGTTTAACGAGTTGACAGATATAAATGTTGCCAAATCGGGCAAAGAGCTCAACATTATTGGATATTGGGCTTTCGATGAAGCGAATGCACAAATTGCAGCAGATAAAGCACGTGGACGAAACATGACTGTAAATGCTTCGTGGTTTATTGAACCAAACGGAAAGTCAATTATTTTTAATGGTACAAATCAGGCAGCAATAATTAAATCGAGCCAAACGCCATTATCGAACAATGATAATTTTAGTTTGGACTTCTGGTTTAAAGGAAAATCAATAAATGACAGCACAGTATTATTTTCATGCGGAAAAGGAATTGGTGATATTGATTCAAGCGAAAAACTCTCAATTGGTTTTAATCCTTCAGGCAATTTGATTTTCTGCACAATGGGTAATGTTTATGAACTACCAAACACAGCGTTACTCGATACTACATGGCATCATTTTGCACTAAGTGTGAAACGTGGAGGCAACTCAAATATCTATATAGATGGTCAACAAAGATTGCAACTAGCATCAACAAATGTTGGCGGAATGGCTTCTGATAGTATTTCATTGGGTTGCCGCAGGTATTCGAAACGCACAGGAGTTGCACTCGTTCTTCAAACAGTTTACGACCAATATTTCAATGGACAATTGGATGAAGTCCGTATTTGGAATAGTGCTTTGAGTGCAGAAAATTTCAAATTGGATATGCGTTCCCGATTATCAGGTACAGAATCGGGACTAATAGCATATTATCCATTTGAAGAATATACCACCAATGCAGGAAGTAATATTCGTGTTGTAGGTTCATTAAACGATTGTTCTCCTTCAAAATCAGGAAGTGCCAAAGCATTAAATACGATATTTAGCGATAATACACCTGGTATAAAAGTGCCTCGTCCTAAGGAAAAAGTGAACTTCAACTGGACTGCTACCGACAATAAAATTGTTTTCAATTTAATAGAACCGCTTACCAGAATTGAAAATTGCATTTTAGAATTTGCTATCAATAAGGTAGTTGATAAAAACGGTAACAAACTCGGTTCGCCAATTAAATGGACTGTTTATGTAAATAACAATCGCTTAGTATGGCTTGATGATCAAATTAATTTGGTAAAACAAGTATTGGAACAGAATGTTTTTAAAACTACAATTGTTAATAATTCAGGTAAATATGAAGATTATGTTATTGATGGATTACCCGATTGGTTGAGTGTGGATAAATCCTCAGGTAGTTTAAATCCATTAGAAAAAACTGATTTGACATTTACAGTTGATAAATCCACAAATATTGGTTCGTACGAATCGCGCGTTACTTTAACAGGCAACAATAACATTCAAGAAATACTTCCTGTTTCGTTAAAGGTTACAGGTACTCGACCCGATTGGGCTGTAGTTCCTTCTGAATTTGAATACTCGATGAATGTTATCGGTCAAATAAAAGTAGAAGGTGTTTATCAAGAAGATGAAGACGATATTCTGGCAGCATTTATTGATAATCGATGTGTAGGTGTGGCAAATCCAAAGTTTGACAAAACACGCAATAACTACACCCTGTTTATGGATATATATAGTCCTACAGCACTTCTTAAACCCATTTCATTTAGTTTGTGGGATGCAGGTACTGGACGAATTTATCCAGATGTAGATGTAGAAACCGACACTATAAAATTTGTTAGTTCGTCGATAATTGGAAGTGTTGTTGAACCTAGACTGTTTAATGCAACTGATAAAATTGAACAACAATTTAGTTTAAAACAAGGCTGGAATTGGATTTCAACCAATGTAGTAAACAGTTCTTTGATGAGTCAATTCAAATCAGGTATGCAAAATGCAGGTATTCAAATAAAATCAAAAAGTGGATATCTCAATTCCGACGAAAATAACTTATGGAGCGGAAGTTTAGAATCAATTAGTCAAACAACCATGTATCTACTCAAAACCAACAAAATACATACTTTGAAGTTACAAGGCACTATGGCAAAAACTACAAATTATCCAATCTCCATAAATCAAAATTGGAATTATATTGGATATATACCACAGTTTGTAGCTCCTGTAAAATTGGCATTAAGTGATGCACAGGCAATGGAAGGCGACATGCTAAAGTCACATCAAGGATTTGCAACATATTCGTCTGGCTCGTGGATTGGCAGTCTTCAATACATGACTCCTGGTCTTGGATATATGTATTTCTCGAAAAATGCTAATACTTATAACTTTAAATACCCATCACAATATCTGTCGGCATCCAAAATGATAGGCATGGCTGATGAAACTCAAGCAATGAAATGGTCGGTGAATATTGCTAATCATCAAATGAGCATGACTATTACAGGTGTAATCACAATTGATGGTATCGAAACCACAAATAGTAACATTCAACTTGGTGTATTTATTGGCGAAGAATGTCGTGGAACAATTACTTTAAAATACGTAGATGTATATAAGAGGTATATCGCATTCTTGTTGGTATGGGGCAATGCTACAGATGTAAATAAAAAACTTACTTTTAGAAGTTTTAATTCAGCCGAAAACATTGAATTAATAGCTGATAACAAAGAAGTTATGTTTGTTCCCGACAATATTATTGGCACTGGAATGAATCCTTATGAAGTCAAATTCAGTAGAATTTACACTGGTAATAATGCTGATAAAAATTCACTAATAAAAGTATATCCAAATCTTGTGGACAATCAATTATTTGTTAATTGTTATCCAGACGAGATTGAGTCAATAGAAATAATGGATAATTTGGGGCATAAAATAATGTATTCTAACAATTTGAATACTAACAAAATAAATGTTAGTCATTTGGCAGCAGGTGCATATAATGTTAGGATTAAGTTCAAAGGAAATATTTATATAAATCGATTTATAAAAAAATAAAAGTCAATCATTTATTTTCATTTTCAACTTTAATCATTTTCTTTCAGACCTGATATAACTTACGGGATATCAGGTCTGATTTATTTATCCTTACTTCTATTTCTACTTTACTAAATTCAGACTTCCTGACCTCTCGCAATTTAGTTTGTCGCTAATTTATAGATAAGCCGAAATTCCGTACCTGGTTAAATAGTCTCGGAATCTGTTAGGAGTTCACAAATTTTATCGAGTACATGGATGATACAGGATATTTTAAGTAAATGGTATTAAGAATAAATAAAATTAAGTTGTAAATATCTTTCATATTCCATTGAAAACCATTATCTTCGATGCGTGAAAGAACAGATTTTATGACATAGCTTTGGTATTTGTTCACTTCTATATCCGGGTGTGATACGCTGATATCTATATCTGATACGTCTGACACCGTCGATTCTTTCACCTGAGCTACAGGAAGTAGCTGAGCCAAGCATCTCCAATCCAGAGAAATGATTCCGGTAATTGTTATTTCGGGCCGAGTCATTGATTGTTTCGATAAATTCGTATCGAAATCCGCTGAATTCCTGCGCGTTGGTTATGTTTTTGTTTGTCCAGTTGGCAATCATGTTTTTTGTAGTTGTCTTCGCATTTTACCACCGGAATACCCACTTCGTAAATCGATACCGTGTTTTGAGCCGATAGGTTTACAACTATGAACAAGGTAAGTAGAGCGATGATTGAGAGTAGTTTTTTCATTTGGATTGATTTGTTAGTAGAATCATTGAATACTTTCACGAAGAAAGAAGCGCAAAATTATCAAAATTATTCTAACTACATTGGCACATTCAAAATATTTAAATAATCCCGTTCTCGGTAGCGTAATGCAGACTCTCTTTTGTTCAGCGAATGGCACTTTGTCTATGTAACGGCTAGAAGGAAATCTCTGCTTTCCAATGCAATGAAGGAGCCTTGCTTCCCACCCGACGCAGCGATTTGAAAATCAACGTCGTTAAAGCCGCTTCGCCGAACAACCAAGACCACCAAACTACACTACGCCAATCAGGAATGAAGAACTTTAGACTATTAAAGCAATAGGTAAAATGATTTGTAGAGCTTATGCTATACAATGAGTGTTATTTATGAACATAAAAAACTATTACAATATGTCACTCACTTATTGTAATCGTTTACAATGATTTTTCGGTCAAAAAGTCTCTGTTTTAAAGCTTTTTGACTGAAAAACTTGTTTTCATAAGGTATAGCTTTTATCTTTACATTCAAATAAGTTATATCTTAAAATCAGATGAAAAAATACTTTGTTTCAATTCCACTATTGTTGTCTTGTTTGTTAATTTTGGCTCAAAAAAGTCCCGCTAAAATTGAAATTGATTTCCAACATAAAGGAGCAGTTGTTCAGCCATCGATGTATGGCATTTTCTTCGAAGAAATAAACAATGCTGGCGATGGTGGGCTTTATTCCGAGATGATATTGAATCGTTCTTTCGAAGACCATACGCCGCCAACTGGATCGGTGCTCCGCGGAAAAAAGTATTTTTTGCCCGCCACACCATGTTATGTTAATGGTGTGGTTAAAGGGCAGTCGGCTGGTTGGAACAATGACTCACTTCAGAACTGGAATTTCAAGGTGTCAAAGATTTCTGATGCAATTATTTCGGTTCAAACAGCTACACCACTCAATACAAATTCGCCACATTACGCACAGATTGATATTCGTCAGGCGAGTTCCAAAGCACCTGTTTCGCTGGTAAATGGCGGTTATTGGGGCATTTCGGTTGAGAAGAATAAGAAATACAACCTTCGCTTTTTTGCCAATACTCCTGCCGATTATAAAGGAATAATTACCGCTGTGGTTCGTTCGGATAGCGGACAAATAATTGCTTCGAAAATAATTACTCCCAATAAAAAAGCGATTGGTTGGGTTGAATATAACAGTCAATTCACCGCTTTTGGCACCAATCATAAAGGCACTTTTGAGTTACAATTTGATGCGCCGGGCATTGTAAAAATCGACTTTATTTCGCTTTCGCCCGCCGATACCTACAAAAATCGTCCGTGTGGTTTTCGGTCTGATATTGTACAAATGTTGGAAGGTTTAAAACCCGCATTTATGCGCTGGCCAGGCGGTTGCGTAGTAGAAGGTGCCACGGTGGAAAACCGCATAAAGTGGAAAGAAACTCTTGGCGACCCTGCTCAACGCAAAGGTGAATTTATGAAATGGGGCTACCGCAATACTTATGGTTTTGGCTACCACGAGTTTTTGCAATTTTGTGAAGATATTAAAATGGATGGCATGTTTGTGGCCAATGTAGGTTTGGCATGCGAATTTAATAACGGTGATTATTGCTCTGAAGATTCTGTAGAGCTTTTTATAAAGGATGCACTCGATGCAGTAGAATATGCCATTGGCGACCCTAAAACCACTTGGGGGGCAAAACGTGTAGCGGCTGGTCATCCTATGCCATTTCCTTTGAAATATGTTCAGATTGGCAACGAGAATCATGGCCCAATGTACGAAAAGCGTTACAACCGTTTTTATGCCCGACTTAAAGCGACTTATCCTCAGATTGAATTGATTTTCAACGGAGTAGCAACTGGAGCTGGTGGTGTAGAAGTATTGAAACCGCAATTCAACGTTAATAAAATTGAAATTGCCGATTACCATTGGTACGACGGACCGGAATGGTTTTATAATCACGCTTTTTTGTTTGATAAAATCCAGCCGCGCCACGATTTTAAGATTTATGTGGGCGAATATGCCTGTCACCGCAAAGTGGGTACTGGCAATATGTTTGGCGCATTGAGCGAGGCAGCTTTCATTATGGGAATGGAACGTAATTCCGACCTCGTAACCATGACTTCGTACGCACCACTTTTTGAAAACTCCAACCGCAGAAAATGGCCGGTGAACATGATGATGCTCAACAACCATCAAATCATTGGTCGCTCATCATATTATGTACAGAATATGTATGCCAACAATCGCCCAAGCTATAATTTGTCGACCCATTTGTTGGATGATAAAGATACTGTAATTGACACTGTTAGTGGATTAAGACAATATGCACAAGCCGGATTTGACGAAAAAACTGGAGAGATAATTTTGAAAGTGGTCAATGCAACAGCCAACACATTTTCACCAAATTTGAATATTAAGAATGATGTAAAAATAAATCGGGTAGGAGAGATGATTTCAATTTCAACTCCTGATTCAACCATAGAAAATAATTTTGAAAATCCTCGGAAAATTTTCCCGAAAAAAACTATGGTTGAGAACATTTCTAACAATTCGAAGCTAGAATTTGCTCCATGGTCGTTTTCAATTCTCAGATTTAAAATCTTTGATAAGTAACTCGAAATTTAATATTGTTTTATCATTCATTTCTCAAATACTATTATCATGAAAAAATTTCTTTTCAGTTCATTGTTCTTATTTGTAGCTTTATTTCAATTTGTAGTAATTGCAAACAATACAATGAAATCAAGTTCAAGTACATTGGTAGACCCATTAAATGTGATAAAGGATACGCCTTTTAATCAGACAATGATGGACGTGTATAATCCAAACACTACCGATTTAGGTTGGTGTAGTTATATTAATAATGCCACTTACGGTTTTTCCTCTTCGCGTGTTACAGAAACCAATGGCAATAAGTATTATCATTGTGTAACAACTTCAGCTCAGGATGATTATCACAGAGCTTTGGCGGAATTTACATCTAAAACAGTACTGCCTGGTCGGTACAAACTTACTTTTAGGGCGAAAGCCAGTGCTGGAACTTTTTATTTGAAGTTGGGTACAAAAACCAGTGCCAGCGTTTCATTACCGACCAATCTTGGCGATGCCACTGCTGGTATTACATTGTCATCCAATGTATTGTATTTTACACCTACAACGGAATGGCAAACTTTTACTTGTACATTTGATTTGACTCATACTACGGCCGATTACTTACGTGTTTTCTTTCAGTTTCCACAAATAGGAACTTTTGATATTGACGATGTGGAATTATTTCCTTACGGTTCAGTAGTTTCTGGTTTAACTATTGCAGGCAAAAACAATGTTAATACCATTACAACTGCAGGTGGCTCACTTCAAATGGTGACAACAGTTACACCTTCGGACGCAGCTATTAAAGCAGTTACATGGTCGGTTGATAATCCATTGGTTGCTACAATAGGTTCAACGGGAATTTTAACGGCCAAAGGCAATGGAACTGTTACCGTAACTGCTACTACGATAGATGGTTCAAACATTAGTGCTCAAACAGTAGTAAATGTTTCGGGTAATACACTTGCAGAACAGGTAATTGTAACAGGGTTGAATGGAGTTAATTCAATTTCTACATTGTCTGGTGGACTTCAAATGACAGCAACTGTTAAACCTGATGCCACCATTAATAAATCGGTTTTTTGGTCGGTTGATAATAATCTTATTGCCACAATTAATGCTTATGGATATTTAACTGCAAAAAGAGATGGTGTCGTTAATGTAATTGCTACAGCTTTAGATGCTTCTGGCGTAAAAGGTATTACGCCAATTACCATTAGTAATAACCCTGGTATTCAGTCAATAACAATAACTTCTCCGAATAATGTCAATTCGATAAATACTGCTGGTGGTACATTACAATTGTCAGTAACAATTTTGCCCGATAATGCTCCAAATAAAACAGTTTCGTGGACTGTGGATAATGTTCAATTGGCTCGAATCAATTCTACTGGTTTGTTAACTGCCAAAAAAGATGGTGTTGTAAAAGTAATTGCTACCGCACTCGATGGTTCAAGTGTAATTGGCGAATATTCTGTAACAATTTCGGGTAATGGAGCAATATCTACTTCTGATCGATTAAGTTCACGATTTATATATTTTTGCACCGATGCCAAATGTACTTACAAAACTGCGGCTAACTGGACTACTGTGTTGACAATGAAAAATTCAGCCAAATATAAATCTACTGTTGTGGCTGGAGAATATACGCAGTACGCTGCCTCCATTGATAATTTGGCAGGAAGTGTGGATGTAATGATTTATAAAAATGTTTCTGTTTTACCTGTCGATAATCATGTGAAAGTTGAAGTGTTTCACAATGGAGTGAGTGAATTTTTTTATGCCGATTTTTCAACAAAACGGGATGGCTGGTATAGTTTGGGTAAATTCGACTTCAAAGGCGATAACACCGAATATGTGCGTTTTTGGCGCGAAACTGGAAATACTTTGCTTCCAACACCTGCTGTGCCTGTAAGATTCGACACCTATTACGATACACAAACCCGCCCGCAAACAACCGATGAACAATCTCAAACTGTAACTACAGGCTTTTCAAAAAGTGGTACCTGGCGTAATTCAGCAAAAGCGGGTTATCGTACTACTTCCACACCACAGGAATCCAACACTATAGGCTCTGTAGCTGTTTGGAATCCGGGAAAATTGGATGCCGGAAAAATGGAGATTTACATTTATAAACCCAAAAATCTGACAGACGATAAATACGAGATTTTCCATAACTCGAAGGTTGATGTGGTTTATTTGAAAAATTTAAAACAGTCGAACCTCAATTTAGTGAGTACCAGCAATAATAGTCCGCTCAATCCTGTAGTAGCGCAGGGTTGGTATAAAATTGGTGAATATGATTTCTCTGGTACAGGCAATGAATTTGTTCGCCTGACTAAAAACTCAACAGATACCACGTTTGTAGATTGTTTGATGCTCGAAAGTGTAAAATTTGATGGAACAATTTTGCACCGAACTGTTGTAACAACCAATCCATATACTTCTGGTTTATATGCAGGGACATATCCTGCTACATTGGAGCAAAAAGAAAAAGCAACAACCAGTGCCCCAACAATTGGTTTTTCTCCAACTGACATGAGCTCTACGTCGGCCAGTATGTATAATGGTTCAACTATTTATTCCAGGGCGTTATACTTAGCAAGTTCAAGCACTACTTACTATTGGAATCCTTTAATTGTGGAGCCTGGCGATTACGAGTTCTCATATTTTGCTTATTACCCTACTTCATCGGCTGTGACGTTTAACGTAAAATCCAATGGCGGCACTGTTACAAAATCCATTCCACAAGCCAATTTTGTGCAGGGTTCGTTTACACCTGTAGGTACATTCACTTTTGCAGGTGGATTAGGCAGCGAATATATTCAAATGACCAACTGTAACCGTGCTTCAGACATTTTGCTCGAAAAGAAAATCTCAAATAGTGCTATTCTTAAACAAGTGGCAGTAACTGTACATCCTTACTTTAAGGAAACAGTATACGATGATACAAAAGATATTGCAGCTCAGCATGATATAAGTTTTATGGTGAATAAAGGGTTTGTTAGTCCCGTAACAGATACTCAGTTTTCACCTAAAGTTTCAATGACAAGGGCTGAATTTATTAAGTCATTGGCACTTATGTTAAGTCTTAATCCGAACACTGCTTTACCAAATTATGCTGATGTTTCGTCTACCGACTCGTTCAAAGGATATATTGGAATTGCTCGCAAAACTGGTTTGTTGTATGGTTTGCCCGATACTACTAATATTTTTCCAAATGCTGCAATAACGCGTGAAGTTGCCGCTCAGATTTTGTTGAATGCTATGGAATATTCGGGAAGATATACCAATGTGAAGAATCTTTTCAAAACAAAACCATCACTTATTTTACAAGCTTATACCGATGCATCTTCCATATCTCCTTTTGCTCGTGAAGCTTATGCACGCATGCTCGAAACGCGTGTTATGCAATCGGCAAATGGCCCAAGATTATTGCCTCTTAAGGCGCTCACACGTGCTGAATCAACAGTACTTTTGAAGGAGTTTTTAGAGTCAATATTAGGTTCAGGTCCACACAGTCGCAAAACCGATTGGGAATTTACTTTCGGGGATGAGTTTGATGGCGATCAGCTTGATTTTAATAAATGGATATGTGATGATTTTGTTCGCTTCGATGGTATTTCTGCCAAATGGAAAGAAAACTGTGTAGTAGAAGATGGTATGTTCAAAGGATATAACTTCCTTGATAATCACTCTGTGCCTTATAGTAGTGGTAATATCGCATCTATTTTCAGACAAACTTATGGCTTTTTCGAAGCACGATATAAATATCCCGATAAAGCTTATGGTTCACACAGTTCGTTTTGGGTAAGTACCCCTTCCACTGGTGGTGATTTTAATTTCAATGAAGGAACTTATCCTAATGCCATTTCCAATAATAACTATTTCATGACCAGTCCTTCCAACTTCCATAATTTTGTTGTTCCAACAAATATGGCTGCTGATTACCATACAATTGCAGGTTATCTTAATAACACTGATTTGTATTACGGATTAGATGGCAAGAAAAGTTACGATGTGCCCAATTATCCAACTTTATATGCTGTAGGTAAATCTACCAATGTGCCTTATGGCGTGTGGATGAGTACGGTGGTGACTTATTTTGATGGTCCACTTGACCGTGACCGTATTGATGGTGGTTATATGGGTTGCGACTGGGTACGTGTTTACAAAGAAGCTACCTGGTTGCCTGAAGTGGAAGTTGACAACTGTTTGCCCGCACAAAATGCTCAAAAACAACCAGTTTCTGTTTTACCGGTTATCAAGTTTAATAAGGCAATGGATTTGACAACTTTGAGTACAGCAAATATTGTTGTAACCGAAGCAGGTGGTGCACAAGTTCCAACTTATGTAATTCAACAATTGACGCCGTTGCGTTTCCGAATTAAATTTAGTCAGAATTTGCTAAATAATAAAACATATAATGTTTTGTTTAAAAAAGCTTCAAAGGATTTGATAACCAATACAATGGAACATGATACCATTTATACTTTTTCTACAGTAGATGCCAATCAGCTTTCGGTTAAAGCAACGAGCAATGGTCCGGTAAGTGAAGGAAATAATGTTGAATTGCACACAAATGTTTCGGGTGGTTCTGGCGTATATACTAAATATACATGGACTGGTCCTGATGGATTTACTTCTGACTTGCCAAACCCAATAATATCAGGTGCTGGTATTTCAAAATCGGGAGAATATACCGTTGTAGTAGTAGATAATGCTGGTGTTTCTGGTAGTGCAAGTATTTATGTATCAATAGATGCTAATGGAATTAAGAATAATTTATATTTGACCAACACGCAAATTTTTCCAAATCCAGGTAATGGAAATATCTCGGTTGTTGATGAAGGGTTTGCTAGTAGTGTTGAACTTATGATTTCTGTTTCTGACCTTTCGGGCAAGCTGCTATATAAGGAATCTCAACAGTCATTTTATGGCAGTAACCGTATGGATTTAAATCTGTCATTTCTTCAGGCTGGAGTTTATTTCTTGAATTTAAAAGCTTGTGATAAGCAGAAAACATTGAAGCTTGTAGTGAAGAAATAATATGCAAATTCCAATCCCAACCTTTACAATATGTTGAAGGCTGGGATTGTTTTTTTTTATTTCAATATATTGTTGTCCGATAAACTTTTTATTTTACATCTGAAAAACCGCTTCCTATAATGCTTTGAGATAATTTCGCCCCGATGGGGCTTAGATTTTGTTTTTGCATATTTTCTACCATAATTTCGTCCCGATGGGACTTTTTATAAATAGCTTCGGAGAAGCGACACTATGGTAGTCAATAAGTTACAAGTATT
>CAIWCC010000139.1 GCA_903911085.1 uncultured Bacteroidales bacterium | reverse complement strand
ATTATTACTTACTATAAAATTCTCAACAATATCAAAAAAAAATATTTTTGCAAAACATTTTAGAGTTAAACACGTATTCATTAATAAACATAAAATTAAAAAAAAATCGAAAAATGAAAAAAATTGAAGCAATTATCCGCAAATCAAAATTCGAGGACACCAAAGTGGCATTGTATAATGCAGGTATCGAATGGTTTTCTTATTGGGACATTACAGGTCTAGGTAAATCGACCGAAGAACAAATTGTAAGAGGTCAAGTTTTTCAATCGAGCTACATTCATCGTCGAATGTTGTCTATTGTTGTTCGCGATGTAAATCTCGATAAAACAGTGAAAGCAATTTTGGATGCAGCATGGACAGGCGAAACTGGAGATGGAAAAATCTTTGTTTATGACATTGAGGAAACATACCGTATTAGAAATAGAGAATCTGGTTCAGAAGCATTGTATAACAAATAGTAGTAATAAAAAAAATGATATAACTTAAAAAAAAAATGAAGATGAAAAAAAATATTTTATTTATAATAGCCCTATTAGCATTATCTTTTCCAACAATAAGTGCTCAAACTGAAGCCGCTGCGGCAGTTGCACCTACAGTTGATGCTGGTGATACCGCATGGATGATAGTAGCTACTGCATTTGTTTTGTTAATGTCCATACCTGGATTAGCTCTTTTTTATGGTGGTTTAGTACGTCGCAAAAACGTTTTAAACATTTTTATGCAAGTATTTATTTTAGTAGCTGTAATCAGCGTAGAATGGGTGGTAATAGGTTATAGCAATGCTTTTGGATCAAATTCAATTGAAGCATTAAAACCGTATATTGGTGGTTTCGACTGGGCATTTTTGAATAATATTAGCTTAAACGATTTGAGTCCATACTTTATTTCTCACTCACAAATTGGTCTTGATGGAAATCCAATTGGAACTATTCCTCACATTGTATTTATAATGTTTCAAGGCATGTTTGCAGTAATCACTCCAGCGTTAATTATTGGTGCATTTGCTGAACGTATTAGTTTTAAAGGTTTCTTAGTATTTTCAATTCTTTGGTCATTATTTATCTACAATCCTGTAGCTCACTGGGTATGGTCGGCCGATGGTTGGTTATATAAATTAGGTGCATTAGATTTTGCTGGTGGTACTGTTGTTCACATTAATGCTGGTATTGCAGCTATAGTTACTGCTGTTATGCTTGGAAAACGTCGTGATTATAAACGTCATGCTATTCCTGCACATAACATTACTTATGTGGTTATGGGTGCTGGATTGTTATGGGTTGGCTGGTTTGGATTCAATGCGGGTAGCGGTTTAGCTGCTGATGGATTGGCAGGAAATGCACTTATGGTTACTCATATTGCTGCTGCTACTGCTGCACTTACATGGGCTTTAATCGACTGGTTTGTTGACAAACGTCCAACAGTAGTTGGTATTAGTACTGGTGCTGTGGCTGGTTTAGTTGCTATCACTCCTGCTGCTGGTTTTGTAGGTGTACCGGGTGCATTAATTATCGGTGTTGTAGTTTCGGTTATCTGTTTTATTATGGTGGCATATATTAAACCTAAATTGGGTTACGACGATTCATTGGATGCTTTCGGTGTACATGGTATTGGAGGTATTATTGGTGCTATCTTAACAGGTGTTTTGGCTACTCCAGCTATTCAAAGCGCTTATAGTGGTGCTGCTTATGGCAATTTCCACCAATTGTGGATTCAACTTTTGGCCATTGGAGTAACTATTGTTTTCTCTGGTATTGGAACATATATTTTGTTTAAATTGACAGAGGTAACTGTTGGTATTCGTGCTACTGATAAACATGAAGCTATTGGTCTTGACGAAACACAACATGGTGAAACAGCTTACAATAATTTCGATTAAAAAATTTCTATAAAGAATTTATTTCTAACATTTTAAAATCCAATTTCCAATTTACACAATTGGGGATTGGATTTTTTTTCATGTTATTTGGTTACATTAAGTAAGTGGAAGTAAATAATGTCGTATTTATTGTATTAAAAAGAAAAAGAATGGAACGCGGATAAACGCTGATTGAGCGGATAAAAAAAACGGATTTTAATTCCGATAAATCGGAATGATTTTCAATAGTTTAGGTATTTCAGTCATGTTTACATGACTTAAATCAGTTCTCAATCCGTTTAAATATTATCCGTATTTATCCCCTTAATCCGTCAAATCGGCGTTCTATTCTTCTTTATTTATACGACATAGTATTTTGTCCATTACTTAAATCAAACATTGGATTGCTTGATTTTGTTATAAAAAATCAGAATTAACTTTTTAAAGCTATTTGCCCTACCCAAAAGAAAACCCTACTTTTGTAAATTATTTTAAAACCTTTTTTAAAATGAAAAAACGAACTACAACCATTTTATTTATCCTAATAATATTGAACAAAAATATGGCACAAGAAAACCTAGCCTATCAAATTCCACCTGCAAGCATAATGCAATTGGCTGATTATGAACGTACACCAACAGTGGCAATGGACACAAAAAAAGAATATATGTTGCTAAGTTATCGAAGTACATATAAAACTTTGGATGACCTCAACCAACAAGAAATGAGTATGGGAGGTTTGCGCGTAAACCCTATCACCAATATTGCCAGTGCCACCAATTATATTTCCAATCTGAAATTGCGCAAAGTTAATTGTACTGAGCTTATTCAAGTTAAAGGTTTACCTGTTCAGCCACGTATTGCTTTTGTAAATTGGTCGCCTGATGAGACAAAAATTGCTTTTACTCATACAACAAATGTTGGAGTCGAACTTTGGGTACTCGATATTGCAACAGCTAAAGCAACTAAACTTACTGATGCAATTATTAATGCCAATATGGGAAATCCAGTAAATTGGTTTGCTGATAGTAACAAACTGCTTGTTAGACAACTTCCAAAAAATCGTAAAGCATTGTTAGATAGCAAGAAGGAATTGCCAAAAGGTCCAATCATTTCAGTTAGCAATGGTTTGAAAGCACAAAATAGAACTTATCCAGATTTACTTAAAAATGCTGCCGATGAAGAAAATTTTGTTACACTAGCTACTTCCGAATTGTATATTATAGATTTAAAAGGAAAAGCAAAATTATTTAAAAAAGCAGACATATATTCTAGTGAATCATTTTCACCAGATGGTAAATACATACTTATAAGCACTTTAAAAAAGCCTTTTTCGTATATTGTTCCACTAAATCGTTTTCCGCAAATTACGGTAGTTTACGATATTGCAGGTGATGTTGTTAAAGATGTAAATAGTGTGGCTTTATCAGAAGTGTTACCAAAAGGATTTATGGCAGTAAGAACAGGAAAACGTTCAATGAATTGGCGTTCGGATGTGCCAGCTACTCTTTATTATGCTGAAGCATTGGACGGTGGTAATCCAGAGAACAAAGTTGATTTTCGTGATGCTGTATTCCTATGGGAAGCACCTTTTGACAAAGAACCAAAACTTTTAGCTAAAACAATTCAACGTTTCTCTCACATATTTTGGGGGAATGACGAAGTAGCAATTATGCAAGACGAATGGTATGACACTCGAAATGAGAAAACCTATTTACTAAATCCGTCCAAATATAATGAAAATGCAAAAATTATTACAGACCGTAACTATCAAGATATTTATTCCGACCCTGGCAATTTTGAACATAAAAAAAATGCTTTTACAAAATATGTGCTTGCGATAGAAAATAATTGTTTGTATCGAATTGGCGATGGACATACTTCTGAAGGACAATTTCCATTTATCGACGAATTGAATTTTGAAACATTAGAAACAAAACGCTTATACCAATCGGCCTATACCGACAAGATTGAAGAGATATTTGCAATTGAAGATTTCAAAACAGGGGAAGTTTTAGTTCGAATTCAATCGCCAAACGAATACCCCAATTATTATTTACGCAATATAAAAAAGAAGAATGATTTGACGCAATTGACACATTTTCCAAATCCGTTCAAAAGTATCGAAAATGTATATAAAGAAAAAATTAAATACAAACGTGCTGATGGTGTTGAACTTTCGGGAACTTTGTATTTACCAGCAGACTACGACCGCTCGAAAAAGCAAAAACTACCATTACTAATTTGGGCTTATCCTGCTGAATATAAGGATAAAAACAGTGCGGGTCAGAATTCCAACAATCCCAATGAATTTACTTTTCCTTATTATGGTTCGTTTGTGTATTGGGTTACACGTGGTTATGCAGTGCTCGATGATGCAGCATTTCCAATTATTGGTGAAGGAAAAACTGAACCAAACGATAATTTTATGCAACAATTGGTCGCAAATGCAAAAGCAGCAATAGATGCCGTCGATTCTCTTGGTTATATTAATAGAAAAAAAGTGGCAGTTGGTGGGCATTCTTATGGTGCTTTTATGACTGCCAATTTGCTTACCCATTCAAATCTTTTTGCATGTGGAATTGCCAGAAGTGGTGCTTATAATAGAACTCTAACTCCATTTGGTTTTCAAAGCGAACAACGCAACTATTGGGATGTGCCAGAGGTTTACAATAGTATGTCGCCATTTATGTCAGCTGACAAAATGAAAACCCCTCTCCTACTCGTACATGGCGAAGCTGACAATAATCCAGGTACTTTTACTTTGCAGACAGAGCGCTATTTTCAAGCGTTAAAAGGACTTGGAGCACCTGTGAGGATGGTTATTTTGCCAAAGGAAGCTCATGCTTATATGGCTAAAGAAAATATTCTTCATTTACTTTGGGAGCAGGATCAGTTTTTGGAAAAATATTTGAAATAACATTTTATTACCGAAACTGGACAAGCCAGAACCAAAAAAAATAGCACGCTGATTACATTGATTAAGCGGAAAAAACGGATTTATAAAATACTTCGAATTTTTTATGTTAAAACTAATCATGCTTATTTTCGAAACAAAAGATTTGAACGAAAATGACACAAATTATATCAAATTTAGGCTTCAAAATTTTAGATTTTAGTGTAATGTAATGTAATTAGCTGATATAATGTCTTATATTTAAATATTGTGCCAAAGGATACACCAATTTGAAAGATTAAGGTTTTATACTGTATTATTGATTCTTCTCCGATTAGTAAAATATCAAAATGTACGCCAAGTCGCAATGATGCAATAATGAAATTTGGCACTATAATTTTTTCGCTCGCTTAATTTCTTTCAATTTTTACTACCTTTGTAGTGGTAAATTTTGCTTTCAATAAAATATGATTGATAATTCCATTTTTCAAAATAAAAAAGTTGCTTTTCACACTTTAGGTTGTAAATTAAATTTTGCTGAAACTTCTGCAATTGGCAAACAGCTCAGCGATGAAGGTTTTACAAAAGTGCGTGCTGGTGAGCAAGCCGATGTTTGTATAATTAATACTTGTTCGGTAACAGATACTGCCGATCACAAATGCAGACAAGCTATCAAACGATTAAATAGACTACATCCCTCTGCTATTATGGTAGTTACAGGCTGTTATGCTCAACTTAAACCACAAGAAATTGCTGCAATTGAAGGTGTTGATTTGGTATTAGGCGCCAATGAAAAATTTAGCATTTTAAACTATATACAACAAATTGATGCCTCTAAACAAGGCGAAGTTCATCGTTCTGAAATTGTTACAGTTAAGGAGTTTCAACCATCATGTTCGCGCGATGATAGAACACGCTTTTTTCTAAAAGTGCAAGATGGTTGCGATTATTTTTGCACTTATTGTACCATTCCATTGGCACGAGGTAAAAGTAGAAATGCTACCATCTTTTCCACCGTAAATATGGCTAAACAGGCCATTGCCGAAGGCGCAAAAGAAATTGTTCTTTCGGGCGTAAACACTGGAGATTTTGGCAAGTCCACTGGTGAAAACTTCTTCGATTTAGTAAAAGCTCTGGATGCAATTCCAGAAAATATCCGATTTCGTATATCCTCCATTGAACCAAACCTTTTGACTGATGAGATTATTGCATTTATTGCTTCAAGTCAGCATTTTATGCCACATTTTCATATTCCATTGCAATCGGGTTCTAACCAAGTTTTACAATTGATGAAACGACGTTATACCACCGAATTATTTTCAAATAAAATTGAAACGATAAAAAAAGTTATGCCTGATGCTTTTATTGGCGTCGATGTAATAGTAGGTGTAAAAGGTGAAACAGATGAATTATTTGAACAAGCACTGTTATTTATTGAAAGTTTAGACATCTCTCAACTTCATGTTTTTAGTTATTCGGAACGTGCAGGAACAAAGATGCTCGAAATAGAACACACTGTATCGAATGTTGAACGTAAACGAAGAAGTGATATTTTACATTCGCTTTCTGACAAAATGACCAAAGTATTTTACGAAACACTAATTGGTAAAACTACACAAGTGCTATGGGAAAGTCGTCAAAAAGATGATAATATGGTTGGTTTTAGCAACAATTACATTCGTGTGGAACGACCCTATTTAAAAACATTAGTCAATACAGTTCAAACAATTACCCTTGGTGATTGGAATGAAGAGCAGACGGCTTTAAAGTGTTTAAAATAAACACAGTTTTCTTTTTCCAAAATATAAAATATAAATATTAAGATAATATGTTAGCAAAACGAATCATTCCATGTTTAGATATTAAAAATGGACAAACAGTAAAAGGAATAAATTTTGAGAATATAACCGATGTAGGTGATCCTGTGGAATTAGGTGCATTATATGCTCGCATGGGTGCTGATGAATTGGTTTTTTTGGACATAACTGCTACCAACGAAAAGCGCAAAACTTTGTCGGAGCTTGTAACAAGAATAGCCAAACATATTAACATTCCGTTTACTGTAGGTGGTGGAATATCTAGCGTCGAAGATGTATCGGTTTTGTTGGCTTGTGGTGCTGATAAAATTTCTGTGAATACTTCAGCTGTTCGCAATCCTCAGTTAATAAAAGATTTAGCTTCGCAATTTGGAAGTCAATGTGTAGTGTTAGCCATCGATACAAAGTTTATAAATGGTGAGTGGTATGTCTATTTGAATGGTGGTCGCATCCCTACGGAAATAAAAACAGTGGAATGGGCAAAACAAGCTGTTGCGCTTGGAGCAGGTGAAATTTTACTGACTTCGATGAACAACGATGGTACCAAAGATGGATTTGCATTGGACATTACACGTGCTGTTTCGGAAGCTGTAAACGTACCAGTAATTGCAAGTGGTGGCGCAGGAACAATGTCACATTTTGTAGATGTATTTACTCAAGGTAAAGCCGACGCAGCTTTGGCAGCAAGTATTTTTCATTATAAAGAAATTGGAATACCTGAATTAAAATCTTATTTGAAAACACAAGGTGTGGAAGTAAGAATTTAAAAGATAGGAAAGAAATAATGTTATAAAACTCTTGCTGAGTTTCGGACTTTTGTTTTTGGACCGACCTCGTCCAATGAGCAGAAAAATGGAGTGAAGTAGGCTTAGAAAACTTTTGTGTTTGAGTGCCGACGTATTCCGTCGGTACGAGTTTAAAAGTTTTCAGCCTACAAACGACTAATTTTTCGAGCGAAGTGGGCGCAGTCTTGACTTTTTTTGCTTACTTTTTTGCGTCAAGGCAAAAAAGTGAGTGGGGTGCGGGGCTAGCCCCGACTAAAACATTGGATTATTTCATTCCTATTACTAAAAAAAGATTATTTGCAATTGAATATATCTAAAAACATTTCAAACAAAATGATTCTTAAAATAAAACGTCCTATTATTCTTTACTATTTTTCATTCATTTTGTTGTTTTTAAGTTGCAACGAACCTGCTAAGTCACCATATCCTGATATTTCGTTCGTAAAGCGAAGCACAATGTCGCTTACTGGTAGAGCATCGGCTGTAGCTTTTGTTATTGACAATAAGGCATATGTAACATTAGGGCGAACACAAAATGCAGCCGATTCGCTCAAAGAAAGTTGGCAATATGACCCCCTACTCGATAAATGGACAGACATTAATGCTCCTTTTCCGGGTGTTGCACGTGTAAAAGCCATGGCAGCTGTTATAAATGACACTGCTTATGTTGGACTTGGCTTTGCTCGAAATGCAGGAGCTTATACCGGCGGATGCTTGAAAGATTTTTGGAGATTTGATTCTAAAACTAACGCTTGGTTTAGAATGAAAGATATACCAACCGAGGCTACAAATGCCTGTGTAAGCTTTGTTTACAATGGTTTTGTATATGTTGGTGCAGGATTCGACAATTTTGGTTTCAATAATGAGCTTTGGAAATTTAACCCCAAAACGAACACTTGGACTTTATTAAGCGGATGTTCTTTTATTCCACGCGCAGGCGCCGTATTGTGTGCAAATGCAGCGCATGTATATTTTGGTACCGGCTACCGTGTTGTAAATGAGAATGATTGGTGGGAGTATTTTCCAGCCAATGACAGTTGGGAGAGAAAGAAAAAAATGCCTGATACAGGTCGCGAAAATGCAGTTGCACTTTGTATAAATGATAGATTTTTTGTAAGTACAGGAAGAAATTTTGGAGGAAATTTAACTGGTGGACATGTAAAATCGGACATAATGGAGTTTGATTCAAAGTTAAATGTTTGGTACTGTAGAGGAAATATTCCTGCTCCAGAACGCGAAAATGCAATTGCTTTTACAATAAATGGAAAAGGATACATTGGTTTTGGTGATAATGATGCTGAAATATTAAATGATTTGTGGTGTTTTGAGCCATAATTAAACAATAAAGTCAGGTTCCATTTTTTCAAGATTCAAATGTCTTTCTTTTGTGAAACTTTGTGTTGATTTTTTGTGTTTCTTTGTGGTATAGCTATTACACAAAATTAGCTACGCTGACCGTTGGTTCTCAAAGGAACTCACAAAATACACTAAGTTTAAAGATTTGGAAATTAAAATGAATTATCTAAAAGCTTTCTGAACTCAGAAATTTAGTCAGTAATTGAATCACCTCAAAAAACGAAATAACTATAAGTCAAGTTAAAAATCATGACTTTGAACATCAATTTTATGAAAAAACTTCTATCTGTACTTGCTCTATATTTTTATATTTCAATACAATTATATTCCCAAAACGATACCATAAAATATGAAATTGGTGTTATGGGAATTGGCTCTTCGGGTGTGTCATCACCATTTTGGTTACGTGCCAATAGTTATGGAGTTGTGAGTGAAACCCCATTCAATGCTAATTTTCAGGCTGCAATTAATAAGGACTTTGGAGCATCAAGTCGGCTATTTGACTACGGATTTAAAGCAAATTTGCTAATAAAAAAAGATGCCAATAAATCGGAACTTTATTTTCACGAACTTTATGCTAAAGCGAGGTTTTCGGTTTTCGATTTAATTGTTGGTTCTCGTAAAGAAACTCTTGGAAATCAGGATTCTACTTTGTCCTCTGGTGGTTTATTGTTTTCACACAATGCAATACCTATGCCCAAAATAACAATTGGTATAGAACATTATACCGCTATACCTTATTCTGATGGTTATCTGCAAGTTAAAGGCGCTTTAGTTCATGGTTGGTTTTCGAAAAATGCTTATGAACAAGGTGCATATCTTCATCATAAATATGCCTATGTGAGAATTGGTGGCAGGTTACCAGTAAATATTGAATACGGACTTAACCATGTTGGAATTTGGGGTGGCAATATACCAGGTTTAGGCCAACAGCCTGTTAGTTTGTCCGATTATAAATCTATATTTTTTGGAAAATCGGGTGGTACAGATGCTCCAACAGGTGAACAAATAAATGCTTTAGGAAATCATATTATATCCCAAAGTTTGAAGTTGGATTTAAAGATTTCGGATTATAAAATTAGTGGTTATTGGCAAAATATTTCGGAAGATGGACCAATTTATTTTATTTGTAATACCTTAAATATTCCCGATGGACTTTGGGGTGTGTCGATTCGCAATTCAAAACTACCTTTTATAAAAGGTTTTTTGTATGAGTATTTGAATACTACCGATCAAACTGGCCCTTATCACGATAAAGATGGGATTGTATATGGTGGTGGTGATAGTTATTTTACAAATTATATATACCGCTCTGGCTGGACATATAAATCCCAAATTATTGGAACTGCTTTTATTTCGAAGGCTACATTTAATTCAGATGGAGCTTTGACTTCGCTCAACAATAGAGTGCAGGTGCATCATTTTGGTATAGAAGGAGATGTGAAAAGCTATCAATATCGCTTGCTTACATCTTTTTCAAAAAATTATAGTAGTTATGATGGCATTTATTATCATCCAATTCCACCTGAAATGTTACGAAATACTTCAATAATGCTTGAAGTGAAAAGAAAATTTTCAAAAATTCAAAATATTGAATGTGGTTTGGTTGTATCTGGCGACCACGGAAAACTATTTGGAAATAGTTATGGTGGATTAATTTCAATACGAAAGACTGGAGATTTGTTTAAGTATTAGAATTATAACTTATAAACAAACCACAGTAGACATAGTATTTAAAGGAGCAAACAATATACAATGAACAAAAGCTTTTGTAGTGATGTATTTCGGTATTATTTCGGAGCATAAATTATTATCTGTGTTACATTGGTATAAATCAACTATTGTTGTCCGATAAACTTTTAATTTTCATCTGAAAAACCGCTTCCAATAATGCTTTGAGATAATTTCGCCCCGATGGGGCTTAGATTTTGTTTTTGCATATTTTCTACCATAATTTCGTCCCGATGGGACTTTTTATAAATAGCTTCGGAGAAGCGACACTATGGTAGTCAATAAGTTACAAGTATT
>CAIWCC010000138.1 GCA_903911085.1 uncultured Bacteroidales bacterium | reverse complement strand
TCAGGGGCTTGGGGCGGATATGTCGCATATAACATACTGCGTCTTCACATCCCCTTCAGGGGCTTGGGGCGGATATGTCGCATATAACATACTGCGTCTTCACATCCCCTTCAGGGGCTTGGGGCGGTTATGTGGCATATAACATACTGCGTCTTCACATCCCCTTCAGGGGCTTGGGGCGGATATGTCGCATATAACATACTGCGTCTTCACATCCCCTTCAGGGGCTTGGGGCGACTACTGCATCAATGCCACATCTCTACAAATATGGCATTTCAATTTTCACCAGAGTTCCTTCGCCAATTTTGCTGCTAATTTCCAAGTTTCCTTCCAGCAATTTCACCCGTTCTTTTATACCAATCAATCCATACGAATCTACCCTGCCTTTCTTATTTTGGTCAAAACCCACTCCATTGTCCACTATTTCCATTTTCAATTTTTCGGTTGTATAACTCAATCGAACAGTTACCAATGTTGCTTGAGCATGCTTGAGAATATTATTGAGCGATTCTTGAAGTATTCGGAATAATGCCAAGGCTTGGTCTGGGTGAATCTTTGACTCCAAAACTGCGCCTTCAAACTTGCATTTTATGTGGTGAGCTTCTTCAAAATCGTGAAGTTGAAGTGTTGCAGCTCCAACAAAACCAAGTAGTTCAAGCTGCTCTGGTCTTAAACCATTCATTATTCTTCGTGCCGATTTATTGGCATCATCTACCTGTTTAAAAAGTTTATCCATCTCATCAATTACATCCGATGCATTTACCTGTTCATTTCCTTTGGATAATCTTCTTTTAAATAGTCCAATGTCAATTTTAAGTGCCACCAGAATTTGTCCAAGGCTATCGTGTATTTCGCGCGCAATAGATACTTTTTCTTCCTCACGCACATGCTGAAGATGCGATGTATAATTTCTCAATTGCTCTCTTGAGTCCTTTAATTCTTGTTCTACAAGTTTTCGTTCTGTTATGTCTTCTTTAATTGCTAGAAAATTAATTATCTTTTTATTTTTATCAAAAATGGGTGCTATTAAAGCACTCTCAACAAATTCTTCACCGTTTTTCTTCTTATTAATAAATTCACCATTCCAAAGTTTTCCTGAATTTATCGTTTTCCAAAGTTCTTTGTATATAATTTCATCGGTTTTTCCAGATTTTAGAATTCGAGGATTTTTACCTATTGCTTCTTCAAGATTATAACCTGTCAATTCTATAAATTTGGGGTTAGCATATTCAATATCACCAGCAATATTAGTAATAACGATAGTTGTTGGACTTTGTTCTACTGCAATTGATAGTTTTCGTATTTGGTCTTCTGCTTGTTTTCTTTCAGTAATATCTTGTATTTGAACCAAATATCCACTAATATTTTTAAAATTATCTTCTATTGGCTTTATCATAACATCAAGATATGACTGCCCTGACTTTGATGTCTGATAAAGATTCAATTCTTTAACCTTTTCAAAGTCAAAATATGATTGATAACTAATTGATTTGCCAAATTTCAACACTTTTTTGTGCTCATCATTAATATTTGGATCGCTAAAAAGTGAAAATTTACGAATCTCATTTTCATCTCCAATCCCAAACATTTTTAAACATGCTGGATTTGCCGTTAGAAGTAACCCTTCCGAATCGTAAAGTTCAATAGCTATTGGCGAATGATCGGTAATTATATGATGTTGCACTTCACTCTTTTGCAATGCAGCTTCTGCATTTTTGCGCTCAGTAATATCAAAACAATGACCAAAATAGCCTAAGAATGTTTTATTATTGTCAAAATTGGGAGTGCCTAAATCTAATATCCAACGGTATTCGCCGCTAGCATTGAGTAAGCGATATTCCATTTCAAAAGATTCACGTTGGTCGAATGCTGTATTATAAGTTTTCAAACAACTATCGAAATCATCTGGATGAACACCTTCGGCCCAGCCATTGCCTATTTCTTGTTCCAATGTACGTCCTGTAAATTTAAGCCATGTATTATTGAAATAAAAACACAACTTATCAGTTCCAGCCTGCCAAATAAGTGCAATACTCGAATTGGCAAGATTAAAAAACTGAGTTTGTCTCTCCACTAATTCAATTTCAGCCTTTTTATATTCAGTGATGTCAACTGCTGAAATATTACACTGCGCCCCATTAGGACTAATAATACCATCCAATAAAACGTACGTTATGAAGTCATTTTCATTGAAAAGTGCAACTTTGCAGGTTTCTTTGCTTCGATTTTGAAATAAAATTTTTAGAAAATGATTGAAAACTGGTCGTGTTTCGGGTGAAACAAACCGAGTGAAATTCCTATTTTTAAGTTTTAATCGTTCCTTATTAAGCAGTTGTGCACCAGCTAGATTTAATTCTATAATATCACCATCTTGCGACAGCGTAAAATATCCAGTAGGTGCGAAGTCATATAACTCGCTGTATTTATTGCTAATATCTTCTGCATTCGCTCGTGTTCGTTTTAACTCCTCATTCTGCATTTCGAGCTCTAATTGGTGAACTTCCAACTCATAAATAAGTTTTTGAGTTACTTCATCTGCTGTTGTAGTTGCGTGAAATGCCTCGTTTCTGACTTTACGGAGCTTTTCCGCCTTGTAGCGAAGAGTTTCAACTTCCGATTTTTTCATCTTTTCCATTGTGATGTTCCTTTCTTTTATTGCAAATTGTCACTTTATTTTAGGTAAACAAATTGGATAAAAACCAACAATGTTTACTCTGCTCTCACAATTAAATTTAGGTCAAAAAGGTCACTAATTACTTTTAGTAATATCTTGTATCTGTTGAATATATCCAATTAACAAGTCATTATTCATCAGCGGAGTTATTGACCAATCTAAGGTTTTTACTCCAAAACAGGATGTTCTATAAAGATTTTGTTTTTTAAGCTTTTCAAAATCAAACTCTGTTTCAAATCTTACACTTTGGTTTTGCTTTAGCTTCAATTTTATCTCATCAGATATGTTGAGGTCGTCAAAAAGTTTTAAACCCAACATTTCATTAACACTTACTACTCCAAATAAATTCACACAAGCATTATTTGCATTAATCAATACTCCATCTGTATTATAAAACTCAATAGAAATGGGCGATTGTTCAAAAATTGTACTAAATTTATTTTCACTTTCATTGAGTGCGGCTTCTGCTTTTTTTACCAGCGTCAAATCGGTAAAAGTAATTACCAATCCATCTATGCGGTCGTCTAGCGTTCTATATGGCATAATTCTCACCGAAAACCATCTACCGTCATTTGTGTTTATTGCAGTTTCAATTGTAGTTAATGTTTTGAGAACCTGAATACAATGATTTTCAATTTCTGGATACTGTAAATCGGAAACCATGTCTGTAAATGGTCTTCCAATATCCACACTTCGTAGTTTAAATATATTTACAATAGAATCGGTAAACCTGCGGATATTTAATTCGTTATCTAAAAACAAAGTGGCAATTTCGGTGCTATTGAGCAAATTTTTCATGTCGTTATTTGCCTGTCCAAAATCATTAATCTTACTTTGAAGCTCTACATTCACTGTTTGTAATTCTTCGTTCAAGCTCTGCATCTCTTCTTTTGAGGTAGTCAATTCCTCATTAGTCGATTGCAGTTCTTCATTGGTCGATTGCAATTCTTCATTAGTTGATTTCAGTTCTTCTTGCGATGTTTGCATTTCCTCACGAATGCCCTGCATGTCTTCATAGCTTCGTTTTAATTCATTTTCCAACTCCTGCTGCCGTCCGTCTGAACTATGTTTTCCCATTTGTAGATTCTTTATCTCCTTTGGCACAAATGGAAATACATCTGAAAACACTACAATTATCATATTTCTTTGTACGCCTGAATTTTCAATTTGTTGAACTGTTAAGTCCACATATTGAGTACCACCATTAGTTCCAACTTTAATACTACGAAATACTTGTACATCAAAATTTTGCATTGCCTTGCGGAAAGCATTTGGCAATATCTCACGCAAACCCTCACGAGCCATTGCGTGGATATTAACATTAGTTTTACCCGCTGCAGGTTCGAGATATTTACCCGTACGGCCTGTAATATAAAGAATATCGCCCTTATCGTTTACCATCACACTAGCTGGCGTAAACCGTTGTAGCATTACTTGTTCTGCAATAGTTTGAATATTATCTATATTTTTAGGACTTGACTTTATATCCGATTGTACAGATTTAAAACGATTAAAAGAACTAGGAAAATCGAGCAATTCCGTTGAAAGAGTTTTAGCTATTCGTTTATATATTTTTAATCTGCTATCAAGTTCAATAAATCCATCCTTAGCATTACCCAATGTTTCGGCAGTGCCTAGTACCAATATTCCATCTGAATTAAGACTGTAATTGAACAATGCCATTAATTTTGTTTGCAAATCTGCCTCCATATATATCAGCATATTACGGCAAGTGAGTATGTCCAATTTAGTAAATGGCGGATCTTTTATCACGTTTTGGTGTGCAAAAACTACCATTTCTCTGATTGCTGAATTTAAACGATAACCACCATCTTCATTAATAAAAAATCGACTAATTCTTTCGGGTGTCACATCGGAAGTTATATTGGCATGAAAAACTCCCTTACGAGCTCTTTCAATTGCATCAACGTCTAAATCTGTAGCAAATATTTGAAGCGTTAAATTCTTATTCTTAAAATACTTTTCTTGTACTTCTTTAAATAATATAGCCAATGAATATGCCTCCTCACCAGTTGAACAACCCGTAACCCAAGCACGCATCACATATCCATTGGGTAAATTGTTCATCAAAGCTGGTAATGTTTTTTCTTTAAGATTTTCCCAAACGGCCGTATCTCGAAAAAAACTAGTAACACCTATCAGCAATTCTTTAAAAAGAATATCAATTTCCTTAGTATTTTCCTGTAAAAAACGTACATAATTACTTATCTTTTCAATTTGGTGTACACTTTTTCGTCTTTCGATGCGGCGAAAAAGTGTGTTTTTCTTATACAACGAAAAGTCATGGCTTGTTTGTTCTCGCAATAAAATGATTATTTTATCAAGACTGCTTTTATATTTTTCATCCAATTCTGCATCCATTTTTATAGCAGGAATATATTTAAGAAATTCTAACAATTTATTGGGTAATTCATCAGCTGGCGCTATTATATCGGCATTCACAGTTTGAGTAGCACTTCGAGGCATTCCATCAAATTTTGCGGTATCGGGTGTCTGTACCAGAACTATACCACTTTTTTCTTTAATGGCTTTTATCCCCAAACTACCATCGGAGCCCATTCCTGAAAGTATAATTCCGATACTTTTATCTTGCATATCATCTGCCAACGAACGGAAAAAAATATCAATAGGCAAACGCAAGCCTCGTGTTTCTATTGGTTCAAACAAATGTAGAACGCCATTTAGAATTGACATACTCTTGTTTGGAGGTATTACATAAACACAGTTTGGCTTAACATTAAGGTTATCAGTGGCCTGAAATACTTTCATAGAAGTAATCCGTTGCAATAATTCTGGCATAATTCCTACATGATTAGGGTCAAGATGTTGTATAACAACATACGCCAAACCGCTGTCTTTGGGCATATTATTGAAAAAAAGTTCTAATGCTTCCAGCCCTCCTGCCGATGCACCAATACCCACAATTTGAAAATTGGCTTCTGGCTTCGGATTTCGAATTATACCATCTGTTTGAGATAAATCTGAATTGTCCGATATTTGCTTGCTGGATTTCATTTTAGTAATTATGAGAAAAAGTTAGAAATGCTGAATGATAATGAACAATTTGTTCAAAGAATTATTGGTAAAAGTACGAAATTATTCCAATTATCCAACAATTTATGGACTTCCCCAAAAATATATTTTTTGCCTCAGGCAATATAAGATAAAAATTACAAAAGTATAAACAAATACTATCAGCTCGAAAGTACCATTTATTTAATATTTGAAGGGGTAAATTCAAGTATTTTTCCAGCCATAATTAGTATTGAAATTGACCACTATTTTGATAAAATGGAATTAATAAACATCGTAATAAAACAATCATTAACTACAAAAAAAGAACTGATTATTGTATTAATTACACATTCAAAATCACATTATTCAATTAAATATCATTGAATTAGCAAATCATTCAACATTTATTTGAAAATTCAATAATGTATTATTAATTAGTTATAAGTATCTTTGCACCGAAATAGTAGGTCGGTTTGTCGCCGTTTCATTGCGAAATGGAGGAAAGTCCGGGCAACAAAGAGCACCATATTTCCTAACGGGAAGCTGTTTGTGAGAGCAGAGTAGCGTAACAGAAAATAACCACCTTGCTTTTAGCAAGGAAAGGGTGAAAAGGTGAGGTAAGAGCTCACCGGTTTGGTTGGTAACATCCAAAGCCGTACGTCTTATGGGTTGCAAGATCAAGTAAACCGACGCAGTAGGGTTGCTCGCCCGATGTCGGAGGGTAGATTGCTAGAGGCATAAGGTGACTTATGTTCGAGATAAATGACAGACAATTTGCGAAAGCAAAGAACAGAACCCGGCTTACAGACCTACTATTTTTTTTTAACTAAGACATAAAAAAAGTATTATTTTGGAATATTTCTTGTAAAGAATTTTTCAAATTTGCAAATAACCACTTACCAAAGATTTCTATGTCAAAATTCTCAAAACTAATAAAGCAGGCTTTTAATTTTTTTCGATTTGATATTTGGCGTATAACCGAATACGAATTGAATAAAACTCACCGATTTTTTTATAGAATAGTAAAAATTATCATTTTAGCCGTTAGAGGCTTTGTAGTCGACAATTTGAATGTTAGAGCCTCCGCCCTAACCTACTCCATTCTTTTTGCAATTATCCCTTTATTTGCATTAATTATTGCCATTGCCAAAGGTTTTGGTGTTGAAAAACTTATTGAAGACTCCTTACAAGATACATTTATCGGTCAGGCCAATTTGATACCAACCGTTATGGGATTTGTAGATAGATATTTAGAAACAACCCAAGGTGGATTATTTATTGGTGTGGGCATTGCCGTATTATTTTGGTCGGTAATGAATTTCTTTATGCAAGTAGAGAAAGCATTTAACAGTATATGGCAAGTAAAAAAATCTCGCTCAATACTTCGTCAATTTTCAACCTATTTTTCGTCCATCTTAATTATTCCACTTTTAATTGTTCTTTCTAGTGGGCTTTCAATATTTATAAACACTGCGCTTGCACAGTCATTTTTATTCGACGTACTAAGCCCTATTTTGAGATTTGGAGTGAAATTTGCGCCATACTTTATTAATTGGATAATGTTTACGGTGTTATACATGTTAATTCCAAACACCAAGGTTAGATTTTTCAACGCAATGATAGCTGGAATACTTGCAGGAACTGCATTTCAATTATTTCAATTTCTTTATATACATGGACAGGTCTACTTATCACGATATAATGTTGTGTATGGTGGTTTTGCAGCGGTTCCATTATTATTACTATGGATTCAGATATCATGTTTGATTATCCTATTGGGAGCCGAAATTTCTTATGCCTCGCAAAACATAAAAAATTACGATTACGAAGTTGACACCAATAATATTAGCACCAGATACAAAAATTTCTTAACTTTATTCATCACTCATATTATTGTAAAGCAATTTGAAGAAATGAAACCTGCACTTTCGTCAGAACAAATAGCTTGCAATTACAAAATGCCAATACGAATTATAAATCAAATACTTACAAGATTAGTTGATGTAGAAATTTTAATCGAAGTCTTTAATGAAAGTTCAAAACTAAAAACATATCAACCCGCAATTGATATTAATCAGTTAACTGTGAAAATATTATTTTCAAAATTAGATTGTCATGGCTCTGAGTTGTTCCTGACTAACAAAAATGAATTATTGGATTCATTTTGGAATAAAACGCTAGAAATCAATCAAAATTCTGAAAAACTCAATGAAAAAATATTGGTAAAGGATATTTGAATTTAACCTAGAATAATTAAATATTAAAAGCCGCACTCAAAAAATGAATGCGGCTTTTTTAGTGAGCCTCTTGTCGGATTCGAACCAACGACCCCGAGATTACAAATCACGTGCTCTGGCCAACTGAGCTAAAGAGGCAAGTGGGTAAGCAACCTTCATCGCACCGCTACAACCTTCTACCCTTGCTGCGATCAAGCCCTGGGGGAATTCAAAAGGAGCTGGTCGTGGAGGACTTACCCGACGACAAAAGTACTACTTTTTCGTTAATCTACAAACATTTTCAAAACATTTTTTTATCAAAATGCCCTACAGCACTCATTTTCAGAAAACTATTAGCAAATATATTTTTAAAAACTAGCAATAATGCATGAAATCCTAGTTGAATTTATTCAAATGAGATCGTTTTCTCTAGTTATATTTCACAACAAAACCCACTTTTCAGCAGGTTTTGGTATATTTTTAGTAGAACTAAAAGTACTTTTACTTGAAAATTAAATTAATTTCGTTCAATTTTAGTCGCAACAATTAACACTTAATATTCAATTCATTCAAAACCTGTCTAATTTGCTCATAGGTTTTGATGGTATTGGGCACCAAGGGCAATCGTAAAGTGTTATCGATAAATCCCATCACAGCCAACATACTCTTTACACCTGCTGGGTTTCCTTCTACAAAGAGAAGTTGAATTAGCTCATTAAAATGATGGTGAATTAAACGTGCACTTTTATAATCGCCTTGTAAAGCTAGACGTACCATGCGGCTAAATTCCTTTGGAAAAGCATTACCAATAACAGAAATAACTCCAACTGCACCAAGTGTTATTAACGGAAAAGTTATACCATCGTCGCCCGAAATAACCATAAACTCAGCTGGTTTATTTTTAATTATTTCGTCGATTTGAGTAAAATTACCAGACGCTTCTTTTATCGCACAAATATTTTTAAATTCTTTTGCCAAACGCAAGGTTGTATCCGACAACATATTAACTCCAGTACGACCTGGAACATTATATAAAACTATAGGTAGTGGAGATGCTTTTGCGATAGCAGCATAATGCTGATATAAACCTTCTTGAGATGGTTTATTGTAATATGGAGTAACCGATAAAATGGCATCAATTCCACTAAAATCTGCTGTCTTAAGTTTTTCAACTACTGCCTTGGTATTGTTGCCACCCATACCTAAAACTATTGGCAAACGACCAGCAACACAACGAACAACGAAACGAGTAAGCTCTTCCTTTTCTTGTTCGGTAAGCGTAGGAGTTTCGGCAGTAGTGCCACAGACCACCAAATAATCAGTGCCATTTTTAATTTGATGCTCTATTAGTCGAGCTAATGCATCAAAGTCAATCGATTCGTCACTTTTAAAAGGCGTTATCAATGCAACACCCATTCCTGTCAGTTTATTATTAATCATCGGTCAAAAAATACAATTTATTTGCAAAAGTAGTGTTTTAATCGTTTGTTTGTATGCTTTTAAGATAAAAAATTATTTGTTCAAAGAGATAATTTTCATCTATTATGGTTTCATTTGTTTCCAAATCTTCAGGTATTGACTTTTTACTTTCCAAATCCAACATAAAATCATAAATTGGCAAGTCATTTTGGCGGATTCCTGCTTTACAATATGCATTGGCATACATCGCCAAATACTGTAATGGTAAAATTGGTTTTAGCGATAAATCAATCAATAAATCGAATTCCAACTCACTTAATTCGTTAATATATGAGATTACTGGTTTGTGAAAAAAATCGGTTTGTTGATGATGTAAAACTCTGAAATCTGGCAATATAGATGTAGTAATTTCTTTCTTATCAATAAAACCCCAAGCCGAAACTTTTTTTCCATCTTGCTGTAATGATAAAATCATCCTTCTTATTGGTTGGTTTTTTTCGGAATAGTCACTTTCAAATAAAATCAAAACGGTTTTTGCTTTAGCATAGCTAACAAAACGCCGTTCACGCTCAGTAGTGCTCAGATACTTACGAGCACGAAACCGAAATATAAAGTTATTTATTTTTTCAAACATAATGTTTTATTTTTTAAAACAATAATCCACTAAATGAATCCTCCTTCATTTCAGCATTAATCAATTGTAAAAAAGCTTTTTCATCAATTAATTTAACTCCCAAACTTTCAGCTTTTTTTAATTTTTCTGGTCCCATATTTTCACCTGCTAATATGTAGGATGTTTTGGCAGAAACACTTCCTACATTTTTACCTCCATTCATTTCTATCATGGCTTTGTATTCGTCACGTGAATGAAGTGCAAAAGTTCCACTTATAACAATTGACAAACCCGCCAATGAACTTCCATGAGCTTGCAATTTTTCTTCTGAAAGTGACATTTGAAGCCCAAATGATTTCAATCTATTGATTGTCTGCTTATTAATTAAATCGGCAAAATACGCCACCACGCTTTGTGCAATACGTTCACCAATTTCATCTACTTCAATTAACTGTTCGTATGTAGCTTTCTCTAAAGCATCAATATTTTTAAAAGCATAAGCCAATTTTTTGGCAATTGTCTCACCTACAAAACGGATACCTAGACCAAAAATTACTCTTTCGAATGGAACTTCCTTCGATTTTTCAGCACCATCCTTAATATTATAAGCCGATTTTGAACCTAAACGTTCCAACCTAATAAGATCTGGAATTTTCAATTCATAAATATCAGCAATGTTATGCAATAAATTATTCTGATACAGCAGATTGATGGTTTCACTTCCTAAACCATCAATATTTAGGGCTTTTCGACTTACAAAATGCTCCATTTTGCCTTTAATTTGAGGTGGGCAAGCATTTTCATTAGGACAATAATGCGCAGCCTCTCCATCGAATCGGACTAAATCAGCATCACATTCAGGACATTTTTTTATAAATATCACTTTGTCGTCACCTAAAGCATGTACATCCACTGCTGTGATTTTAGGAATAATTTCGCCTCCTTTCTCAACGAAAACCAAATCTCCAATATGTAAATCGAGACCTTCAATAATGTCTGCATTGTGCAATGAAGCACGTTTTACAACAGTTCCAGAAAGTTGCACGGGTTCAAGATTAGCTACTGGAGTTACTGCTCCTGTCCTACCCACTTGATATGAAACAGAATTGAGACGAGTAACTGCTTTTTCGGCCTGAAATTTATATGCAATTGCCCAACGTGGTGATTTGGCAGTATATCCAAGATTTTTTTGTTGGCTGAGTGAATTCACCTTGATAACAATACCATCGGTAGCAACTGGCAGGTTTTTTCGTTCAGTATCCCAGTATTTGATAAATTCAAAAACATCATCAATTGAACTGCAAACTTTTGTAGCCTCTGAAATTTTAAAACCCCATGAATTAGCTGTTTTCAAGTTGTCGGAATGTAAATCGGCGGGTAATTTATCGCCTAACAAATAGTAAAAATACGCATCAAGTTTTCGGCTTGCAACCACAGCTGAATTTTGCAGTTTCAATGTACCTGAAGCGGCATTTCGCGGATTGGCAAAAAGCTGTTCTTCTTGCATTTCGCGCTCGTTATTCAGTTCATCAAATACCGCCCACGGCATAAGAATTTCACCTCTAATTTCAAAATTTTCGGGAAAATCACCTTGCAATCGCAAAGGAATACTTTTAATCGTTTTTACATTTGCTGTAACATCATCACCTTTTTCACCATCACCACGTGTAACAGCTCGTACCAATAATCCATGTTCATAAGTCAATGATATTGAAGTACCATCGTATTTCAGTTCACAAACCAATTCAAAATCTTCGTTTAAGCCCCTGCGTACCCTTTCGTAAAAATCCTGCACTTCGCCCTCGGAATATGTATTTCCAAGCGAAAGCATTGGATATATATGAGCTACTTGCTCGAAACCGTTAGCAATATCACTTCCAACACGTTGTGTAGGTGAATGAGCATCAGCAAATTCTGGAAATTTTTCTTCCAATATTTGCAATTCCTTCATCATCGCATCAAACTCAAAGTCGGAAATAGTAGGTGCTGACTTCACATAATAATTAAAATTATGCTGCTCTAGTTTGCGACGAAGTGATTCAATTTGTGATTTCATAAATAAAAAAATCTAGCTATAAAATGAAATTTGAAATAGCTGTGGTGTTTCCGATAAAAATTTCTTATATTGTCAAATACATAACAAAATATGTATTTTAAGGCAAAAATCAATCGCTTACTCGTATCTTATAATCTTTGCAGGAGTTATTTTGGTAATTAAATACGACGGACCAACCATCATTAAAAGGGATGCCAACAACGTACCTACATTCAACAAAATAATATACAACCAGTTGAAGCAAATTGGAACAGTGGCCACATAATATGCTTCTGGATCAAGTGGAATAATACCCGTAAAATACTGAATAGCACAAAGTGTAAGACCTATAAAATTGCCCCATAACATTCCTTTACCAACAAGAAAAAATGAATGGTAGAGAAATATTTTACGTACCGACCAATCTGTTGCACCAACTGATTTAAGAATCCCAATCATATTGGTGCGTTCTAAAATCAATATTAACAGTCCCGAAATCATATTAAAACCTGAAACAGCAAGCATAAGAATCAAAATGACCCATACATTCATATCCAACAAATCGAGCCAGCTAAATATCTGTGGATTTATTTGCTTTATTGTTTGAGTAGAATAAGCATTTCCCTCATTAGAAAACTTATTGGCAGTGGCGTCATAAACAGCATCACCAACTTCATCCAAACGGTCAAAGTCGGAAATTAGCACTTCAATACCACTATAAGATAAGCTATCCCAGTCGTTTAAGTTTTGAACTTGTCGCATATCAGCCAAAAGAAAGAGCTTATCATATTCAATAAAATTTGTAGAATATATACCCACTATTTTGAACTTTCGAGCCCGAATTTGACTTCCAATAAAATATGTAAAGAAACTATCACCAAGCCTTAATCCCAATAAATTTGTAAGATATTTTGAAATTATAATTTCATTGCTTGGCGAACTTTTTGAAACATCTATAATTTTACCTTCAATTAGATTCGATTTGAAAAAGTCCCAATCAAAACCCGCATCAACTCCTTTGATAACTATGCCTTGAAACTCGTTATCAGTTTTAATAATGCCTGGTTTTGTAACAAATTTCTCGACATGTTTCACACCATCAATTGCCGAAATCTTATTTATCAAAGCTTTATCAACTTTGATAGGATTCATCTCGTATGTATTATTATTATCAAAATTGCTAATTTGAATGTGTCCACCAAAACCTATTGTTTTGTTACGAATTTCGTTTTTAAACCCAATTACAACAGCTACAGAAATAAGCATAACCGCTAATCCCAGGGCAATGCCAATGGTAGCAATACGAACCGCAGGACGAGAAATATTTTTCTTACCCTGCTGAAAGTGAATACGTTTTGCTATAAAAAATTCTAAATTCAAATTTATAAGATTGTTTTTTTTCCACCAATAAAGAAGCAATGTTCGATTATTGCTATCCAATTTTTGGAGGTTGGAGATTAAATGGTTTTTCCAGGATATACTTGCAGTGCTTTTCCAAGTACCACCAATGCATTCTTCAAATCTTCTTTATCAAGCACATAGGCAATACGAACTTCGTCTTTTCCTAAACCTGCGGTGGTATAAAAACCAGATGCTGGTGCCATCATAATAGTATATCCATCATATTCAAAATCAGTTAGTAACCATGAACAGAATTTGTCGGCATCATCAATTGGCAAACGTGCAACTGTGTAAAACGCGCCCATAGGAATTGGAGAATAAACACCAGGAATTCTATTTAGACCGTCTATTAAAAATTTACGACGTTCCACATATTCGTTGTACATTTCCAGCATATAATCGGTAGAAGTATTCATGGCAGCTTCTGCCGCAATTTGTCCAAGCAATGGTGGACTTAAACGTGCCTGACAAAACTTCATAACGTTTTTGCGCACCTCTTTATTCTTTGAAACCAATGCACCAACGCGCACACCAGTCATACTGTAACGTTTTGACACAGAATCTATAAGCACAACATTTTCTTCAATTCCATCTAAATGAAATGCAGAGATATAAGGTGCACCAGTGTAACAAAACTCACGATATACTTCATCTGAAAATAAAAACAAATCATATTTTTTAACCAAATCACGAATTTTATTCATTTCCGAACGGGTGTACAAATAACCAGTAGGATTATTGGGATTGCAAATAAGAATTCCTTTGGTTTTAGGAGTTATTAGCTCCTCAAATCTTTCGATTGCAGGGAGCGCAAAACCTTCCTCGATAGTAGAAACCACTGGTTTTACAATTGCACCAGCACCAATAGCAAATGCAGTATAATTAGCGTAAGCAGGTTCAGGTACAATAATTTCATCACCTGGATCGAGACAACTCATAAAAGCAAAATTAACTGCCTCAGAACCACCTGTAGTTACAATAATATCATCTTCGGTTACATCAATATTAAATGAATGATAATAAGCGGCCAATTTTGATCTCAAACTTCTAATACCATCACTTGGACTATATTCCAACACGGTACGATCAATGTTGCGAATAGCATCCATTGCCACTTGAGGTGTTTTTAAATCGGGTTGTCCAATATTCAAATGATAAACTTTGATACCACGTGCTTTGGCTTTATCAGCCAATGGTACCAATTTACGAATAGGCGATTCGGGCATATTTTGTCCGCGCTGCGAAGTGTTTGGCATAACTCAATTTTTATAAAGTAAACCCCAAAAATCTTCAAACACGAAAAATTTCGGAGCACAATAATAGTGTTTTTTAGTTGTGTAATTTTTATTGTTGAAATATAGATAATAATCTAATATGTAGGACAATATTAAGAACTAATGCTCATCCTGGAATATTGATTACGATAATTTATTTTATTGATATTTACTCAAAATTTCAAATTATAAATTATGTACTATTTTGATGCAAAAGTAATGAAAATAACGCAATAATAAAAAGATTTTTAGTTTGAAATGATAATCTATGTTATAGAGAAATTACAAAAGGACTTTTAGTAAGCAATAAAAAATAAATTCAAAAAAAATATTTAAAGCTAAAGTAATTGTCTATGAAAGACTTGCAATTTATTTTTTAGTCAAAGATGAAAAAAACATGAAAATTGTTTTTTTGATATCAAAAAAGGATGTATCTTTGCACTGCTTTAAGAGAAAGGCACAACAAAAACCGAATGAAAATTCGGGCGTTTAGCTCAGCTGGTTCAGAGCATCTGCCTTACAAGCAGAGGGTCGGGGGTTCGAATCCCTCAACGCCCACAATAGGTAAAGCCAAAAGGCAACACCAAAAAGACAAACCCTACAAAATCAACGTTTTGTAGGTTTTTTTCATCATCCTACCCTTGTAAACATGTTGTAACCAAAGACAAGATTAAGTCATAAACAGCCACACTTTTGTGACCAATTCGTGACCTATTCTAGATTAAAAAAAAAGGTCACAGAAAGTCTGGTTTTGGCATAAGTTTGACGCCTTTTGGAAGTTATGTAATTATTTCATTTACAATCAATAAACTAATTTTGTAACGATTAAAAAATGAAATTATGAAGAGTACATTTAAAGTCCTTTTTTACTTGAAAAGGAATGCAGTTAGAAAAGATGGGAAAATGCCCATTATTGCAAGGATTACTATCGATGGACACATCGCTCAGTTTAATGTAAAATTGGAAGTTCAGTCAAACAACTGGAGTGTCAAATTGGGTAAAGTTATTGGCAATTTGTCTGATAGCAAGCAATACAATGCTCAGTTGAATGAAATCAGAGCATCACTTTACCGAATTTACCACGAACTTCAACAAAGAGATAATTATGTTACTGCCGAAAAAGTTAAGAATGATTTTTTGGGGATAAGTGAAAATCACGAAACACTTCTGTCACTTTTCCAAAAACATAATGAAGACATCCTCAAGCTAGTTGGCATCTCTAAATCTCAGACTACATATCGAAAATATGAAGTCACACGCAAGCATTTACAAAACTTTATGCAGCTCAAATATAATCTGACGGATATCTCACTCAAAGAAATCAAGAACATGTTCTTGTGTGATTTTGAGATATATTTATTGACTACTGTAGGTTGCAATGCTAATACTACAGCTAAATTTATGCAATTTCTCAAACGTATCATTATAATTGCCCGTAATAACGGAATGATAGTTGGTGATCCATTTGCTAACTACAAAATTCATACTACCAAGGTTGATAGAGGTTACCTTACTCAAAAAGATATTGAAAAATTATTGAAAAAGCAATTCACGATAAAACGATTGGAACTGGTTCGTGATATTTTTGTATTTTCATGTTTCACTGGACTTGCTTATATCGATGTAAAGAACCTGACAGATAAAGAAATTAGAACTTCATTTGATGGAAAACTCTGGATAATGACCAAAAGACAAAAGACAAATGTGCAATCCAATATTTTACTTCTGGATGTTCCCAAAATGATTCTTGAAAAATACAAAGGTATATCAATTGATAACAAATCATTTCCAATTCTAAGCAATCAAAAAATGAATGCTTACCTTAAGGAAATTGGCGATGTGTGCGAAATTGATAAAAATATAACATTCCACTTGGCCAGACATACCTTTGCCACAATCGTGAGCTTTTTAATTATTCAGCTCATTTTAAGCAACTTGCAATTCAAAAAATCTCAATAGGTAATGGATAAGTAACGAGCTAAACACGTTGGTTTGCTTTGATTTGCAGTAGGTCAAATAACTCTTTGACAAAGGTAGAAAAAGATTTTAGCTATGCAATACACTAACGAGCTTTATAGGTATATTGGCACATTTTCTATAATTCTATCAATTTAAGCCAAGCACTTTTTAATTTTAGAATGGAACTAAAAGATTTTTGGAAGAAAATTATAAAACCATTTTATTAAACATATCTGTAAAACCATTTTAAAGGCACATACATGGCATATAGCATTAAGTGATACAATTGCAGGTTGAACGACAAGTGAGAGGATCTGAGAGCTCAGAGATTCACCTAAACACTATTGTCAATCCATTCGTTGTATTAGCTGGTCGTTTATTATATTCTTATCAAATCTTTTCCTGTCGTTATTACTATCCCAATTGTAGGCATCAACCAAACAATTCCGTTTATAATCATTAATTTCGAGTCCGTCAACGAGTTCTTGAACAGTATAAGAAATCCTAAATTAATTGAAACGTGAAAAAGTACAGAGATTATTAAGTTGTATTTCGTGTCTCGAAGTAACCAAGCTAGTATAATCGAAGCAGAAATTGTAAAGAGCAGAAATCCTATCATAAAAAGTGCTCCATTCTTATAATGTCCAATATGCCATAATCCCCAAATTGTTCCAACGATAATTGAAGCCAATAACGCCGTATTCTTCTTTTCAAGTGTCAGTTGTAAAAAGCTTCTCCAACCAACTTCTTCTCCTAATGAGCCGATTAAAATGCCCACAAACATTAGTGGAATTAAATTCCATAAGTCGTCTGTAAGTTTCACTCCTAGTCCAAATTGTTTCCCTGCAATAAAAGTTATGATAAATAGTAAAAATGGAATTCCAAGAGCTAATAATGATTTTACTACGATAAGTTTATTTAAGTCGATATTTATCGAGAATCTTAAGTCACTAAATGCCATTATCATTAATATAATCCCAATAGTCGGAGCTAATTGAGGAAGTACAATTTTTTCAAAGTTCAGGTTTATCTTTTCTTGAAATACAGCAAGCAATCCTGTGAATACTATTGTTATAAACACATATAAAATTATCTTCCAAATCATATTATTTCTGGTTTTTTTCATTTAAATACCAACTAATGACTGAGACTAAGGGTGCTCATAAGGGTGTTAGCTGCATTATTTTAATCTATTTCGTTGTTCTATTCTGTTCCTCGAATCCATTGAAGCTTGTTTGATTTGCTCGTTTAAGTCAGTTGTGAAAGTTTCAATTTCTGCTATGATTTCCGTTTCGTAATTTGCAATTAAGCCTAAAGTTCTGATTGTTTCCCAACGAATTGTAGGTTGTGAATGTGACAAAAAAGTGGTTTGACCCCCTATTATTTGGACAAAATTAACTCCAAGGTTTGAGACAAAAGTCAGTCTCGTTTGTGTATTTTTCTTTTTCTGCCTCCAAGCGAATTTAGCTTCAGCTTCCGTACTTGTCAAGGGCAAGCCAAGTGGCT